>NZ_JBPJZL010000008.1:0-348804 GCF_051216835.1 Variovorax multivorans
CGCGAACTCGCCGACCTGCGCCGAAATGCCAAGCCAAAGCTGGTTTCAATACGTAAATAGACGAATACGGGGGTCACAGGCTCCCCCGTGTTGACACCCTCGAAATCAACATAATGGATGGTTGTGCGCCAGCACCACGGCCGCGGCCTGGTGATGGATGGCGCGCGTGACGACCTCGCGCGGATACACGCTGGTTTGCGTGAGCGTGCCGCGGAACATTTCCTCCAGCGCGATCATGCGGTGCTGCACGTCGAGGAACACCACCGCGAACACTTCATAGGGGCATGAGCCGATGTGCAGCTGCAAGTATTGCTTGACCGCGTCGGGCGAGTCGAACACGGCGCGTTCCTTGAGCTTTTCGCCCATGGCGCGACGTGCCAGCTCGAGCACTGCGATCAGCTCGGAGCGCTTGGCGCTGCCGCCCATGCCCTTGACGGCCTTGAGGTCTTCGGCGCCGGTGTGCAGCAGCCCCGAGAGCCCGCCGAAGCGTTCGAGCAGTTGCTGCGCCAGCTGCAGCACGTTCTTGCCCGCCACACCGGTGCGCAGCAGCAGGGCCAGCAGCTCGGCATCGGCCAGCGCGGACGCTCCCCGCGAGATGAGTTTTTCGCGGGGACGGGCGTCTAGGGGGAGATCCTTGAATGACATGAAACCCTGGGGTGAAACCTTGGCGGAGCCGGGTGGAAGCCCCGGTCCTTAAAATGAGGCCCAGTTTATCGGGACACCCACCTTGTCTTTGCCCACCTCCGCTGCCCCCATGTCCCAAGTCGTGACTTCCGGCTCCTTTCTGACCCTGCACTACCGGCTGGCCGGCCCGGCGGGCGACATCATCAATACTTTTACCGACAAACCCGCGACCCTGTCACTCGGCACCGGCGAGCTTTCTCCTGCCATGGAGCAGCGCCTGATGGGCCTGGAAGAGGGCACGCACGCCACCTTCGAGCTGCCCGCCGGCGAGGCTTTCGGCGACCGCAACCCCGACATGCAGCAGTGGGTGGCCAGGAAGCTGCTCGCGCAGATGGGCGACCCCGACGAGCAGTACGCCGTTGGCGACGTCGTGCAGTTCCCCACGCCCGACGGCACCGGCAGCTACGCCGGCGCGGTGATCGAGTCGAACGAGACCGGTGTGCGCTTCGACTTCAACCATCCGCTGGCCGGCCAGCCCGTCACCTTCGAAGTGAAGCTGATCGGGGTGCTATGAACTCCGAGATATCAGAAGTCATCCTGGCCGAGCCGCGCGGCTTCTGCGCGGGTGTCGACCGCGCCATCGAGATCGTCGAGCGTGCCATCGCCAAGTTTGGCGCGCCGATCTACGTGCGTCACGAGATCGTGCACAACACCTACGTGGTGAACGAGCTCAAGGCCAAGGGTGCGATCTTCATCGAGGAACTGTCCGACGTGCCTCCCGGCGCCACGCTGGTGTTCAGCGCGCACGGCGTGAGCAAGGCCGTGGAGCAGGAGGCGCGCGACCGCGGCTTCGAGATCTTCGATGCCACATGCCCGCTGGTGACCAAGGTGCACGTCGAGGTGGCCAAGCTCGCGAAAGAGGGCTACGAGTTCATCATGATCGGCCACAAGGGTCACCCCGAGGTCGAGGGCACGATGGGGCAGCTTTCGAGCGGCATCCACCTTGTAGAGGACGTGGGTGACGTGGCGAAGGTTTCGCCGGCGCAGACCTCCAAGCTGGCGGTAGTCACCCAGACCACGCTGAGCGTGGACGACGCCGCCGAGATCGCCGCCGCGGTGCGCGCGCGCTTCCCGGAAGTGCGCGAGCCTAAGCAGCAGGACATCTGCTACGCCACCCAGAACCGCCAGGACGCGGTGAAGATCATGAGCCCGCAGGTCGACCTCGTGATCGTGGTCGGCAGCCCCACCAGCTCCAACAGCAACCGGCTGCGCGAGCTGGCGCAGCGGCTGGGCACCGAGAGCTACATGGTCGATTCGGCCGAAGAACTCAAGCCCGAGTGGTTCGAGGGCAAGACGCGCATCGGCCTCACGGCCGGTGCTTCGGCCCCCGAAGTGCTGGTGCGCGAGGTGATCGATCGCGTGCGCGCGTTCGGCGCGGTGTCGGTCCGCAAGATGGACGGCATCGAGGAAACCATCAAGTTTCCGCTCCCCAAGGGCCTCAAGCTCGACGACATTCCGCCTCCAGGACACATCTCTTGAACGACACGAAAACAACCGACTGGCGCTCTGAAATAGACAGCGCCGCCCGAAGGCTGAGCGAACGCGCCGGCCATTTCCTGCGCGAAACCCCGCTGTGGAAGCTGCCGGCAAGTGCCTTCGGCATCGCGGTGCCAGGCGCGGAGGTCTGGCTCAAGCTCGAGCACATGCAGGTCAGCGGCAGCTTCAAGGCGCGCGGCATGATGAACCGGCTGCTGGCCAACGACATTCCGCAAAGCGGCGTGGTCGTGGCTTCCGGCGGCAATGCGGGCATTGCCACGGCGGCCGCTGCGCGCGCGCTGGGCGTGCCTTGCCAGGTGTTCCTGCCGGGCGTGTCGCCCGAAGCCAAGCGCGCGCGCCTGCGGGCGCTGGGGGCGGAAGTGGTCGTGGTCGGCGAGCTGTATCCCGACGCGCTAGCCGCCTGCCTGACGCGCCAGAAGGAATCCGGCGCCTTGCTCACGCATGCCTACGACCAGCCCGAAGTGGTGGCCGGCGCCGGCACGCTTGGCCGCGAGATCGAGCAGCAGGGCGGTCTGCCCGATTCGGTGCTCGTGAGCGTGGGCGGTGGCGGCCTGATCGGCGGCCTCGCCGGCTGGTTCGAGAAGCGCGCCCGCGTGGTGGCGCTCGAACCCGAGAAGGCGCCCACGCTGTTCCGCGCCCGCGAAGCCGGCGAACCGGTCGATGTGGAAGTGAGCGGCATCGCGGCCGATTCGCTCGGCGCACGCCGCATCGGTGCCATTTCCTGGGAGATCACGCAGCAGCAGGTGCAAGACGCACTGCTGCTGTCCGACGAATCCATTCGCGCGGCCCAGCAGTGGCTCTGGAAAGAGCTGAAGCTGGCGGTGGAGCCGGCCGCAGCGCTGCCGCTGGCCGCACTGCAGACCGGCGCCTACGTGCCGCGCGAAGGCGAAAAGGTGTGCCTGATCGTCTGCGGGGCGAACGTCGATCCTGCGACGGTCGCCTGATCGGTTCTTACTTTTCGCAGTTGACCATCCAGGCGACGCCGAACTTGTCGGTGAGCATGCCGAAGCCCGTGGCCCAGAACTGTGGGCCATAGGGCATCGTTACTTTGCCGCCTTCGGCCAGCGCGTCGAACAGCTTCTTGCCCTCGTCGATGTTATCGGCCTGCACCGATAGCGAAAAGCCCTTGTAGCCCTCGAAGGGCCACTCGGGTGGGGCATCCGAGGCCATCAGCTTGTGGCCGCGTGCCTCGAGCGTGGCGTGCATGATCTTGTCCTTGTACGAGGCCGGCGTCTGGGCGCCTGCAGGGCTTTCGCCGAAGGTCATGCTGAAGACGACCTTGCCGTCCAGTGCCTTGGCGTAGAACGCGAGTGCTTCGGCGGCATTGCCGTTGAATGTCAGATAGGCTTCCATCGTTTTTCCCTTCGAGGTGGGTCAGTGGGACCGCGATGCTACGCCCACCTAAAATCACCCCATGCTTGACATCACCCTGCTCCGCAAAGACTTGGCCTCCGCTGTGGCCGGCCTCGAAAAACGCAAGAAGAACCAGCCGTACCTCGACGTGTCGGCGTTCACCGCGCTCGAGGCCGAACGCAAGACGCTGCAAACCCGCACCGAGGAAATCCAGGCGCGCCGCAATACGCTGAACAAGCAGATCGGCCCGCTCAAGGCCAAGGGCGAGTCGGTCGACGCGCTGATGGCCGAGGTCAATGCGCTGAAGGCCGAGCAAGAGTCGCAATCGAAGCGCCTCGAAGAAATCCAGCCTGAGTTGCACGCGCTGCTGCTCGCCGTGCCCAACCTGCCGCACGCCAGCGTGCCGGTCGGCGAGGACGAGACAGGCAACGTCGAAATGCGCCGCTGGAGCCCGCAAGGCGGCGCCGGCGCCAATGCCACGCCGCTGGCCTTCGCGCCGAAGGACCACGTCGACCTGGGCGCGCCGCTGGGCCTCGACTTCGAGATGGGCGCCAAGCTCGCGGGCTCGCGCTTCACCGTCATGAAGGGCCCGATTGCCCGCCTGCACCGCGCGCTCGCGCAGTTCATGCTCGATATCCAGACCGAGAAGCACGGCTACAGCGAGTGCTACGTGCCCTACATCGTCAATGCCGCCACGCTCAGCGGCACCGGCCAGCTGCCCAAGTTCGAAGGCGACCTGTTCGCCGCGAAAAAGGGCGGCCAGGACGGCGAACCCGCGCCCGACCATTCGGCGCTGTACCTCATTCCCACCAGCGAAGTGCCGCTGACCAACTTCGTGCGCGACGAGGTGGTGGCCGAGTCGCAATTGCCGATCAAGCTCACGGCCCACACGCCGTGCTTCCGCTCCGAAGCTGGCAGCGCGGGCCGCGACACGCGCGGCATGATCCGCCAGCACCAGTTCGACAAGGTCGAGATGGTGCAGATCGTGCACCCCGAGAAGAGCTACGACGCACTCGAGCAGATGACCGGCCACGCCGAGGCCGTGCTGCAGGCGCTGGAACTGCCGTACCGCGTCGTGCTGCTGTGCACCGGCGACATGGGCTTTACCGCCGGCAAGACCTACGACCTCGAAGTCTGGCTGCCGGCGCAGGACACCTACCGCGAGATCAGCTCCGTCTCGAACTGCGAGGCCTTCCAGGCGCGCCGCCTGCAGGCACGTTTCAAGAACGCGCAGGGCAAGAACGAACTCGTGCACACGCTCAACGGCTCCGGCCTCGCGGTCGGCCGCACGCTGGTGGCCGTGCTGGAAAACCACCAGAACGAAGACGGCTCGATCAACGTGCCTGCGGCGTTGCGTCCGTACCTCGGCGGGCTCGAAGTTCTGCGCGGTTGATCGCAGGGGCTTAAAAAGCCCCATTTTTGTCTGCTAGAATCGTAGGCTCGACAGCACCGGAGAGGTGGCAGAGTGGTCGAATGTACCTGACTCGAAATCAGGCGTACTAGCGATAGTACCGAGGGTTCGAATCCCTCCCTCTCCTCCAAATACGCTTGCAAGCGGTTGATTGCTAAAGGCCTTCTGGCTTTTCACTCTTCTGCTGGCAAAGCCACTATCAAAAGCCGCAGTGATTTTTCACTGCGGCTTTTTTCTTGCAACTGACCCAATCAGAAGTTGTGCGAAATGCCCAACTGCAACCCGCGCGCTGCGCGTCCCGGCGTGGTGGCCGGCGCCGAGTCGGCAACGGTGTAGGCCGCATTGCCACGATTGCGGACGAGCGAGTAGGTGCCGTACAGCGCGGTGCGCTTGCTGAGGTAGTGCACGTAGCCGACGGCATATTGCGTCGCGTCGTCGCTGTCGAGGCCCGGCCCGGAGCGGTTGGAGCGTGCCACCGAGGCCTTGATCACGCCCGGGCCGACCGGCACGCTCAGGCCCAGCATCACGTTGACCTGCCTGTCGCCCTCGGTCTTTTGCCGGTAGTAGTTCGCGTAGAGCTTTGCGAGCCCGAAGTCGTAGGTGCCGCCCAGGCTCGCCACGCTGTAGTCGTTGGGGCCGACCGGTGTCACGCCGTAGGCGGCCGCGACATCGACGGTGCCGTTGGTCCAGCCCAGCCGCCCGCCGCGGTAGCGGGCACCGTCCTCGCCTTCGGGCAGGGCGTACATCGCCTGGCCGTAGAAGCCGCCCAGGCCCTTGGGCAGGAAGTAGCCCACGGAGTTGTTGGCCCGCGCCAGCGTGCGCGCACCGCCCAGGCCGAAGGGCCAGCCTTCGACGATGTTGGCCGAGCCGCCGACGCCCACGGTGCCGAAGGGCGAGAACTGCGAGATGTTCCAGAACGTGGGCGTGTAGTCGCGCCCGAGCCGCAACTCGCCGAAGCTGTTGTGCGACAGGCTCACCGTCGAGCGCCGGTGGAAGCCGACGCCCTGAACCTCGCCCGTGTCGGGCAGCAGTGCCATTTCCAGCCAGAAGCTCGCGGCCAGCCCGCCGCCCAGGTCCTCCGTGCCGCGAAAGCCGAGCCGGCTGGGGAAGATGTTGCCTCCCTGGTCCATCGATTTGACGGAGCGCCCGTCGCTTTTCGTGTACGTGAGGTTCATGTCCAGCGTGCCGAAGAGCTGGACGCTCGATTGCGCTGTCGCGCCGGCGCTGGCGGCGATACAGAGTGCGCCCGCAATGGTGTGCGGCAGCCGGCGGCGAAAGGGTAGGGTGGTTGTTGTCTTCATGCGTGTCTCCTCGTTGTAGAAATGGCGTGCAGAAATGGCGCGTGTTGGCGCGCGGTGCTTGCGCTGCAAGCACCGCGGCGTGAAAACCTCAGAAGAAGAATGGGGAGCGGCGTTTGTTCAGCCGCGCCGGGGCATCGTCAGTCGATGCGGATGCCCTTGGCCTTGATCAGCCGGCCCATGGTCTGGGCCTCGCGTTCGATGATGGCGCGGGTGTCGGCGGAATTGGTCGTCATCGGCTCCAGCCCGGCATCGGCGATCTGCCGCGCCATCTCCGGCGAACGCGTCACGGTGGTGATCGCCCGGTTCAACTGTTCGACGATGGCATCGGGCGTGCGTGCGGGCACCCAGAAGCCGAGCCAGGTCGACACGTCGTAGCCGGGATAGCGCTCGGCTACGGTCGGCACGTCGGGCAGTGCCGCGCTGCGCTGGCTGCCGGTATAGGCCAGGGCCTTCACCCGGCCCGCCTTGATGTTCGGCAACGCCGAGATTGGAGGCTCGAAGCCCAGCATTACCTGCCCGCCGATCACATCGGGCATGGCACCCTGCTTGTAGGGAACGTGCAGCATCTCGATGGACGCCGCTTCCTGCAGCAGTTCAAAGCCAAGGTGCGATGTGCTGCCGGAGCCGTAAGACGCGAAGCTCACATGACCCGGCTGGCGCTTGGCCAGTGCGACCAGTTCTTCCGTGTTGCGCGCGGGCACTGCGTTGTTCGCCACGATGAAGGAGCCGCCCTTGAGCGCCTGCGTCACCGGCACAAGGTCTTCCTTCGGGTTGTAGGGAAGCTTCGAGAGAAGGAACGGTGTCATGGTGAACGGGTTGCTCGTCGAGAACAGCACCGTGTAGCCGTCGGGTGTTGCCTTGGCCACTGCGTCCGTGCCGATGGTCGACAGTGCGCCCGGTTTGTTCTCCACGATCACGGGCACCTTCAGCAATCGCGAGAGCTGGTCGGCATAGCTGCGCGCGAAGATGTCGGAGCCCACGCCGGGTGGCGTTGGCGTCACGATCTTGATGGCTCGTTGGGGCCAGGGCCCGTTCTGTGCAAACGCAGCGCCCATGGTGCATTGCAAGCCGGCGGCCCATAGAAAAGCCAGAGTGGTGATCCTCTTCATATGTCTCGTCTTCTGATAGTTGTGGGCGCATCCTAGGGAGACAAATCCATATCTGGAAATACTCATTCAAGATGCTTTTTTATACCTCCTTCGTATTGATGAATGAGTAAGCGAGGCCCGCCGAAGAGTTCATCGCTGCGCGAAGACCTCGATCTCGACGCGGCGGTTCGGAGCAAGACAGTCGATCAGTTCTGCCCGCCGTGTCTGCGCGCATTGCACCTTCGGTTCCGATTCGCCCTTGCCCTGCACCTGCATGTTCTGCGCGGACACGCCGGCCTGCACGAGGTAGTCGCGTACGGTGTTGGCGCGCGCCAGCGAGAGTGCCTGGTTGTAGGTGCTGCTGCCGAGCCGGTCGGTGTGGCCAGTGACCCTGATCGTGTCCACTGACTTGACGCTGCCCTTGATGTCGCTTGCCAGTGCGTCCAGCTTGCGTCGCCCTTCAGGCAGCAAGTCGGCCAGCGAGCGGCCGTCGAAGCGGAAGAGGCCGTCGGCGCCGAGCGTCGTCTTCGCAGGAGCAACCGCCGGCTGAGCGGCCGCGGCAGATCTCGTCACCACGGGTGGCCTGAGCACATCCGCGCAGCCCGGCCCCTTCCAATACATCCCGTTGGTCAGCACGTCTGCATTGAAGCGAACCATGTACTGGCAGGTGATGTACTCCGGGCCCGCGCCCGTGCGGAAGTGAAAGATGTAGTTCCATTCGCGCACGCCGCCCAGCCCTTCGCTGAAGTGCGGAAAGCTCAGCAGCTCGCGCACCTGGTCCTTGCCCAGGCCGGTGCGCATGTTGCGCAGGGCCTCGATGCTCGGGAACGCGCCCTGCTGCCATTTGGCCGAGTTCAGTGCGGGAAAGTCGTCGTCCTTCGGTGGGGGCGGGTTCTCCGCAGCGGCCCGGGCCTGCATCTCCGGCGTGATGGTGTAGCTCGGGCTGGCGCAGCCGCCGGCCAGCAGTGCCGCGAGGCAGAGAACAGTGAAAGGGGTCTTGGCTTGAAGAAGCTTGTTCATGATGGAGTTCGTCCAGTTCATTCGTACGGCGATCAGTTGAAGACCCATTCCGCGCCCACGGTGGCGCCCACGCCGGCACGGCTGGTGGCCACGCCGCCGGTGATGCTCCAGGCATTGTTCTCGGATGTGCGCCGGAAACTGACGCCCACCGCGCTCTGGCCCTTGAAGGAGCCCGCGCCGATGCGCATGACCGTCTTGCCCGGAACGTAGCTTCCGGGCATCTGCAGCGCCATGGCCGCGGCAACGCCTGCATAGGCGTTCTTCTCGACTCCGTCGAGGCGGTCGCTGAGGGCGTTGATGCGGTTGTTCAGGCCGCCGCTGACCGCATTGAGCTGATTGACGTTGACCGCGTCGGTGCCCGCCACGCCCGGCGCCACGTTGTGCACGGTGACGGGGCCGGTGGCATTGCTGCCGCCCATGGTCACGCTGTTGTAGTTGGTCGTACCGTCCGCGTTGGTGTCGTACTTGACCGTCGACTGGTCGATCACTGCCACCTGGCCTTGCACGCCCCGCAGTTGCGAGACGTTGACCGCGTCGCTGTCGGCCGTGCCCGCGGCCACGCCGGTGATCTGCCGGAACTGGCCGTTGGCCGCATCGCCCACCGACACGGCCGCCAGCGTGCTGGTGGTCGCGCCGATGGCAATGCGCTGCGCATCTGTGGCGGTGGGCGGCACATAGCCCGCCACGCCTGCAGCAGTCGAAGCTACCGAGCCAGCCCCCAGCGCCACGCCGCCGGCCTGCGTCACGCTGGTGCCCGCACCCAGCGCCACGCCCTGCACCGCGGCGGCCGACGACTGCGTGCCCAGCGCGATGGAGTCGGCCAGGTGCGAGGTCGCACCCTGGCCGATTGCAATGCCGCCCGGTGCGCTCTGCTGCACGATGGCGCCATTGCCGATGCCCACGCCGTTGTTGCCGTTGACCACGGTCTGCGGGCCGACCGCCACCGACTCCGCGCCGATGGCCAGCGAGTCGGCCGCGGTGGAGTTGGCGTGGAAGTACTGGATGGGCGTGACCGCGAACGACTGCAGCGCGCCGCTGAGCTGGCGCACCGTGACGGCGTCCTGCGCCTGGGTGCCGTCCGCCACGTTGGTGATCTGGCGGTAGGTGGTGGCACTGCCGACCGAGAGGGCGCCAAGCAGCGTGCGGTCGGTCGTGTTGAAGGGGATCAGCGAACTGCCTGCGGGAATGTTGCCTGTGCTGCCTGCGATCGCGCGGTCGGAGACGGAACCCGCGCCGAGGGCGACCCCGCCGTTGACGGTCGAGTTGGCGTCCTTGCCCACGGCGACAGCGTCGGCAGCCTGCGCGCCGAGGTTGTCTTCATTGCCGCCACCGGTGGATTGGACGCTGAAGTACCTGATCTTGTTGGCAGTGACGGTGGTGCTGAGGTCCTCGATCGACTGATTGGTTGCGGACAACTGCGAGCCGTTGATCGCATCGGTCGAGCTGCCGGAGATCCGGCCGGCCGCCACGTTGGTGATCGTGCGCTCGCCGCCGAACGTGCCGACGCTGACAGTGCCCACCGGTGCAATGCCCTGGAAGTTGTAGACCGTGCCGTTGATCGTCGTGCTCGGCGTCGCCACTGCCGTTGCCGTGACCGAGCCCGCGCCCAGTGCCACGCTGTTGGCGGTGCCGGCCGTGGCGCCCAAACCCATGGCCACGCTCGAGGCACCTGCGGCCGTTGCGTTCTTGCCCGATGCGATGGCATCGGCGCCGGTAGCGCCGTCGTTGGCTTCGTTGCCCCCGCCTGTGGAGTTGACCTGGTAGTACCTGGTCTTGCTGCCGGCCACCGTGGTGGTCAGCTGGTCGATATTCACGGCATCGGTACCTGCCACGCCGGGAGCCACATTGGTGATCACCTTGCTGCCGGCGTCGATGCCGGTCAGCGTCACGCTCGGACCGCCCACGATGGTCAGGCCGTTGTTGTCGATCTTCGTGTTGCCGGTGGTCACGGAATTGAAGGTCGGATCCGCCACCACATCGACCCTGATCTGGTTGCCCGTGCGCGTGACGGTCGTGTTGCTGCCGTTGGCGAAGTCCGCGGTCCCGCCCGGCGCAATATTTTGCGGCGCCCCGCCGTTGGCGCTCAGGTTCCACCCCTTGCCCGCCGTCGTTGCCACGTCGGCGATCGCCGAGTTGGTGGCGGACAGCTGCGAGCCGTTGATGGCATCGGTCGAGGTGCCGGAAATCCTGCCGGCCGCCACGTTGGTGATCGTGCGTTCGGCGCCTGCCGAGCCGACGCTGACCGTGCTCGTTGGCGTGGTGCCCTGGAAGGTGTAAGGCGTGCCGTTGATCGTGATGCCAGCGGTTCCCACCGCTGTCGCCGTCACTGAACCCGAGCCCAGCGCCACGTCGCGAGCGTTGTTCGCCACCGCCGTGTCGCCGAACGCTACCGCGCCCGCAGCCAGCGCCTTGCTGGTGCTGCCGATGGCCACGCTGCCCTGGCCGACCACGGTGTTCTGGTAGCCGATGCCGACCGCGCCCTGCGCCGCCGTGCCGGGCACGCTCACGTCCTGGCCGCCGCCGCCGACCTTGTTGGTGTTGCCCATGGCCACGGAGCCGTTGCCGGTGGCGGTGTTGTCCAGGCCATTCGCGATCGCGCCGTCACCGGTTGCGGTGTTCGGGTCGCCGATTGCAACGGCGCCATTGCCGCTGGCGACGTTGCCCGAGCCGATGGCCACCGCCTTGCCACCGGTGGCCCTGGAACTGTTGCCGATCGCGACTGCATCTGCGGAGTCGGCGACGGTGCTGGTGCCCATTGCGATTGCATTGGCTGCAGAGGCCTTGGCGCTGTTGCCGATCGCGACCGCCTGCGCCGCGGATGCATTGGCGAGCGAACCCACTGCGGTGGCGTTCTGGCCGCTCGCAGCCGAGCCGAATCCCAGTGCGGTTGCGCGCGTGACGGTTGCAGCAGCGTTGTTGCCCATCGCCACGGTCCCGTCGGCCGCGGCGTTGGCTCCCGACCCCGCCGCGACCGAGCCGACTCCGCTCGAGAGGGCTTGATTGCCCATGGCCAGCGAGAAATCCGCCGAAGCATTGGCGAGGTTGCCGAGCGCTGCCGAGCTTGTTCCTGCCGCATTGGCCGACGTGCCGATGGCTGCGGCATCGGCGCCTACGGCGTTGCTCCCCCAGCCGCCAGCGAGCCCGCGCAAGCCGCTGGCCGTCGAGCTGACACCGACCGCTGTGGAGTTCGCGCCCGAAGCATTGGCAAAGGTGCCCAGGGCGCTGGCGCCGGCCGCGGTGGCATTGGCGGAAGCGCCGAGCGCGACAGCATTGACGTTGTTTGCGAGCGTGCCCGTCCCCAGCGCCATTGCAGAGGTGCCCGAAGCGACCGCAGTCGGCCCGACAGCCACCGCGCTTTGCCCGGTCGCCTTGCTCTGGAAGCCTATGGCTGAGGCGTTGAGCTGGGACGCCGTCACATCCGTGCCGATGGCAATGGCGCCAACCGCGGTGGCCCCCGTTCCCGCGACGGTACGCGAGCCGATGTAAACAGAGTTCAGCTGGGACGCGATCGACTGGAAGCCGACAGCGATGGCGTTCTGGGCGCCTGCGGTTGCGGTGTTGCCCTGGGCAACGGAATCCAATGCGGCGGCATTTGCCTGGAATCCAAGGGCGAGGCTGCGCAACCCGGTTGCCCTCGCGGTAACGCCGATGGAGGTTGCGTTGTCCCCGCTGGTGAGGGCCTGACTGCCAACGGCGATGGCATTGCCGCCACTCGCGGTCACGTCCGTGCCGATTCCGATGGAGCCCCCGCCCAAGGCGCCCGTGGTGGCCCCGGTGCGGGCGCCCAGATAGATGGAATTGACGCCCGTGGTGTAGGCCTGAAAACCCAGAGAAATGGAATTCTGTGCAGAACTGAGGGCGTTGTACCCCACTGCGAGCCCGCCGAGTTGTTGGGCTTGCGAGAGAGAACCAAGCGCCGTGGCCCCGATCCCCGAAGCCTGGGAGCTGAGGCCCATGCACGAGGCGGTGCTGTTGTACGCGTTGAAGGGTGATGCCGAGCAGTCGACCGACTGCGCCTGCGCCAGCGAGGACCATCCGGCCCCGCCCATCGCCAGCAGCGCGGTCATGAGCCCCGCGCGCAGGCGCCCCGACGGGGGCAATGTAAGCGCGGCACGACTACCGCTGCGCTTGCCGCAGGCGCGAGTGTTTTCCGACGCCGCTACCCAGGCGCCAAGGGATTCGTTCCAGAGCGAGCGATAAGTTGTGTTCATGAGCCCCATCCATCCGTTGGAAAACTACTGAATGGTCGTGAGGCCATTCCACTTTAAGAAACACTTGGAAATCATTATTTCTAAATAAATCTTAGGAGGAAGTCAGGCATTTGCAACTAGTCGTGTTGCATTTTGGAGCCATTGTGTTGAATTGATTTAAATTCTATATTGGATATTGTTAATGAATAGTAATATTAAAATACTAATGAATTAAATGGTTATCACAGTCGCTTTATTTTTTCAATGTAGTTATTTTTCTGAATCACTATTTTGATATCAGTAGCGATAAAAACGTGATGCCACATATTGGTGCATCATTGATTTTGTTGAAGTTTTTTCTTAATTTGCGATTTCCTGTGAATAGTCATTCAACCGGGCCCGCCTCCTAGAATCGGGCAGTAGCGCTCGAACAATGGCGCGCGAATCAGGGAGTTCCAGATGGCCAACCGTTCCTATCTCTACAGCGTCAGCAATCGGCCCGGCTCATATGCCGACCGCCCGGAAACAATTTCGGGCCTGTCCGAATGGCCGTACGACGTTCCGTTCATGTACCGGCTTCTCATGTCGGGCGATCCGCAGTTGTGTGCCTCGCTGGTGTCGGACGGCTTCGATGACGACGAGCCGGAGCACAAGGTCAGGCTCCATGCGATCAGCAGCAGCTTCGACCCGGGCTTCGAGCGCGTGCGGCGTTTCATCGACGTCGTGCGGTCTCTCCTGGCGGCGCAAGCATCGGCGCCCGAGCCACAGCCTGCCGTTGCAGCGCAGCCGGTGTCTTTCCTCGGGCGTCTCAAGCGGCTTGTTTCGCCACAGACGGAAACCGCCCCCGCTGAGCCAGCGAGTGCGTCCACGGCATCGGTGCATCTGCCGGTCTGGCTCGACGAGACGATCGCCTTCCTCGAAGCCCATCGCGACCGCTACCTGCTGTTGGAGACGATCGAGCTCGACACCATGTCCGAGTCAGATGAGGCGGCGCTGCGAGCCTGCGTGGAGCAGGAGATCGCGCGATGCCTGCGCGTGGGCGCCGCCATCGATGCCCTGCCGGCCGACATCGCTGAGGCGGGGCGACAGCTGAAACAGGCAACCACGCAGAAGTGCGCCGCCCCGCTCGACGCCTTTTTCGGGCTGCGGCTGGACGATGACTGTGACAGCACCCGCACTGGCGCCACGGAACACCCGCTCGGCTTGCAGTGGTCGGAGGTGCTGTATTTCGGCCTGTGGAACCGGGCCGAATTCGAGGCGGAGCGCGGTCAGTCAGCCGCTGAGTAGTCAGCTGCCCGCTGACCGGCGCGTCACCGTGCCCTGAAATTCCCCGAACGACGCAAGCAGCGGCGTTGCCTTCCAGCACAAGACTTGCACGTCTTGCGGTTGAGTTCGCTCAAGACAGAGGGCCACGGCATGCGCGTTGTCCGGCTGAAGCTGCCAGAACTGCCATCGCGCCGCGGAATCTTCGAGGCCGTCCTCGAAGTCGATTGCCACGCTGTGGGCACCATCGAAACTGAAGGAAAACCGGTCCAGCGGCAGAGACAGCCCCATTCCGCGCGCCTTGATATAGCTTTCCTTGAGCGTCCAGAGATCCCAGAAGCGTGAAGGCTGAAGCTCGGCCGGAAGCTGCTGGAGTGCCTTCGCTTCCCTGGCGGAGAAGAAGTTCTCCGCAATCTCCAGCGGGGCATTCCTTGCCGTGTGCTCGACGTCCACGCCCACTTCGCGCTCCACCGTCAGCGCCGCCACGATGAGCGATGCGCTGTGCGAAATATTGAAGCGAAGGCGCTGCGCCTGAGGCAGTGCGTTGGCGATCCGCGGGCGCCCATAAGCGTTGTTCTCGAATTGCCAGTCCTTGGGAGCGATGGGCGCATAGCAGGAGAGAAGCGAACGGATCAGCCCCCGCGTCATGAGATACCGGCGCCGGTCCCGGGAGAAGTGAAAGCGCCCGTGCCTTTCGCGCTCTTCGGGCGCCAGCAGAGCCATGCCCTTTTCTTCGCAGGTGGCGTCGTCGTCCTGTTCGGGGACGTACAGGTGCCACAGGTGGACCTGGTGCGAGTCGATCTGCAGTTGTTGCATTCGCAATTCTTGCTCGGGTGGCGCGATCTTCCATGACGCCAGCGTTCTTATTTTCCGGCCTTCAGTTCGGCTTAAGGTTGCCGGCCGATACTCGGGTCGACGGTCTGCTGGCGTTGGTAGAGGTCGCCCAGGCACCCGCCCATTGGTGGCGGTTCCTCGAGGCTGGCGATCGTCACATTTTCAAGCGGCCCCGGTTCCACGCCCGGTATTTCGTCGACGAATGGACGACCCGGCGCCGCCGCGGGGACCGTGGGGACGACTCCCAGGCCTGACAGGTTCCTACGCCCGGGCCTGGGAGGCCCGGGAGATTTCCCCCAGCCAGATCGGCTCGTTCGACGTATCCGGAAAACCCGAGTCGTCCACGGTGCCCGCAATCGGCGAGGCCGGCACATGGCGAAGCTCGTAGCCCCGTCCGTACACCGAGTGCAGCACGAACTCGCTGTCCTTGTGCAGCGACAGCTTTCGGCGGATGTTCGCCACGCAGCAGTCGAGCACCCGGCTCCTGCGCTCGACCTGCGAGTCCATCCATAGCGAGCCCAGCAGCCAGTCGCGCTCCAGCAGCCGGCCGGTATTGCGAAACAGCAGCAGCGCCAGTTCGAACTCGCGCGGCTTCAGGCGGATGTCCTGCCCCTTGTGAACCACCACCTTGCGGCTGCCGATGAACTGGTAGTCGCCGAACAGCGCATTCACCGATGGCGGATGCAGCAGCGTTTCGTTGCGTCGCAGCGCTTCGCGCACGCGCAGCTCCACCTCGAAGTCGTCGACCGGCAGCACTGCAAAGTCGATGCTCGCGCCCTGTGCTTCGGGCTCCGCCGCCAGCAGCACCTCGGCCAGCAGATCGCGCTGCAGTGCGTTGGCAACCAGGAAGACCGGCAGGCGCAGCGCCTTGCACATCGACGTCAGCACCGGCCACGCGCCCTCGTCCTTCAGCACGACCAGCAGCAGGTCGAAGTGGCTGCCGTGCGTACGCGTTACCGCGCGCAGAAAGTCGTCGCTGCTGTCGAAGGGAACCGGCGTGCAGCCCATCAGGCCCAGCCTGTGGCCCCACGCCTGCGCCTGGGCCTCGTCGCAACCCACCATGGCCACCTGGCGCGAGCCGCCGTGAGTGTCGTTGTTCATGATGTCGAAGGCTTCCGTGTGTTGGTGGTGGTGAGGGTGGAAGGGCCGCCTCAGCGGTCGCCCGCGCGCGGCAGCTTCCAGCCGATGCCGGCGTTGAAGCCCCAGTCCCGGCCTGCGTTGGCGATGGCCATGCCCCAGGCCATCTGTCCGTCGTCCGACAGGGTCTTGAAGCCGAGGCTCGTCGCCGTGTAGCCCTTGTAGGTGCCGACGGCCAGGCCCACTGTCTTCTCGCCGGGGTAGAGCGTGGGCACGTACGCAGCCGACATGGCCACGGCCATCGCCGTGCCCGAGTAAGCGATGCGTTCCACGTCGCGCAGGACCGCGGGCACTTGGTTCAGCTGGCCGAGGTTGACCGCGTCGCCCGGCAGGACGCCCGGCGCCACGTTGGTGACAAGCACGCCGTCCGCCGCGCTGGCCACGCCATGCAGGGCGGTGGCGCACAGCCACAGCATGACCAGCAGCCCGACCCGCACGGCGATCAGCCCGCCGCGAGGCGGTTGCCGCTGCCCGCCTGTGTCTTGCGCACGCCGTCCGGTCCGTAGAACAGCTGCGCGCTGGCTTGCAGGAAGTGCAGGGCCTGTTGCGTGAAATCGAGATGTGCGTAGACCAACGAGCCGTTGCGCAGGTTGTGGCCTCTTGCCTGCCCGGCAAGCTCCAGCAGCGCCGCCCAGGCTTGCGCTGCGTCTGGGCCGCCGGCTGCTGCGGCAGCATCGGCACCCATGCGGCCGGGCTCGAAGCCCAGCGCCGCCTGCTGGGCTTCGCGCTGCGTGTCCAGCTCGGCCATGCGGTCGAGCAGCACGGTTTTCTGGCCGGCAATGGCCGCCAGGTCGGTGAACGCGCCGTCCGACATTGCCTGGGCCTCGCGGTCCAGTACCGACAGGAATTCCTCGATGCAGGCAGTCTCGGTGCGCAGGTGGGTCAGCAGGGTGGGTTTCATTCGCTGCCGCCCTTGCCGCTGTTCGGGTCGAGCTTGGGGTCGGAAGCTGGGTCCAGCAGGTCGCGCACGCTTGCCAGCAGGCCGTCGGCGATGCGCTCGGGGCGGATCTGGTAGCGCCCCGCGCGGATGTCCTCGCGGATCGCCGCCACGCGGGCCGCGTCGAAATCGCTGGCAGTGCCCGTGGCGCTGGGCAGCGAATGAACGTGCGCGGAAGCCGGCGCCGCCTCCTTGGGGCGCTGGGCGGCATCGGCGCCGGTCACCGGAGCCGCGGCCGGCGCGGGCGTCGGGCGATGAGGGGGCGTGGCCGAAGGGGCGGGTTGATCGATTTTCAAGGTGATTCCTCAGGGGCTGACCCGTATATCGGCAGCTTGGGCAAGAACTTTAGGCAGGGCGTGCACGAAGCTGCTTACTGGGCGAGCTGGATCTGTCCCTCTTCGTCCGCCACGCCGCTGACCAGCCGCCCGTCGCGGGTCTTGGCCTGCACCACGGCGCCGACGACGGCCCCGGTCATGGCCTTGCCCTCGGTGCTGACGACAAAGCCCTGGCCCTGCGCCACGACCTTCACCGCCTGCCCCTGCTGGATGACGGTAATGCCGCGTACCAGCTCCTTGCGCAGCGGCGCGCCCGGCGCCACCCGGTTGACCGTCACCACGCCAGCCAATTCGGCCGCGCTGGTGATGACCGAGCGCGGCAGCTTCGTGAGGTCGCCGGTGCGCTCGGTAACGTCGCCCGCGCCCAGCGGCCGGCCCGAATCGATGGCGCGCGCGGCCACGAAATAGCTGCCTTCCACCGCCACGTGCGCCTGCACGAAGCGCGTCCACGGCCGCTCCGCCTGGCAGCGAACGCCCACCGACACGCGCCCCCAGGGCGTCGCGCCCGGCGGCAGAAAGGCTTCGGGCGCATCGCAGGCGGGCAGGTTGGAGGTGCTGCGTGCGTCGATGTTGATCGACACCTTGCCCGGCAAACCCGCCGTCTGCACCTGCAGGTATTTCTCGATGACCTTGTTGGCGTCGGCAGTGTCGGCGGCGAACGCGGACGCCGTGCAGGCCACGGCCACCAGTGCCGGCAGGCCGCAGTTGCGAAGCTTGAAAAAGGTCATCGGTGTGTGCAAAAGAATGGCTTGTATAGCGGCGCGTCATGACAAGAGGACGCATGCCGCCGCCCGGAAATTCTAGAAATCCGCCCGCCGATCGAAGGTGCGAGCAGCAGGCGAAAACCCCCTTTGTTCGGGCGATTGCAAACGCGATGCATGCATAGACTCGCTTTCCATCTGTCGCTGCGCTTGCGCATTGGCGACGCCTCAACGGATGGAAAAAAGATGATCGACAAGCTGGATGCGGCGCTTCGTTTCAACCGCGAAGCCCTCAACCTCCGCGCCGAGCGCCAGGAGGTGCTCGCGGCCAATATCGCCCATGCAGACACGCCCAACTACAAGGCGCGCGACTTCGACTTCGGCTCGCGCCTGAGCGAAGCCGTCGAGCGCGGCCGCGCGTCGGCGCAGTCGGTGTCGCTGGCTACCACTTCGTCGCGCCACCTTGCAGGACAGGCGCAAGCCATGTCCGACAAAGACCTGCTCTACCGCGTGCCCAACCAGTCGAGCCTCGACGGCAACACCGTCGAGATGGACGTCGAGCGCATCGCCTTTGCCGACAACGCGCTGCGCTACGAGTCGAACCTCACCGTCATCAATTCGAAGATTAAGTCGCTGCTCTCGGCGATCCAGCAGTAACAAGAAAGAAGAGCGGCCGCCACCATGCCCTTCAACAGCACTTCCATGAACATCTTCAACGTGGCGGGCTCCGCCATGACCGCGCAATCGCAGCGCATGAACGTGACCGCCAGCAACATGGCCAACGCCGAGAGCGTGGCCGGCCCCGACGGCATGCCCTACCGCGCGAAGCAGGTGGTGTTCCAGGTCGAGCCATCGGCATACGGCGCCGGGGACATCGGCGGCGTCAAGGTCGCGGGCGTCATCGAAGACCAGTCGCCGCCGCGGCTCGTGTTCGACCCGAAGAGCCCGCACGCCAACGCCGAAGGCTACGTGGCGATGCCCAACGTCAACGTGGTCGAAGAGATGACCAACATGATCTCCGCCTCGCGCAGCTACCAGGCCAACGTCGAGGTGCTCAACACGGCCAAGACGCTGATGGTCAAGACGCTGTCCATCGGCCAGTAGACCTCTCGCCAGATTCATCAGATCCACCAGAACAGAACAGGCACCACGCCATGGCCATCTCCGACACCTCGTCCATCACCGGTCAGAACGCCACTTCAGCGGCGACCAGCAGCAACGTCTCGAACGAAGACAGCGAGCAGCGCTTTCTCAAGCTGCTCGTCACGCAGCTGAACAACCAGGACCCGCTCAACCCGATGCAGAACGCAGAGCTCACTTCGCAGCTCGCACAGATGAGCACCGTGAGCGGCATCGAGAAGCTCAACAGCACGCTCTCGGGCCTGGTGAACCAGACCAGCTCCAACCAGCTGCTGCAGGCTACCTCGCTGATTGGCTACAACGTGCTGTCGCCGGGCGACACGCTCACCACCAAGGCTCCCGAAGACGGCAAGGAACCTGCCTCGCAGGCCTTTGCCGTGGAGCTGCCCGGCACCGCCTCCGACGTCGACATCAAGATCGTCGACGGCACCGGCAAGGTCGTTCGCACCATCAGCGCCGGTTCCATGACCGAAGGCGTCAACGCCGTCACCTGGGACGGCAAGGACGACACGGGCGCTGTGGTGCCGGCGGGTGCCTACCGCTTCACCGTGGACGCCACCAACGGCAGCGCGACCGTGAAGGCCACCTCGCTCACCTTCTCGCAGGTGGCCGCGGTCAAGCAGGGCACCAGCGGGGTCTCGCTCGAACTGATGACGGGCAACAACATCAGCCTGTCCGACGTGCGGCTGTTCCTCTGAGCTTTTTCCTCAAAACGCATTCAACGCAGCATCGAACCAAGGAACCAACATGGCTTTTTCCCAGGGCATCAGCGGACTCGGCGTGGCCGCAGCCAACCTCGACGTCATCGGCAACAACATCGCCAACTCGGGCACCGTCGGCTTCAAGTCGGCCGCCGCCACCTTCCAGGACGTGTACGCCGGCTCGCGCGTCGGCCTGGGCGCATCGGTGTCGGGCGTGACGCAGAACTTCACGCAGGGCGTGACGCAGTCGAGCAGCCGCCCGCTGGACGTGGCCATCCTCAACGGCGACGGCTTCTTCCGCCTGAGCAGCCCCAGCGGCGAAGTCATGTACTCGCGCAACGGCCAGTTCACGCGCGACAAGGACGGCTACATCGTCAACGCATCGGGCCTGCGCCTCACCGGCTTCGGCGTGAACGCCAGCGGCGGCATCAGCGGCGGCACGCCGGCGGCCATCCAGATCCCGACCGCGGCCATGACGCCCAAGGCCACGACCGGCATCAACGCCGAGTTCAACCTCGACGCGCGCCTCACCACGCCCACCAAGACGCCCTTCAACGCGGCCGACTCCGACACCTTCAACTACTCGAACGCCGTCGGCCCCATCTACGACTCGCTGGGCAACCCGCACGACGTGTCCGTGTACTTCGTGAAGAGCGCCACCCCCGCCAACACCTGGAGCGTGTACGGCACCTCCGACGGCGCGGCGCTCAACGCCGGCGCAGCGCTCACCACGCTGACCTTCGACTCCGCCGGCAAGATGACCGCGCCGGCCAACGGCCAGCTGAACATCGGCCCGATCACCTTCACCAACGGTGCCGCGGCGCTGAGCGCAACGGTCGACCTCTCGGGCACCACGCAGTTCGGCGCGGCCAACGCCATGAGCAAGCTCGCGCAGGACGGCTACCGCTCGGGCGAACTCACCTCGTTCTCGATCAATGCCGACGGCACCATCACCGGCAAGTTCTCCAACGAACAGACCAAGCTGCTGGGCCAGATCGTGCTGTCGTCGTTCGCCAACCCGAACGGCCTTGAGCCCAAGGGCGACAACGTGTGGGCCGAAACGCAGGCCTCGGGCAACGCGCTCACCGGCACCCCGGGCGAAGGCACCAAGCTCGGCGCGCTGCAGTCGGGCGCGCTCGAATCGTCCAACGTCGACCTCACCTCCGAGCTGGTCAACCTGATCGTCGCGCAGCGCAACTATCAGGCCAATGCGCAGACCGTGAAGACGCAGGACCAGGTCATGCAGACGCTGATGAACATCCGTTGACGCGGCAACAGCAACGCAGAACGACTGACACCAGGAGCACCCAGTGGATCGAATGTTGTATGTCGCCATGAGCGGCGCCAAGCAGGTCATGGAACAGCAGGCCTCGGTTGCCAACAACATGGCGAACGTTTCTACGCCGGGCTTCCGCGCGCAGATTGCCAACTTCCGCGCGGTGCCCGTGGTCGGGCAGGAGGCGCCCACGCGCGCCTTCGTGGCGGCCACCACGCCCGGCGCCGACTTCACCCACGGCCCGCTGACCGAAACCGGCCGCGAGCTCGACGTGGCCGTGAGCGGCGAGGGCTGGCTGGTGGTGCAGACGGCCGATGGCGCTGAGGCCTACACCCGCGTGGGCAACCTGCAGATCAGCGCCGACGGCCAGCTCACCACCATGGGTGGGCGCCCGGTGGTCGGCGACAACGGCGCGCTCACCGTTCCGCCCGGCTCCAGCGTGAGCATTGCCACCAACGGGCTGGTGGGTTCGCGTGACGCATCTTCGACCACGCTCACGGGCATTGCCGAAGTTGGCCGCCTCAAGCTGGTCAACCCGCCGGTCGCCGATCTCGAACGCGGCGACGACGGCCTGTTCCGCATGCGCGCCGGCCAGCCGCCCGCCGAGGCCGACGAGGCCGTCACGCTCGTTACCGGCGTGGTCGAGGGCAGCAACGTCAACCCGGTCGAGGCCATGGTGGCAATGATCGCCAACGCGCGCAGCTTCGAGATGCAGATGAAGTCTCTGCAGACCGCCGACACCAACGCGCAGGCCGCCAACAAGCTGCTGGCCTACGGCTGATCCGCTGATCCGTAGCAGCCCGCCCCGCAACACACCCGCAGGATTCTTCAAAAAATGATTCGCTCCCTCTACATCGCCAAGACCGGCCTCGACGCGCAGCAGACGCAGCTCGACGTGGTTTCCAACAACCTTGCCAACGTCGGCACCACCGGCTTCAAGCGCAGCCGCGCCGTGTTCGAAGACCTGGTCTACCAGAACCTGCGCCAGGTCGGTGGCCAGTCGTCGGACCAGACCCGCCTGCCTTCGGGCCTGCAGGTCGGCACCGGCGTGCACGTGGTCGCCACCGAGCGCATCCACTCGCAAGGCAACCTCACCAAGACCGACAAGCCCACCGACGTGGCCATCAACGGCAGCGGCTTCTTCCAGGTGCTGATGCCCGACGGCACCACCTCGTACACGCGCGACGGCTCGTTCCAGACCGACCGCGACGGCCAGCTTGTTACGGCCAGCGGCTTTCCCGTGCAGCCGGCCATCACCATTCCGGCCAACGCCACCAGCATCACCGTGGGCCGCGACGGCATCGTCTCGGTGGTGCAGGCGGGCAGCACGAACACCGTGCAGGTCGGCCAGCTTCAGCTCGCGACCTTCGTGAACCCGACGGGCCTGCAGAGCAAGGGCGAGAACCTGTATGCCGAGACCGACGCTTCCGGTGCGCCCAACCAGGTGAACCCCGGCATCGACGGCGCGGGCGTGCTGAGCCAGGGCTACGTCGAAGCCTCGAACGTGAACGTGGTGGAAGAGCTGGTCAACATGATCGCGACCCAGCGTTCGTACGAAATCAACAGCAAGGCGGTCCAGACTTCGGACCAGATGCTGCAGCGCCTGGCCCAGCTGTGATGTTGCGGTGTGTGCGTCTTCTTCGTGGGAGTGGCGCGGCCGCGAGGGCGCTGCTGCTCCCGATGCTTGCCGCCGCGGTGCTGGCCACCGGCTGCGCGCAGATTCCGCGCGAGCCGCTGGTGCACCAGCCGATGACTGCGCGCGCCGACAACTACGCGGCTATGCAGCCGCGGCGCGCGCCCGGCGCGATCTTCCAGGACGGCCCCGGCGCCAATGCACTGTTCGAAGACCGCCGCCCGCGCAACGTAGGCGACATCCTGACCATCGTCATCAGCGAGAAGGTCAACGCCACCAAGAATTCCGGCGCCAACGCCAGCCGCACGGGCAGCACGACCGGCGTGTTCTCCGCCATTCCCAAGCTCATCGGCGGCCTGCTCGACGGGCAGGGCACGAATCTCTCGGGCACCAACAAACTCGACGCCAAGGGCGGAGCCAACGCCAACAACACCTTCAACGGCGTGATCACGGTCACGGTGACGGATGTGATGGGCAACGGCAACCTGCTGGTGAGCGGCGAGAAGCAGATGGGCATCAACCAGGGCACCGAGTACATCCGCTTCTCGGGCGTGGTGAACCCGCGCACCGTGTCGGGCAACAACACCGTGCCCTCGACGCTGGTGGCCGATGCGCGCATCGAGTACTCGGCCAAGGGCTATATCGACGAGGCGCAGACCATGGGATGGATGCAGCGCATCTTCCTCAACGTCATGCCATTCTGAATATGAAAAACCCCCAGGCTTCGCGCACTTCGTGTCGCTACTCCCCCCCCCTTGCAGGGGGCAACGCCTGCGGCCCGGCAGAGCCGGTTCCGCGGCATTCCACGAATTTTTCGGCTCGCTTGCGCATCGCGGCGTTGGCCGTGTTGGGTGCTTTGTTTTTTGCGCCTGTGCATGCGGAGCGGCTCAAGGAGCTCGCCAGCATTCAGGGGGTGCGCGACAACCCGTTGATCGGGTACGGGCTGATGGTGGGTCTGGACGGCACTGGCGACCAGACGATGCAGACGCCATTCACCACGCAGAGCCTGAACAACATGCTGCAGCAGCTGGGCATCACGATTCCGCAGGGCGTGAACATGCAGTTGAAGAACGTGGCGGCGGTGATGGTGACGGCTACGCTGCCTTCGTTCGCGCGGCCGGGGCAGAACATCGACGTGACTGTGTCTTCGATGGGCAATGCGAAGAGCCTGCGCGGGGGCACGCTGCTGATGACGCCGCTGAAGGGTGTCGATGGGGCGACCTATGCGGTGGCGCAAGGAAACATGGTGGTTGGCGGCGCGGGTGCCGCGGCCAACGGGAGCAAGGTGCAGGTCAACCAGCTGAGCTCGGGGCGCATTCCGGCCGGGGCGCTGGTGGAGCGAACGGTGGAAGCGCCCGTTGGTGCTGAAGGCACGTTCTCGATCGAGCTCAACCGGTCGGACTTCGGCACCACGCAGCGCGCGGTCGATGCGATCAACCGGCAGTTCGGCTCGGGCACGGCCGAAGCGGTCGATGCGCGGTCGATTCGCGTGCGTGCGCCGGAGCCGCAGCAGCGCGTGGGTTTTCTCGCGCGGCTCGAAGATATTGAAGTAACGCCCACGCAGGCCGGGGCGCGGGTGGTGGTGAATGCGCGCACCGGGTCGGTGGTGATGAACCAGGCCGTTCGCGTGAAGGACTGCGCCGTTGCGCACGGCAACCTGTCGGTGGTCATCAACACCGAGCCAGTCATCAGTCAGCCGGGGGCGCTTTCGGGCGGCAGCACGGTGGTGGCGCAGACATCGCAGATCTCGGTGAACCAGGGCGGCGGTGCGATCCAGATGGTGCGCGGCGGTGCTTCGCTGTCGGACGTGGTCAAGGGCCTCAACAGCCTGGGCGCGAATCCGCAGGACCTGGTGTCCATCCTCCAGGCCATGAAGTCGGCCGGCGCACTGAGCGCCGAGCTGGAAATCATCTGAGGTCGATGCGATGACGCTACCGGCCACTACCGACCGCAGCGGCGCGCTCGACCAGCGCTTCGCGCTCGACGTGCAGGGCGTCGATGCCCTGCGGCGCACCGTGCGCACTTCGCCGGAAGAAGGCCTGCAGCAGGTCTCGCGGCAGTTCGAGGCGCTGTTCATGAACATGGTGCTCAAGAGCATGCGCGAGGCAACGCCCTCCAGCGGGCTGTTCGAGAGCCAGGACCAGAAGGTGTATCTCTCGATGTTCGACCAGCAGCTCACGCAGAACCTTTCGGGGCGCGGCGTGGGGCTGGCCGAGGCCATGCTCGCGCAGCTGCGGCGCAGCATGCCGTCGGGTCCGCCCGATGCGGATGCCGACGCCGAGATCGGCACCAAGCCCATGTCGCTCGAACCGCGCGGCGGCTTGCCGTACGGTCCGCGCGCGGGCATTCCCATTGGCTCGGCACCGACCGCCCGCGTGGGGGCCGACCTGAGCGTCTATCAATTCAACAGCGAGCGCCGCGCACCCGGTGCTGGTAGTGCGAATGCCTCGCTGCAAGGGCAGGTCGATGATTTCGTGGGCCGCATGGGTGCGTCTGCGCAGGCCGCGAGCACGGCCAGCGGCGTGCCGGCGCCGCTGATCCTTGCGCAGGCCGCGCTCGAATCCGGCTGGGGCAAGCGGGAGATTCGCGCCGACGACGGCACGCAGAGCTTCAACCTGTTCGGCATCAAGGCCGACCGCAGCTGGAAGGGCGCAACGGTCGAAACCACCACCACCGAATACGTCGACGGCGAGCCGCAGAAGGTGCGCGCCAAGTTCCGCGCCTACGCCTCGTACGAAGAAGCCTTCACCGACTACGCACGCTTCATCACCCGCAATCCGCGCTACGCGAACGTGCTGGCCACCGACGACCCGACCGAGGCCGCGCACGGCCTGCAGCGCGCGGGCTACGCCACCGATCCGCGCTACGGCGAGAAGCTCGTTCGCATCATGCAGAAATTCGGGTGAGCCGCGCTCGCGCCCACCACATCAAGGAAACCCCATGGCAAAGACCCAAGAAACCGCAGCAGGCAGCCGCCTGGAGGTCGTGACCTTCAAGCTGGGCGAAGAGGAATACGGCATAGACATCCAGAAGGTGCAGGAGCTGCGCGGCTACGACGCGGTGACGCGCATTGCAAATGCGCCGGAATACATCAAGGGTGTGGTGAACCTGCGCGGGATCATCGTGCCGATCATCGACATGCGCATCAAGTTCAAGCTGGGCGACCCGACGTACGACCAGTTCACGGTGGTGATCGTGCTGAACATCGGCGGGCGCGTGGTGGGCATGGTGGTGGACAGCGTGTCGGACGTGATCACGCTGACGGGCGAGCAGATCAAGCCTGCGCCGGAGATGGGCTCGGTGCTGGACGCCGACTACCTGATCGGGCTGGGCACGCTGGAAGAGCGGATGCTGATCCTGGTGGACATCGACCGGCTGATGTCCAGCGACGAGATGGGCCTCGTCGAGAAGATCGCCGCCTGACGGCCGGGCGCACGCCAACGCCAATCAGAACAACGACACACAGAGGTTCCGCGAGGAGACGCACATGAAAGACTGGAAGATCGGACGGCGCCTGGGTGCCGGCTTTGCACTGGTGCTGGCGCTGGTGGTGATCACCGCGGCCATCGGCGTGCTGCGCCTGCAGGGCGTGGGCGACGCGACGGAGGCCATGGCCGGACAGTCGCTGACAAAGGAACGGCTGGCGGCCGCCTGGCAGCTGGGCACCAACACCAACAGCGTGCGCACCTTCTCCCTGCTCAAGAGCGACGACGTGGCCGTGCAGGAGTATCTGCAGAAGAACATCACGGCCACCAGCGCTGTCATCACCGAAACGCAAAAGAAGCTCGAGGCCATGCTGGTCTCGCCAGAAGAGCTGGCGCTGAGCGCCGACATCAAGAAGAAGCGCGGCGAATACGTCGAGCTGCGCAACCAGATCCTCAAGCTCAAGGCCGACGGCCGCAAGGAAGAGGCCACGAAGTTGACCGACACGCAACTGCTGCCCGCGCTCGACGGCTACGACGCGAGCATCCGCGCCATGGTGGGCCATCAGCAGAAGGAGATCGACAGGACCGCTGCCGGCATCGGCGCGCAGTACCGGTCGGGTCGGGCCTGGCTCGTCGGGCTGGCTGCTTTCGCGGTCGTTGCCGGATCGGTGATCGCATGGCTGCTGACGCGCAGCATCGTGCAGCCCATCGCCGAGGCACTGCTGATCGCCGAGACCGTGGCCTCCGGCGACCTGAGCCAGGAATTCGAGACCGAGCGCGGAGGCGACTTCGGCCGGCTGCTGCGCGGCATGGGCGAGATGGAAGACACGCTCACCGATCTGGTGACGCGCATCAAGGCTTCGACCGATTCGATCGCGGTGGCCTCGCGGCAGATTGCGGCCGGCAACCAGGACTTGTCGTCGCGCACCGAGCAGCAGGCCAGCTCGCTGGAACAGACGGCGGCTTCGATGGAAGAGCTGACTTCGACGGTGAAGCAGAACGCCGACAACGCACGTCAGGCGAACCAGTTGGCCGTCTCGGCCTCCGAGGTCGCGGTGAAGGGCGGCAGTGTCGTGTCGCAAGTGGTCGACACCATGAGCTCGATCAATGCGTCGTCGAAAAAGATCGTCGACATCATCGGCGTGATCGACGGCATTGCGTTCCAGACCAACATCCTCGCGCTGAACGCGGCGGTCGAAGCCGCGCGTGCCGGCGAGCAGGGCAAGGGCTTTGCCGTTGTCGCGTCGGAAGTGCGCAACCTGGCGCAGCGCTCGGCAGCGGCGGCCAAGGAAATCAAGACGCTCATCGGCGACTCGGTCGAAAAAGTCGAGGCCGGCAGCAAGCAGGTTGGTGAAGCCGGCCGCACGATGCAGGAAATCGTGGGCAGCGTGCGTCGCGTGACCGACATCATGGGCGAGATCACCGCTGCCAGCCAGGAGCAAACGTCGGGCATCGAGCAGATCAACCAGGCCATCACGCAGATGGACCAGGTCACGCAGCAGAACGCCGCGCTGGTTGAAGAAGCCTCGGCCGCTGCCCAGTCGCTGCAGGAGCAGGCCGACAACCTCGTGCGCGCCGTCAGCACCTTCAAGCTCGACGCCGACGTCGAAGAAGTAGAGACGGTCTGAAGCACCCATGCGCACACGTCTCAGCCCCAGGCTTGCCCTGCGCCTTGGCGTGGGCTTCGCCATTCTGTTGCTCTTGCTGGCCGTCGCGCTGAGCCTCGGCTTCAAGGCCGGTGCCGGCTACGAATGGGCGCGCCTGACGGTGTGTGCATTGGGCGTGGCTGCATTGCTCACCGCCGGTGTCGTCGCATGGCTCGTCACGAGTTCGGTCACCCGTTCGACCCACGACGCCGCGAAGGTCTCCGACCGGCTCGACAGGGTCTTCCAGCACGTCAATGCCCAGGATTCCTGAAAACAAGCTCTCCACCCCATGAACTCATTCATCAATCTCAAGATCGGTACCCGTCTCGGCGCGGGCTTTGCCACCGTGCTCCTGCTGCTCGCCGGCATTGCCGGCCTCGGCCTCAGCGCGATGTCGGACATCCAGTTGCGGCTGGACGGCATCGTCAATGGCAACAACGCCAAGGTGGCCTCGGTCAACAAGATGCTGGACGCGGTCCGCGACATCGCCATCCTCGATGGCAACCTGATCCTGCTGAGCGATGCTGACGCCATGCGCGAAGAGGCGAAGAAGGTTGCCGCCGCGCGCGACCGCTTCACCGAAAACCGCGCCGTGCTGGCGAAGCTGCTGGCCACTTCCGATGGCAAGGCGCTGCTCGCGCGCATCGACGAGAAGGTGGCCGCGCTCGTGCCGCTGAGCGCTCAGCTGTCCGAATTCGCGTTGCAGAACAGGAGCGACGAGGCAACCGCAATCTTCATCTCGAAGTTCCAGCCGGCCACGCGGGCGCTGCTCGAGGAGCTCGACGCCATGAGCCAACGCCAGAGCAAGCTGTCGCAGGAGGCCGAGGCGGAGGCCCACGCCGGCTACGTATGGTCGCGCAATCTGATGCTGGCACTGGGCGCTCTCGCAGTCCTGGTTGGTGCGGCCATTGCATGGCTCATCACGCGCTCGATCACCCGGCCCATCGGCGAGGCTGTGCAGGTGGCCGAGAAGGTGGCGGCGGGCGACATCAGCTCGCGCATCGAGGTGCAGTCGAAGGACGAGACCGGCCGGCTGATGCTCGCGCTCAAGGAAATGAACGAGAGCCTGGTGAAGATCGTTGGTGAAGTGCGCACGGGCACTGAGACGATTGCGACGGCTTCGAACCAGATCGCCTCTGGCAATCAGGACTTGTCTTCGCGCACGGAAGAGCAGGCGAGCTCGCTGGAGCAGACGGCTGCCTCGATGGAGGAGCTGACCTCGACGGTGAAGCAGAACGCCGACAACGCACGGCAGGCGAACCAGCTTGCGGTCTCGGCTTCGGAAGTGGCTGTGAAGGGCGGCAGTGTCGTCTCGCAAGTGGTCGACACCATGGGTTCGATCAATACGTCGTCGAAAAAGATCGTCGACATCATCGGCGTGATCGACGGCATCGCTTTCCAGACCAACATCCTTGCGCTGAACGCAGCAGTCGAAGCCGCCCGCGCCGGTGAGCAGGGCCGTGGCTTCGCAGTGGTGGCATCGGAAGTCCGCAGCCTGGCTCAACGCTCCGCCGCCGCAGCCAAAGAGATCAAGACGCTGATCGGCGACTCGGTGGAGAAGGTCGAAGAGGGCAGCAAGCAGGTGGAAGAAGCAGGCCGCACGATGGACGAAATCGTCGGCAGCGTGAAGCGCGTGACGGACATCATGGGCGAGATCACTGCAGCGAGCCAGGAGCAGACCTCGGGCATCGAACAGATCAACCAGGCCATCACGCAGATGGACCAGGTCACGCAACAGAACGCAGCACTGGTCGAAGAAGCCTCGGCCGCAGCCCAGTCGTTGCAGGAGCAAGCCAGCAGCCTCGTGCGCGCTGTGAGCGTCTTCAAGCTCGACGCCAACGCCGTGGCTACCGTGCGCCCCAGTTTCACGCGCATCACGCCGATCCCCAAGCCAGCCAAGCCAGCACCGAAGCGCCCGGCCAAGGCCTTGCCTACCCGCCGCGAACCTGCAGCAGCGCCACAACTCGCCATGGCCGGCAACGCCAAGGGCGACTGGACCGAGTTTTGAGAAAAAAGGACTCAAGTTCAGCGATCCGATGCCGATAACAGGATGAACCCGTTCCCTGTTATCGAAGGAAGAGAGCAATGAGTCTGAACAAGGCAAGAGATCCACTGCAGCAAGCCACCTCGGCTTCGCCCGCGTCCACCGGCGTGAACCGCCTGGAGGTCGTGACCTTCAAGCTGGGCGAAGAGGAATACGGCATAGACATCCAGAAGGTGCAGGAGCTGCGCGGCTACGACGCGGTGACGCGCATTGCAAATGCGCCGGAATACATCAAGGGTGTGGTGAACCTGCGCGGGATCATCGTGCCGATCATCGACATGCGCATCAAGTTCAAGCTGGGCGACCCGACGTACGACCAGTTCACGGTGGTGATCGTGCTGAACATCGGCGGGCGCGTGGTGGGCATGGTGGTGGACAGCGTGTCGGACGTGATCACGCTCACAGGCGACCAGATCAAGCCTGCACCGGAGATGGGCTCGGTGCTGGACGCCGACTACCTGATCGGTCTGGGCACGCTGGACGAGCGGATGCTGATCCTGGTGGACATCGACCGGCTGATGTCCAGCGAAGAAATGGGGCTCGTCGAAGCTGCCGCAACCACCTGACCCTTGCGCCATGGCCGCACGGCCTGGTTCGGTTCCACAACCTCACATTTCAACGCCTGCACCATGAAATTCCTCTCCAACCTCCGCATCGGCAACCGGCTGGCTATGGCCTTCGCCATCGTGCTGGGCCTGACCATCATCTCGACCGCCATCGCGCTGGTTTCCGCGCGCAGCAACGCGGAAGCCACCCGGGTCATGATGCAGAGCCCGCTCGCGAAGGAGCGGCTCATCTCCGACTGGTACGTGCTCACCTACTCGGCCATCGCCCGCACATCGATGATCGCCCGCACGAGCGACGAGACCCTGCCTGTCGTTTTTGCCGACGTGATCTCCGACAGCACGAAGAGGGGCAGCGAGACCATGGCGAAGGTCGAGAAGCTGCTGGTGACGGACGAGGAGAAGACAACCTTCAAGTCCATCGTCGAGCTGCGCGCGAAGTACCAGGCGGCGAAGGACGACGTGGGCAAGGCCAAGGCCAGTGGCAATGCGGTGGACACCACGCGCGTCTTCAAGGAAACGTTCCAGCCGGCCGCCAAGGCCTATGAGACCCGCGTGCTCGAACTGCTGTCGATGGAACGCAAGGCCATCGACGACATGAGCCAGGCCATCGATGCTGCGAACACGCGCAGCTTCAACCTGCAATTGCTGCTGACGGTGCTGACGGTGGTCAGCGGCGGCATCTTCGCGTTCTTCATCTCGCGCAGCATCGTGCGCCCGCTGGCGCAGGCCGTGCAGGTGGCCGAGACGGTGGCCTCGGGCGATCTGAGCGCGCACATCGAAGTGGAAAGCCGCGATGAGGCGGGGCAGCTCATGCAGGCGCTGAAGAACATGAATGCCAATCTGGCGAAGGTTGTCGGCGAGGTGCGCACGGGCACCGAGACGATCGCGACGGCTTCGGGGCAGATTGCTTCGGGGAACCAGGATCTGTCTTCGCGTACCGAGGAACAGGCGAGCTCGCTGGAGCAGACGGCTGCTTCGATGGAAGAGCTGACTTCGACGGTGAAGCAGAACGCCGACAACGCACGTCAAGCCAACCAGCTAGCGGTTTCCGCTTCGGAAGTTGCGGTGAAGGGCGGCAGCGTTGTCTCCCAGGTGGTAGACACGATGGGCTCGATCAATGCGTCTTCCAAGAAGATCGTCGACATCATCGGCGTGATCGATGGCATTGCCTTCCAGACCAACATCCTGGCGCTCAACGCAGCGGTGGAAGCCGCACGCGCCGGCGAACAAGGCCGTGGCTTCGCAGTGGTGGCTTCGGAAGTCCGCAGCCTGGCCCAACGCTCTGCCGCAGCAGCCAAGGAAATCAAGACGCTGATCGGCGACTCGGTCGAAAAGGTCGAAGAAGGCAGCAAGCAGGTCGAAGAAGCCGGCCGCACGATGGACGAGATCGTCGGCAGCGTGAAGCGCGTGACCGACATCATGGGCGAGATCACCGCCGCGAGCCAGGAGCAGACCTCCGGCATCGAACAGATCAACCAGGCCATCACGCAGATGGACCAGGTCACGCAGCAGAACGCCGCGCTGGTCGAAGAGGCTTCGGCAGCAGCTCAATCACTGCAAGAGCAAGCCGGCGCCCTCGTGCAGGCCGTCAGCATCTTCAAGCTCGGCGAAGGCCAGCAGGCTGCGCCCCGCGCGCAGGCCAGGACGCAGCCGGCTGCGCGCATCAAGCCATCGTTGCCAGCGACGCCGCAACTCGCGGTGGCCGGTGCCGGCGACTGGCGCGAGTTCTGAGCCATAGGTCCTCTGTAGTTATGAAAACTGCGAACCCCGCGAGGCGTGATCCCGCCTTCGTCTCCCTGGCTCGCACCATGACCCTCGGCACCGTCGCGGGAATGCTCCTGGTGGTGACGCTGGTGCTGGCTGTCTTCTACGCGCTGGCCTCTTCGCAGCAGCAGCGCAGTGCCGCGCAGTACGCCAATGCCAAGGCCGAAGCCATCGCCCGCTCGCTGGACATCTTCGACCAGACCATGCGCCTTACGGCGGAGAACGCCTTCGGCGTCTTCCGGCGCCAGTTCGCGTCCAGCTTCGTTCTCGACGCAGCCGCGCAAGGGGCGTTGAGCAGCAACGGCACGCCCATCGACGCCACGCGCATCGCGGAAGTGGATGCCTTCGCGCGCGATTTCCCCGGCGCCAATGCCACTGTGTTCGTAGCGCAAGGCGAAGATTTCCGCCGCGTCACCACCTCGGTGAAGAAGGAAAGCGGCGAACGCGCCGTCGGCACGCTGCTGGACCGCAAGAGTGGTGCCTATCCGGTCCTGCGCGAGGGCAAGCGCTTCGTGGGGCGCGTCATGCTGTTCGGGCGCCCCTACATGACGGTCTACGAGCCGGTGCGCGATACGGCCGGCCGCGTCGTGGCGGTGCTCTACATCGGGCTGGACATCTCGCAACAGCAGGCTTCCTTCGGCGAAGCCGTGGGCAAGACGCGGATATTCGAGACTGGCGGGCTCTACATCGTCAACCCCAGCGGCGGTGCCGATGCGGCGACGCTGGTCTTTCATCCGACTGCGGCCGGCAAGAAGCTGAGCGAGCTTCTGCCGGGCGATGAGTCGGTCGCCTGGCTGTCGCGAGTCGCGGCGCCTAGCGCGATGTGGATCGACGACGCGCGGGCGGTGCTCGCGTCAGCGGCGAACGGGCAGCGGCGCTATGCCTCTGTGGCCAGGAGCGAAGCGACGGGCTGGCTGGTGGTGGCCGAGCTTCCCGCTTCGGAGGTGCTCGCCGGGCTCTATCGCCAGATGGCCTGGATCGGCGCCTGCATTGCGCTGGCGGCCCTCGTGTTGGGGGCGGCGCTGATCGTCTTCATCCGCCGCACCGTGCGGCCGCTGAGCGTGCTGAGCGAGCACGTACAGGCACTCGGCCAGGGCGACCTGTCGCAGCGATTGGACTCGGCCCGTCGCGACGAGATGGGCGTGATCACCCGCGCCGTGGAAAGCATGCGCGAGGGCCTGGCCGGCGTTGTGGGCGGCGTGCGCGAAGGCACCGATGCCATCGCCACCGCCTCGGGCCAGATCTCTGCCGGCAACCAGGACCTTTCGACGCGCACGGAGGAACAGGCGAGCTCGCTGCAGCAGACCGCTGCATCGATGGAAGAGCTCACCAGCACCGTCAAGCAGAACGCAGACAACGCGCGGCAGGCCAACCAGCTGGCGCTGTCGGCCTCCGAGGTGGCGCTCAAGGGCGGCGATGTGGTCAGCCAGGTGGTGGACACCATGGCCTCGATTCATGCCTCGTCGAAAAAGATCGTGGACATCACCGGCGTGATCGACGGCATTGCCTTCCAGACCAACATCCTCGCGCTGAACGCAGCGGTCGAAGCCGCGCGCGCAGGCGAGCAGGGCAGGGGCTTCGCCGTGGTGGCCGCCGAAGTGCGCAACCTCGCGCAGCGCTCGGCAGCAGCGGCCAAGGAAATCAAGGGCCTGATCGATGACTCGGTCGGCAAGGTCGATGCAGGCACTGCCCTGGTGGGCCAGGCCGGAAGGACCATGGAAGAGATCGTGGGCAGCGTGAAGCGGGTCACCGACATCATCGGTGAGATCAGCGCTGCGAGCCACGAGCAGACATCAGGCATCGAGCAGATCAACCAGGCCATCACGCAGATGGACCAGGTCACGCAGCAGAACGCGGCACTGGTCGAGGAAGCCTCGGCCGCAGCCCAGTCGCTGCAGGAGCAGGCCGGCAACCTTGTGCAGGCCGTCAGCATTTTCAAACTCGGCGAAGGCCGGCAACACGCGATATCGGCCTCGACGGCCTGAAGAAAAAGTGATCAAGTCTTTCTACAACCTCAGGATTGCGACCAAGCTGCTTGTGTCGTTCATGGCGGTCCTCGTGCTGACGGCCTGCCTCGGCGTGATTTCGGTGATGCAGCTCGGCAAGGTCCACCAGATGTCCACCGACCTCTCGACCAACTGGCTGCCCGCCACGCGCTCGCTGCTGGAGCTGAAGGGCCTGGTGGCGAGCTACCGCGCGCAGGAGACGGAGCACGTCCTGTTGGGTTCGTTCACCGAAATGACTGCGCATGAGAAGACGATGGACGAGTCGTGGGCGGCGCTGCAGAAGAAGCGCGCCGAATATGCGGCGCTCATCACGGAACCAGAGGAGCGCGAGCTCTATCCGGTGTTCGAGAAGCTGCTCGCGCAATACGCGCTCGAGCACAACAAGATCGTCGCCATCTCCAATACGCAGGACATCGACCAGACGGCCAATCTGATTCGCGGCAAGTCGCAGACATTGAGCCGCGAGATGAACGCGACACTCGACAAGCTGACGCAGATGAACCTGGCGGGCGCCCTGCGCGCAAGCCAGACGGCCGATGCGGTGCACGGGCGAGCCAGGCTCTGGGTGCTGGGCCTTCTGCTGGGCAGCATCGCGCTCGGCCTGGGGCTGGCGCTGTGGATCGCCCGCATCGTCGCGCGGCCACTGGCGCAAGCCGTGAAGGTGGCGCAGTCGGTGGCCGCGGGCGACCTGACCAGCCACATCGAGGCGCACACGACGGACGAAACCGGGCAACTGCTGGAGGCCCTGAAGGGCATGAACGACAGCCTCGTGAAGATCGTGAGCGAAGTGCGCACGGGGACCGACACGATCGCTACGGCTTCGAGCCAGATTGCTTCGGGGAATCAGGATTTGTCTTCGCGTACCGAAGAGCAGGCGAGTTCATTGGAGCAGACAGCGGCTTCGATGGAAGAGTTGACCAGCACCGTCAAGCAGAACGCGGACAACGCTCGTCAAGCCAACCAGCTTGCTGTCTCTGCCTCGGAAGTTGCGGTGAAGGGTGGCAGCGTCGTATCGCAAGTGGTCGACACGATGGGTTCGATCAATGCGTCGTCCAAGAAGATCGTCGACATCATCGGCGTGATCGACGGCATCGCGTTCCAGACCAACATCCTGGCGCTGAACGCAGCAGTTGAAGCTGCCCGTGCGGGTGAGCAAGGCCGTGGCTTTGCCGTCGTTGCCTCTGAAGTGCGCAGCCTTGCACAGCGCTCCGCTGCCGCAGCCAAAGAGATCAAGACCCTGATCGGCGACTCGGTGGAGAAGGTCGAAGAGGGCAGCAAGCAGGTGGAAGAAGCCGGTCGCACGATGGACGAAATCGTCGGCAGCGTGAAGCGCGTGACAGACATCATGGGCGAGATCACCGCTGCCAGCCAGGAACAGACCTCGGGCATCGAGCAGATCAACCAGGCCATCACGCAGATGGACCAGGTCACGCAGCAGAACGCCGCGCTGGTCGAAGAGGCTTCGGCAGCCGCTCAATCGCTGCAGGAACAAGCCGGCAGCCTCGTGCAGTCCGTCAGCATCTTCAAGCTCGACACCAACGCCGCGGCCACAACACGCACAGGCTTCACGCGCATTACCCCGATCCCGAAGCCTGTCAAGCCGGAGCCGAAGCGCCCGGCCAAGGCCTTGCCCACCCACCGCGAGCCCACCGCCGCCCCACAGCTCGCCGTAGCTGGGGATGCGAAGGGCGACTGGACGGAATTCTGAGTCTGCTGGAGGAAATCAAATGAACTTGAAGAACCTGAAAATCGGCACCCGCCTGGGCCTCGGCTTTGCAGTCGTGCTGCTCCTGATGCTGGTCATCGCCATCACCGGCGTGCTGCGCCTTGCGAGTGTGGGCAATGCCACGGAGGACATGATGCAGAACGCGCTGGTCAAGGAGCGCCTGGCCAACCGGTGGTCCAACCTGCTCGGGCCGGCAATCGTGAACTCGTTCGCGATGGTCAAGGCGACCGACCCCAAGGCGGTCGCCTACTTCGAGAAAGCGCGGGTCGACAAGTCTGTGCTGATCACCCCGGTGCAGAAGAAGCTCGAGGAACTGCTGACCTCCCCAGAGGAGAAGAAGCTGTATGCCGGAGCGGCAGAGGTTCGCGTGTTCGCTGTGGAGACCATCGCCAAGATCAACAAGCTCAAGACCGAGGGAAAGAACGAGGAGGCCATGGAGATGGCCGACAACCAGTGGGCGCCCGCGCTCGTCGTCTATGAAGAAGCCGTTGCCAAGCTCGCCGCGCATCAGCGCGATCGCATCGATGAACTGGCAAAGGGCATCGAAGCCAACCATACGACCGGCGAGACCACGCTGCTGGTGCTGTCGGGCATTGCGCTGGTGCTGGGGGCGCTGTTTGCATGGCGCCTGACACTGGGCATCGTGCGCCCGCTGGGGCATGCGGTGGAAGTGGCCGAGACGGTGGCTGCCGGTGACCTGAGCATGCACATCGAGGTGGAGAGCCGCGACGAAACGGGGCAGCTGATGCATGCGCTGCGGGAAATGAATGCGAGCCTGGCGAAGGTGGTGGGCGAGGTTCGCACGGGCACGGACACGATCGCGACGGCTTCGGGGCAGATTGCGGCGGGGAATCAGGATCTGTCGTCTCGCACGGAAGAGCAGGCGAGCTCGCTGGAGCAAACCGCCGCTTCTATGGAAGAGCTGACTTCGACGGTGAAGCAGAACGCCGACAACGCGCGGCAGGCAAACCAGTTGGCCGTCTCGGCCTCCGAGGTTGCAGTGAAGGGCGGCAGTGTCGTCTCGCAGGTGGTGGACACGATGGGTTCGATCGATGCTTCATCCAAGAAGATCGTCGACATCATCGGCGTGATCGACGGCATTGCCTTCCAGACCAACATCCTCGCGCTGAACGCGGCGGTCGAAGCCGCACGTGCCGGTGAACAAGGCCGCGGCTTTGCCGTCGTCGCCTCCGAAGTGCGCAGCCTGGCACAACGCTCCGCTGCTGCAGCCAAGGAGATCAAGACGCTGATCGGCGACTCGGTCGAAAAGGTCGAAGAAGGCAGCAAGCAGGTGGAAGAAGCTGGCCGCACGATGGAAGAAATCGTCGGCAGCGTGAAGCGCGTGACTGACATCATGGGCGAGATCACTGCAGCGAGCCAGGAACAAACGTCAGGCATCGAGCAGATCAACCAGGCCATCACGCAGATGGACCAGGTCACGCAGCAGAACGCCGCACTGGTCGAAGAGGCTTCGGCAGCCGCCCAGTCGCTGCAAGAGCAGGCCAGCAGCCTCGTGCAGGCAGTGAGCGTCTTCAAGCTCGACGCCAACGCCGTGGCTACCGTGCGTCCCGGTTTCACGCGCATCACGCCGATTCCGAAGCCCGCAAAGCCAGCACCGAAGCGCCCCGCCAAGGCCTTGCCCACCCGACGCGAGCCTTCTGGCGCTCCGCAACTCGCCATGGCCAACGACGCCAAGGGTGACTGGACCGAGTTCTGACCCGATCGACCCTCAACTTTCGGCAGGCGCTGCCGATATAGACCTTGAGGCATCGAGACGGTGCCACTCCACTTCACACACCTCATCGACAGGTAAAGCCATATGTCCGGAAGTTTGTTCTACACGGGTCTGAGCGGCCTTGGCGTTGCACGCACCGCGCTGATGACCACGGCCCACAACACAGCCAACGTGTACACCGCCGGCTACAGCCGCCAGGTGGCAGAGATCGCCACGGGCAACGCCACTGGCACAGGCTCGGGCTTTATCGGCTCGGGCGCCAACGTCACGACCGTCTCGCGCAGCTACGACCGCTACCTGACGGCGCAGCTCTCCATTGCGCAGTCAGCCTCGGCCGCGCTTGCCACCAACAGCACGCAGATCAACCGCATCGACACCCTGCTGGCCGACAAGACCTCGGGCATCGCGCCGCTGATGCAGAGCTTTTTCACCAGCGTGCAGGGCGTGGCCAACACGCCGGCCGACCCGGCCGCGCGCCAGCAGATGATCAGCTCGGCGCAGGCGTTGGCCAGCAAGTTTCGCGCGACCGACCAGTACCTGTCGGACCTGAACTCCTCCGTCAACGAGCAGATCGTCGGCAGCGTGGACCAGATCAACACCTACGCCGGCAAGATCGCCAGCCTCAACCAGCAGATCAGTCAGATCAGCGCCATGGCCGGCGGCCAGCCGCCCAACGACCTGCTCGACCAGCGCGACCAGCTCGTGAGCGAGCTGAGCCAGGTGGTCGACGTGAAGGTGCTGCAGCAGGACAACGGCAAGTACAACGTGTTCATCGCCACCGGCCAGTCTTTGGTGACGGGCGACTACGCCTCCACCATGGCCGCGGTGAACTCCGCGGCCGACCCGTCGCGCAAGGCCGTGGCGCTGCAGGGCTTTGCGGGCAACACGACCGAGCTGTCTGACGGCGTGATTACCGGCGGCACGCTGGGCGGGCTCATGAGCTTTCGGCGCGACACGCTCATTCCCACGCAGAATTCCATCGGCCGGCTCGCCATGTCGGTGGCCGACGCCGTGAATGCGCAGAGCAAGCTGGGTGTGGACCTCAGCGGCGCACTGGGCAAAGACTTTTTCACGCAGTCCGTGCCGGGCGTGCTCTCCAATGCAAAGAACACGGGCAACCTCGAGCTCACCGGCACGCTCTCGAACGCGTCGCAGCTCACGACCAGCGACTACAACGTGAGCGTTACCGACGTGGCCGGCACGCTGACCTACTCGGTCACCCGCCTGTCGGACAAGCAGTCGATGGGCTCCTTCACCACCTTCCCCATTACCTTCGACGGCGTGAGCCTCACGGCCGCCAGCGGCACCGCGCAGGCCGGCGACTCGTTTCTGGTGCAGCCCACGCGCACCGGCGCGCGCGACCTCGACGTGGTGACGCTCGACCCGGCCAAGGTGGCCGCGGCATCGCCCATCGTCACCGGCAACACAGTCGGCAACAAGGGCTCCGGCGCGCTGGGCGCAGCCACGGTGGATGCGAGCTACCCCGCAACGCCGCTGGGCGGCACTGTCACGCTGAGCTACGACGCGACCACCGGCAACCTGACCGGCTTTCCGGCCACCTCGGCCGTGACCGTCACGCTGGCCGATGGCACCAGCACCAGCTACGCGGCCGGCACGCCCGTGCCCTACACCGCCGGCGCGAAGATGAGCTTCGATGGCGTCACCGTTGCCATGACCGGCGCGCCCGCGCAGGGCGACACCTTCACCATCGGCAAGAACACCGCGGGCGTGTCAGACGGCAGCAACGCGCTGCTGCTGGGCGCGCTGCAGCGCAAGACCACCATGGCCAACGGCACGGCCACCTTCAACGGCGCCTACTCGCAGATCGTCAGCGAAGTCGGCAACCGCGCCATGGCAGTGAAGGTGGCGGGCACCACGCAAGACAGCGTTACCAGCCAGATCAAGGCCAGCCAGCAGGCCATCTCGGGCGTGAACCAGGACGAGGAAACCGCCAACCTGCTGATGTTCCAGCAGATGTACCAGGCCAATGCGAAGGTGATCCAGACCGCCTCGACCATCTTCGACACCATCCTCGGCATCGGCAGCTGAGCCCGCCCAACGTCCAGCAGATCCAACAAGGCAAAGCGATGCGCATCAGCACCCAATCCTTCTACGAACAGAACGTACTGGCCATGGGCCAGCAGCAGCAGAAACTGTTCAGGGTCCAGCAGCAGCTGGCGACCAACTCGAAGTTCCTCACGGCCGGCGACGACCCTGTGGGCGCGGCCCGCGCGCTCGGCGTGAGCCAGACGCTGTCGGAAATTTCGCAGTACGCCACCAGCCGCCAGCGCGCGTCGCGCTCGCTCTCCACCGAAGAGAACGCGCTCAACTCGGTGACGTCGATCCTGCAGAACATCAAGGCCCTGACCGTGCAGGCCGGCAACGGCACGCTGTCGGACGCCGACCGCGCATCGCTCGCCACCACCATCCAGAGCAGCTACGACCAGCTGGTGGGTATCGCCAACTCCGACGACGGCAACGGCCAGTACCTGTTCGCGGGCTTCAAGAGCGGCTCCCCGCCCTTCGTGGCCACGACCAGCGGCGGCGTGCAGTACGTGGGCGACCAGGGCCAGCGGCTGATGCAGGTCGACGTGGCGCGCCAGATGTCTACATCGGACGACGGCCGCAGCGTCTTCCAGTCGGTGCAGGGCGGCGCGGGCTATGTTGCGTCAGGCGCCGCGGGCAACACCGGCACCGGCGTGTTCGGCTCCGTCAGCGTGACCGACGCCACCGCGCCTAACTACGGCAAGGACTTCACCATCACCTTCACCGCCACCGACTACACGGTGACGACCAAGGACACCCCGCCCGTGGTGGCAGCCACCGGCCCCATCTCGGCGGACACGCCCATCAACTTCGGCGGCGTGCAGATCAAGATCACCGGCACGCCGGCGGCTGGGGACAGCTTCGATGTGTCTACTGCGAAGAATGCAGGCACTGATGTATTCGCTGCTATCGGCGAACTGGTGAGTGCGCTGCGCACGCCGCTGAGCGGTGGCGGCGCGGCTGCGCAGGCGAAGCTGCAGAACGCACTGGCCACAGCCAACGTGAAGGTGACGAACGCGCATGACAACGTGCTGACGGTGTTGTCGTCGGTGGGCTCAAGGCAGAGCGAGATCGATGCGCTGGATTCGGGTGGGGGGGATCGCAAGCTGCAGGAAGAGTCTTATCTGTCTTCCATTGAAGACTTGGACCCGTATAGCGCGATTGCGGAGTTCTATCAGCGGCAGTCTTCGTTGCAGGCTACGCAGATGACGTTTGCTAAGTTGAATAGTATTTCGTTGTTTAACTATTTGTAGGCGTGGCACGCAGGTGTGATGGAAAGGAGGCTCTGGACCATTCAAAATCTCCATCCGGCCGATGTCGAAAGAGAGGGTCTACAGGAGTTCGCACGGCCTTTTTCTAACAAGGTGGTGCAAACAATCATGGAATTCCAAAATTTCGGCTTCGGCTTTAGCTCGGGACGCGGTGCGTTCCATCCCCTCCTCAGGGCACTGGGGTGCCTGCTGACACTCGTTGTGATGGCGATGGTTTCGCACAATGTGGCGAGCCAACCCGCGCCGATGCCACTGGTCAATGGCGTACCGATTGGCCAGGTCATCACAATCCGTGCGAATGCCAACGGGAAAATCGTCACTGCCGAAACTGGTGGAGCCGACCCGCTGATCGCCAATCGAACAGCGGTTGGCGGATGGGAAAAATTCCTGGTCGTTGACATGGGCGCGGGCAAAGTGGCTCTACGCGCATTGGCCAATAACAAGTTCGTCTCCGCCGACAATTTTGGACAAAGCCCGCTCGTCGCCAATAGGGATCAAGCTCTCGGCTGGGAGACCTTTACTTGGGTCTCGCTGCCGAACGGGAATTTCGCGCTGCGCGCAGATGCCAACGGCTTGTACGTCACGGCAGAGAACGGCGGGGATACTTGGCTGTACGCGGCCCGAACCGCAATAGGTGGATGGGAGTCTTTTGCCTGGACGATATCGGGCGTCACTTCGTTTTACTACCGTCCTGAAAACATCACCGACGGCCTCGCAGATCGCTACACATATGGCGCATGGCCAGATAACAAGACGGTCATCCATATCTATGACCTCGGGCAAGCGGCCGAGACGCCGATCGGCTGGAACGTCGGCGCGTTCACGGGGTTCGAGGTTCCTTCAGCGCTGGCCCCCACGTTCCAGCGCGGCTATAGCGGGACCAGCTATGGTTCAACCGCATTTCAACTCTATGGAACGACTGCGGGTTTCATGATTCAGTCGGATCTGTTGCCGCCAGGACATCCGTCGGACCCGGGTTGGTTAGGTGGCGCGCATCTGGCGTACACCTTCCCTGGGAACACGATCAAGCCGTGGGCAACGCTGGGGCAGGATGCTCGTCTGCGACTGCAATACGACGTACAGATCCAGCATTTCTCCAGCAGCAAGCCGGACTGCATTGCCTATTTTCCAGGCGCACTTGTCGTGGGTTCGGCCAATGTAACCTTCCAGTTCGTTTTCTTCGTGTGGGACAGCCGCTCCGGTTCGATTCGCGAATACATCGCACCGGATCTGGGGACGGCACTCATGAACGTGAACACCTTCTATGGTGCAGGAACGGCCTACGCGACGTCCGAATCCAATTCGACAGTCAGCGGAACGTCAGTGACGGACGGCCAGCCGCATTGGTACGCCGCGTACATCACCTGGAACCACATGCTTTCCGTCATCAATGCGTACAACGCACAGGCGCCAGCCGCTGGGAAGCCGCAGGCGTCGATCAATCCGAACGACTATTGGGTCCATTTCATCACCGCAGGACCCGAAATGCAGATTCCCAAAGGTGCCAACTCTGCCGGTGGGCTTTGCCACTATGGCTCCAATGTTCATAACATGAATCTGATTGCCTATACGCCTTGATGTCTATTGGCGGCCCCTCTGCCTTAGATCGCAGCGTATTCGCTGATATCACCGCAATGGGTCGCTGCCGGTTCCGTAGACGCCGACCCAAGCTTTCTTGAACTCTGTTGGACTGACGCAGCCGAGCATCGACAACCTTGAAGGTGCTCATCGAACGCCGCCTTCACTCAACGCAACACGCAATGACTGAACCGTGGTGTCGGCTATTTCAATCCGCCGCCGCAGTTCCTCATTGACCACCCGCACCAGCGCGCCGAGTTCGGTGCGGGTCGGATAAACCTCTTCCGTGTCATTCACGCCCTGTGGAACGATGAGTTTCTCGAGGCCGGCATACGCACGCTGCACCTCGTGAAGACTGTCGATGTCATCGCATGCCTGCAGCGCAAGCGACTCAACGCTGGCGGCTTCAGAAGAGTCGGGAAGTGATTGAACGTGCGCGGATGCGCGAGCGGATGCAGCCATGAATGGCCTCCAAGGGTTTCGGTTTGCTGAAACCGACGCACTCAACGCCAATTGAGGGCGGCGGCTCGACGGGTTGGCGTACCGGGAAACCACTTGCGTGAAACCGGCCGGGCTCGCGCCCGCCCATCGAGCCGCCAAAACTGGAGGCACGAACGACGAAGCCGCAGACCCTGCGGGGTGACTGCGGCTTTCGTCGCAGTGATTTCAGCGGGACGCCAATCCCGATCACGCCTGTTTTTGACATGACGGGCGCAGTATAGCCACGCAGACATCTGCGATCGAGAGGAGCGCGATGCCCCTACGGCCCGCAGTTCCAACCCAAATACCGGGTGGAACCTCCTCATTTCAGCCCGTTGAGTGAAAGCCTTCGTCCCACAGCGCAGGCCATGGAAAGGCCTCCTCATACTGCATGGCCAATGCCAGCAGTTCGGCATCGCGGCCGGCCGATGCGACCAGCTGAATGCCAGTCCGCAGGCCCTCTGCATGCGCGCTTGGCAGTGCAATGGCCGGCAGGCCCGCGGCATTGGCGAAGGCGGTGAAGACGGCATGCCCGCGCGGGCCGACTTCCGTGTCCGCTATCCGCTCGGGGTGGCTTTGCTCGCAGGGCCAGGGCAGGGCGGCCGTCGCCGGTGTGAGGATGAAGTCGTAGCGGGCGAAGACGGCTTCCATCTGTCGCTCGAGCTCACGCACTTCCGCCAGCACGTCGAACAGGCCGGATGCATCGAGCTTCAGGCCGGCGTCGAAATTCGCCTGCGCGACCGCGCCGCAGAGTGAGAGATCCGGGTGAACGCCATCGGGCAACCTGAACTCGGGCCACTGCCATGCGCGCTGGAGCATCCAGGCGAGCCCTGCATTGGAAAGCGTTGGCCACAGCGCGTTGATCGCCTCCGACCAGTTCACCTGCTGCTGTGCTTCGTCCACCGCGTGCCCCAACGCGGCGAAACCCTCGGCCGCGCGACGCACCGACGCGGCAATGTTGGGGTCGACGGCATGGGTGCCGAAGCGGGGCACGAAAAGAATGCGAGACGGCGAGGGCTGGCTGGCCTCCAGGCGCGATCCCGCTATCGTCGCCGTCAGATGCTGTACGTCTTTCACGCAGCGACCGATTCCGCCGGCCACTTCGTAGTCGAGGAATATCTCGGGCAAGCCGCACTCCCTGCGCACGAGGCCACGCGAAGGCTTGAACCCCACAAGACCGCAATGCGATGCAGGCCGGCGGATGGAGCCGCCGCCATCGGTAGCCAGGGCCAGCGGCCCCAGGCCCGCCGCGACTGCCGCTGCGGCACCGCCCGACGATCCGCCCGGCGTCAGCGCGGTGTCCCAGGGGTTGCGGGTGGTGCCGTGCAGGGCGTTGGAGGTGTAGCCCTGCATCGCGAATTCAGGCAGGTTCGATTTGCCGAACAGCACGGCGCCTGCCGCGCGCAGGCGCGCCACGGGCAGCTCGTCGTGCGATGCGACAAAGCCCTGCAGCAGCTTGCTTCCCCACGACGTGGGAAGACCCGCGACGTGCATGTTGTCCTTGACGCTCATTGGCACGCCGTCGAGCGGGCCCAGCGGCCGGCCGGTGGCCCAGCGTGCCGCGCTGGACGCCGCCGCGCGCAGTGCGCCTTCACGGTCGACTGCAACGAAGGCGTTGAGCGACGGCTCGCAAACCTCGGTGCGTGCCAGGCACGCCTGCAGCGCGTCGAGGGGCGTGAACAGCTGCTTTGCGTACCCAGCGGTCAACTGCGCCGCACTGAGGCGCCATGGCTCGTTCATGTCGTGGGCGCGCCTTACTGCGGCAATTCGCCGGCGGGGCGGCCCAGCCACTTGACAGCCAGCTTGTCGAGTTCGCCGCTCTTCTTCGCATCGAGCAAGATCTCGTTGACCTTGAGCCGCAGCGCGTCCTCTCCCTTGGCCACGCCGACGAAGTTCGGGGAATCCTTCAGCACGAACTTGAGCTCGCTCCCAAGTTGCGGGTTCTTCGCCATCATGGTGCTCGCCACCTGGGCGCTGGTTGCCACCAGCTGCGTCTGTCCGGCGACAAAGGCCGAGATGGTCGCGTTGTTGTCCTCGAAGCGGCGCAACTCCACGGAGGCCGGTGCCACCTTGGTGAGTTCTGCGTCGTCCACGGAGCCGCGCGTGACGGAGATGGACTTGCCCGCGAGCTCAGCCGGCGCCTTCACGGGCAGCGTCTTCGGGCCGAACACGGCGATGAAGAAGGGCGAGTAGGCCACGGTGAAGTCGATGACTTTCTCGCGCTCCGGGTTCTTGCCCAGCGTGGAGATCACGAGGTCGGCCTTCTTGGTCTGCAGATAAGGGATGCGGTTCGCCGTCGAGACCGGAATCAATTCGACCTTGGCGCCGAGCTTGCCGGCGATCAGCCGCGCGACCTCGATGTCCAGCCCCTGGGGTGCCATGTCCGGGCCGACCGAGCCGTAGGGCGGAAAGTCGGTGGGAATCGCGATCCGGACCGTCTTGCTCTTCGTGATCGTGTCCAGCGCGCTCTGTGCGTGCGAGGCGCCGGCGGCGAGAAAGGTGAGGGCGGCTGCGAGGCCGAGGGAAAGGTGGCGTTTGCTGAACATGATGGCGTGCTCCGAGGTTGGGATGGGCGTTGAGAAGAAGTCGGCAGGGAAATCGGGGGCGCGTGGCAGGGGATGCTTCACCGGGGCGCAGACAGCGGCGTGAGCGCGAGCCGCAGCCCGGCCAACGGGTCGGGCGTCTGGTCAGCGGGCACCTGCAGCTTGAGTTGCCAGGTCGACAGGTGGGCGAAGACGCGCTGTTCGGCCAGGGCCATGTCGCCGGCTTCCAGCGCCTCGACGATGGCGCTGTGCTCGCTGAAGGAGTGCGCAGCCTCGTCCTGCGACTGGTAGCGCAAGGCGATCAGCATCGTGCGTGCGGTGAGGTCGCGAACCGCGGCCGCGAGCACGCTGTTCCCCAGGCATTCGGCCAGGCAGACGTGAAAGTCTCCCAGCAGGAAGCTGCGCGCTCCCACATCGGTGCCTTCGACCGCTTCGCGCTGACGCTTCAGGTGCGTGCGCAGCCGCTGCAGCGCCTTGGAGGCCAGAGGCTTGCTGCACCGGATGAGGCCGGTCTCGATCACGAGGCGCGCGTCGAAGGCGGCCTGGGCCTCCTCCTGGGACAGCTCGACCAGGTACCACCCGCGACGCGCGCTGGCCTTCACCATGCCGCGGACCGACAAGGTGGTGAGCGCTTCGCGCACCACCGCGCGCGGTGCATCGAAGAGATCGCACAGTTGCTGTTCGCCGAGGCGGGCACCCGGTGCCAGCTTCTTGGCGAGGACGGCCTCGACGATGCGCTCGCTGATGTCGATGGAAGATGGCATGCATCTGGTCAAGCAGATCCCATGCCAACTGATTAATCAGTTTGATGCACCAGTTTGGATCTTCATGCGATCCGGGTCCTTTGCATCACCTTCGAATCAAGGCCGCAACCCCTGCGTAACCCGCAGCATGTTGGCAATGGCCTCCCCGAACCGCGGCTCCAGAAACGCCCCCAGATTCGGCATCAACAGCTGCATCATGAAAATCCCCGCCAGCAGCGTCAGCGGGAACCCCACCGCGAAGATGCTGAACTGCGGCGATGCGCGGTTCAGGATGCCCATCGCCAGGTTCAGCGTAAGCAGCGCGGTAATCAGCGGCAACGCCAGCATCAGCCCGCTGGCAAAGATGTCGCCCCCGGCCAGCACCAGAAACATCCACCCACCAGACGCAAGCGGCGCATCGGCAATCGGCAGTGTGTGAAAGCTCTCTGCCAGCGCATTCACCATCAGCAGATGCCCGTCGAGCGCCAGAAAGATCAGCATCGCCAGCATGTTCAGCAGGCGCGACACCACCATGGTGCTGCCATGGCTCATCGGGTCGAAGAACGATGCGAACGACAAGCCCATCTGCAGGCCGATGTATTCGCCCGCGGCCAGCACGGCGGTGAACACCAGCCGCACGGTGAAGCCCATGGCCACGCCGATCAACACCTGCTGCACGATGATCCACACGCCACCTGCGGACACCACCGGCACCGTGGGCAACGGCCCGATGGTGGGCGAGATCACGAAGGCCAGCATGGCGGCAATGGCCACTTTCACGGGCCGTGGCACCCATGCTTCACCGAAGATCGGCGCGGTGCTCACCAGCGCGAGCATGCGCACAAAGGGCCAGAGAAAGGCCACCATCCAGCCCTCGAGCTGGGCCGAGGTGACCGAGATGATCGACGGGGTCACGTCAAATCACGTTACGTCACGTCACGCCAGCATCTGCGGAATGCCGGCGAACAGCGCGCGGATGTAGTCGAGCATGCGGTCGAGCATCCATGGCCCTGCAATCACCAGCGTCGCGAACACGGCGAGCAGCTTGGGAATGAAGGACAGCGTGGCTTCGTTGATCTGCGTGGCTGCCTGGAAGATGCTCACGATCAGGCCGATGACCAGTGCCACCAGCAGCAGCGGTGCGCCGATGAGCAGCGAGATTTCCATGGCCCTGTAGCCCATGGTCATGACGGATTCGGGGTTCATCTCTGCGTACCTAGAGGTAGAAGCTTTGCGCGAGCGCGCCTATCAGAAGTTGCCAGCCGTCGGCCAGCACGAAGAGCATGAGCTTGAAGGGCAGCGCGATGGAAGCGGGCGGCACCATCATCATGCCCATGGACATCAGCACGCTGGCCACCACAAGGTCGATGATGAGAAACGGTATGAAGATGGTGAAGCCGATCTGGAACGCGGTCTTCAGCTCGCTGATGACGAAGGAGGGCAGCAGTATGCGCAGCGGCACGTCTTCGGGGCCCTGCATCTCGGGCACCTTGGCGAGCCGGGCGAACAGGGCCAGGTCGTTCTCGCGGGTCTGCTTGAGCATGAATGTCTTGAAGGGCGCAATGCCGCGCTCCAGCGCGGTGTCGACGCTGATCTTGTTCTCGGAGAAGGGCTTGTAGGCCTCGTTGTAGGCCTTGTCGAGCACCGGTGACATCACGAAGAAGGTGAGGAAGAGCGACAGCCCCACCAGAATCTGGTTGGGTGGCGAGGTCTGCGTGCCGATGGCGGTGCGCAGCAGGCCCAGCACGATGAGGATGCGCGTGAAGCTGGTCATCGACAGCAGCAGCGCGGGCAGGAAGGTGAGCGAGGTCAGCAGCCCCATGGTCTGCACGCTCAGCGACCAGGTCTGGCTGCCGCCGGGGCCGGGCGTGCTGGTGATGCCGGGCAGGCCCTGAGTCCATGCAACGGCGGGCAGCAGCGTGGCGGCGAGCAACAGCAGCGCGGCGCGCAAGCCGCGGCGCAATGCGGGGTTCTTCATGGGGCAGGACGATGCGGCTTGCCCGAGAGGGCTTCGCGCAGCTTGCGGGCGAAGAGTTCGACGGGTGTGGGTGCGACCGAGGACGACGCCGGCGCTGCAGCAGCCGCATGGGCCTGTGCCGGCAGCGTGTGCAGTGTGTTGACCTGGCTCGGCGTGACGCCCAGCACCAGCCAGGTGTCGCCCACTTCCACCACGACCACGCGTTCGCGCTGGCCGACTGCGGCGCTCGACACCACTTTCACCAACTGACCGCTGCCCAGGCGCTGGAGGCCGAAGCGCCGCGCCAGCCAGGCGCACAGAAAAATCAGGCCGACCACCGCCGCCATGCCGAAGCCGGCCTGCAGCAGGCCCGAGGCGCCGACGGCGGCCGGAGCCACGTCGTGAACGGGCGTGGGCACGGTGGGAAGGCTCATGCGCGCGCGAGCTTCTGCATGCGCTCGGAGGGCGTGACGATGTCGGTCAGGCGAATGCCGTACTTCTCGTTCACCACCACCACCTCGCCTTGCGCAATGAGGTAGCCATTGATCAGCACGTCCAGCGGCTGGCCGGCCAGGCCGTCGAGCTCCACCACCGAGCCCTGCGACAGCTGCAGCAGGTTCTTGATGGTGATGCGCGTGCGGCCGATCTCGGCGGTGAGCTGCACCGGCACGTCGAGCACGCGCGCGATGTCCACCGGCGTGGAGGACGAGTGCGCGGGAGGCGGTGCGTCCTGGATCTGCTGGAAAACCTGCGCGGTGGCGGGCGCGAATGTGGGTGCAGGGGCGGGTTCGGCGGCGGCAGGGGCCGAGGCGGCCGTCTGCTCGGCCAGGGCGCTGGCCCAGTCGTCCGCGTCGCTGCTGCCGGAAGAGGTGTTGTCAGTCATGGTCGTTCTTCAAATCGCTGTCTTGGTGGGAGATCATGTGTTGCACGCGCAGCGCATAGCGCTCGTTGGAGGTGCCGTAGCCGCACTCCATCACCGGCACGCCGCCGACCTTGGCGACGACCGTCTCGGGCAGCTCGATGGGAATGACGTCGCCGATCTGCAGCTTCATCACTTCGCCCAGCGTCGATGGCATGGTCACGAAGTCGGCCACCAGCTCGACGTCGGCGGCCTGCATCTGGCGCGACATCTGCTTGACCCAGCGCTTGTCTACCTCGACCTCGTCCTGGATCGGGTTGGACAGCAGGTCGCGGATCGGCTCGATCATCGAGTAGGGAATGCACACGTGCAGGAAGCCGCCGACGGGGCCGAACTCGATCTGCAGCGTGGTGTTGATCACCACCTCGTTGGGCGCGACGATGTTGGCGAGCTTGCCGTGCATCTCGGCGCGCACGTAGTCAAAGTCGAGCGGAAACACCGGCTGCCATGCGTCGCCATAGCACTGCAGCGACAGGTCGAGCAGGCGCTTGATGATGCGCTGCTCGGTGCGCGTGAAGTCGCGGCCTTCCACGCGCACGTGGTAGCGGCCGTCGCTGCCGAACAGGTTGTCCACCACGAGAAATACCAGCTTCGGGTCGAACACGAAGAGCGCGGTGCCGCGCAGCGGCTTCATGTGGATCATGTTGATGTTCGCGGGCACCGGCAGGTGCCGCACGAACTCGCCGTACTGCTGAATTTGCACGGGCCCCACCGAGATGTCGGGGCTGCGGCGCATGAAGTTCAGCAGCGCGCCGCGCAGGCCGCGAGCAAAGCGGTCGTTGATGACCTCCAGCGTGTGCATGCGGTTGCGCACCACGCGGTCGGGCGCACCGAGGTCGTAGGCCGGCAGGCCGTCCTTCGGCGGTGCGGGGGAGGCCGCCTGGTCGAGGTCTCCGCCGGTGACGCCTTGCAGAAGCGCATCGACCTCGTCCTGGGAGAGCACCTGTTCATACGCCATGGATCGCTTGTCCGAAGGAAGAGGTGGTCACTGCACGACGAACGTGTTGAAAGAGACGCTGGAGATGCCCAGTTCGGGCGTGTCCGGCGCGAGCGGTGTGCTCAGCGCCTTGCGGATCTCCTCGGCCAGCTTGGCCTTGTCTTCCGGCGCCACCACCGATTCGGGCGCGCGGTTCGACAGCAGGAGCAGCAGGCGGCTGCGCACTTCGGGCATGAATTCGACGAGCTGCGCCTTGGTCTGCTCGTCGCGCACGCGCAGCGCCATGCCGATCTGCAGGAAGCGGCCGCGGCCTTCCGACTGCAGGTTGACGGTCAACGGCTCGAGCGTCAGGAAGATGGGCTTCTCGGGTGTCGGCGCCTTGGCCGTTTCGGTGGAGGCGGTGCCCATGAAGCGGGGCAGGAAGACATACGCGGCCGCGCCGCCGGCAGCGATCAGGCCGACGGCGATCACGATTCCGATCAGCAGCTTCGAGGAGCGGCGTGGGGCCAGCGTTGCGGAGATGGCCGGTGCGACAGTTGCGGCGGGTGATGAGGTAGCCATGGTTAAGCGGTTTTTCTTGTCCGATCTATTCTTTGCGAAGTCCCTCGCTGACGAACGGCCGAACAAGCGCACAAAGGCGTTTCATATCCGTTCATTGCGGGGCGCCGCACAGGGCGCCGTCGCGGGCGGGGGCGTGTATGTGTTGCCGGGCCTCAGGCGAAGGTGTCCACCCCTGCTGCGTTGCTGGAAGCACCCGCGCGCACGACGGCCAGGGGCGCCACCGGAGCGCTGGCCGTGGTGCGGCCCGCGCCGGGATACGGGGAGGCTGCCTGCTGCCGCGCGGCGTTCTGCTGCTGTTGCTGGCTTTGCTGCTGTGCGAAGGCGGCGTCGTTGCCGAAGGGCTGGCGGTTTTCCGCGCCGACCGAGGTCTGGCCCAGCGTGATGCCTTGCTCCGACAGCGAATTGCGCAGCTGCGGCAGCGCGGCCTCGATGGCCTTGCGCACGCTCTCATGGGCCGATACGAACATGGCCTGCGCCTGGTTGTCGCCCATCGACAGCGTCACCTTGAGCGGGCCGAGACCAGCGGGGTTCAGGTTGAGTTCGGCCGTGTGATTGCCGCTGGTGCTCATGCGCGCCAGCTGCTGGCCGAGGGCCGGCGCCCATTTGTCGCCGCCGACTTCGGGGGCGATGGTGTGCACGGGGGCGCGTGTGGCTGCCGTGTCGTTTGTGCCGTCTGATGAAGCGGTTGCTATCGCGGCGGGCTGCTGGAGCGCGATGGGTGCCACGGGTGGCTGGGCGTCCGTGTCGCTGGCGGTCGCGGCTGCCACTGCCGCAATGGGCGCGGCCTTGGCTTGCGCATCGTCGGCCGCCTCCGGTTGCTGCGCAGCGCTGGCCAGTTGCTCGGCGGTGGTGGCGCTCACGGGCGTGCGCGCTGCTGCGCCGCGGCCGGTCGCAGCGGTGCCGACTGGCGAACCGGCGGGGGCGGATGCGGGCTTCGCGATGCCGACGGACATGGTCTGTGCCGCGATGGCGGCACGGGCAAGTTCGTGCAGCGAGGTGGCCGGCGCGGCGTTGTCCTGGAGAGGCGCGGCCGACAGGGCGGGCGTCGCCGGCTTCGCTGCGGCGTCTTTCGAGGCCACGGCGGTTTCGGGTGCGGCCGATGCATCGGCGACGGCCGCATCGGCACCAAGCACCTTCGCGGCAGCGGTCTGCAGAGCGGGGTCCAGCGGAATGTCTGCTGCTGTACCGGCGGGCGCCGTTGCGGCGGTGGCATCGGCTGCGCCTTCACCTTGCTGCTGTTGAGCAGAGCGCCCCGCGAGCGTCAGCGCGTGCAGTGGCGTGTGCGCCGTCGCGAGAAAGGCGAGGTTCGGGTCCGCGGGCAGCGCGTCTTCTTTCTTCGTGTCTTCATCCGCGCCGGGCTTGCGCACAGGCTTGCGGTCGATGGTGGCGACATCCTGCGCGCCGTCTTTCGGCGTCGCGTCGGCGCGGTTGCCGTTGTTCGCACGCGAGCGCTCCAGCGCCGCGCCGAAGCTGCGGCCCTGGTCTTCGTCAGCGCCGCGGTTGCGCACGCCGGCTTGCGCAGCCGTCTGGCTGGTGGCGTTCGTCATGACGGGGGGCGTGATCATGGGAGTCATGTCGGTTCCTGCGTGGAAATTCAATCAGGGGACTCAAAGAGTCGGGTGCGAGGCGCGGTCGAAGAACTTGCGCGCCGAGCGCTCGTCGCTGTCGCGCTGCTCGCGCTTGGCCTCGGCCATCATTTCCTGCATGCGCACGCGCTCGGCCAGCGTGTCGAAGGAGCTCAGGCGGCGCTTCTGCTGCTGCCAGTCGGTGCGGCCGGTGTCGAGCCGGGTCTCGGTCTGCGCCGCGATGGCGCGCTGCTGCTCGATGGCGCCGTCCAGCGTGCCCAGAAAGTTGCGGTAGTTGCGCCACTGCGACGAGGGCAGGCCGTCGCGCATCAGCGCATCGAGCTGGTCGTGATAGTCCTGCCGGTACTGCAGCAGCAGTTCGAGCTTCTGGCTGGCGTTGAGGTGCGCGTTCTGCAGCGCGCCCAGGCGCCGTGCGGCGTCGTCGGTCTGCGTATGCGCCAGGTCGATCAGCATGCCAAGGGGGAGCTTGCGTGTCATGTCTTGAATCTTTGTGTTGTTGTCGTCGTGGATGCGCGCTGTTCGGGCGCGAACAGGCCTTCGAGGTGCCCAATCGACTCGGCATAGCCCGCGCGTTCGTCCATCGACTGCTGAAGGAAGCCTTCGATGCGCGGGTACATCGCAATGGCCTGGTCGAGCTGCAGGTCGTGCCCGGGCGCGTAGGCGCCCACGCTGATCAGGTCGCGGTTGCGCTGGTAGCGCGAGAGCATCTGCTTGAAGCGGCGCACCGAGTCGTACTGCGAGGACGGAATCAGCGCGGTCATGGCGCGGCTGATGGAGGCTTCGATGTCGATGGCGGGGTAGTGCCCGGCCTCGGCCAGCGTGCGCGAGAGCACCACGTGCCCGTCGAGAATCGCGCGCGCCGAGTCGGCAATCGGGTCCTGCTGGTCGTCGCCCTCGGACAGCACCGTATAGAAGGCGGTGATCGAGCCGCCGCGTCCCTGCGCATCGCGCGCGCCGTTGCCCGCGCGCTCCACTAATGCCGGCAGCTTGGCGAACACCGAAGGCGGATAGCCCTTGGTGGCGGGCGGCTCGCCCACGGCCAGCGCAATCTCGCGCTGCGCCATCGCGTAGCGAGTGAGCGAGTCCATGATGAGCAGCACGTCTTTGCCGCGGTCGCGGAAGTATTCGGCCAGGCAGGTCGCATAGGCCGCACCCTGCAGGCGTAGCAGCGGCGAGTTGTCGGCAGGCGCGGCCACCACCACCGCGCGGGCCAGGCCTTCTTCGCCCAGCGTGTTCTCGATGAAGTCTTTCACCTCGCGGCCGCGTTCGCCGATCAGGCCGACCACGATGACTTCGGCGCTGGTGTAACGCGCCATCATGCCCAGCAGCACGCTCTTGCCCACGCCGGAGCCGGCGAACAGGCCCATGCGCTGGCCGCGGCCGACGGTGAGCATCGCGTTGATGGCGCGCACGCCGACGTCGAGCACCGAGTCGATGGGCGCACGCGACAGCGGGTTGACGGGCGGCGAGCTCAGCGGCACCTTGCGCGCAATGTCGAGCGGACCGAGCCCGTCGAGCGGACGGCCGGCCGCATCGACCACGCGGCCGAGCATGCCTTCGCCCACGGGCAGGCGCTTGGTGTGTGCGTTGCCGATCATGCCGGCTGCGTCGGGCTCCGGCGAGCCGGGCCGCGCGAACACGCGCGCTCCGGGCACGAGGCCTGCCACTTCGGTCTGCGACATCAAGAACAGGCGGTCACCAGCAAAGCCCACGACCTCGGCTTCGGCGTGGCGCTGCGGATGGCCGGGCGGCAGTTCGATCAGGCAGTCGCTGCCCACGGGCAGTTGCAGGCCCACGGCTTCGAGCACCAATCCGACGGCGCGTGTGAGGCGACCCGAGGCAATGGTGGTCTCGCAATGCGCGACGTTGGCGCGCGCCTTCTCCAGCGCAGCGCGCACCGATTGCAGATGGGCGTTGGGGGCGGCGGTGGTTTGCATGGGCGTCAGAGCGAGTCGGCCTGCCCGTCGGCGTCGCCGTGCAGCGAGGCGGTCACGCGTTTCCAGCGCGTGCCGAGCGTGCCGTCGAGTTCACCGGTGGCGGACTGCACGCGGCAGCCGCCGCGCGCGATGGTGTCGTCTGCGCGCACCTGCCAGCCGGCTGCTTCGATCTCGTTGCCCAGGCTGTTCTTCACCAGTGCCACGTCATCGGGGTTCAGCAGCAGGCGCGGCTCACCGCGCAGCGCGGGCTCGGTGTTGAGCAGGTCGCGCACCACGGGCAGCACCCATTCGGGCTCGGCCTTCAGCGTGCGGTGCACCACCTGGCGGGCCACGTCGAGCGCGAGCGCGAGCACGGCCTGCGAAAGCTCTTCTTCTGCGCGGCGCAGTGCATCGGGCAGCGACTGGGCCAGCGCGCGCAGGCGTTCGGCATGCACGCTGGCGGCTGCGAGGCCGGTGGCCAGCCCTTCGGTGTGGCCGACCTTGCGGCCTTCAGCGAGGCCGGCGGCGCGGCCCTCGGCCTCGCCGTCTATGCGGGCTTCCCTGCGGATGCGCGCGATGTCGGCAAGGTCGACCCTGGGTGCGGGCGGTGCAGGTGGCGGGCCGTTGCGTTCAGCACCCTTGCGGCTGGCGGGCGCCTTGCCGTCGATGGTGCCCATCTCCCAGCGCTCCCAGGCCGAAAGCGTGGGCGATGGGGCGGGCTTCGGTCCGGCCGCCGCATGGCGCGCGGCGGCATGGATGGCGGCAAGCCGTTCGCGCGACTCGCCGAAGGCGCCGTTGGTGTCAGACGAAGTCATCGGTGCCAGGCGCCGCGATCACGATTTCGCCAGCCTCCGCCAGACGGCGGGCGACTTGCAGGATGGCCTTCTGCTCGGTCTCGACCTGCGACACGCGCACGGGGCCGCGCAGCTCCATGTCTTCGCGCAGCGTCTCGGCGGCGCGTTGCGACATGTTGTTGAGGAACTTGTCGCGCAGCTCCATCGGCGCGCCCTTGAGCGCGATGATGAGCGAGTCGGACTCGATGTCCTTGAGCAGGCGCTGGATGCTGCGGTCTTCCAGGCCCAGCAGGTTCTCGAACACGAACATCTCGTCGACGATGCGCTGGGCCAGCGCCTCGTCCTGCTCGCGCACATGGGCGATGGCTTCTTCTTCCACGCCGGTGCTCATCAGGTTGACGATCTCGGCCGCGGTGCGCACGCCGCCCAGGCGGCTGCGGCGCACGCCCTGGCCCGCGAGCATTTCGGTGAGCACGTCGGTCAGCTCGTTCAGCGCCGACGGCTGCACGCCGCCGAAGGTGGCCACGCGCATGATCACGTCGTGGCGCAGTCGCGCCGGCAGCTTCTCCAGCACTTCCGATGCCTTCATGCGGTCCAGGTGCACGAGCAGCGTTGCCAGGATCTGCGGGTGCTCGTCGCGGATGAGCTCTGCCACTTCGCCGGCTTCCAGCTCGTTGAGCCGCTCGATGCCGCCGTGCGGCTCGTCGGGCTGCAGGATGTCTTCGAGCAGGTTGCTGGCGCGGTCGTCGCCCAGCGCCTTCTTCAGCACGGCGCGGATGTAGCTGGTCGAGCCCAGGTGCAGGGCCGAGAGCTGCTCGGTCTCGTGGCGGAATTCGGAGAGTACGGCGGCCAGCTCGTCCTTGGAGACGGAGCTGAGCTTCGACATTGCAAGGCCCAGCGCCTGCACCTCGGAGGTGGGCAGCTGGTGCAGCGCGGCGGCGGCGCGGTCTTCGCCCAGCGCCATCAGCAGGATGGCGCTTTTGCGGGTTCCCATTTCGCTATTCATCGTTGTGCATCCAGTGCTGGATCAGGGTGGCCACCAGCTTCGGGTCTTTGTCCGCGGCCTGGTGGGCGTATTCCATGTCGGCCTTGCGGCGGTTGGCCTCGCGCTCGCGCAGGCTTTCGTCGGGAGAGGGCGCGTTCGGGTCTGGCTCTGCGGCTGGTGCGAAGGCGGGGCCGGTGGATGCCGCAGCCGCAGCCGGGGGAGCCAGGTGCCGGCGCATCAGCGGGCGCAGCACGGCGAACCAGGCGAAGAGCGCGATCAGGGCGTACAGCAGGTACTGGCCCGCCGTCTTGCCAAGCTCGATGTTCTCGCGGTCGCGCCAGAACGGCACCTCGGGTGCGGGGGCGCTGTCGGCGTCGCGGGCGAAGGCGCTGTTGACCACGTTGAGCGAGTCGCCGCGATCCTGGCTGAAGCCCATGGCCTCCTTCGCGAGGTTGCGGATCTGCTCCAGCTCGGCCGGGGTCAGCGCGCGGCTGCTGCTCTTGCCCGATGCATCCACCGCATCGCGGTTGTTCACCACCACGGCGACCGACAGGCGCTTCACGCCGCCGGCGGCCTGCTGCACGTGGCGAATGGTGCGGTCGAGCTCGTAGTTGGTGGTGGTGTCCTTGCGCGTGCTGCTCGGGCCGGTGGGGGCGGTGCTGGCCGTGGAGGCCGCCACGCCCGGTGCACCCGGAGCGCCGGGTGTTCCTGGCGCGGGCGGCGTGCCCGGGGCGTTCGGCGCGCGCGGGCCGGTGATCGGCGCGGTCGGGTTTACCGGAGGCTGGTTCGACAGCGCGCCCGGCACGCCGCCGGGCTGGCCGCCGCCGTGCTGCGCCGATTCGCTGCTCTGCTGGCTGCGGATGGCGACCTGCGTCGGGTCCTGGTTGGGCTTGTATTTCTCGTCGGTGTGCTCGACCACCGAGAAGTCGATGTCGGCCGCCACCTGCGCGCGCACATTGTTCGTGCCCACGATGGGCTGCAGGATCGCCTCGATGCGGCGGATGTAGCCCTGCTCGATCTCCTGCGCGTACTTGAGCTGGCTCACGTCCAGCCCGCGGTCGCCGCCGCGCGCCGAAGACAGCAGGTTGCCGCGCTGGTCGACCACGGTCACGCTCTTGGCGTCGAGGTCGGGCACGCTGCTGGACACCATGTGCACGATGGCGCTGACCTGGCCTTCGTCGATGCTGCGTCCGCGCGCCAGCGCGAGCACCACCGATGCCGATGGCTTCTTCTGGTCGCGCACGAAGAGCGACGGCTTGGGCAGCGCCAGGTGCACGCGGGCCGATTCGATGGCGCCGATGGATTCGATGGAGCGCGCCAGCTCGCCTTCGAGGCCGCGCTGGTAGTTGACCTGCTCGGCGAACTGGCTGGTGCCGAACTTCTGGTTGTCCATCAGTTCGAAGCCCACGCCGCCCGCCTTGGGCAGGCCCTGCGCCGCGAGCTTCAGGCGCGTCTCGGCCACCTTGTCGCCCGCGATCAGGATCGCGCCGCCGCCGTCGGCGAACTTGTAGGGCACGTTCATCTGCTGCAGCGACGCGATGATCGCGCCGCCGTCGCGGTCCGACACGTTGGTGTAGAGCACCTTGTAGTCGGGCCCGCGGCTCCAGAGCATGAACGCGGCAGCGGCGGCCACCAGGGCCGCGCCTCCGATGATCAGCGGCAGCCGGGGCTGTGCGCGCATGCGGTCCAGTAGCGCAGGCTGGCCGTTGCCGGCCGCAGGCAAAGCACCCGCGGGCGCCGCCGTGCTCATGGGTGCACCTTCGTCGTGGCGGTTGCCGTTGCCATGGTGGGAGTGGAGATTCGGTGTAGAGATTTCATTCCGGATGGCCCGTGATGTCGTCCGCGGCCTGTTCGTTTCGCCGACGATTGTCAACAGTCACCCGGAATTCGAATGCCCGAACAGCCGGGGTTTTTGCCCTCAGTTGCGCGCTTGAATCGGGGTCTTCCCTTGATACGCTGCAAGCAGGCAGGAGGGCTTTTGTCCCTCCATGTCAAGTCACGCAGAAGTCTTCAAACAAAGGAAGAGGGATCTCCCATGTCGATCAGTGCCATCGAATCCGTCCTGCAGCAGATGCGCGCCACCGCGCTGCACACGGGCATTGCGCCCGCGGCCGCTGCCGGTACGCCGGTCGAAGCCGGCGGTTTCGCAGCCGAGCTCCAGCGCTCGCTTTCCAACATCAGCGGCGCGCAGCAACAGGCCTATGCGCAGGCCGAGTCGTTCGAACTGGGCAAGCCCGGTGTCGCGCTCAACGACGTGATGGTCGACCTGCAGAAGGCCAACGTCGCGTTCCAGACCGGGCTGCAGGTGCGCAACCGCCTGGTGACCGCCTATCAGGAAGTGATGAACCTGCAGGCCTGAGGGGGAGGGTTGGTGGTGTGGGCCGCCTGTGCAACTTTTTTGTACGTGGCCCTAAAGGTTCGTGAGACCCCGCCGATAACCAAGTCAACGATGGCTTGAGTCTCACAGTGGAAGCGGGTCCAGCGTTACGGCCGAAGGCCGGAGTCCACAACCTTTTTTCAATCAGGAGTCGAACATGGCGCAAGTCATCAACACGAACAGCCTCTCGCTGGTCACGCAAAACAACCTCAACAAGTCGCAGTCGGCGTTGAACAGCGCCATCGAGCGCCTGTCTTCGGGCATGCGCATCAACAGCGCCAAGGATGACGCTGCCGGCCAAGCCATTGCCAACCGCTTCACGGCCAACATCAAGGGCCTGACGCAAGCAACGCGCAACGCCAACGACGGCATCTCGATCGCTCAGACGACCGAAGGCGCGCTGACCGAAGTCAACAACAACCTGCAACGCATCCGCGAACTGTCGGTGCAAGCCGCCACGGGCACGAACTCGGCCAGCGACCTGGACTCGATCCAGTCGGAAATCGGCCAGCGCCTGGACGAAATCAACCGCGTGTCGGAACAGACCCAGTTCAACGGCGTGAAGGTCCTGTCGGCCGACGCCGGCAAGCTGACCGTTCAAGTCGGCGCGAACGATGGCGAAACCATCGACATCGACTTGCAAGAAATCAGCGCCAAGACCCTCGGTCTGGACGGCTTCAACGTCAACAACACCGGTTCGAAGAACAAGAGTGCAACGGCTTCCGACCTGCTGGTCGCTGGCTTCACCGCAGGTGCCACCACGAACGGCATCACGGCTTACAGCCGCACGCTGACCACGGCCGCCAACGGCGCTACGGCCAATGACGTGTTGGCCAAGATGCAAGACGGCGGCACGGTCTCCATGACCGGCGGCGCAACCTACACCTACAGCGCAGCTACCAAGAGCTACACCGCCACGGAAGCTGCACGCAGCCAGGCCAACACGCTCGCTTCGCTGACCCCGGCAGCCGGCACCAGCGTGACCGCCACGGTCAAGCTCGGCACCCGTTCGATGGACGTCAAGATCGACAGCAACGGTGCAATGACCGACGCTGCCGACGGCTCGGCCCTGTACCTCGACGCTTCGAAGAACCTGACCAAGACGGGCACCGGCACGACGACCGCCGCCACGCTGTCGGCGGTGCTCGAGCAAGCCACCGGCATGTCCGCTACCGGCGACTCGATCACCATCGGCGCAACCGGCGCTTCGTACACGGTGGTGACGGCAGCTGCCGGCGCCAGCACCTTCGCGGTTGCCGGCGAGCGCGCCACGGCCGACCAGGTCGCAGCCAAGATCAACGCTGGTGCAGGTTCCATCGACATCGACGGTGCTGGCGCCACCACTGCCTACGCAGTGGCAGCAGCCGGCGGTGCCGTGACCGGCGCCTATATCGGCGTGAGCGGCCTGACGACGACCGCTGCTGAATCGATCAACCTGAACGCCAACGGCGTGGTGACCGATTCGCAAGGCAGCACCGTGTATGCCGATTCCACCAAGCCCGGCAAGCTGACGACCAATGCCGTCAGCGACGCAAAGTCGACTGTCGATCCGCTGAAGGCCCTGGACGCCGCCCTGTCGCAAGTCGACAAGCTGCGCAGCTCGCTGGGTGCGGTGCAAAACCGTTTCGACTCGGTGATCGCCAACCTCGGCACCACGGTGACCAACCTGTCCTCGTCGCGTTCGCGCATCGAAGACGCTGACTACGCCGTTGAAGTGTCGAACATGACGCGCGCCCAGATCCTGCAACAAGCAGGTACCTCGGTGCTGTCGCAAGCCAACCAGACCACGCAAGGCGTGCTGTCGCTCCTGCGTTGATCGACAAGGTCTAGTTAGTTAGTCAGAACAGAAGCAAAGGAATGCCGGGCCCCTCCCGCAAGGGTGGAGTCCGGCTGGCGCAGGTTCCCGGGGAAAGCCGGGGCCGCCTGCGCTGTCCTCTGCGGCCATGCCCCAAGGGATGAGGCCGCAGAGGACAGCGAACCAGCAAAACAAGGTGGAAATGATGTTGAACCCCGTGCCGGCTAACCCCGTGATGGAGAACCAGTGGACGCAGCTGCTCGTCGGCGGCGCCGCGGCCGTGCGGGGCCTGGTGGCCGGTGCGAAGGGCGATGCCGCGGCCGACGCGAAGGACGACGCGACACCCGTGCAGGTCGAGCAGGCAGTGCGCCAGGTGAACGAAGCGTTCGCGCTGCGCGAGGTCGGGCTGCAGTTCGAGGTCGACAAGGACACCGACAAGGTCATCGTCAAGGTGGTGGATCGCGTCAGCGGCGAGGTCATTCGCCAGATTCCCAATGAAGACGTCGTGCGCATCGCGAAGCTGATGAGCGACGGCAACGGCCTGCTGGTGGACCACGCGGCCTGAGACCGCACCAGATTCTTCATTCGTAGCAGAACACCCAATTCAGGAAAGCTTTCACATGGCAACCATCAGCAGCCTCGGCGTCGGCTCCAACCTCGACCTTGCCTCCTTGCTCACGCAGCTCCAGACCGCCGAGAGCCAGCCCCTGGTGGCGCTGCAGGCGAAGGCCAAGAGCTACACGAGCAAGCTGTCCGCCTACGGCACGATCCAGAGCGCGCTCAGCACGCTGCAGACGGCCGCCAAGAAGCTGGGCGACCCGACGCTGTTCCAGAGCGTGACCGGCACGCCGACGGTCAGCGGCATCCTGTCGGCATCCGCCACGGACGTGAGCGCGGCCGGCAACTACACCATCGACGTGTCGCAGCTCGCGCAGGCGCAGACCGTGATTACCGCGGGCCAGGTCGACACCAAGACCGCGATCGGCAACGGCAAGATCACCATCGACTTCGGCGCGATCACGGGTGGCACGCTCAACGCCACGACCGGCCAGTACACCGGCGCCACTTTCACCGCGGATGCGAGCCAGACCGCGAAGTCGATCACCATCGACCCGACCAACAACACGCTGGAAGGCATCCGCAACGCGATCAACGGCGCCAGTGCCGGCGTGACGGCCACCATCGTGAACGACGGCAGCGGCTCGCCCAACCGGCTTGTGCTGACCTCCACGCAGACCGGCGAGAAGTCGAGCATGCGCATCTCTGTCGACGGCGACGCGGCGCTGCAGAACCTGCTGAACAACGACCCGGCCGGCACGCAGAACCTGAAGCAGACGGCAGCGGCGCAGAACGCCAAGCTCAACGTCAACGGCATCGACGTCACCAGCGCGAGCAACACCGTGAAGGAAGCCATCCAGGGCGCCACGCTGACGCTGGTGAACACCGGCAAGACCGGCCTGTCGATGAAGGAAAACACGGCCGGCGTGAAGACGGCCATCAACGACTTCGTGAAGGCCTACAACAGCCTGCAGAGCACCGCCAAGACGCTGACCTCATACGACGCCGACACCAACACCGCCGCCGCGCTGGTGGGCGACAGCACGCTGCGCAACCTGCAGACGCGCATTCGCCAGGCGCTCACCACGCCGCAGGCCGGCGGCACCAACGACATGAAGGTGCTCACCGAGATCGGCGTGGCCTTCCAGAAGGACGGCACCCTGGCCGTGGATTCCGACAAGCTCGACAAGGCCCTCGCCGACAACCTGAAGGGCGTGGCAAACCTCTTCTCGAGCGCCACCGGCAGCACGGCCGGCTACGGCAAGCAGATCGACGCGATGGTGGACGACCTCAACACCGGCGCCCTGAAGGTGGCCAGCGACGGCGTGACATCGACGATCAAGCAGCTTGACGACCAGTACGACGCGATGCAGTTGCGGGTGGACGCCGCGGTGGACCGCTACCGCACGCAGTTCAACCAGCTCGACGTGTTGATCAACAAAATGAACAACACCAAGACCTACCTTACGCAGCAGTTCGAAGCGCTGACGAACAGCAGCAGCAAGTAAGTCAGAAGACGCAGACCGGAGCACCAGCCGATGTACACCCCCCACAACATGCGCACCGGCGCCGGCGCTTATGCGCGCGTCGGTGTGGAAACGACCGCGATGAGCGCGTCGCCGCACCAGCTCATCGTGATGCTCTTCGATGGCGCGAAGACCGCCATCGGCATGGCCCGCCACCACATGGCGGCCGGCGATATCGAAGCCAAGGGCAACGCGATCTCCAAGGCCATCGGCATCGTCGACAACGGCCTGAAGGCCGCGCTCGATGCCCAGGCAGCCGGCGATGCCGGCGCCGAACTCGTGCGCAACCTGTCGGCGCTGTACGACTACATCGTGCAGCGGCTGTTCCGCGCCAACCTGCACAACGACGTGCAGGCCCTGGACGAGGCCGACCGGCTGCTCGAGAACGTCGCGTCCGCCTGGCGGGAGATCGACGACCGGGCTCGCAGCTGAAATGCAACCGCAAAAATGAGACAGGACAACATGGCATTCCGGAGTGAGGTCGTTCATTGCTACGAGGAGCTGGCAACCAGCATTGCATCGATGCTGGTGCTGGCACGCGCCAAGGAATGGGGCCGGCTCCCCGCGCTCGAAGAGCGTTGCGCGGCCATGGTCGAGCGATTGCGCGCCATCGAACCGTTCGAGACGCTGGATTCGATGCAGGTCGAGCACGTGCTCAATTTGCTCGAACGCATCCGCTCGGACCAGGCCGAGGTGTCGGGCCTCATCAAGCCGCAGATCGAAGACCTGATCGGCCGGATGGGGTACCTCACCCAGCAGAAGAACCTCGGCAGAGCCTACGGGCCGCCGCACTGAGCGCGGCCCGAACAAACGCCGAAGAAGCCGCACCATGACTGCACTCGCCGGACTACTCGATGCGCTGCTGGCCGCAAGGCTGGCGCCGCGGCTCGACGTGCTGGGCATCAAGGCGGAGGTCGTCATCGGCGCGCCGGGGCCGGCCGTGCCTGTCGGCAAGGTCGACAACGACGTGCGGCTGCCTTCCAACGCCGCGCTCGACCGGCAACTGCCGGGCGCGACAGCCGGCGGCGCGGCGCATGCGGGTGCGGGTGCGACGCCGTCGGTGGCCATGCGGCTGTCGGTGGCGGCGCGCGTCATCGGCGCGGTGCTGGCCGACCTGCAGGCGCAGCCGGGACCGGTGCGCGGCACGGCGCCGCTGCTGTCGTCGCGCGGGCAGCCTGCCAGCGCCGCGGCGTTGGCAGGCGCGCTGGCGCAGACGGTGTCGGACAGCGGTCTCTTCTATGAGTCGCATCTGGCGGAGTTCGCAGCCGGTGGCCGCACGCTCGCGCAGATGACGCAGGAGCCGCAGGCGCGCTGGTCGGCGCCGGTGGCTGCGAGGTCTGATGTGGCGACATTGGCAGCTTCCGTGGCTGCGGTTGCGCAGGGGCCGGCCTCTGTGACCTCCGTGGGGGTGTCTGGTGTGTCGCCGGCGCTCTTGGTGCAAGCCATGGTGGTATCGGTACCACAGGGCGATGCATTCCGCACTGTTGAGAATGCGCCCGTGCCGCAGGCGCCCGCTACCGATGCGCAGCCACAGGAAGCCGCACGCTCCGCACAAGACCCGGCCCAGGCTCCCGGGCAAGCCGTCGCGAACGATGCCGCGCGCGTGCAGGCGGCTTATCGCCAACCCGAAAGCGCGCAGGTCGGCGGCATGCTCGATTCGATGTCCGCGCATCGTGCCGGCGAATCCGCACGCCAGGCCGACAGCGCAGCTGTCGCATCGGCATCGCGCGGCGCAGAAGTGATCCATCCGCAAGCCGTCACGATCGTGCATCAGCAGCTCGACCTGCTGGCCAGCTCAGTCTTCCGCTGGAGCGGCCAGGCCTGGCCCGATGTGCCGATGAGCTGGTCCATCGAGGAAGAGCAGGCGCAGCAGCGCGATGGCGCCGCGGTGCAAGAAGAGGGCACGCGCCGCTGGTCGACCACGGTGTCGCTGGCGCTGCCGCGACTCGGCGAAGTCGATCTGCGCCTGAGCCTCGAAGGCCCTGCCGTGCAAGCGCATCTCTTTGCGCGCGAGACCGCCACCATGGCACGCCTGCGCGGCGACACGGGCCGGCTCGTGAAGCGCTTCGACGCAGCGGGCCTGCGGCTGCAGCAAGTGCAGGTCATGGCGAAGGCGGCCGCATGAACGAAGTGCTCGACAACCGCAACAGCGCCGTCGCGCTTTCGTATGCGGACAAGACACGGGCCCCGGTTGTCGTGGCCAAGGGCTATGGCGTGGTGGCCGAATCGATCATGCGCGAGGCGCGCGAGAACGGGCTGTACGTGCATTCGTCGGCCGACCTCGTGAAGCTGCTGATGCAGGTCGACCTCGACCAGCAGATTCCGCCGCAGCTGTACCTCGCGGTGGCCGAGGTCATGGCGTGGGTCTACGGCCTCGAAGGTCGCGCAGGCGACTAATTGAACAACGAATCAATGGCAAATCATGAATACGGATATTCATGCAAGAGATTTATCAGTGAATCAAAACAAGGCCATAGTATTTATTGATTCGATAGCTCCGATGAATAAATTACTGCCCAAAACCCCACGATTGGAACAACTTGTTACGTGATTGTGTAACGCCTATGACCCTCACTCTCCGTGGGGACAAGTGGCGTTCCTGTCAGACGCTTCCTACCTTTTTTGCCCTCCTGTCATACAAAACGCTTCAACATGTAAAACTTTGTGTATATAATGTATACACGATTGATAGGAGCACGAAGTGAGCTTTGAATCGGAAATGGAATCAGACGTGGAAAATTGCAATATCACCGCAAGCGGCGTGATTTCGAGAGAAATCGGCGAGCTGAATCTGGCCTATATGCTGCTGGCGCAGAAGCTGGTCAAGCAGGACAAGGCCGAGGCCATGTTCCGCCTGGGAGTGGGGCGCGAGCTTGCCGATCTGCTGGCGAACATGTCGCTCAGCCAGATCGTGAAGCTGGCTGCTTCCAACTTCCTGCTGTGCAGCTTCCGCCTGGACGACCGACCGATGTTCGCGGTGGTCGGCGAGGGCAAGGAGCCGGCGCTGCAGCAGGCGCATATGTCGATCCTGATGGCCGCGCGACAGGCGCAGGCCCAAGCCCAGGCGCCGATGCGCGGAGCGAGCGCGGCGTGAGCAGCAAGAGCGTTCTGGGCGAGGTCCGGCAGGTCCAGCTCGCGATCGAGCTGATCGGTCTCGGCGCCCGGCTGCAGTTCCTGGAGGCGGCAGTCAAGCTGAGCCGGGAGCGCCTGATACGCCTCTACAAGGAACTCAAGGGCGTCTCTCCGCCCAAGGGCCTGCTGCCGTTCTCTACCGACTGGTACATGACGTGGCTGGCCAACATCCACTCGTCGATGTTCTACAACATCTACCGCTTCATGCTCGACGAAGCCGACGAGAACGAATTGCCCGCGCTCATCAAGGCCTACCGCCTCTACACCGAGCAGGTCGAGTCGCAAGGCGGCGAGGTGGTGCTCGACTTCACCCGCGCCGAAACCATGGTGCGCTTCTTCGACAGCGACATGCTGCAGCTGAGCACCTGCAGCCGCTGCGGCGGCCACTTCGTGGCCCATGCACATGACAACAAGAACGGCTATGTGTGCGTGCTGTGCCGCCCGCCTTCGCGCGCGGGCAAGGCGCGCAAGCCAAAGCTGTCCGAGGTGCGCCGGGGTGGGCTCGTCGCCGTGGCGCCGGTGCTCGACATCGGCGGCGCCGTCTAGGGAAAAAGTGCCCCACGCCTGCGGTGTCCGGAGGCTCGGGGTTTGTTGAATCGACGCCGCAGGGCGATAGGGGAAGCGCGTGCTGGTTCTGGCTGGATATCTCGTGGTGATAGGTGCCGTGTTCGGTGGCTACGGCCTCATGGGCGGGCACTTCGGCGTCCTGTTCCAGCCGGTGGAGTTGCTCATGATCGGCGGCTCCGCGCTGGGCGCGTTCATTGCCGGCAACAACGGCAAGACCATCAAAGCCACCATCAAGGAGCTGCCGCTGCTGCTGCGCACTTCCAAGCACAACCGGCAGCTCTACATGGACCTGCTGGCGCTGCTGTACGAGCTGCTCGCCAAGGCTCGCAAGGAAGGGATGATGAAGCTGGAGTCCGACGTGGAAGACCCGGCCCAGAGCGAGATCTTCATGCGCTACCCGAGCATCATGGCGCACGAGGGCATCACCGTCTTCCTGTGCGACTACCTGCGCCTGGTCATCAGCGGCAACACCGACGCGCACGAGATCGAGGCGCTGATGGACCACGAGATCGAAACCATCCGCCATGAGGCTGAAGTGCCCGGCCACAGCCTTTCGCGCGTGGGCGACGCGCTGCCCGCGCTGGGCATCGTCGCCGCCGTCATGGGCGTGGTGCACGCGCTCGCCTCGGCCAACCTGCCGCCTTCGGAGATGGGCGCACTCATCGCCCACGCGATGGTGGGCACCTTCCTCGGCGTGCTGCTGGCCTACGGCTTCGTGTCGCCGCTGGCCTCGCTGATCGAGCAGAAGGTGGAAGAGGGCATGAAGATCTACCAGTGCGCCAAGGTCACGCTGCTGGCCAACCTCAACGGCTATGCGCCGCAGCTCGCGGTGGAGTTCGGCCGCAAGGTGCTGTTCTCGACCGAGCGCCCGTCGTTCTCCGAACTGGACAGCCACGTCCGCGAAGTCAAGGCGCGCTGACGCGTCCCGCGCGGCGAGCGAAAACAGCGAACGAGCGAACGACCATGAGCGAAGGCAAGCCACGGATCATCATCAAGCACGTCAGCAAGGGCGGCGGTGGCGCCCATCATGGCGGCGGCTGGAAGATTGCCTATGCCGACTTCATGACCGCCATGATGGCTTTCTTCCTCGTGATGTGGCTGCTCTCCATCTCGAGCCCGAAGCAGCGCGAAGGCATTGCCGAGCACTTCCGCATGCCGCTGCGCGTGGCGCTGAACGGCGGAGAAAAATCCAGCCTCAGCACCAGCATGATTCCCGGCGGCGGTGCCGATCCGATGCACGTCGAGGGCGAGGTCAAGCTCACCGAAACGGCCAGCGAGGACGAGGCTGATGCCGCCCGCCTGGCCGACATGAAGAAGAAGATCGACCAGCTGATCGAGAAGAGCCCGGTGTTCCAGCAGTTCCGCTCGCAGATCCTGATCGACATCACCACCGAGGGCCTGCGCCTGCAGATCGTCGATACCGAGAACCGCCCGATGTTCGAGCTGGCCAGCGCCCACGTGGTGCCGCACATGCGCGCCATCCTGCGCGAGCTGGCGCCCGCGCTCAACGGCCTGCCCAACAAGATCACGCTGTCGGGCCACACCGACGCCATCGTCTACACCAACGACCGCTCGTACGGCAACTGGGAGCTGTCGTCCGACCGCGCCAACGCCTCGCGGCGCGAGCTCGTGGCCGGCGGCATGACCGAGGACAAGGTGCTGCGCGTGATCGGCCTGGCCGACAGCATGCACCTGGACAAGGCCGATCCGCGCAACCCCATCAACCGGCGCATCAGCATCATCCTGCTCAACCACCGCACGCAGGAGCGCATCGAGCGCGAGAACAGCGTCGAGCCTGCTGGCACGCGCATCGGCAAGGCGGCCGCGAAGGCGTCGTAACAACAAAACAACAAGAGCTCAAGAGATGGACCTCAGTCAATTCACCCAAGCCTTTTTTGTCGAAGCCGTCGAGCTGCTCGCGGAGATGGAGCAGCTGCTGCTGGAGCTCGACGTCGAGGCACCCGACAGCGAACAGCTCAACGCCATCTTCCGCGCGGCGCACTCGATCAAGGGCGGCGCCGCGACTTTCGGATTCGTCGCCCTGACCAACACCACGCACGTCCTCGAGTCGCTTCTGGACCGCGCCCGCCATGGGCAGCTGCGCTTGAACGGCCGAATGATCGATGCATTCCTGGAAACGAAGGACGCCTTGCAAGAACAACTCACTGCCTACCAGGCCGGCAAGGAGCCGGACCCGGACATGGTCGCGCACATCTGTGGCGTGCTTCAGCAACTCGCGCTCGAAAGCGGCGACGACAGCGCGGTGGCGCACGTGCCCGCACCGGCGCCTGCTCCCGCCCCTGCGCCGGTGGCCGCGCCCGCGGCGCCGGTCGCATCGTCCGCATCTGGCGGCAGCGGTGCGCTGCGGATCCGCTTTGCGCGCCTGTCCGACAGCGAATGCGATCTGCTCGCGGGCGAGCTGGCCAACCTCGGCAAGGTGCTGTCGCGCACGCGCAGCAACGACCAGCTGACCGTGCTGCTGGAAACCACTTGTGCGCCCGACGACATCGTCGCGGTCTGCTGCTTCGTCATCGACGAGTCGCAGATCGACATCACGCACGAAGCCGCTGCTGCCGCCCCCGAGGCTGTGGCCGTGGTCGAAGCCCCGGCACCCGTGGCCGCGCCAGTGCCCGAGCCGGCTGTAGTCGCCGAGGCATCGAAGCCGCAGGCAGCGGCATCGGTCGCCGCACCCGCCGCCAAGGAATCCAGCTCCATCCGCGTCGATGTAGAGAAGGTCGATCAGCTCATCAACCTCGTGGGCGAACTCGTCATCACGCAGTCGATGCTCACGCAGGCCGCGACCATGCTCGACCCGGTGGCCTACGAGCGCTTCCTGAGCGGCCTCGGCCACCTGGAGCGCAATGCGCGCGACCTGCAGGAATCGGTCATGTCCATCCGCATGATGCCGATGGACTACGTGTTCAGCCGCTTCCCGCGCGTGATCCGCGACGTCAGCGCCAAGCTCGGCAAGCAGGTTCGACTGGACACCTACGGCAAGGAAACCGAGCTCGACAAGGGCCTCATCGAACGCATCGTCGACCCGCTCACGCACCTGGTGCGCAACAGCCTAGACCACGGCATCGAGACGCCAGAAGTGCGCCTGGCCAAGGGCAAGGACGCCACCGGCCAGCTGCTGCTGTCGGCGCAGCACCACGGCGGCAACATCGTGATCGAGGTGAGCGACGACGGTGCCGGCCTCAACCGCGAGCGCATCCTCGCCAAGGCCTTGCAGCAGGGCATGCCGGTCAGCGAGTCGATGCCCGACGAAGAGGTGTGGCAGCTCATCTTCGCGCCCGGCTTCTCCACCGCCGAGCAGGTCACCGACATCTCGGGCCGTGGCGTGGGCATGGACGTGGTCAAGCGCAATATCCAGGAGATGGGCGGCCACGTGGAGATCCACTCGCGCGGCGGGCAGGGCACCACCACGCGCATCGTTCTGCCGCTCACGCTGGCCATCCTCAACGGCATGTCGGTGAAGGTGGGCAGCGAGGCCTACATCCTGCCGCTGAGCTACGTCATCGAGTCGCTGCAGCCGCTGCCGGAGCACCTGCATTCCATTACCGCCGACGGCCACGTGATCCGCGTGCGCGGCGAATACCTGCCGCTGATCGAGCTGCACCGCGTGTTCGACGTGTCGGGCGCGCAGACGCATCCCACGCAGGGCATCCTGGTGATCGTGCAGGCCGACGACAGCCGCTTCGCGCTGCTGGTGGACGAGCTGCTCGGCCAGCACCAGGTGGTGGTGAAGAACCTGGAGACCAACTACCGCAAGGTGCCCGGCATTTCCGCCGCGACCATCCTCGGCGACGGCAGCGTGGCTTTCATCATCGACGTGGGCGCCATGCCGCGCATCCAGCGAGCGCAGGCCGCGAGCGCGGTCGCGCTGGCGGGCGCCGCCCGGAGGACTGCCTCCGATGCCATCGCGCTCTGATCGCACTGATACCCCACGGAGACAGCTGAATGCGGTTTGATTTCTTCCGGCGGTCCTCCGGCGACACAGGGGCCAATCCCGATCCCGGCGCCGGCACCGACGGGTTGGCACAGCCCGACGCGGGGCCCGACGGCCACGTGGCCTACGCCATGCTGCTCGATGCGCAGCGGCGCGTCATGGGCTATCGCATGGCCTGGCGCGCGGCGGGCGGAGAGGGCTCCGGCGTGTCCGGAGCTGCCGGCGTCAAGGCGCTGATGGACACGCTCGCCATGCACCTGAACCCCACGCCCGCGGGCTGGTTGCTGGGGCCGCAGCTGGTGTTCGTCGACGTGACGGTCGATGCGCTGTTCCAGAGCGAGCTGCAATCGCTGCCGCCACAGCACATGGTGCTGTGCATGGGCGTGGACGAACTGATGGACGCGGACATGCGTTCCATCCTGCTGTTCCTGCGTGAGCAGGGCTTCGGCTTCATGCTGTGCGGCGCCACCGCGCTGCCCGAAGACCCGGAGCTGCGCGCCATCGTCACCCACTTCGAGGTGGATGCGCGCGATGCCGACACCGTGGCACGGCTGCGCCGGGACGCGGAGCTGGGCCATCCGGCGGTCGAGCCGATCGCCTCGCGCGTGGAGAACTGGGACGAATTCGACGCATGCACCGGGCGCCGCGTGAACGTGTTCATCGAAGGCGCGTTCCGCAACCCGCCGGTGCGCGAGACCGAAGATGCGCTGCAGCCCGAGGCGTTGCTGATCGTGCAGCTGATGCAGATGCTCCAGCGCAACGAGGACGTGCGCGCCATCGAGGCCGCGCTCAAGCACGACGCCGCGCTCACCTACCGGCTGCTGCGCTACATCAACTCGCCATCGGTCGGCATGGCGGTGGAAATCCATTCGCTGCGCCATGCGGTGGCCATGCTCGGCTACTCGCCGCTGTATCGCTGGCTGTCGCTGCTGCTGGCCACCAGCAACAAGGGCGGCTCGCCCTTCATGATGAAGAAGGCGATCCTGCGCGGACGCTTCGTCGAGCTGATGGGGCAGGGCATGCTGCCGGCCAGCGAGGCCGACAACCTGTTCGTGGCCGGCATGTTCTCGCTGCTCGACCAGCTGCTGGGTGTGTCGATGGAAGGCGTGCTGCGCAAGGTGCAGCTCACCGAGTCGGTGCAGCAGGCCATTCTTTCGCGCGGCGGCCTGTACGGCCCCTTCGTGGCGCTGGCCGAAAGCTGCGAGCGTGACGACGCAGAGGCTTCGCGCCTGTCGGAGGCGCTGTTCCTGAGCGCGGACCAGGTCAATGCGGCGCAGCTGTCCGCGCTGGTGTGGGCGCAGGACGCGAGCCCGGCCGCGACCGGCCCCTGAACGCGCGCGAGGCCGGAAGTGCAGGGCATTTGTTCGTTTGATCGGTCCATTGGAAACGGCGGACGCTATGTACATTGAAAGCCAAGCTTCCAGGATGGCCGTGACTACCGAGTTCCTTTTTACCGACAGCGACTTCTCCCGGATACGCACCCTCATCCACCGCCGCGCCGGCATCGCCCTGGGCGAGCAGAAGCGGCAGATGGTGTACAGCCGGCTCTCGCGCCGGCTGAGGGAGCTCCAGGTGCCCGACTTCGCCACGTATCTCGACTGGCTCGAAGGGCGGCAGGACGGCGAGGAGTGGCAGTTGTTCATCAACTCGCTCACCACCAACCTGACCTCGTTCTTCCGCGAGGCCCATCACTTTCCCACGCTGGCCGAGCACGCGCGCAAGGCGAAGCAGCCCGTCACCGTGTGGTGCGCGGCGGCCTCGACGGGCGAGGAGCCCTATTCGATTGCCATCACGCTGATGGAGGCGCTGGGCGACAAGGCGGGCTCGGCGCGCGTGATCGCCACCGACATCGACACCTCGGTGCTGGCCAAGGCCGCCACCGGCGTGTTCACCGCCGAGCAAGTGCGCAGGCTAGCGCCCGATCGGCTGCGGCGCTTCTTCAACAAGGGCACCGGGGCGAACGCGGGCAAGGCACGCATTCGCCCTGAGGTGGCGGCGCTGGTGAAGTTCTCGCGGCTCAACCTGCTCGACAGCGCGTGGGCGGTGAAGGAGCCGGTGGACGCGATCTTCTGCCGCAACGTGATGATCTATTTCGACAAGCCCACGCAGAAGAAGGTGCTCGACCGCTTCGCGCCGCTGCTCAAGCCGAACGGCCTGCTGTTCGCGGGGCACTCGGAGAACGCGTCGCTCGTCAACCAGGCCTTCCGGCCGCTGGGCCAGACCGTGTACGAGCTGGCGCGCGCGCGTGCCACGGGCGTTCCATGATGGCCTCGAACCCTGCCGCACCGGACTCGGTGGCCAGCCACCACTACTTCGACCGCGACGTCGGCCTCATGGCCGTGAAGCTGCTGCCCTCCGAGTACTACGTGACTTCGAGCAACACCGTGCTGAGCACAGTGCTCGGCTCGTGCGTGGCCGCATGCCTGCACGACAGGGAAGCCGGCGTGGCCGGCATGAACCATTTCATGCTGCCCGACGACGGCGAAGCAGCCAGCACCGGCACCCGCGACGCATCCGAGTCGATGCGCTATGGCGCCTACGCCATGGACACCCTGATCCGCGAACTGGTGCGCGCGGGCGCGCGCCGCGACCGGCTGCGCGCCAAGGTGTTCGGCGGCGGCGCCGTGCTGGCCAACATGACCACGCTCAACATCGGCGACCGCAACGCCGACTTCGTGCTGCGCTACCTGCGCAACGAACGCATCGAAGTCGCCGCGCAAGACCTGCGCGGGCCGCATGCGCGCCGCGTGTGCTTCGTGCCGGCGACCGGCAAGGCCATCGTGCGCAAGCTGCGCGCGCAGACAGAAGTGACGCAGGTGCAGAACGAAGAGGGCGAGTTGCTGCGCAGGCTGTCCGGCCTTCGCGCGGCGCCGGCTGCCGCAACCAAGGGAAATCCGTGAGCAATAAAAAAATCAAGGTGCTGTGCGTCGACGATTCGGCACTGATTCGCAGCGTGATGACGGAGATCATCAACAGCCAGAGCGACATGACCGTGGTGGGCACCGCGGCCGATCCGCTGGTGGCGCGCGACCTCATCAAGGTCACGAACCCCGACGTGCTCACGCTCGATGTGGAAATGCCGCGCATGGACGGGCTGGAGTTTCTCGAAAAGCTCATGCGGCTGCGGCCCATGCCCGTGGTCATGGTGTCGTCGCTGACCGAGCGCGGCTCGGAGATCGCGCTGCGCGCGCTCGAGCTGGGCGCCATCGACTTCGTGACCAAGCCACGCCTGGGCGTGCGCGACGGCCTGCTCAACTACACCGAACTGATCGCCGGCAAGATCCGCACGGCCGCGAGCGCGCGGCTGCAGCCCAGCCGGCATGCCGCGGCCCCGCGCCCCGGCGGCGACGCGCCGCACGAATCGCTGTTGCGCAGCCCGCTACTGAGCACCGAGAAGCTCATCATCATCGGCGCCTCCACCGGCGGCACCGAGGCCATTCGCGAAGTGCTGCAGCCGCTGCCGCCCGATTCGCCCGCGGTGATGATCGCGCAGCATATGCCGGCCGGCTTCACCCGCTCGTTCGCGCAGCGGCTCGACGGCCTGTGCCGCATCAACGTGAAAGAGGCCGAGCATGGCGAGCGCGTGCTGCCCGGCTATGCCTACATCGCGCCAGGCGGCTTTCACCTGTCGCTCGCGCGAAGCGGTGCCAACTACGTGGCCCACCTCGACCAGGAGCCGCCGGTGAACCGCCACCGGCCGTCGATCGACGTGCTGTTCGATTCGGCGGCCAAGCACGCGGGCAAGAACGCCATCGGAATCATCCTGACCGGCATGGGAAGGGACGGCGCCGAAGGCCTGCTGCGAATGAAGCGCGCGGGCGCGCACACGCTGGCGCAGGACGAGGCCAGCTGCGTTGTCTTCGGCATGCCGCGCGAAGCCATCGCGCTGGGCGCGGTGGACGACGTGTCCCCATTGAGCGAAGTGAGCCGCCGGGTGATGGCGCACCTTCGCACGTTCGGCGAACGTGCGAACCGAGTTTGAAAAACGACCTGTTGGAGTTGGAAATATCGTGATCGACAAGAGCATCAAAATCCTGGTTGTGGACGACTTCCCGACCATGCGCCGCATCGTGCGCAACCTGCTGAAGGAGCTGGAGTTCCTCAACGTCGACGAAGCGGAAGACGGCGCGGCCGGCATCGAGAAGCTGCGCGGCGGCAACTTCGGTTTCGTGGTGTCCGACTGGAACATGCCGAACATGGACGGCCTGACCATGCTGCAGACCATTCGCGCCGACCCCGAGCTGAAGAAGCTGCCGGTGCTGATGGTCACGGCAGAGGCGAAGAAAGAAAACATCGTGGCGGCCGCGCAAGCTGGCGCCAACGGCTATGTGGTCAAGCCCTTCACCGCTGCCACGCTCGAAGAGAAGATCACCAAGATCTTCGAGAAGCTCGCCAAGGAAGCGGCCTGACATGAGCCAGAACGCTGCCGGGACCGCGGACCCCACCAACACCGCCGAAGAACTGCTGGGCCGCATCGGCCAGCTCACGCGCCAGCTGCGCGAGGGCCTGCGCGAGCTGGGCCTCGACAAGCAGGTGGCCAAGGCCGCGCAAGCCATTCCGGATGCGCGCGACCGCCTGAGCTACGTGGCTGCCACCACCGAGCGTGCCGCGCACCGCGCGCTCAACGCCATCGACGTTGCACAGCCGCTGCAGGAAGCACTGGCCAGCGATGCCAAGGGCCTCAGCAAGCGATGGGACCTGTGGTTCGAGAACCCCATCGAGCTCGACCATGCGCGCGAACTCGTGCTCGACACGCGCAGCTACCTCAACGAGGTGCCGGAGCGTGCCGGCGCGATCAACTCGCAGCTGATGGAAATCCTGATGGCGCAAGACTTCCAGGACCTGACCGGCCAGGTCATCAAGAAGATGATGGAAGTGGTCAACGACGTGGAGACGCAACTGCTGCAAGTGCTGATCGACAACTCCGCGCCCGAGAAGCGCCAGGAGGCCGCGCACAGCCTGCAGAACGGCCCGCAGGTCAAGCCCGGCAACCCCGATGCGGTGACCGACCAGGCACAGGTCGACGACCTGCTGGAGAGCCTCGGCTTCTGAGCCTGGGGCCGGGCTCCAGGCCCTGCCTATTGTCCGAATAGCAGGGCGATAAGGGCCCTTATCGGCAGATTGTTCCGGACGACCGAATTCAATAATTTGGTCATGAGCAAGGCGTCCTTCGCCACTGCTGGTTCGGAGCATGAATGTCTGAGGAAAGCGATCTCGAAAAAACGGAACCCGCCTCCGAGCGACGCCTGGAGAAGGCGCGCGAGGAAGGCAACGTAGCCCGTTCGCGCGAGCTCACCACCTTCGTCATGCTGGGCACCGCATGCGCGGGGCTGTGGTTCGCAGGGGAGTCGCTGGGCACGAGCATGAGCGGCGCACTGCACCGCGGCCTGCAGTTCGACCGCGCCAGCGCCTTCGATCCTTCGCACATGCTGGCCCAGACCGGGCTGATGGCGATGCACACGCTCACGGCCATCGGCCCGCTGTTCGCGATGATGATCGTCGCCGCCGTGGTCGCGCCGCTGATGCTCGGCGGCTGGCTGTTCTCCACCAAATCGGTGGGGCCGAACTTCAGCAAGCTCAATCCGCTGGCCGGCATCGGCCGCATGTTTTCCGCGCAGTCGCTGGCCGAGCTGGTCAAGGCGCTTGCCAAGTCCGCGCTGATCGGCGGCGTGGCGTGGTGGGTCGTGTCGCGCGATATCGGTGCGCTGATGGACCTGATGGCGCAGCCCGCGCATTACGCGCTGCCGCACGCAATGGTGCTGGTGGCCAAGCATTGCGCGCTGATCGCGGCCACGCTGTTTCTCGTGGCGCTGATCGACGTGCCCTTCCAGCTCTGGAGCTACTACCGCAAGCTGCGCATGTCGCGCGAAGACCTGCGCCAGGAGCACAAGGAAAGCGAAGGCGATCCGCACATCAAGGCCGCGATTCGCCGCCAGCAACAGCAGATGGCGCGCCGCCGGATGATGGCCGAGGTGCCCAAGGCAGACATCGTGCTGACCAATCCCACGCACTTCGCGGTGGCGCTGAAGTACACCGACAGCGGCATGCGCGCGCCGCGCGTGGTGGCCAAGGGCACCGAGCTGGTGGCCGCACGCATCCGCGAGATGGCGCTGGAGCACAAGGTCGCGATTCTCGAAGCGCCGCCGCTCGCGCGCGCTCTCTACAAGCACACGAAGCTGGGCGATGAGATTCCGGCGGGCCTGTACACCGCGGTGGCCGAGGTGCTGGCCTGGGTGTACCAGCTCAGGCGCTGGAAGACCGAGGGCGGCGACGCCCCGCGCACGCCGACCGACCTGCCGGTTCCCGCAGACCTTCAATACACAGTGGAAGCCGCATGAACGCGATGACAAACCTGATGCGTCTGCCGACGCGTCTGTTCTCCGGCTCGCAGTTCAAGGGGCTGGCCGGGCCGATTCTCATCATCCTCATCCTGAGCATGATGGTGCTGCCGCTGCCGCCCTTCCTGCTCGACCTGCTGTTCACCTTCAACATCGCCATGTCGGTGATGGTGCTGCTGGTGAGCATGTACACGATGAAGGCGCTGGACTTCGCGGCCTTCCCCGCCGTGCTGCTGTTCTCGACGCTGCTGCGCCTGTCGCTCAACGTGGCGTCCACGCGCGTGGTGCTGATGCACGGCCACACCGGGCCCGACGCAGCTGGCAAGGTGATCGAGGCCTTCGGGCACTTTCTGGTCGGCGGCAACTTCGCGGTGGGCGTGATGGTCTTCATCATCCTCGTGCTCATCAACTTCATGGTGATCACCAAGGGCGCGGGGCGCATTGCCGAGGTGGGTGCGCGCTTCATGCTCGACGCGATGCCGGGCAAGCAGATGGCCATCGACGCCGACCTCAACGCCGGCCTGATCGGCGAGGACGTTGCCCGCAAGCGCCGCACCGAGGTTGCGCAAGAGGCCGACTTCTACGGCTCGATGGACGGCGCCAGCAAGTTCGTTCGCGGCGACGCGATCGCGGGCCTTCTCATCATGGTGATCAACATCATCGGCGGGCTGGTGGTCGGCATGCTGCAGCACGGGCTCGACTTTTCCACCGCCGGCAAGACCTACACGCTGCTGGCCATCGGCGACGGCCTGGTGGCGCAGATTCCGGCGCTCGTTATCTCCACTGCCGCCGGCGTGATCGTGTCGCGCGTGACCACCGACGAAGACGTGGGCAGCCAGCTCACGGGCCAGCTCTTTTCGAACCCGCAGGTGCTGTTTCTCACGGCGGGCATCGTCGGCCTGCTGGGCATGATCCCGGGCATGCCGAACCTGGCCTTCCTGCTGATCGCGGGCGGCCTGGTGTGGCTGGGCCGCCGGCTGGTGATGCGCAAGCCGCAGGAGGCCGCGCAGAAGGCCGCCGCCGCCGCGCAGGCCGCGAACCCCGCGCCCTCGGCCGAGATGGAAGAAGCGACGTGGGACGACGTTGCAATGGTCGACCCGCTGGGCATGCAGGTCGGCTACCGGCTCATTCCGCTGGTAGACCAGTCGCAGCAGGGCGAGCTGCTGGGCCGCATCAAGAGCATCCGCAAGAAGATTGCGCAGGAGATCGGCTTCCTGGTGCCGGTGGTGCACATCCGCGACAACCTGGAGATCAAGCCCAACACCTACGTCATCAGCCTGAAGGACGTGGAGATCGGTCGCGGCGAGGCCTTCCCGAACCAATGGATGGCCATCAACCCGGGGCAGGTGACGGGCACGCTGCCCGGCACGCCCACGCGCGACCCGGCCTTTGGCCTGGCGGCGGTGTGGATCGACGCCAGCCTGCGGCAACAGGCGCAGGTGCAGGGCTACACGGTGGTCGATGCCTGCACGGTGATGGCCACGCACCTGAACCACCTGATACAGACGCATGCTGCCGAACTGCTGGGCCGCCAGGAAGTGCAGCAGCTGCTCGACCAGATCGCCAAGACCGCACCCAAGCTCACGGAAGACCTGGTGCCCAAGGTGCTGTCGCTGAGCACGCTGCACAAGGTGCTGCAGAACCTGCTCGACGAAGAGGTGCCCATCCGCGACATGCGCACCATCCTCGACGTGATGGCCGAGCACGCGCCGACCATCAAGGACCCGACCGAACTGACCACGCTCACGCGCCTGGCGCTGGGCCGCGCCATCACACAGCAGCTGTTCCCGGGCGACACCGAAATGCAGGTGATCGGCCTCGACGGCTCGCTCGACGGCGTGCTGCAGCAGGCCTTGACCAACAGCAGCGGCATCGAGCCGGGCATTGCCGACAACCTGCTGCGGCAGGCGCAGGCCGCGATCCTGCGCCAGGAGCAGATGGGCCTGGCGCCGGTGCTCGTGGTGCAGCACGCACTGCGCGTGCTGCTGTCCAGATTCCTGCGGCGCAGCCTGCCGCAGCTGAAGGTTCTTTCGCATGCGGAGATTCCTGACTCCCGCACCATCAAGATCACCACCGCCATCGGAGGACGAGGTTGAATTCCAAGCAGACCGACGTGCGCACCACCGCGCGCAAATTCGTCGCGGCCACCAGCCGCGAAGTCCTGAGGATGGTGAGGGAGGCGCTGGGCGCCGACGCCATCGTGCTGACGCATCGGCAGATGGCCGAGGGAGTGGAAATCGTCGCCATGGTCGAGGGCGAAGTGCAGGGGGTTTTGAAAGACACCGCACCTGCGCCTGCACCTGTGCCCGCGAAGTCCGTGGCAATCGCAGCGCCTGCCGCACCGGTTGCGCCTGCGATGCCGGCCCCGGTACCCGCACCCGCCGACAGCGTGCTCACCGAACTGCACTCCATGCGCGGAATGATCGAAGAGCAGCTCGCCAGCGTCGTGTGGAACGACAAGCAGCGCCGTGACCCGGTGCGCGGCCGCCTGCTGCGCACGCTGCTCGGCGCCGGCTTCAGCGCGGGCCTGTCGAAGGCCATGCTGGAGAAGATGCCCACCGGCCAGACATACGCCGAAGGCATGGCCTATGTGCGTTCGGAGCTGATCCGCGCCGTGCCCGTTCATGAAGATGAAGACGCGCTGTTCGCGCAAGGCGGCGTGTATGCCCTGATGGGCCCGACCGGCGTCGGCAAGACCACCACCACCGCCAAGCTGGCCGCACGCTGCGTGATGCGCTTCGGTGCAGACAAGCTCGCGCTGGTGACCACAGACAGCTACCGCATCGGTGCCTACGAGCAGCTGCGCATCTACGGCCAGATTCTCAACGTGCCGGTGTACGCCGTGAAGGATGCGGCCGACCTGCACCTGGTGCTGCAGGACCTGCGCGACAAGCACATGGTGCTGATCGACACCGTCGGCATGAGCCAGCGCGACCGCGCCGTGTCGGAACAGATCGCGATGCTCGGCCAGAGCCAGCGGCCCGTGAAGCGGCTGCTGCTGCTCAACGCCACCAGCCACGGCGACACGCTCAACGAGGTGGTGCACGCCTACCGCCACGGCAACGAGCTCACCGGCTGCATCTTCACCAAGGTCGACGAGGCCACGCATCCGGGCGCGCTGATCGACACCGTGATCCGTCATCGCCTGCCGGTGCACTACATCTCCAGCGGTCAGAAGGTGCCTGAGAACCTGATGCAGGCCGACCGCGCGCAGCTGGTGGACAGCGTCTTCCAGCCGCGCCAGCACAGCCCGCTGTTTGTGCCCGCGGAAAGCGATCTGCACGAAGAGCCGGCAGGCGCAGGCCCCTCGGTGCAGGTGGTGCAGGCGCAGGGCGAGACCGACCGCCTGCGGCTGAAGTACCAGAACCTGATTCGCGCCATGGCGCACGACGCGCAAGAACTCGCCACCACCGCGAGCGCGCTGGCCGGCGCGCAGATCGGCTTCGAGCGTTCGCGCGCACTGTGGCGCCAGGCCGGCGACGAAGGCTCCGGCCAGAAGGCCGTGCTGCACGACCTGATGGTGCATGCGCGCAGCGAAGTGGCGGCTGGCTGCGAGACCCATGTGCTCGCGCTGTGCGGGCAGGTCGGGCTGCGCTCGAACGAAGGCGGCGATGCTTATGAATGCCATGGCAGCCTGCTGCTGTCGGACCGCACGGGCCTGCCGCTGGCCGCGCCGAACCAGTGGCTGTCGACCGCCGCCACCCGCGGCATGAAAGACGCCGCGCGCAAGCCCGGTGCACGCCAGGTGCCGTGGCTGCGCCTGCAAGACTTAGGTCACAAGCCGCTGGTGCATCTGTTGACGAGATTGCCCGGCATCGAGGCCATGGTGCAGTGGCAGGCCGCGGGCCAGCGCTGGCTGGCGCGCGCGCCGGGCTCCACCGCGGTGATCGACGTGCGCACCGGCGCACCCGACACGCTCGCGCGCATGGACTTCGAATTCGGCGGGGGGCGGCCCGTGCGCTTTCGCGGCAAGGCCGCGCTGCGCAGCGAGGCGCATGCCGATGTGGTGCTGCGCTTCAACGCGGCCGCCATGGCGGCGGGCATCGGGCGCGATGCGATGCCCGCGCTGCGCTGCGTCGCCACGCGGGTGGTCGATGCGCGCACCGGCAACGTGCTGGCGCAGGGCCATGCATTGACCAACATCGGCGCGGACGTTTCCACGCAGCAGCTCGCGCAATGGCTGGGCTGGGCCAGCGACGCCGAGCCCTGCTTCCGACTGCTGCGCGACGGTGTGCAGATGGTCGGCGGCATCGGCGAGCTGGGCGATCCGGACATCATGAAGCGGCTGCTGATCGCCGGCCAGATGACCACCACCGTTTGGCGCCTGCTGCAGGCCGAGGGCGAGTGGGCCGACCGCGCGCGCGCGCTGCTGGGCCAGCTCACGGGGCGCCCGGCGCGCAACGGACGGGCCATGAGCGGCAGTGCGCTGTATGCGGGCGTGGGCAAGCTCTTTCTGCTGCTGGAGGCGCTGGGCACCGAGTCGACCGCTCCCACGCAGGCGCCGCGTGCGCTGGAGAAGCTGGGTTGAGGGAGCAGGAATGAACAAGCTGGTTGCCGATCAGGCCGACGGACTGCGGCGCATGCTCGCACCGACGCATGCGCGCGTGGTGGCCGTCGCCGGCCTGGGGCAGGGCGCGGGGAGTACCACGGCCGCGATGAATCTCGGTGTGGCACTGACCCTGCAGGGGCGCAACGTGCTGCTGCTGGACGAGCACTGCCCGACTGTGGGTTCGGCCTGCGAGGTGTGGGACATCGATCCGCTGGGGAACCTGGCCGATGTAGCAAGCCAGCGCCTGACGCTGGATGGTGCAGAGGTCAGGGCAGCCTGCGGCGTGCACGTGCTACCCGCGCCGCACGGCGCGGTGAATGGTGCGGATGGCGAAATCGACCCGCGCAAGTTCTGGCACGACGGCGTCGTCATCGTCGATGCGGCTTTCGACGCCGAAGGCCGGCTGTCGGCGCTCGCGCAGGGCGCGGACGACCTGCTGCTGGTGCTGCAGCCGCACCCCGCGTCGATCACCGCGGCCTATGCGGGCATCAAGCGGCTGCACCATGCGCACGGCCTCAAGCAGATGCGCTTCCTGGTCAACGGCGCGGCCGACGCGGTGGCTGCGCGCCAGATCATGAGCAACCTCGCGCATGCCGCCAGCCGCTATCTCGCGCTGTTGCTGCAGCCCGCGGGCTGGGTGCGCTTCGACCCGCTCGTTGCCGATGCGTGGCGCCTGAAGAAGACCATCGTCGAGGCCTTTCCCGCGAGCCATGCCGCTGTCGACTTCCGGCGCATTGCCGGCGAGATGGACCGCTGGCCGTGGCGCACGGCCGAGCCGCTGCAGGCCGTGGCCTGAGCCCGCCGACCCGGACAACCCAAGAAGGACGGCCGTGTACACCGCACAGGGAACCATCGAAAAATCACATCTGCTGGCACAGCACCAGCCGCTGGTGCGCCGCATCGCGCTGCAGATGATGGCCAAGCTGCCGGCCAGCGTGGAGCTGGACGACCTGATCCAGGCCGGCATGCTGGGCCTGCTGGACGCCTCCAGCCGCTACCAGGACAACCGCGGCGCGCAGTTCGAGACCTTCGTCAGCCAGCGCATCCGCGGCGCCATGCTCGACGAGCTGCGCGCCAGCGACTGGGGCTCGCGCGGCCTGCGCCAGTCGGCGCGCGGCGTCGAGAAGGCGATCCAGGCGCTGGGCCACAAGCTCGGGCGCTCTCCCTCCGAAGGGGAGATCGCCAAGGAGCTGAAGATGGACCTGGAGGCGTATCAGTCGTTGCTGCAGGAGATCCAGGGCTGCCAGCTGGTGTATGTCGAAGACTTCTCCAAGGACGACCCGGACAGCCCGTTTCTCGACAGCCATTCGCAGGACGCGCGCAAGGACCGGCGCGGCAGCGACGATCCGCTGGAGCAGCTGCTGGAAAGCGGCTTCCGGCATCAGCTGGTGGACGCCATCGGTGCGCTGCCGGAGCGCGACCAGCTGCTGCTGAACCTCTACTACGAGGAAGAGCTGAACCTGCGCGAGATCGGCGCGATCCTGGAGGTGAGCCAGTCGCGGGTGTGCCAGCTGCACAGCCAGGCGATCAGCAGGCTGCGGGCGAAGCTGAAGGACGTGCTCTAGCGGGCTCCGGGGCCGGGGCCGCCGCCTGAATCAGAAAGTCGCATCGAGCACCTGCGAGGGGATGAGGCCGTTGAGCGTCACATTGTTCGTGAGTGGATCGAACAGTTGCGGTTGCAGAACGTACTTCCAGGCGCCGTTCCTGTAGTACAGGAAGTTGAAGGCGTTCGGCAGCGGAATATGCTGGTTGGCGTGGCCGTAGTCGTCGAAGCCGATGTACGAGATCACTTCCTGCCCTTGCGCCTGGATCATCTGATTGATGTTGGCTTGCCCGGGGTGCTGGTGGTGATACACCCTGATCAGATGCGCACCGAGCGGCGAGTTCGTCACCATCAGGGCGCAGCCATTCATGGCGGCGGTGAAGACGAACCTGTGCTGCGGGTTGTGTCGAGGTACGTCGACGAATCCGGGCATCACGTTGCCCTGGATGAAAGGACACCAATACGCCGAGATCGGCTGATCCTGATGGAGGACATTTCCCACCGGCCTCAAGGTGACCTGGAGGGCTTGCGCGGTGCCCTGCAGATCGAACGAGCCCATCTTGGCCGTGTTGAGTACCAGGACCTGCATGGCGAAAGCGGGATTCTGCTGCGCCTGCGCGTTCTGCATGAACCACGAAACGCCGTTGATCGCGCGAAGCTGCGCGTACGCAACGGGATCGGCTCGGAAGAGTTGGTTGTGTCCGTTCACGTGTGATGTCTATTTGCGTTGGAATGGGAGGGGCAAAGTAGAGCGCTGCACCATGGGGCCCAAGCGGCGACCTGTGCCGTTTCATCTTCACGAGCCTCTTGTCATTTCGTGCGCGGCTGATGGTAGGAGCGCGACGGTGCGAAGGCCATCCCCAGGAACAAGTAGATGGGTGCCTCATTTGTCATGCGCCATTAGGCGTTGTCCGTCAGCAATCCGCGCCCGCCGCTGGCGTGCCACGCCCGCGCGCACGGCAAAGCTCGGCCTCTTGCCAAAGACTCCCAAGCAACCCTCCTCACGGCTCCACGCCGACCGCCCGAACCGCCCCATTGGCGACTACGCGCTCATCGGCTCGACCCACAGCGCGGCCCTGGTGCATTGCGGTGGTGATATCGAGTGGCTGTGCCTGCCGCGCTTCGATTCAGCCGCGATGTTCGCCAGCCTGCTCGGCGACGAGCGCAACGGGCATTGGACGATGCGTGCCAAAGACCGCAAGGCGCGCGTCACGCGTCGCTACCTGCCCGGCACCGTGGTGCTCGAGACCACGATTCGCACGGCCAAGGGGACGGCCATCGTCACCGACTTCATGCCCCGACCCGCGCTCGACGGCACGCACGAGGTCGTGCGCATCGTGCAGGGCGTGCGCGGCACGGTCGCCATGCACACCGAGTTCCGTATCCGCTTCAATTACGGCGAGTGGTGCCCCTGGATGGAGCGGCGCGACGGCGCGGTGTTTGCCACGGCCGGGCCGGACTCGGTGCGCATCAGTTCTGGCGTGCCGCTGACCAACGAGAACTTCGCGAGCTTTGCCGACTTCACCGTGTCCGCGGGGCAGGCCATCGCGTTCAGCCTCGACTGGTTTCCCTCGCACCTGAAGCCGCCGGTGACGCGCGACGCCAGTGCGCTGCTGGCGCGCACCGTCGCCGAATGGAGCGCGTGGACCGGCCGTTGCGGCTACGACGGCGAGTTTCGCGAGCCGGTGATGCGCTCGCTGCTCACGCTCAAGGCGCTCACCTACGAGCCCACCGGCGGCATCGTCGCCGCGCCGAGCACCTCGCTGCCCGAACTGCCGGGCGGCGAGCGCAACTGGGACTACCGCTTCTGCTGGCTGCGCGATGCGGCGCTCACGCTCTACGCGCTGATCGGTTCGGGCTATGTAGAAGAAGCCAGCGCCTGGCGCTGGTGGCTGATGCGCGCGGTGGGGGGCTCGCCCGAAGAGCTGCAGGTGATGTACGGCCTGCACGGCGAACGCTCGCTCACTGAACTCGAACTCGGCTGGCTGCCGGGCTACGAAGACAGCCGCCCGGTGCGCATCGGCAACGGTGCGCACGGGCAGCGGCAGCTCGATGTGTACGGCTCGGTCATCGCGGCCTTTCATGCGGCGCGCAAGGCGGGGCTCGCGGACATGGAAAAGGTGTGGCCGCTGGAGCGCGCCATCGCGAAGCACCTGATGGTGCTGTGGAAGGAGCCCGACTGCAGCCTGTGGGAAGTGCGCGGCGAGCCGCGCCACTTCGTGCATTCCAAGATCATGTGCTGGCTGGCCTTCGACCGGATGATCGCGAGCGCCACGGAGTACGGGCTCGAAGGCCCCGTCGAGCGCTGGCGCGAGGTGCGCGACGAGATCCACGCCGAGGTCTGCGCCTGCGGCTACGACGCCGCGAGCAATTCATTCGTGCAGTACTACGGCGCCGACACGGTGGATGCGGCGCTGCTGTGGATGCCGCTGATCGGCTTTCTGCCGATCCATGACGCGCGGGTGCAGGGCACCATCGCGCGCATCGAGAAGGAGCTGATCTTCAACGGGCTGGTGTACCGCTATCGCACAGAGAAAGGCGTGGACGGCCTCGAAGGCGGGGAGGGCGCGTTTCTCGCGTGCAGCTTCTGGCTGTCGAACGTGTACGTGGCCATGGGCAAGCTGCGCAAGGCGCGAGCCCTGTTCAAGCGCCTGCTGGCACTGGGCAACGACCTGGGCCTGTTCGCGGAGGAATACGACCCGGTGGCGCAGCGGCAGCTCGGCAATTTTCCGCAGGCGTTTTCGCACATCGGGCTGATCAACAGCGCGCATGCGCTGGTGTCGGCGGCCGGTGGGAGCTGGCGGACCTCGATGGCAAGGCGCTGTCGAAGAAGACGGCGCCGAAGAGAGCGGCGCCGAAGAGGACGGCAAGAAAGACGCCGCTCAGGCGGTCGGCAGCGCGAACTCCTCGGCGCTGAACACCGTGTGGAAGACCGTGCCGTCGAACATCTCGAACAGCTTCTTCGAGACCTCGCGGCTTTCATGGCGAACGGGTGAGTCGAGTGCGCGGGCGATGTCCTCGCGACTCGCATAGCGGATCGACAGCACCATCGCCAGTTCGGGGTCGCTCACATCGCTTTCGAGCTGGCGCAGCACGCGCACTTCGAGCGCACCGGGGAAGCGGGTCCACAGCGGCACGAGTTTTTCGTGCATGTGGCGGTCGAAGGCTTCTTCCATGCCGGCCTTGACCCGGCCCCTGAAAAACGCGCAGCGGATGAACATGGTGTCTCTTCTTTCCTGGGTGAAAGCCGTGTGTGGCGGGAGGCGCTTCAGCCGCGCCCGTAGCCGTCGAACTGCCGCATCATGGCCGCCGTGTCTTCGGCGCCGAGCCCGGCCGCGACGAGGGCTCGGTGCAGCTCCGAGACGGCGCCCGCCAGCGGCATCGGCAGGCGCTGGCCTTGCGAGAAGGCCTGCACCGCTTCGAGGTCCTTGAGCATGTTGTCGATGCGGCCGGTGGGCGTGTAGTCGCGCGCGGCCATCTTGGGGCCGAACTCGCGCAGGATCTGGCTGTCGGCGCGGCCGCCGGCCAGTGCGGCGGACAGCTTCGATGCATCGACGCCACCGGCTTCGGCCAGCCGCACCGCCTCGGCCACGGCCTGGAAGCCGATGGCGCAGAGCAACTGGTTGACGAGCTTGGTGGTCTGGCCCGCGCCGCTGTCGCCCATGTGGGTGTAGTTGGCGCACAGGCTGTCCATCACGGCGCGTGCGCGCTGCACGTCGTCGGCGCTGCCGCCTGCCATCACTGTGAGTTGCCCGAGCAGGGCCTTGGGCGCGCCGCCGGACAGCGGCGCATCGACGAAGCCCATGCCCGTGCGCTCGCGCAGCGACTGTGCGAGCCGGCGCGTGGAAGGCGGGTCGATGGACGACATGTCGATCAGCAGCCGCTTCGCATCGGCAGGTGCGGCGGCGGCAATGCCGGCCTCGCCGAAGATTGCGCGCTCCACCACCGCCGCAGAGTTGAGGCTGGTGATGACGAAGTCGCTGGCCGCCGCTGCCGCTTGCGCGGTGTCGGCCGCTTGTGCGCCTTGCGCTACCAGCGCGGCCACCTTGGCCGCATCGAGGTCGAACACGTTCACCCGGTGGCCGCATTCGAGCAGCCGGCGCGCGATGGCCGAGCCCATGATGCCCACGCCGATCACGGCCGCGCGCTGGCTGGATGCTGCTGTCATGCAGAGACTTTCATGGAAGCATCCTTCGAGCGTTGAACGAGCCGTGCGCCGATGTCGGCCACGATCTGTTGCACGGGCACGGCGATGTCGGCGTGCAGCACGCCGGGTTCGCTCGCGTCGGGCCTCTCCAGCGTCTTCAGCTGGCTGTCGAGCAGCGCCGGCGGCATGTAGTGCCCGGTGCGTTGTTCCATTCGCTGCCGCACGAGCGCGGGCGACCCGTCGAGAAACACGAACTGCAGCTCGGGTGACGCGCCGCGCAGCCGGTCGCGGTAGGCGCGCCGCAGGGCGGAGCAGGCCACCACCACGCCACGCGGCGCGGCCGTGCAGTCGGCAAGGCTTGCACCGACGCGGTCGAGCCAGGGCCAGCGGTCTTCATCGGAGAGCGGCAGGCCGGCGCGCATGCGCGCCACGGCCTCGGGCACGTGCAGGTCATCGGCGTCGACCCACGGCAGGCCGAACAACTGCGCGAGCCCGGCGGCCACACTGCTCTTGCCGGTGCCCGACACGCCCATTACCACCACGCTCAGGCGCTGCGGCTGCTCTGGATGCTGCACGGTGCTACAGGCTCGAGGTGATGCCGCCATCCACATACAGGATGTGGCCGTTGACGAAGCTCGACGCATCCGAGGCCAGGAAGATGGCCGCGCCGCCGAGCTCTTCCACGTCGCCCCAGCGGCCGGCGGGCGTGCGGCCCGAGAGCCACGCCGTGAAGGCTTCATCGGCCACCAGCGCCTGAGTGAGTTCGGTCTTGAAGTAGCCCGGCCCGAGGCCGTTGACCTGGATGCCGTACTTGCCCAGGTCGATCGCCATGCCCTTGGTGAGCATCTTCACCGCGCCCTTGGTGGCGGCGTAGGGTGCGATGCCCGGGCGGCCCAGCTCGCTTTGCACCGAGCACACGTTGATGATCTTGCCGCGCTTGCGTTCGATCATGCGTTGCGCGACGAAGCGGCCGACCAGGAAAACGCTGTCGATGTTGGTGGTGGTGATCTTGTGCCACGCGTCGATCGGGAATTCGGCGAACGCGCCGCGGTGCTGCATGCCGGCGTTGTTCACAAGGATGTCGATGGCGCCGATGTCGGCCTCGATGGCGGCCACGCCGGCTTCCACCGCTGCGGCGTCGGTCACGTCGAAGGCCATGGCCTCGGCCGCGATGCCCTTGGCGCGCAGGGCGTCGCGGGCGGCGGTGAGCGATGCGGCATCGCGTGCATTGAGCACCACGCGCGCGCCGGCGTTGCCGAGCGCAGCCGCCAGCGCAAAGCCGATGCCTTTGCTGGAGCCGGTGACGAGGGCAGTGCGCCCGGAAAGATCGAAGAGTTTCAAAGGAGGCTCCGAGTACATGACTGACGGCATAAGTTACCGGTATCTTTTGAGATCGTCAACCGGTAAAACCTCCGCTGGCATTATTTTCTTTCATCAATTAAAGTTACCGGTATCTTATTGAATCGCAACCGCTATCCGAGGAGACACCCGCTTGACCGCTACCGCTACATCCCCGCACGTGCTGATGCCAGGCACCTACCCGGAATGGGACATGGCGCCGATGCGGGCGGCCTACACGCTGCATCGCCTCTGGGAGGCGCCGGACCGGCAGGCCTTCATTGCCGAGCACGCGCCGAACATCCGCGCGGTCGCAACGCGCGGCGAGCTGGGTGCCAACGCCGAACTGATCGCCGCGCTGCCTGCGCTGGAGCTGATCACCTGCTACGGCGTGGGCACCGACGGCATCGACCTTGCCGCCTGCCGCGCGCGCGGCATCCGCGTGACCAACACACCCGACGTGCTCAACGGCGACGTGGCCGACCTCGCCGTGGGGCTCACGCTGGCGGTGCAGCGGCGCATTCCGGCGGGCGACCAGTTCGTGCGCAGCGGCGCGTGGGCCAATGGCGGCATGCCGCTGACCACCCGCGTCTTCGGCCAGCGCATCGGCATCGCGGGCTTCGGCCGCATCGGCAGCACCATCGCGCGGCGGCTCTCGGGCTTCGACGTGGAGCTGGGTTACTTCAGCCGCACGCCGAAGGCCGACAGCCCGCACCGCCACTTCGCCAGCCTGAGCGCCATGGCCGACTGGTGCGACGTGCTCATCGTCATCCTGCCCGGCGGCGAGGCCACCCGCGGCATCGTCAATGCCGAGGTGCTGCAGGCGCTGGGCCCCAAGGGCTGGCTCGTGAACGTGTCGCGCGGCACCACCGTCGACGAAGGCGCGCTGCTGCAGGCGCTGGAGGCGCGCGGCATTGCCGGCGCGGCGCTCGACGTGTTCCTCAACGAGCCGCGCATCGACCCGCGCTTTGCCGCGCTCGACAACGTGGTGCTGCATCCGCATCATGGCAGCGGCACCGAACAGACGCGCCGCGCCATGGGCGAGCTGGTGCGCCGCAACCTCGAGGCCCACTTCGCGGGCCAGCCCCTCATCACTCCAGTGGCCTGATTGCCCGAAGGAAAGAATCATGCGTTTGCGTTGTATGTGCCTCGTGATCCACGCCCCCGACGACCTGCGTCTGGACGAACAGGACGCTGGCGAGATCGGCCCCGGCCAGGTGCTGGTGAAGGTCGGCATGGGCGGCATCTGCGGCTCCGACCTGCATTACTTTCACAACGGCGGCTTCGGCACCGTGCGCATCAAGGAGCCGATGGTGCTGGGCCATGAAGTGGCCGGCACCGTGGTGGCGGTGGCGCCCGGCGTGGAGAGCGTGCGCATCGGCGACAAGGTGGCCATCAACCCGAGCCGCCCCTGCGGCGCCTGCAAGTTCTGCCTCGAAGGCCTGCCCAACCAGTGCCTCGACATGCGCTTCTACGGCAGCGCGATGCGCACGCCGCACGTGCAGGGCGCGTTCCGCAACATGCTGCTGTGCGAGGCCACCCAGTGCGTGAAGGTGGCCGAGCATGTGCCGCTGCGCCTGGCCGCACTGGCCGAGCCGTTCTCGGTGGGGCTGCACGGCGTGTCGCGCGCCGGTCCGCTGCTGGGCAAGCGCGTGCTGGTGTCGGGCTGCGGGCCCATCGGCGTGCTGGCCATCGCGGCGGCACGCGCGCATGGCGCGGCCGAGATCACCGCCACCGACGTGGTCGACGAGCCGCTGGCCATTGCGCGTGCCATGGGCGCCGACAACGTCATCAACGTCGCGCAGGACAAGACCTGGGTGTCGCGCTACTCGGCCGACAAGGGCACTTTCGACGTGATGCTCGAATGCTCCGGCAACGAGCGCGCGCTGCGCGACGGACTGGAGGTGATGCGCCCGCGCGGTGTGGTCGTGCAGCTAGGCCTGGGCGGCGACGTGAGCATTCCGCAGAACATGGTGGTGGCGAAAGAGCTCAGCATCTGCGGCTCGTTCCGCTTCCATGCGGAGTTCGCGCTCGCGGTGCGGCTCATCAACGAAGGGCGCGTGGACCTGTCGCCCGTGGTGACGCACACCTTCCCGATGCTGCAGGCGCGGCAGGCCTTCGAACTGGCGAGCGACAGGCAGAAGGCGATGAAGGTGCTGATCGACTTTGCGGATGTGGGCGCGGAGGCTGTTGCGGCCTGACGGGTTTTCCGCAGACGCTCGCAGCGTTATTGGCTCGCGTTAGGCGTTGCGCGCGCCAGCAGGCGGATGTGTTCGAAGTCCAGCATGTCCAGCGCATGCCGCACCGCGTCGACCAGCGCCCCGTGGCGCGCGTCGGCCGCGAGCCGGTCGGCCCATTCGTGCAGGTCGCTCCAACGGCCGTCGCGCGCGAGCATTTCGAGTTCGTCGCGCACCGGTGCGGGAAGCGGTGCGATCGCGGGCACCGGTGGACGTCTCGCCCTGTGGCCCGGTACGGGCACGGGCGGTGCATGGCGCGGCTGCTGCGGCTGCTGCGACTTGGTGGCCAGGGGCAGCAACTCTTTCGGCGCGTCCTTCACGATCACCGAGAAGTGCACACGCGTTCCCAGGTTGCGGTGGCTCTCCAGCAGCAGGCGCCCGCCCATGTGCTGCACGATGCGCCGCGCGATCGCCAGCCCGAGTCCGTGGCCGTTGGCGCTGGGCGCGCCCTGCGCGATGGCCTGGACGATGCGCGCCTGCTCTTCCTTGTCGATGCCGATGCCGCTGTCCCACACGTCGAACCTGAGCCGCCACGAGTCCGCGCGCGGCCGCGCCTGCACGCGCAGGCCGATCTTGCCGTCGCGCGTGAACTTCGCGGCGTTCGACAGCAGGTTCAGCAGCAACTGCTGGAAGCGCTTGCTGTCGAGATACACCGCGACCGGCAGCGCGCCCAGCACCTCCAGCTCGAACCGGTTGTGCTGCCGCTGCGCGAGCGTGTCTGCGTACTGCGCGACGTCGTCGATCAGCGCGCGCAGGTGCACCGGCCGGGGCTCGAAGGCGAAGGGCAGCAGCTCGCTCTTCGCGTAGTCGAGCAGGTCGTCGATCAGCGCGAGCTGGTAGGCCACGCTGCGCTCGATGGCCTGCAGCCGCTCGGGCGGCGGCGAGCTGTCGCCATGCAGCAGGCGCGCGTTGCCGATGATGGTCGACAGCGGTGCGCGCAGGTCGTGGCTGATGTAGGCCAGCAACTGTGTCTGCTCGCGTGCCTGGTGTTCGGCCTGCTCCAGCGCCGCGTTCAGCGCGTGCGTCTTGCGCTTCACTTCTTCCTGCAGCCGTTGCTGTTCCTCGGCCTGCCAGTGCACCAGCGTGCGCTGCGCGACGCGCTGCTGCCGCGACAGGTGGTGCGCCCATGCCGCCAGCGCCACCAGGCCGACCAGCATGCCCGGGAAGCCCAGCGCATAGGCGTCGAAGCCGGGAATCACGTGCGCCGGCATCGCGAGTTCGGTGAGCCGCAGGCACACGCCGACGGTGACGATGCTCATCACCGGGAAGGCCAGCCGCCCGCCCGGTCCCGCGCGCCGCATGTAGATGAAGGTGGCAACTGTCAACGCGAGAACCACCACCGGCGCGCTCAGCGTGCCGGCCAGCGCGAAGGGCGCGTACGGCCCCAGCAGCGTGCCCAGCACCACGACGCATTGCCCTGCCGCGAGCACCACGAACAACGACAGTCCGGGCGCGCGCACCGGGCTGCGCCGCGACACCGCGTACAGGTAGAACATCAGCGAGAGCACGCAGCAGCCCGCGGTGACGCCGGCCGCGCGGTAGCTCCATTCGATGCTGTCGGGCCACAGCGCGAGCCGTGCGTGGCCGCGGTAGGCGCCCTCGTAGAGCGCCACGAGCGCGAAGCCCAGGCTCTGCAGCGCCGTTGCCAGGTCGCGCGAAATGAACCACAGCGCCAGCGAATACACGGAGAGCACCAGCAGCCCGCCGATCAGCAGGCCGTCGAGCAGTGCATGGCCGCTTTCTGCTTCGCGCCAGGCGTCGGCCGAGTACAGCGCCGGCGCGAGCTTGACGCTGCTGTTCGTCTGAACCCGCACCAGCACGCGGGCCTGTTCGCCGGGCTGCAGGTCGAGGGCCAGCGTCGGCACGCGCTCGCGGTCCCGTCCGGTGCGTGACCGCACCGACACGCCGGCCCGTTCATGTGTCCACGTGGCCCAGCCTGCCAGCTCGCGGCGTGCGTGGAAATCAACGTGCTGCAGCCACGTGGCATCGAGCACCAGCCGAAGCGGCTGTATCGCACCTGTCTCATTCACCAGCGTGAGCCGCAGCCAGAAGGCCGAACGCGAAAAGCCCGGCCGCATGCGCGCCGCGTTGCCGGGCTGGAAGCCGCCGGGCACGCCGCTTTCCAGTGCATCGACTTCGTCGAGCGACAGCCGCGTGCTGGTGTCTTCGAACACCTCGACGCGCGTGTCGAGCGCCACCGGCCAGCGGGTCGCGTCGTCGACGTGCAGCATGCCAGCCTGCGCCGCGGACGACCCCGCCAGCCAGAAGGCGCAGCACAGCAGCAACGTGCGGATGCCGCGCAGGGCCGGGGTGGTCACCGCCTTCTCAACGCCGCATCAGGCCGATGGCACCGATGGCACCGATGGCGGAGAGGTCGTGGTGGCAGGCGCCTGGCGAAACGCCGTGGGCGTGCAGCCAAAGCGCTCGCGGAATGCGGTCGAGAAGTTGGCCGCGCTGGAGAAGCCCACGGCCAGCGCGACTTCTTCCACGCTGAGCGCCGACTCCGCAAGCAGCCGCTGCGCTTCGGCAAGGCGTGCCTCGCGTGCGAACTCGAACACCGTGCGGCCCGTCTGTTCGCGGAACACGCGCGACAGCCGCTTCTCGTGCGTGCCCACGCGCGCCGCCAGCTCGGGCAGGGCGGGCACGTTCGCCAGGTCGGCGCGCACCAGGCGTTCGACGGCCTGCGCGAGCACGCGGTCGGTGTGGTCGGCGCCCGGGGTGCTGGTGCCGCATTCCCGTTTCGCGTTTTCCACTGCGCTCTCGGCCTGCGCGATGCAGGCCTGCGCCTGTTGCCGGCTGCTTGACAGTGCAAGGTGCACGGCCACGCGCGCCAGCACTTCCGCGGGCTCGAAGGGCTTCAGGATGTAGTCGACCGCGCCTTCGCGCAGGCCGGTGAGCCGCTCCTGCACCGAGCTCGACGAGGTCACGAAGATCACAGGAATGCGCGTCGTCGCGCGGTCGGCCTTCAGCAGCCGGCAGGTCGCGAAGCCGTCGGTGGCGCCCATGCGCACGTCCAGCAGTATCAGGTCGGGCTGCAGCGCCGTGGCCCTGCGGTAGCCCTCCAGCGCGTTGAACGCCAGGCTGATGCGGTGCCCGGCTTCGCGCAGCACTCCCAGCAGCAACTGCAGTTCTTCGACGTTGTCGTCGATGACGAGGATGTGCGCGCGCCGGGGCGGCGTGGTCGACCAGTAAGACATGGGCGTCGAGCGTAGGAGTGCGTCGCCGAAACGCTGTGTGATTTAGTTCACATTATGTTGCATTCGTAAACAAATGTCATTAACAGCAAAGCTTTTGTCCTGAATGCCAAAAGTGCACTGGTGAGTGGGGTCCAAGAATCGCGCCCTTTCCGGAGCACCCCGCCGCATCGAGCGGCGACAAAAGAAACGGTGCCCGGTCCATCAGAGCAATCACGAGGGACGGGATGTTCAGGACCCCAACGAATCTGTCGCACGCGTCGGCGCGTCGCGACGTGCCTTCCAACGCCGCGCGCTTGCGCCGCTGCCTGACGCGCGTGGCCGCGCCTCTGGCGGGGCTGCTGTTCGCCGCGGCCGCGCATGCCGTGCCGCAGGTGTCGAGCCTGGTTCATTCGCCCGACATCCTTCCCGCCGGCGGCACGGTGACCAGCACCGTCACCATCGCCGAGACCGACAGCCTGCCGATCGGCGCGCCGGGCGCCTCGTTCACCTACACGATCCCCGCGAACAGCATCTACATGGGCACCGGCGCGGTTCCTGTGGGCAGCTGCTCGGCCGACGTGGTTGTAGGCGCAGCCGGCCCGGGCACGCTGACCTGTTCGGGCATCACGCTCGGCGCCAACCAGCTGCGCGACTTCCAGGTGCTGCTGCGCACGGTCAGCCAGGGCACGCTGAGCGTCACCGCCGCGATCAGCGGGGGCAGCTCGAGCGAAACCAAGATCATCACGGTGAACCAGGGCGCCGACGTGTCGGTGGCCATCAGCGCGCCGGCCACCGCGCCGAGCGGCAGCACGGTGCCGATCGTCTTCACGCTCACCAACAACGGCCCCGACACCAGCTCGGGCTCGACGCTGACCTATTCCATTCCCACGGGCCTGTCGGTGTCGGGCTCCGGCCTGCCTTCGGGCTGCTCGATCAGCGGCAGCCTGCTGACCTGCAACGTGCCGGCCACGCCAGCCACCCCGGGCAGCAACACGCGCACATTCACCGTCAACGGCGTGGTCACCGCGGGCGCGGGCTCCACCATCACGCACCAGCCGGCCGTGGCGTCGGCGGGTTCGATCGGCGATGGCGTTTCCACCAACAACAGCGCCACCGCCAACACCACCGTGACGGCGGGCTATGTGCTCGCGCTCGCCAAGAGCCATGACGGCGGCCAGCTGCTGGTGGGGCAGCGCTTCAACTTCCGGCTGAGCCCGAGCTTCAGCGGCACCGCTCCCACTGGCGTCACGCTGAGCGACACGCTGCCGGCCAACTTCACGATCCAGCCGCCGGTCAACCCGGCCACCGGCTGGAGCTGCTCGGTCAGCGGCCAGACGGTGAGCTGCACGCGCACCGACATCGGCGGCACCGGCGGCGCCAACGTGGCGCTCGGCGACATCCTCGTTCCCGTGATCGCCTCGTCTGCCGGCACCGGCGTCGTCAACCAGGCCACCGTGAGCGCGACCGGGCCCATCGCCAACTCCGCCACGGGCAGCGTGCCCGCCGACGTGGCGGTCTCCGCCACCGACTTCCGCGCCGACAAGCGCCGTGGCTGGCCGCAGAACAACGTGCCGCTGGGCCAGGCCTTCGACTACCAGGTCGGCAGCACCAACCTCGGCAGCACGCGCCTGCTGGCGGGCAGCACCATCCAGCTGGTGGACGACCTGCCGGCCGGCGTGCAGATCAACAGCGTCACGCAGCGCGACGGTTACACCTGCACGGTGACCCAGGGCGGCACTACCGTCGTCCCGACGCCCGCCACGCCGGTGCCCGGCCCCGCGACCGTGACCTGCACGCGCACGCTCGCCACCGACATCGATGTCGACCTGTCGAACGGTGCCAGCGCGCGCAACGGCGGCTACATCATCGTGAACGCCACCATCCCGGCGCTGCCGTCGGGCGGCGGCCAGATCGTCAACAGGATGTGCGTGAACGTGGCGTTGCCCGCGAGCGCGCCCACGCTCGGCACCGACCCGGACGCCAACACCGGCAACGACTGCGTGAACCTCGGCACCGGCGTGGACGACACAGCCACCGCCGCCGACGTGAAGGTGCTCAAGCGCGTGGTGGGCATCGGCGACAGCGCCGGCAACCGCCAGATCGCGGGCCAGCCCGTGACCTGGGAAATCGAGGTGGTCAACACCGGTCCTTCCGAAGCACAGAACGTGGTCGTCACCGACAGCTTCGCGCAGGTGATCGGCGCCGGCAACGTTACGCAGACGCCCAACGGCGGCACCTTCGCCGGCACCTGCGCGCTGCCGGCCAACGGCGGCGGCTTCGGCCAGGCATCGCTGTCCAACTGCACGCTGTCGACCCTGCCGGTCTGCCGCGCGAGCACCGACGCCGCCAGCGCGCTGCCGCTGTGCCCGGTGATACGCGTCGTCGCGTCACACTACGGCGACGGCCGCTCGGCCACCGACCACGGCTTCGAGATCAACAACACGGCCAACGCCCTGGCGGTCACGCCGGCCGACCCGAACCTGGCCAACAACGACGGCAGCACCATTGCTTACCTGGTGGCGCGCAGCGACGTGACGGTCACCAAGTCGGCCAGCCCGGCCTCGGTGCCGGTCGGCCAGCTGCTCACCTACACACTGACCGTCGTCAACCGCAACGTACCGAACAGCCTGAGCCGTGCGTATGCCGTGAGCGTGACCGACACGTTGCCGGCCAACCTGATGTTCCTCACGGCCGTCGCCTCCGGCGGAGGTACTTGCGGTACGACGCCGGTCACCACGCAGCCCACGGGCACCGGCACCACCAACAACCAGCTCGTGTGCAGCTGGAACTCGCTCAACCGCAATGTGCAGCAGACCGTCACGGTGCGCGTGCGGCCGCTGTACGCGCTCAACGGCACCGCGGTGACCAACGGCGCGCACGTTGCCACCGACACGCCCGAGCTGCTCACCACCAACAACGACGCCACCGTGCCCGCGACCGTTACCGCGCCGGTGTACGACCTGGTCGTGACCAAGCGCGACGACGCCGACCCGGTGAACGTGGGCGACGACGTGGGCTACACCATCACCGTGTCGAACAACAGCGCGTCGACCGCGGAAGACGTGCGCCTGATCGACACGCTGCCGTTGCCCGGCCCCGGCGGCGAGACACCGCCCACGCTGGTGTCGGTGAGCATTCCGTCGAATGCCCCGGCGGGCACCAGCTTCGCGCTGGCCGGCGGCGCGGCCGTCGGCTCTGCCGGCGGGCAGATCGTGTTCACCATCCCGACGCTGGGCGGCACGGGCCCCACGTCTACAGGCGAGCTCAGTTCGCTGCAGTTCCGCGTGGTGCTCAGGGGCACGTCGCGCGGCACTTTCCAGAACAACGCGAAGGTCGACTTCTTCGACGCCACGCGCAACGCCTTCGACACCGCGCAGGGCAACAACGCGGTGGCAGAGAACACCACCTTCCGCTTCAAGGCCGACGTACAGGTGGTCTCCAAGGCCGCCGTCACGACCGGCACCGCCACGCCGCTGGCCACCGTGTCGTCGGCCCAGACCTTCGACTGGCTCGTGCAGCTGCGCAACAACGGCCCCGACAGCGCCGAGACCACCAGCTTCACCGACACGCTGCCCGCGCCGCTGGTGCTGACGGGTACGCCGGTGTTCACCGTCACGAGCGGCGCCTTCACGCCCGCCGCGCCCACCTGCACCGGCGTTGCCGGCGGCACCGCCGTGAGCTGTGCCATCACCTCGATGCCGGCCAACGGCACGGCCACCGTGCGCATTCCGGTGCGCTTCAGCGGCGCGGCGCCAGCCAACGGCACCGTGCTCACGAACCGCGCGCACATCGTCACCACCGGCTCGGGCGACACCAACGGCGGCGCCGATCCGGACGCCGGCAACAACTTCAACGACGGCCAGGTCACGGTGCAGAACAGCGCGCTGTCCGGCCGCGTGTACGAAGACCTGAACGGCAACGGCCTGATCGACAGCGGCGAGCCCGGCATCGCCGGCGTCACCATGCGCCTGAGCGGCACCGACAGCGCGGGCAACGCGGTCGTCATGACCACCACCACCGATGCCAACGGCAACTGGGGCTTTACCGTGCCCGCAGGCACCTACAGCGTGGTGGAAGACCAGCCCGCGGCCTACCAGCCCGGCATCACGCGCGCGGGCACCGTCAGCGGCGTGGGCAGCACGGCAGGCACCGTGCCGCCCGGCACCAGCAACGGCCCGAACGGCTCCAATGCCAACCGCATCGACAACATCGTGCTCGGCACGGGCGGTGCTTCCACTGCCAACAACTTCGGTGAAGTGCGCGCGTCCAGCCTGGCCGGCCGCGTCTACCAGGACGCCGACTACAACAACGCCGCCAGCGCGGGCGACCCCGGCATCGCCGGCGTGACCGTCACGCTCACCGGCACCGACATGTTCGGCAACCCGGTGTCGCTGACCACCACCACGGCCGCGACCACCGGCAACTACGCCTTCAACAACCTCACGCCCGGCAACTACACGCTGACCGAAACGCAGCCCGCGGCCTTCGCCGATGGCAGCGACGCGGCCGGCACCGCAGGCGGCACCGCAGGCAACGACGTGGTGAGCGCGATCGCGCTGCGCTCCAACGTCACGGGTACCGGCTACGACTTCGGCGAGCTGCTCACCCGCATCACGACGCGGGTGTTCGTCGACGCCAACAACGACGGCGTGCCGCAGGCCGGCGACACCGGCATCCCGAACGTCGAGCTGCGCCTCACGGGCACCGACGCCGCGGGCAACGCGGTGAATATCCTGGCCGTGCCCACCGGCACGGTCGGCGGCTACGAGTTCCGCAACGTGCCCCCGTCGGGCGCGGGCGGCTACACCATCACCGAGACGCAGCCGGCCAACTACGCGCCGGGCAAGGCCAACAACAACGGCCAACCCGGCACGCCGCAAGGCGGCGGCAACGTCATCACCGGCGTGACCGTCTCGGGCACCAGCGTGCCGACCACGCAGGGCGAGTACTGGTTCGGCGAGCTGCTGCCCGGCGGTATCTCGGGCCGCGTGTACTACGACCGCGACGGCAGCGGCGCGCAGGGCGCGCCGGCCACCGAACCGGGCCTGGCGGGCGTGACGATCACGCTCACGGGCACCGACGTCAACGGCCAGACGGTGTCGCGCACCACCATCACCGACGCCAGCGGCGACTACAGCTTTCCGAACCTCGCGCCCGGCAGCTACACCGTGACCGAGACGCGGCCCACGGGCTACCTGCCCGGCATCACGCGCGCCGGCAACGTCAGCGGCGCAGGCAGCACGCCTGGTGCCGTGCCAACCGGCGGAACCGGCGTGACCAACGGCCCCAACGGCTCGACGGCCAACGTCATCCAGAACATCGTGCTCGGCGCCGCGGGCGCGGGCTCGGCCGGCAACAACTTCTCGGCCGTGAAGCCGGCCAGCCTCTCGGGCTACGTGTATGCCGACGTGGCGCCGTCCAACGGCACCAAGGACAGCGGCGAGCCCGGCATCGCCGGCACCACCGTGCGCGTGACCGGCACCGACTTCCAGGGCAACGCCGTCGATCGCACGGTGCAGACCGCTGCGGACGGCCGCTACCTGGTCGACGCGCTGACGCCCGGCACCTACCAGATCGACGAGACGCAACCCGCCGGCGTGGCCGACGGCCCCGAGTCGCTCGGCACCGTGGGCGGCGCCGCGCGCGGCACCGTCAACCCCGGCGGCACCAACGACCGCTTCGGCGGCCTCGCGCTGGTGTCGGAAGACGTGGGCATCGACTACAACTTCGGCGAGCGCGGCGGCCAGATTGCCGGCTGGGTGTACGTCGACACCAACAACGACGGCGTTCGCCAGCCCACCGAGGTCGGCATTGCCGGCGTGACGCTCACGCTCACCGGCCGCTCGGCCAGCGGCCTGGTGGTGAACGCCACCGTGGTCACCGACGCCAGCGGCCGCTACGTCTTCACCGGCCTGCTGCCGGCCGACGCCGCGGGCTACACCATCCGCGAGACGCAGCCCGTGACGTATGCCGACGGCCTCGACGCCGTGGGCACGCTCGAGGGCACGGCCAGCGGCACGCTGGGCAACGACGTCATCGGCGCCATTGCGTACCGCGGCGGCAACGGCGACAACTACAACTTCGGCGAACGCGGCGCATCGCTGGCGGGCACCGTCTACAACGACGCCAACCGCAACGGCACGCGCGAGCCGCAAGACTTGCCGATCCCGGGCGTGACCATCACGCTCACCGGCACCGATGCCGCGGGCCAGCCGGTGACGCGCACCGCCGTCACCGACGCCAACGGCCGCTACGAACTGCCCGGCCTGCCCTTGCCCGGCAGCGGCGGCTACACCGTCACCGAGACGCAGCCCACCGGCTACGACGAAGGCATTGCCGTGCCCGGCACGCTGGGCGGCACCGCGCAGGGACCGAACCAGATCCGCGTGAACTTCACTGGCCTGGACGCCCACGGCACCGGCTACGACTTCAACGAGCACAGCAACCAGCCCGCCTCGCTCACAGGCACCGTGTGGTTCGACCAGAACCACAACCGCACTCGCGAGTCGGGCGAGGGCCAGGGCGAAGGCTGGACGGTCGAGCTGCTGCGCTGCGCCGACGGCGGCAACGCCTGCGCGGAAACCGCGGCCACCGTGCTCTACACCGTGACCACGAGCGCCAACGGCAGCTACCGCTTCGGCGACCTCGTGCCCGGCGAATACCGCGTGCGCTTCCGCGCGCCTGACGGCCGCGTCGTGGGCGGCGTGTGGCCGACCGACGCGTCGCAGAACGGCGCGAGCGGACCGTATCCCACGCCCGCCGCGAGCGATCCGCGCTTCACCATCAAGGTGCGCGTGAACGCAGGCGCCAACGTGCAGAAGCAAGACCTGCCGTACGACCCGGGCGGCGTGGTGTACGACAGCGTCAGCGGCACGCCGGTGCCGGGCGCCGTGGTGCGCCTGGTCGGCCCGCCCGGCTTCGACCCCGCGCAGCACCTGCTGGACGGGCGCGACAGCTACACGACCGGCCCCAACGGCTACTACGACTTCTTCCTGCTGCCGGGCGCGCCGGCCGGCGACTACCGCCTGGCCATCACGCCGCCGGGCGCCTACCTGCCGTCGTCGATGTACCCGGCCGCGGCCGGCGCGCTGGGCACGCAGTCGTGCGCGGCGCCGGCCAACGGCCCGGCACCCGCGCAGACCAACCCCTGCGTGGTGAGCCCGGGCGCGGCGCTGGTCACCGGCGCGGGCTACTACCTGCTGTTCAAGATGCCGGGTGGCGGCGGCCAGCACGTGGTGGCCAACAACATCCCGCTCGACCCGTCGGACGCCACGCTCATCGAGCTGCGCAAGACGACATCGAAGCTCACCGTGAAGAAGGGCGAGCTGCTGCCGTACCGCATCACGGCGCGCAACACGCGCGGCAACCCCGTGCCGGGCGTGGCCGTGGTCGACACGCTGCCGCCGGGCTTCCGCTACATCCAGGGCTCGCTCACCGTGCGCACCATGCCCGGCGGCGTGGCACTGCCGCTGGTGCCGCAGATCAACGGCCGCCAGGTCGTGGTGCCCGGCCAGAACTTCGCGCCCAACGAGACCAAGGAATACCTGATGGTCGCGGGCGTGGGGGTCGGCGTGGGCGAGGGCGAGTTCGTCAACCAGGTCGTCGCCCTGCAGGGCGTGGGCGGCCGAACGCTGTCGAACCTTGCCACGGCCACCGTGCGCGTGGTGCCCGATGCGCTGTTCGACTGCACCGACGTGATCGGCAAGGTCTACGACGACAAGAACGCCAACGGCTACCAGGACGACGGTGAACCGGGCCTGGCCAACGTGCGCATCGCAACGGTCAACGGCGTGCTGGCCACCACCGACGCCGAAGGCCGCTACCACATCGCCTGCGCCGCCATTCCGAAGGAAGGCACCGGCAGCAACCTGGTGCTCAAGCTCGACGAGCGCACGCTGCCCTCGGGCTATCGCACCACCAGCGAGAACCCGGCGGCCGAGCGCGCCACGCGCGGCAAGGTGCTGAAGATCAACTTCGGCGCCACCGTGCACCGCGTGGTGCGGCTCGCGCTGCAGGGTGCGGCCTTCGAAGACGGCAACAGCTCACTGCGCGCCGGCTTCGCGGGCGAACTCGACCGCACCGTGAGCGTGCTGGCCGAGAAGACGGCAGTGCTGCGGCTGGCCTACAAGGCCGCGCCGGGCGAGCCCGCATCGCTGGGCCGTCAGCGCACCGACGCGGTGAAGGCCGCGGTGCTCGCGCGCTGGAAGCAGCTTGGCGAACAACGCGCCGGGCGCAACGAGCCGCCGCTTTTCAACCTGGACATCGAGGTCGAGCTGGTGCCTGCCACCGCCGCCTCGGACGAGGCGAAGCCATGACCCGCCCACAGACACCGAACCCGATCCAGCGAGCCAACATGAGAAGAAGAAAGACGCTTCCGAAGCGCATGGCCCTTGCAGGTGCCGTGACCGCCGCCTGCCTGAACATGGGGCTGGCCGCCGCGCAGGAGACCGCGGTGCGCGGCCGCATGCTCGACCAGGCCACGGCCGACCCGCGCGCCGTGGATATCGACGGCGCACGTCGCCTGCCGCGCAGCAGCGAGCGCGAGCTGCCGAAGGCGACCTTCGTGCTCGGCGATGCGGTCGAGCCCCGCGCGGCGACGGCCGCCGTGGCCGCATCGCCCAACGAGCGCAGCGACACCAGCACGCCGCATTTCGATTCCGGTGCAGACGGCCTGCTGCCCGCCGACCGCGCGCAGCTCGACCGCATCGCCGACCAGGTGAAGGGCCGCGACGGCCTGCGCTTCGAGATCGTCGGCCACACCGATACGCAGCCCCTGAGCGCGAAGTCGCGCGAGCGCTTCGCCGACAACCACGCGCTGGGCCTGGCCCGCGCGCAGCAGGCCGGTCGCTACCTCACGCAGCGCCTGGGCTTGCCGGAGGCCGCGGCCTCCGCAACTTCGCGCGGCCCCGACGCACCCGTGGCCACTCCCGCCGCCGACCCCGGCAACTGGGCCGCCAACAGGCGCGTGGAAGTGCGCGTGTACTGGCGCGATGCAATCGTGGCACCGTCACCCGCACCGGCCGACCCCGGTGTGTGTCGCACCTTCACCGCCTTCGGCACCGACGACGCGCCGCTGCGCCTGAGCGTGGACGGCCAGCTGCTGTCCGCCGACGGCAAGCTCCCGTCCGCCGAAGGCACGACGAGTGCCGATCGCCAGCGCTGCGTCGACGTGCAGCTCGAGCGCAACCAGCTGCGCCTGCAATACGACAACCTCTCGCAGCCGCGCCGCCTGAGCGCCAGCGCCTGGCCCACCACCGTGGTGGCGGGCGACACCGTGCGCTTTGCCGGCTACAGCAACTACCTGCTGTTCACCAGCAAGGCGGAGCTGCGCGTGTTCACCGCCAACGACGTGATGCAGCGCCGCCTGGTCGCAACCGTGCCGCTGGACGCCGCATTGCGCGGCGAATGGCAGGTGCCCGAAGGGCTGCTGAACCGCCTCGCCGAAGGCGCGAGCGGCAAGCTGTACTACCGCGTGCGCGTGTACGACCGCCAGGGCCGCTTCGACGAAACCGACGACCTCTCGCTCACGCTGGCCCAGCGCCACAAGCCCGAGACCGGCACGCCGCCCGATCCGGCGCGCGAGCTGCTGCGCGGCTATGGCCAGAACAACATCGCCATTGCCAACATTCCGTTGAGCGCCGGCACCGTTACCGCCAGCGGCGCGGCCATTCGCCCCGGCGAGAGCGTGCGCGCGCTCGGCTTTGCGGTGCCGGTGGACGAAAGCGGCCGCTTCGTGTTCCAGCAGCTGGTGCCGCGCCGCGTGCAAACCGGCGAGATCGCCGTTACCGACGCGCAGGGCGCCACGCGTGCCTACCGCCGCGACTTCGAACTGCCCGCGAGCGACTGGTTCTTCGTGGGCCAGGCTGACCTCACCGTGGGCAGCAACAGCGTGAGCGGCCCGGCCGCGATCATGACCAACGACAAGAACCGCTACGGCGGTGGCGGCTGGAGCGAAGGCCGCATCGCCGGCTACGCCAAGGGCCAGCTCAACGACCGCTGGACGCTCACGGCCAGCGTCGACACTGAAGAACGCCCGCTGAAGGAACTGTTCCGCAACCTCGACCGCAAGGACCCGACCTCGCTGTTCCGCCGGTTCGACCCCGAGGACTCGTGGAGCACCTTCGGCGACGACTCCACCACCATCGAAGACGCGCCCACGCAGGGCCGCTTCTACCTGCGCGTGGACGACGGCCGCTCGCAGGCCATGTGGGGCAACTTCAAGCTCAATTTCGGTGACACCGAACTCACCCGCGTGAGCCGCGGCCTCTACGGCTTTCATGGCCGCTACCTGGGCGAGGAGTCGACCGCCTTCGGCGAGGCGCGCCTGAAGGTCGACGCCTTCGCGGCCGAGCCCGGCACGCTGGCAGCGCGCGAGGAATTCCGCGGCACTGGCGGCTCGCTCTACTACCTGCGCAACCAGGACATCACGCGCGGCGCCGAACGCGTGACGCTGGAGATCCGCGACCGCGACTCCGGCTTCGTGCTCAAGCGCACGCAGCTCGTGCCGAGCTCCGACTACGAGATCGACTACCTGCAGGGCCGCGTGCTGCTGTCGGCGCCGCTGCCCAGTCTGTCGGACGACGGCTCGCTGGTGCGCGCCGGCGGCTTCACCGGCATGCCGACCTACCTGGTGGTGGACTACGAATACACGCCGCTGACCTCCTCGCCCGACACGCTCGCCGTGGGCGGCCGCGTGTCGTGGTGGGCCAACGACCACGTGGGCGTGGGCGTGACCGCGTCGAGGCAGGACCAGATCGGCGGCGACCAGCGCCTGGCCGGCGCCGACATCACGCTGCGCAAGACCGAGAACACCTACTTCAAGGGCGAGTTCGCGCGCAGCAAGGGCCCGGGCACCAGCCAGCTCGACTCGCTGGACGGCGGCTTCAGCTTCACGGGGCGCAACGGTGCCATCGGCAATACGCTGGGCAACGGACCCACCGGCAACGCCAACGCATGGCGCCTCGAAGGCCAGGCCGATCTGGGCGACTTCGACATCCGCGGCGGCGGGCGCGTGAGTGCCTACGCGCAGTCGCGCGACGCCGGCTTCTCGGCGCCGGGCCAGTACGCGAGCAACGCCACGCGCCAGACCGGCGTGCAGGCCACCGTGCCCTTCGGCGAGAAGGGCCAGAGCGGAGCGGGCGAGCTGCGCCTGAAGGCCGACCGCCGCGACGAGCGCGACGGCTACAACAGCAGCGTGCTCGACGCGCAGTACGCCCTGACCCTGTCGCCCGAGTGGAAGCTCGGCCTCGGCCTGCGCTACGACGACAAGACCGGCGACGCGCTCATCACCAGCCCGTCGTTGCCGACCACGCAGGCGGTGTCGGGCGAGCGCGCCGATGCGGCCGTGCAGCTCGAATACACCGGCAGCGACCGCTGGAGCGCCTACGGTTTTGCGCAGAAGACGCTGCGGCGCACCGGCACGCGGCTGGAGAACGACCGGCTGGGCTTCGGCGGGCGCTACCGCGTCAACGACAAGCTCGCGCTGCGCGGAGAGGTCTCCACCGGCGACGGCGGACTGGCCGGCAAGGCTGGCGTCGACTACCAGTACGACGACCGCTCCAACCTCTACATGACCTACGTGGCCGACACCGGCCGCACCGACGAGAACCTCATCGGCCGCGGCGGCAGCCTCGTGACCGGCGTGCGCTCCCGCGTGGGCGACGGCCTGACCATGTTCACCGAGCACCGCCAGGCCACCGGCACGCAGCCGGGCCTCACGCATGCCTACGGCGTGCAGTACGCGCCCGACACGCGCTGGACCTTCGGCGTCAACTTCGAGAACGGCTGGATCGGCGCCGAGACCCTGGGCGCCACGCGCCGCGAGGCGGTGGCCTTCACCACCGGCTATTCGAGCGAGCGCATGAAGTACAGCGGCGGCCTCGAATACCGCAAGGACCGCACCACGGCCGAGACGCGCACCAGCTGGCTGGTGAAGAACTCCTTCAGCTGGAAGGTGGACGACGACGCGCGCTGGGTCGGCAAGTTCAACTGGGCCGACAGCGACAGCACCACCGGCACGCTGGCCGCCGCCAAGTACACCGAAGCCATGCTCGGCTACGCACTGCGCCCGGCGCTGAACGACCGGCTCAACCTGCTCTTCAAGTACACCTACCTGTACGACCTGTCGTCGCCGGGGCAGGTGGTGTCGAGCGGTGTCGACTCGAGCCTGGGCACCGTGTCGACCACCGGCATCGACTACCAGCAGCGCAGCCACGTGTTCGCGATCGACGCCACCTACGACATCGACCCGCGCTGGACCATCGGCGGCAAGTACGCCTGGCGCCGCGGCGAACTGCGTGCGAGCCGCGACAACTCGTCGCCGTGGTTCAAGAGCTCGGCCGAACTCGCCGTGCTGCGCGTCGACTGGAAGCTGGTGCGCAACTGGGACTGGATGCTCGAGTGGCGCACGCTGCGCGCCAAGGAACTCAAGGACCGCAAGAGCGGCTGGGTCACCGCCGCGTACTACCACGTCAACGAGAACCTGAAGGTGGGCGTGGGCTACAACTTCACTGACTACTCCGACAACCTCACCGACATGAGCTACCGCAGCAAGGGGTGGTTCCTGAACGTGCTCGGCAAGTTCTGACGAAGCCCGTGCCATGCGCGAAGGACACGACATGCCCATCACGGTTCCGCTGGTCGACATCGCGCAGGCGCTGGCGCGGGCGGGCTGCCCCGGCAACCGTTGCGACCGCTACCGGCTCTACGAGGAGTGGGCGCGCGATTTTCAGGCCGACTTCGAGGCCCGCACCGCGGCCGGCCGCAAGCCGGAGCGCACCTACCTGCACGACGTGACGGCCTTCGCGTTGCGCCGGGCGGCGGCCTACGGGTTCGACGCGCGCTGCGAGGACTTCGGCGCACGGCTGTGCAGCGAGGCACGGCTGGTTGCCGGCGTTCGCTGACCCTGGAAGAACCCGGTACCTAGGAGCTTTCGCGCTGCTCGATGCGGAACGGGATCAACACTGTCTCCGCAGGCGGCCGATGGCCCTCGCGCGCACCGTCGATCACGCGCAGCAGCAGTTCGCCCGCCGCCTTGCCGATGCCCACGCAATCCACCGCCACGGTGGTGATGCGCGGATGGCAGGCACGCGCCACTTCGAAGTCACCGAAGCCCGCAATCGCGATGCGGCCCGGCACGTTCCAGCCTCGGCGCTGGCATTCCATCAGCGCGCCGAAGGCCGAGAGGTCTGACACGCAGATCACCGCATCCACGTCGGGCCACTGACGCACCAGCTGCACCACCGCCTCGCCGCCTTGCGCCATCGAGATCGGCGGCTGGCCGAAGCTGATGACGCGGCCGTCGGGCAGCCCGAGTTCGCGAATTGCCTCCGCGTAACCGCGCTGACGGTCCGCGCCGCGCGTGTCGCGGTTCGATGTGCCGCCGATGAAGGCGATTCGCCGGTAGCCCTTGCCGTGCAGGTGGCGCACCATCGCGGCCGCAGCCTGCGCGTTCGAGAAGCCGACCGTGTGTTCGATGGGCGTGACGGGCAGGTCCCAGGTCTCGACCACCGGTACGCCGGCGGCCTGCAGCATCGAGCGCGCGGCGGGCGTGTGCGAGCCGCCCGTGAGGATCACGCCTTCGGGCCGGCGCGCGAGCATGGCGCGCAGCAGGCGCTCTTCTGTTTCCACGCGGTAGTCGGTGTAGCCCAGCAGCAGTTGCAGGCCGCGTGCTTCCACCGCCGCGGTGATGCCCTGCGCGGTTTCCGAGAAGTTGGAGTTGTTGAGCGACGGAATCAGCACCGCGATGAAGCCCGAGCGCTTGCTGGAGAAGGTGCGTGCCGTCTGGTCGATGACGTAGCCCATCTCCTCGCAGGCCTGCAGGATGCGCTGGCGCAGCGCCTCGGAGGTCACGCGGTCGCTGCTCGCGCCGCGGTTGAGCGCGCGCGACACCGTCATCTTCGACACACCGACGCGCGCGGCCACGTCGGCCATCGTCGCGGGGCGGGTGAGGGGGGCGGCAGCAGCGGTGGCTTTGTTTGGAGGCAAGGGCTTCTTTCTCTCTCGGAAATGCGGGTTCGAGGATATGCGACGCGGGGTCAGATACCGATAACATGCAAATCGCCGATTTAGGTATGTAAAGAATACAGCGATTGATTCTTTTACAAGAATGAAAAATAGCGCAATCAGCGTACGGGAAAAGCCTAAGTTACCGGTATCTTTTACGGTGCCACACTGCGAGCCCCAAGTTCAGGGAAACCAGCGCCGTGGCCATGACCATCGAAGTCTTCGATTCCCGTTTTGCCCCCGTGGCCCGCGATGCCGGCCCGCTCGAGCGCCTGTGCACCGGCGCCGCCTGGAGCGAAGGCCCGGTGTGGATACGCGAAGACGGCGCGGTGCTGTGGAGCGACATTCCCAACAACCGCATGCTGCGCTGGCATGCCGAAGGCGGCATGAGCGTGTGGCGCGAGGGCGCGGAGTTCACCAACGGCCACACCCGCGAGGCCGACGGCGCTTTGCTGCATTGCTCACACGGCCAGCGCGCCATCGTGCGCACGCGCTTCGGCCCGGGCCTGCTGCCGCTGGCCGACGAGGTGGTGATCGACCGCTATCAGGGCCGCCGGCTCAACTCGCCCAACGACATCGTCGTGAAGCGCGACGGCAGCATCTGGTTCACCGATCCGCCGTACGGCATCGTGTCCGACCATGAAGGGCACAAGGCCCAGAGCGAACTGGGCCGCAACCATGTGTTCCGCTTCGACCCCGCAAGCGGCGCGTTGCGCTCGGTGAGCGATTTCGTCGAAGAGCCCAACGGGCTGGCCTTCTCGCCCGACGAAAGCATCCTCTATGTGAGCGACACATCGGCCGCCTTGCGCACCGACGGCTCGGGGCATCACCATATCGTCGCCTTCGAGGTGATCGGCGGGCAGGACCTTGCCAGCCCGCGCGTGTTCGCGGTCGTGAACCCGGGGCTTGCGGACGGCTTTCGCGTCGACGTGCACGGCTTCGTCTACACGAGCAGCGCCGACAGCGTACAGGTCTATCACCCTGACGGCACGCGCATGGCGCGCATTGCGGTGCCGGAGAAGGTGGGCAACCTGACCTTCGGTGGCAATGACGGCAACGAGCTGTTCGTGTGCGCCTCGACATCGCTCTACCGCATTCGCCTGAACACCCGCGGGGCGGTGCGCGCATGAGCACCGCTTCTGCCTTGCTGCAGTTCCAGGGCATCAGCAAACGCTTCGGCGGCACGCAGGCGGTCGACAACGTCACGCTCGACGTGCGCGCCGGAGAAATCCTCGCGCTGCTCGGCGAGAACGGTGCGGGCAAGTCCACGCTCATCAAGCTGCTCGCGGGTATCTATCCCGCGGACCAGGGCGAGATTCTTTTCGACGGCCGACCGCAAGCCGACTGGCGGCGCAGCGACCGGCGCGAGCAGCCGGTTGCGTTCATCCACCAGGACCTGGGCCTTGTCGAATGGATGACGGTTGCCGAGAACGTGGGCCTGGGCACCGGTTATCCGTGCCGCTTCGGCCTCATCGACTGGTCCGCCGCGAACGACACGGCGCGCCGCGTGATGGCGCGCGTGGGCTGCGACATCGATCCAGGCCGCCGCGTGTTCTCGCTCACGCGCGCCGAGAAGTCGCTGCTGGCCATCGGCCGCGCGCTTGAAGTGAAGGCGCGGCTGCTGGTGCTCGACGAGCCCTCGGCCAGCCTTCCGATGAGCGACGTGGAGCGCATGTTCGGCGTGCTGCGCGAATTGCGCCGGCAGGGCATGGCAATGCTGTACGTGTCGCACCGGCTCGACGAGGTGATGGCCATTTCCGACCGCGCGGCCGTGATGCGCGACGGCAAGCTGGTGGCGGTGAAGGACACGGCGCAGACGAACGAGGGCGAACTCGTCGGGCTGATCGTGGGCAAGGCGCTGTCGGCTTCGGTGCAGAAGGCGAAGGCACCTGAACCCGGGAGCGGCGAGCCTGTGCTGCAGCTCGACGGCGCGGCCAGCGGCAACGCCGGCCCGTTGAGCCTCGACGTGCACCGCGGCGAAGTGCTGGGCCTCGTCGGCCTGCGCGGCGCGGGCCACGAGGCCATCAGCCGCGCGATCTTCGGCCGCGAGCCGCTGTCGGCCGGCCGCATGCGACTGCTCGGCAACGCATGCGCCTTCACGTGTTCCGCCGACGCCATTCGCGCCGGCGTGGCCTACGTTGCCGGCGAGCGCCTTGAAGAAAACCTTGCCGGTTCGATGACCGTGCTGGAGAACCTCTTTCCCAACGCCGCATTGCATGGCGACCGCGGCCTTGCCTTCGACCGCCCGCGCCGGGAGAACGACCAGGCACTCGCGCTCATCCGGCGCTTCGACGTCAATCCGCCCGCGCCGTCCGCCGAAGTGCAGCAGCTCTCCGGCGGCAACCAGCAGAAGGTGGTGCTGGCGCGCTGGTTCCACCTGGACAAGCCGCTGGTAGTGCTCGAAGAACCCACCGCAGGCGTGGACGTTGGCGCCAAGCGGCAGATCTACGGCGTGCTGCGTGAGCGCGCCGAGGCCGGCACGGCGCTGGTCGTCGTCTCCACCGACTTCGAGGAAATCGCGACCGTGTGTACCCGCGTGCTCGTGTTCCGCGACGGCCTGATCGCGGCCGAACTCACGGGCGACGCGATCACGGTCGAAAAGCTATTGGCATTGGCAGCAGGCGCGGCAACGCGCGAGGAGATTCACGCATGAGCAGTTCCATCCGGTCCACGGCGCTGGAGCCCGACAAGTCCCTCGACGGCGAGGCCATTTCCCTTGCGCAGAGCATCGGCCGCGCGATGCCGGTCTACGGGCTCGTGGTGCTGATGGTGGCGCTGGCGCTGCTGTTCTCGGTGCTGCTGCCCGACACCTTTCCGACGCTGTTCAACCTGCGCGCGATCCTGGCCGACAAGTCGGTGATTGCACTGCTGGCACTGGCCGCGACCATCCCGATGATCACCGGCAAGATCGATCTCACGGTGGGCTACGGCATTGTGCTGTGGCACATCCTCGCGATCAGCCTGCAGACGCAGCTCGGCCTGCCGTGGCCGGCGGCAGTGCTGGTGGTACTGGCGTGCGCGGCGCTGTTCGGCGTGCTCAACGGACTGCTGGTCGAACTGGCGCAGATCGATTCGTTCATCGCCACGCTGGGTACGGGCACCGTGATCTACGCGGTGGCCATGTGGCACAGCGGCGGGCGGCAGGTGGTGGGCGAGTTGCCCGACGGTTTTGTCGGCATCGCGGGCGGCAACCTGCTGGGGCTGCCGGTGGGCGCGTTCTATGTGCTTGCGGTGAGCGTCACGCTGTGGGTCGTCACCGAGTTCACGCCGCTGGGCCGCGCGCTGTACGTGATTGGCGCGAACCCGAAGGCGGCGCAGCTCAACGGCATTTCGGTGCGCAGGCATGTGATGGGCGCGTTCGTCGCGTCGGGGCTGCTGTCGGGCTTTGCGGGCGTGCTGCTGGCTTCGCGGCTGCAGATCGGGCAGGCGAGCGTGGGGCTCGAATTCCTGCTGCCTGCGCTGGTGGGTGCGTTCCTTGGTTCGACCACCATCCGGCCCGGTCGCGTGAACGTGTGGGGCACGCTGGTTGGCGTGGCGATTCTTGCCATCGGCATCTCGGGCATCCAGCAGTTCGGCGGCGCCTTCTATGTGGAGCCGCTTTTCAACGGCCTGACGCTGCTGGTGTCCATCGGCATCGCGGGCTGGGCGCAGCAGCGGCGCAACCGTTCGATCAAGCGGCGCATTGCCGAGCGGCAGCTCGATCACGCGCAACCCGTTCCCTCAACGCCGTCGGAATGACGGTTCATCACAACGACTGGAGACAAGCATGAAGAAGAGTGTTCCCGCACGCACCGTCGCCGCTGCCGTGCTGGCCCTGTGCGCCGCCACGCTGGCACCCAAGGCCATGGCCGATGACTTTCTCGATGCTGCGAAGAAGAAGGTCGAGATCGCGACCATGACCAAGGAAAAGTGGGACGGCCCCACCACCGGCCCCAAGGCCAGCGCCGGAAAGACCATCGTCTTCGTCGCGGGCGACATGAAGAACGGCGGCATCGTCGGCGTCAGCAAGGGCGTGGAAGAAGCAGCCCGCGCCATCGGCTGGACGGTGCGCGTCATCGACGGGCAGGGCACCGTGAGCGGGCGCACCGCCGCGCTCAATCAGGCGCTGGCCGTCAAGCCCGCGGGCATCGTGGTCGGCGGCTTCGACACCACCGAGCAGAAGGCTGCGTTCGCGGGCGCCGCGAAGTCGGGCATTCCGCTGGTCGGCTGGCACTCGGGCGAGCAGCCGGGCCCGAACGACAAGGCGGGCCTGTACGCCAACGTGACCACCGTGACCGACGACGTGGCCGACGTCGCCGCCTCGTGGGTGGTGGCCGATTCGGGCGGCAAGGCCGGCGTGGTGATCTTCACCGACTCGCAGTACGCCATTGCGCTGTACAAGGCGCGCGCCATGGAGGCCGTCATCAAGAAGTGCGGCGGCTGCACCGTGCTGAGCTTCGAGGACAGCCCCATCGCCGAAAGCTCCACCCGCATGCCGCAGCTCACCACCTCGCTGCTGCAGCGCTTCGGCGACAAGTGGACGCACTCGCTGGCCATCAACGACCTGTACTTCGACTTCATGGGCCCCTCGCTCACGGCGGCAGGCAAGAAGGGCGACGGTTCGCCCAAGGCCGTGTCGGCCGGCGACGGCTCCGAGGCTGCCTACCAGCGCATCCGCACGCAGCGCTTCCAGGCCGGTACCGTGCCGGAGCCGCTGAACATGCAGGGCTGGCAGATCGTGGACGAACTCAACCGCGCCTTCGCCAAGGAGAAGTGGTCGGGCTACGTGCCCAAGGTGCACCTTGTGACGGTGGGCAATGTGGGCAAGGACGGCGGGCCGAAGAACGTGTTCGACCCGGACAACGGCTATCGCACGCAGTACAAGACCGTGTGGGGCAAGTAACTGCCGCAAGGGTGCCGAGAGGCACCCCAGGTGCCTTCATCGGATCTCCTTGTGCACGAAGGTGGTGTTGTCGATGACGTTGTGCCTCTCGAGCCCGCGCTTGTTGAACAGCTTGATGTCGGTGCTCGCTGGCGAGTATTCGAGGATGCCGAAGTTCTCGCGTTCGCCGGTGTAGTAGTACTTGGTGACGAAGGCGCCCGAGGAGACGACCTCGAACATTTTCGTCTCGCCGGCTGGCGGCAGGAACGCGTTCTCGTGGATGTCGCCGGTCAGGAAGATCACGTTGCGCTTGTAGATGATTTCGCGGAATTTCGCGTAGTCGTCTCGGTAGCGCATCCAGCCGTTGCCGGTTGCGCGGATCGGCATGCCGGCGCAGATCAGCACGTAGCCTTGCTCGTTGGCCAGTTCCTGCTTGAGATAGTCGAGCTGCTTCTGCCCGAGCAACGGGCTCGCGTCGCCGGGGTCTTTGCTGTACCAGCGGGTGTCGAGAAAGATCGCCCTGCCGACGCGCTGCTGCTGGTGCATCAGGGGCACCGAGTAGTAGATGCCGTCGGTCTTGGGGTCGAGGTGCGCGGGGTTGCGCAGCTGCTCGATCTCCATGTATTTGGTGAACAGCCGGCGGGTTTCCTGCTTCACCGGCGCCTTGACGTCCGAGCCGTGCGCGTTGTTCCAGGCAAAGTCGTGGTCGTCCCAGGTGCCGTACACGCCGCCGCCGTTGTCCTGCCGCTGGCGCAGCGCGGTTCGCAGCGCCTTGAAATTCGGCACGTTCCATTGCGCTTCGTACTTTCCCTGCATCACGTCGGCGAACTTGGCGGCGTCCCACTTGGACGGTTCGCCAAGTTTGGGAAAGAAATCCATGTAGATCTGGTCGCCCAGCAGGAACAGGTAGTCCGGCTGCTCCTGCGCAATGCGGTCCCAGACATGCTGGTAGCCGCCGGGGCCGGACTCGAAGTTCATGCACGACGTGAAGGCGATCTTCATGGGGCTCCTCATTCACCGGTCTGTATGCCGGGTGAGGCGGATCATAGGCAGCCCTTGCGCGTTGTCTCTCCGCAAAACATGGGATGGCGCCGTGTGCTCAGGCGTGCGCGCTCAGTTCAGAGCCAGTTGCCGCTTTGCGGCATCTGCACCTTCTCGGCCGGGTCGTCGCTGGTCACGAACGAGCCGATGGCGATGCTCAGCAGCGAGATGAAGATGCTTGCGAACAGCGCGGTCCAGAAGCCCGACACCTTGAAGCCCTTCACCAGTGCCGCCACCAGCAGGATCATCAGCGCGTTGATGACCAGCAGGAACAGCCCGAAGGTCACCAGCGTCAGCGGCAGCGTGAGCACGATCAGCAGCGGCTTGACGACGGCGTTGGCCAGGCCCAGCAGCAGCGCCGAGACCACCAGCGCGCCGGTGCTGTCGAACTTGAGTCCGCGAAACAGGTGGCTGGCCACCCACAGCGAGATGGCGGTAATGGCCCAGTGGATGAGGAAGGGGGTCAGGTTGTTCAGCATGGGTTTGGTGTGTGGCAGCAGATGCAGAGTTTGTTTCCGTCCGGATCGCGGAAGTAGGCGCCATAGTAGTCCGGGTGGTAGTGCGGCCTGAGGCCGGGCGGGCCTTCGCACACGCCGCCATGCGCGAGGGCGGTGGCATGGGCGCGGTCCACCGTGGCCCGGTCGGCGGCCATCAGCGCCACCATCTGTCCGTTGCCGGGCGAAGCGGCTTGGTCGTCGTACGGGGTACCCACCAGGAAGAGCGGGCGGGGCGCATCAGGGCTTTGCCAACCGGCCCAGGGCTTGCCGTCATCGCGAAACCTCAGCTTGAGGCCCAGCTCATTCATGAGCGCCGAATAGAAGGAGAAGGCGCGCTCGAAGTCGTTCGCGCCGATGTAGACGTGAGACAGCATGCGAGTGAATTCTTCCTGGTTAGCCTTTGAATTGTTGAGCGTTGTTTTCGATTGTCACCCCGGGAAACAATTGCGGGCTGGCCGTTAAGATCGCCGCTCTTATGGCCAACGCGTCTATCGCCAGCATGACCCCCGCCCCGGCTTCGGCCGACGAGGCCGAATCGTGGGTGCGCGGCGAGCTCATCCGCAGCCTGATGCGCTCCGCGCGGGGCTCGTATTTTGTCTCGGCCGCGCTCATGCCCGCGATGGTCGGCCTGAACTGGGCCTACGTGCCCCGGTGGGAGCTGCTCACATGGCTCGTGGCCGGCCTCATCGCCACCGCGTGCCGCGCATGGGGCGCGCGGGTCTATGCGGTGCGCTATGCCGGGCGCAGCGCGGCGGCGCAGCAGCAGTTCACCGAGCGCTACGGCTTCGTCTGGAGCACCAGCGCGGTGGTGTGGGGGCTATCGGTGCTGCTGTTCTTCGAGCGCACGCCGCAGGTCAACCAGTTCATGAGCTGGCTCATCGTGGCCGGCGTGGGCACCTTCCCGCTCAACGGGCTGGCGCTGCATCCGCCGCTGCTCAAGCGCTACGTCAACACGCTGTTCATCACGATGCTGGGCGCGGTGGTGATCCGCCTGGCGTCGATCGCGCTGCACCATCCGCAGTTCCAGTACGGCTACCTGATGCCCATCCTGCCGATCCTTCACTGGTTCCTGCTGCTGCGGGCGGGGCGGCACATTCACGAGACAGCGCGCAACAGCCTGGAGCTGCTGTTCCACAACCACATCCTGATCAAGTCGCTGACCCAGCAGCGGCAGGCGGCGGTGTCGGCCGTGGCCATGAAGAACCGTTTCCTGGCCAGCGCCGCGCACGACATGCGCCAGCCGGTGCTGGCACTTTCGTTGTACGCCGACTGGCTGCGCAACGAGCCGGAGCTGGTGCTGGAGCTCGCACCGAAGATCGTGCGCGCCACGCATGCGGTGAACGCGCTGTTCGACTCGATGTTCGACCTGGCACGCATCGACTCGGGCCAGGTGCGCCTGCACGTGGAGCGGGTCGATGTGCCCGAGCTGCTGCACGACCTCGAGCTGCAATACCGCCCGGTGGCCGAGAGCCGTGGGCTGGACTTCCGCGTGCACGTGTGCGAGGGCTCGTTCCTGACCGACCCGATCCGCGTGCGCCGCATGATCGGCAACCTGCTAGCCAACGCCATCAAGTACACGGCCGAAGGCGGCGTGCTGCTGGCCGCGCGGCAGACACGCGACGGCCTGCGCGTGGAAGTGTGGGACACCGGCATCGGCATCGCGCCCGAGCACTTGCGCGACGTGTTCCTGGAGTTCTACAAGGTGGCGGACCATGCCGGCACCTCCGACGGCTTCGGCCTGGGCCTTGCCATCGTCGCGCGGTTGTCGCACGTGCTGGGCCACCCCGTCAGCGTGCGTTCGCGCCTGGGCAGCGGCAGCGTGTTCCGCGTGGCGCTGCACGACGCCGATGAAGCGGTAGCGCAAGCCCGCGTGAGCGCCTCGGGCGGCTGAGCGCCACATAAAAAACCGCGCACAGGGCGCGGTTCTGGAGGTCGTCAGGCTCGCCGGCGGGAATCAGCCCGACAGCAAGCCGTTGGTGCGCGCGTAGTGCAGAGCCTGCGTGCGGCTCTTCACGCCGAGCCTGCGGAACAGGCGCCACAGGTGCACCTTCACCGTGTGCTCGCTGATCTCCAGGTCGGTGGCGATGTCGCGGTTGCTCATGCCCTTGTCGAGCATGGCGATCAGCTGCGTCTGCCGCTTCGACAGCTTGCCGCTGTTGGCGGCTGGCATTTCGTCGGCTTCATCTTCCGAGCCTGCCATCAGCAGGCCGCGCAAGGCAGCGGCCAGCTCGTTGGAACTGGCCGACTTCTCGATATAGGTGTCTGCGCCGGCTTCGATGCAGGCGTCCTCCATGTCCGCGGAAGGTGCTGCCGAATACACGGCAATGGGCACGTTCGGATAGACCTGCTTGACCGCGATCACGCCCGACACGCCATTGGTGTCCGGGAGCTTCAGGTCCAGGCAGAAGAGGGTGGGCGCACCACGCTGCTGCACCGAGCTCGCGAGCTTGTCGAGGCGCTCGAGCTCGACGATGTTCTCGGCCGGACGCAATCGCCGCAAGACCATCACGATCGCGTCGCGCATCAGGGGGTGGTCGTCGATGACATAAATGCTCATGTTTTCTTCCTTTGTGATCGCACCGTCTTCTCTCTTCCTGCTCATCGGCGGATAAGCCGATGGGCTTTGCCGGATCAACTCCCGCTTGTTGTGGGTGTTGCCTCCGTCAGGGCCTCCAGCGCCTCGGTGACGGCGCGTGTTCCTTCTGTGTCGATGGGTTCCAGCTGGCTGGCCAGCGTGGTCAATGCTTCGCCGCGCTGCGCCTGCAAGATCGCGATGGTACGGCCCGCTTCCTGCGGCGACGTGAATCCACGGCTTTGCAGCAGGGTTTCGCCGCGCGCATCCAACAGCTTGAAATAGAAAAGCCCGTCCGCCTTTTCGCGGTACTGCTTGAAACTTGGCTTCGCGACCTTGGCCGCCTTGGCTGCGCCCTTGTCCTTGCCGGCCGCGAGATTGCGCAGGCCGACCGCGTGGCGCAGGCTGGCCATGAACGGCTTCGACAGGGCTTGCGCCTTCCCGGCGCCGACGAGCAGCGTGCGCTCGATCTGCGCCGGGTCGTTCATGAGCGCGTCGTAGCGCGCGCGCAGCGGCGCCACTTCATGGTCGATGCGCTCGAACAGCAACTGCTTGGCATCGCCCCAACTAATGCCATTAGCGTACTCCTTGCGCAGCGACTCGGTTTCTTCGGCGCTGGCAAAGGCCTGGTAGATCTGGAACAGGGCCGAGCCCTCGGTGTCCTTCGGCTCGCCGGGGGCGCGCGAGTCGGTCACGATGCTGGAGATCTGCTTTTGCAGCTGCGCGCGCGGCGCGAACAGCGGGATCGTGTTGCCGTAGCTCTTGCTCATCTTGCGGCCGTCGAGGCCGGGCAGGGTGGCAACGGCGTCGTCGATCTCGGCTTCGGGCAGCGTGAAGTGATCGCCGTACAGGTGGTTGAAGCGCTGCGCCATGTCGCGCGCCATCTCGATGTGCTGCACCTGGTCGCGGCCCACGGGCACCTTGTGGGCGTTGAACATCAGGATGTCCGCGCCCATGAGCACCGGGTACATGAAGAGGCCGGCCGTCACATCGGCGTCGGGGTCCTCGCCCTTGGCCACGTTCTTGTCGAGCTGCGCTTTGTATGCATGTGCGCGGTTGAGCACGCCCTTGCCGGTGACGCAGGTGAGGAACCAGGTCAGCTCGGGGATCTCGACGATGTCCGACTGGCGATAGAAGGTGACGCGCTCGGGGTCGAGCCCGCAGGCCAGCCAGCTGGCGGCGATCTCGAGCGTGGAGCGCTGGATGAGTGCCGGCTCCTGCACCTTGATGAGCGCGTGGTAGTCGGCCAGGAAGAAGAAGCTCTGCACACCGGGCGCGACGCTTTGCCGCACCGAATGGCGGATCGAACCGACGTAGTTGCCGAGGTGCGGCGTGCCCGACGGCGTGATGCCGGTCAGGACGCGCAGGGGAGCTTGAGGAGACGAAGCCATGGGACGAAGAGGGAACTTAGCGCAGCAAAGCCACGAGCGGAATGAGGAACGTATTGATGATGGCGTAGCCCGCAGCCATCAGCGGCTGCAGCCAGAGCTTGCCGAGGACTCCGGCCAGCACCAGCGCCATCACGATGAAGAAGCCGTAGGGCTCGATGCGCGCAAGAAAGTTTGGCACTGGTCCATTCGGCAGCAACCCGACGAGGATGCGGCCGCCATCGAGCGGTGGCAAGGGGAACAGGTTGAAGGCCCACATCACGAGGTTGACCAGCACGCCACCCTGCGCCATCTGTACGAAGAAAGGTTCGTCGATGCCCGCAGCGCGTAGCAGAACGAAGAGGATGGCCCATATGAGTGCCATCACGAAGTTCGCGGCCGGCGCTGACAGCGACACCCAGAGCAGATCCCGCTTCGGATTGCGCAGGTTGCTCGGATCGAACGGAATCGGCTTGGCATAGCCAAACAGCAACGCACCTGAGGTCGCAAAGTACAGCACCAGCGGGATCAGCAGCGTGCCGATGGGATCGATGTGCTTGATCGGGTTGAGTGTGAGCCGGCCCATCATGGCTGCCGTCTGATCGCCGAAGTGGCTTGCCACGCGGCCCCGGACCACGGCGGGCACCGTAATGGCGAACAGCACCGGCAGCGCCAGGATCAGGACGGTTTGAATCTGACTTGAAATATCCACTGGGCGATTGTGTCAGACGGGAGTGGTTCTCAGCCCCGATTTCAGAGGCCAAGCACAGCCAATGCACCGCGCCCCTGGCGCACCACGACCGGCTCGTCGCCCGTGCCCATGGGCGTGAGGTCGACCACCGTGGTTGGCTGCGACGGGCAGGCACCGGCATCGATGACGCCAGCAATCTGCTTCTCGAAGCGCTCGCGGATGACTTGCGCGTCGTTCAGAGCCTCGGTCTCGCCCGGTGCGATCAGCGTGGTGGCCAGCAGCGGTGCGCCGTGCAGCGACAGCAGTTCCAGCAGCACCTTGTGATCAGGCACGCGCAGGCCGATGGTCTTGCGCTGCGGATGGCTCACGCGGCGCGGCACTTCCTTGGTGGCTTCGAGCAGGAATGTGTAGGGGCCGGGCGTGGCCGCCTTCAACAGGCGGTATTGCTTGTTGTCGACGCGTGCGTAGTTGGCCAGCTCGCTCAGGTCGCGGCACAGCAGCGTGAGGTGGTGCTTCTCGTCGACCTGGCGGATGCGGCGCAACTGGTCGACCGCATCCTTGTCGTCGAGGTGGCAGGCCAGCGCATAACTGGAGTCGGTGGGCACCGCAATGATCTCGCCGCGCTCGAGCAGCGTGACGGCCTGCTTCAGCAGCCGCTGCTGCGGGTTCTCGGGGTGGACTTCGAAGTACTGGGCCATGAAAAAACTCCGGATCAGGATTCGGCGGGCTCGATAGGCACGCGGCGCTCGCGCACCGTGAGCCACGCACCGGCCGCACCGCAGACCGCGATCATCGCCATGCCGATGAGCGAGTAACGGTCGGGCAGTTGGGAAAAGATGAGCCAGCCGCCGAGCATGGCAAAAGCGATCTGGGCATAAAGATAAGGCGTGAGCGTGGATGCCGGCGCGCGCTGGTAGGCCAGGATCAGGATGAAGTGACCCACCGTGCCCATGAAACCCATCAGGCACAGCAGCGCCCACCAATGCCATGAGTCCAGCTCGGTCCACACGAAGGGCACTGCGAGCGATGCAATCAGCGCGCCGACCCAGCCGGTATAGAAATGCATCGTGAGCGGGTTCTCGGTCTGCGCGAGCTTGCTCGTGAGCACCTGGAACCACGCATTGGTCAGCACCAGCCCGATCGGCAGCAGGATGGCCCAGCTGAATGCGTCACCGCCCGGCCGCAGGATGACCAGGGTGCCGATGAAGCCACCCGCCACCAGCACCCAGCGCAGCGGCGACACATATTCCTTGAGCGTGGTGGCGGCCAGCAGCGTGATCACCAGCGGTGCGATCAGCACGATCGACGTGAACTCGGCCAGCGGCATGTAGCGCAGGCTCAGGAAGGCCAGCGTGCTCGACACCAGCAGCAGCGCACCGCGCAGCAACTGGTAGCGCGGGTGCCGCGTGCGCAGCAGCGCCGTGCCATGCAGTGGCAGGAGCACGGCCGTGGTGGCCACGGCCTGGAATGCATAGCGGAACCACACGCCCATGAGGATGGGCACGCCCGCGGTGGATGCCTTGGTTGCGGTGTCGAGCGTGGCGAAGCAGGCCACGGCCACCAGCACCAGGCCGATGCCCGCGAGGATGCGGCCCGATTCGGTGTCGCGTGCCTTTTGCGCCGCGAGGCGCGCATTCGCCAGCGCAACGGTTGCCGCGTTGTCGATGCCGGTCCCGGGGTTCTGGCTCACTGCTGGATGCGGTCGCCGAGCAGTTCCCACACAGGAGTGAGCGCGCCAGGCAACGGCGGCAGCTTGCCGAGATCGCAGTGACTCTCGTCGGGGCTGTGGAAATCGCTGCCGCGCGAGGCGGCGAAATCGAACTCGAGCGCCTTGTCGGCGTACTCGACATATTCGGCCGGCGTGTGGCTGCCGGTGACGACCTCGATCGCCTTGCCGCCATGCGCCTTGAATTCGAGGAACAGCGCGTACTCCTCGTTGGCCGTGAACTTGTAGCGGCCTGGGTGCGCGATCACGGCCATGCCCTTGGCGGCGGTGATCCAGTGCACAGCGTCCTTCAGCGAGGCCCAGCGGTGCGGCACGTAGCCGGGCTTGCCTTCGGTGAGGAACTTGCGAAACACCTCGGGCGTGTCGCGGCAGTGGCCTTGCTCGACGAGGAAGCGCGCGAAGTGCGTGCGCGAAATGAGTTCGGGGTTGCCGACGAACCTGAGCGCGCCTTCGTACGCACCGTGGATGCCGACCTTGGCCAGCCCCTCGGACATTTCCTGCGCGCGCTTGCCGCGGCCGCCGCGTGTGTCGTAGAGGCCTTGCGACATGGACGCGTCGTCGGCATCGAAACCCAGGCCGACGATGTGCACCGTTTCGCCCGCGAAGGTCACCGAGATCTCGGTGCCGGTGAGGTAGCGCATGCCGTTTGCACGCGCTGCCGCAGCGGCGCGGTGCTGGCCGCCGACCTCGTCGTGGTCGGTGAGGGCCCAGAGCTCGACCCCGTTGGCAGCCGCGCGCGCGGCCAATTCTTCGGGCGTCAGTGTGCCGTCGGAGACCACGGAGTGGCAGTGAAGATCGGCATTGAGAATGGAGGACACCCTCGCATTCTATGGGGTCTGGAACATCGATGCGGGCGCATGGATGCTGCGCAAGATGCTATTAAATAAATAGCATTACTGCGCCGCTGCATGCGGCTCAGCGCTTCTTGCGAAAAGCCGCCCAGGCCGCCACCGCGGTGAAGCTTGCGACGATTGCCACCACGATCCAGAAGCCGTGCTTGTGGTCGGCCAGCGGAATGCCGCCCACGTTCATGCCGAACAGGCCGGCCAGGATGTTGATCGGCAGCGCCAGCACCGTGACCACCGTCAGCACGAACAGGCTGCGGTTGTTGTCCTCGTTGACGTTGGCGGCAATTTCTTCTTGCAGCAGCTTGATGCGCTCCTGCAGCGCCTGCATGTCGCGCAGCACCACCGAGAACTCCTCGGTCGAGCCGCGCAGCGCCTGTGCGTCGGGCTCGGCCATCCAGGCGGGAGGCCCCTGCAGCAGGCGGAACAGCGCGGCAGGCTCGGGCGCCAGCAGCCGCTGCAGCCGCACCAGCAGCCGGCGCAACACGCCGAGTCGCGCGCGCTTGTGGTCGAGGCGGCCGGCCAGCAGTTCGTCTTCGATGCGGTCGATGCGCGAGGTGACGCCGCGCACGATCTTCACCAGCACGTCGGCCTGCGCGCGTAGCAGGTGTTCGAGCAGCTCGGTGCTCGAGCGCGGCGCGTCGCCCGCCTTCACGGCCGTGCGCAGCGTGTCGACCGAGCGCAGCGGCTTGGTGCGCGCCGTGACCACGAGGCGCGGGCCCACGCTGATCCACAGCGTGGAGATGTCCGAGGGCTCGAAGCTGAACTCGAAGTGCACATCGTTGATGACGGCGATCAGCGAGTCGTCTGCGCGTTCGATGCGCGTGGAGGGCAGGCCTTCGTGCAGCGTCTCGTAGAAGGTGTCCGGGAGGTTCGCGTGCCGTACCAGCCAGCGCTCGGCATGCGCGTGGCTCAGGTTGAAGTGCAGCCAGACGTAGGAGGGGTTCTCTTCGCCGCTGCCTTCATCGCCCTTGTCGCGTTGTTCGACCAGCCAAGCCGCCGCCTGCGCGGAATCGATGACCCGCGCGGGCTCGGGTGCGGAGGCGTCGAACAGGTAGCCGGAGATCAGTCCGGCTTCGTCGCCTCCGTAAGACTGGGAGGCGAGGTCATGAAATGCCGACAAGATGCGTGATCAGAAAATACGGGTGAACAACCAGTAGAGCGACCCCGACAGCAGCATTGCCACCGGAAGCGTCAGCACCCAGGCCAGCGCGAGGTTGCGCAGCGTGGACATCTGCAGGCCCGAGCCGCTGGCTGTCATGGTGCCGGCCACGCCGGACGAGAGCACGTGCGTGGTCGACACGGGCAGCCCGTACATGTCGGCCGCGCCGATAGTGATCATCGCCACCACCTCGGCCGAGGCACCTTGTGCGTAGCTCAGGTGCGTCTTGCCGATCTTCTCGCCCACGGTGACCACGATGCGCTTCCAGCCGATCATCGTGCCCAAGCCCAGCGCGATGGCCACCGCGACCTTGACCCACAGCGGGATGAAGCGCGTGGCGCTGTCCAGCTCCTGGCGGAACGTGTTGATGCGCAGCTTCGTCTCGTCGTCGAACTTGGCCGCGCCGCTCTTGTCGAGGTGGCGGATGGCTTCGGAGGCCAGGTACATGTCGTTGCGCACGTTGGCGACGGCATCCGCGGGAACGCCGGCCAGCGAGCCGTGCTCGCGCACCTGCCGTCCGATGCTGCCGGCGGTCGCGGCCAGCGCCGGCACCACCGAAGGACTGAACTCGCGGGTGCGCACATAAGTGGAGAGCGTGTCGCGCGCCGCGGCGGGCTCCAGCGCGGGCAGCGAGGTCGGCACGCTGCGGTTCAGCGCGTTCTGCGCCATCTCGGCCACGGCCACGAACTTGACGGTCTCGTTGGCGGGCATCGCGCGGTTCAGCGCATAGGCCATGGGCACCGTGCCCACGAGGATCAGCATGATCAGCCCCATGCCCTTCTGGCCATCGTTGGAGCCGTGCGCGAACGACACGCCCGTGCAGGTCAGGATCAGCAGGCCGCGGATCCACCACGGCGGTGGCTCGGCGCCCTTGGGTTCTTCATACAGTGCGCGGTTCTTCACGAAGGCCCGCAGCGCCAGCAGCAGCAGGGCTGCGCAGCCGAAGCCGACCATCGGCGACAGCAGCAGCGAGTAGCCCACCTTGGTGGCCTGCGCCCAGTCGACACCGCTGGTGCCGTCGCGGCCGTGCATCAGCGCATTGGCCACGCCCACGCCGATGATCGAGCCGATCAGCGTGTGCGACGACGAGGCCGGCAGCCCCAGCCACCACGTGCCCAGGTTCCAGATGATGGCGGCGATCAGCAGCGCGAACACCATCGCAAAGCCGGCGCCCGAACCCACTTGAAGAATGAGCTCCACCGGCAGCAGCGCGATGATGCCGAAGGCCACCGCGCCGCTGGACACCAGCACGCCCAGGAAGTTGAAGAAGCCCGACCACACCACAGCGAAGTTGGGCGGCAGCGAATGGGTATAGATGACGGTCGCCACGGCGTTGGCCGTGTCATGGAAGCCGTTGACGAACTCGAAGCCCAGCGCAATCAGCAGCGCCACGCCAAGAAGCATGTAGGGCACCCAGGTGGTGACGGGCGCTCCGGACGAGGTGACATCGCCCACCAGGCTCCAGGCGGTGAAGAGCAGACCGGCGGCCAGCAGACCCACGAAGGTGATCAGCGTGAGCGGACCGGGCTTGGCATCGAGTTTGGGCCGTTGCGCGGCGGGCGCGGACGGCAGCTCGGCATGCGGGGCTGCAAGCGTGTTCATGGGCGTTTCTGGGGTGTTGGAATAGCTGCAGATGGTGTTCGCGGCGTGTGACAACTCCGTGTCAACGGGCTCAAAACCGTCACGCAGCCGTCATATGAGGCGAGCAGCATGCTTTTTCCTGCCCTTTCACTCCTTCTGCCCCACCATGCTGACGAGCGCACTTCCCGACCACGAAGACCTGATGCAACGCATCGCCCGCGACCTGATCGACAGCTACGACGAAGAGCTCGAGCTGGAGATCGAAGACCGCAACATCGACGGCCTCGACCCCGCCTCGGCCACGCCGACCTCCGCCGACAAGGCGGCTCGCCAGGCCTACTTCAAGGAGCTGTTCCGCCTGCAGGGCGAGCTCGTCAAGCTGCAGGACTGGGTGCAGCACAGCAAGCAGAAAGTCGTCATCCTGTTCGAAGGCCGCGACGCGGCGGGCAAGGGCGGCGTCATCAAGCGCATCACACAGCGCCTGAACCCGCGCGTGGCTCGCGTGGCCGCGCTGCCGGCACCCAACGACCGCGAACGCACGCAGTGGTACTTTCAGCGCTATGCCGCGCACCTGCCGGCAGCCGGCGAAATGGTGCTGTTCGACCGCAGCTGGTACAACCGCGCCGGCGTCGAGCGCGTGATGGGCTTCTGCACTGACGAGGAGTACGAAGAGTTCTTCCGCACCGTGCCCGAGTTCGAGAAGATGCTCGTGCGCTCGGGCATCAAGCTCATCAAGTATTGGTTCTCCATCACCGACGACGAGCAGCACATGCGCTTCCTCGGTCGCATCCACGATCCGCTCAAGCAGTGGAAGCTCAGCCCGATGGACCTCGAAAGCCGCCGCCGCTGGGAGGAATACACCAAGGCGAAGGAAATCATGCTGGAGCGCACCCACATCCCCGAGGCGCCGTGGTGGGTGGTGCAGGCGGTCGACAAGAAGAAGGCGCGGCTGAATTGCATCAGCCACCTGCTGGGCCAGATGCCGTACCAGGAAGTGGCGCATCCGCCGGTCGAGTTGCCCGCGCGCGTGCGGCACGACGACTACCTTCGTCAGCCTGTTCCCGCGAGCATGGTCGTTCCGGAAATCTACTGATGCGCGCCGGGGCGGGAAGGCCGCCCCTTATTTGGTGTTGTTAGGCCAGTCGGCGCTTTGCGTTCACACTGCGCGCCATGGCCCGTTCTTCCACCGCTTCCGTCTTTGCCCGCGCCTACGAGCGCAATCTGCGCGCGCTCACCAAGGCCACGCTGAGCAACAGCAAGCGCATCGCGGGGCAGGTCCAGCGCGCCACCGCCAAGCGGCTCAAGCCGCCGCCCGGCAAGGGCGACTGGCTCAGCGGCATGGCGATGGGCCCCGGCGGTGCGCGCGGCTATCACCTGTTCCGGCCGGCCGGGTTGCAGCTGAAGCCGGGCGAGCGGCTGCCGCTCATGGTCATGCTGCACGGCTGCGGGCAGACCGGACGCGACTTTGCCGCGAGCACGCGCATGAACGCGCTGGCCGTGCGCCAGCGCTTCCTGGTGCTCTATCTCGAGCAAGACCGGATCGCCCATCCGCAGGGCTGCTGGAACTGGTACGAGCGCCGCTCCGGCAAGGCCGACGCCGAAGCCGCGACATTGATGGCCGCCATCGATCAGGCCTGCATGCTTTACCCGGCGGACCGCGATCGCGTGGCGCTGGCCGGCCTTTCGGCTGGCGCGAGCATGGCAGCCCTGCTGGCCACGCGCTATCCGAATCGCTTCCGCGCCGTCGTCATGCATTCGGGCGTGGCGCCCGGCGCGGCGAAGTCACCGGCCACGGCCCTCGGCGCAATGCGCGGGCAGAACGTGCCGCCGATGCCTTCCACGGCGGTTGGCAAGGCGATGGGCGCCGCGGCTGTCTTCGCCACCTTGCCGCCGATGCTGGTGCTGCACGGCGACGCCGACGCGGTGGTCGCGCCGAGCAATGCAGTCAACAGCGCTGCCGTGTGGGCAACTGCGGTGGGCGCGAAGCCCGGGCTGTCGCGCGACATGCAGCGCGGCAAGCGCCGTGCGATGCGCGTGACCGACTTCAAGCGCAAGGGCCGCACGCTCGTCACGCTGTGCGAGATCGCGGGGCTGGGCCATTCGTGGAGCGGCGGCGCATCGAAGCTGCTGTTCAGCGACCCCGAGGGGCCCGACGCGACGCGCATGACCTGGGCCTTTGCGGCCGCGCAGTTCAAGGCAGCCGAAGGCTCGAAGAAGGTCTGAAGAGAAAAAGGGCCGCTATGCAGCGACAGCGCCTTCGCGCGCCGCCACCCGCCACGCACCGGGCGCCATCCCTTTCTCGCGCTTGAAGGCCTTGCTGAACGCCGCCTCCGATTCGTAGCCCACCGCCCCGGCGATCGCGCCCAGGGCCGCGTGGCCTTGCCCCAGCATGTTGCCGGCCTTGAACATGCGCCACTGCGTGAGGTACTCCAGCGGCGCCTGTCCCACCCGCTCGCGAAAACGCTGCGCGAAGGCCGAGCGCGACAGGCTCGCGACGGAAGCAAGAGCCTCTACCGTCCAGTCGCGCGCGATGTCCTTGTGCATCGCGCGCAGGGCCGGGCCAATGCGCGCGTCGGCCAGCGCGGCCAGCCAGCCCGTTTGCGATTCGCCGTTGGCCGCGACGTGCGCGCGCACGGCTTGCACGAACACGATGTCGGCCAGCCGGCTCACAAGCAGGCTGGAGCCCAGGCCCGGCTCGCCGGTTTCCATGGCCAGCAGTTGCAGCGTGCCTTGCAGCGCAAGGGCGCGGGCCTGCTCCATCTTCACGTGCAGCAGCACCGGCAGCAGATCGAGCAGCGGCCGTGCGGCGCGCTGGTCGAAGTGGAACCAGCCGCAGATCACCGAGGCCGCCGTACCCGTGCCGCCAAGCTCCACCAGCCCGCCGATGCGGTCGCGCACGACCGAGGCGCAGCTCACAGTCGGCGTGTTCGGATGGTCGCGCAGGATGTAGGGCGTGCCGTGCGCCAGCACATAGCAGTCGCCCGTCGCCAGCGCCACCGGCTGTGCCATGCCCTCGATCTCCAGCAGGCAGCCGCCGCGCACCACCAGCCCGAAGCGCGCACTCTCGCCGCCCGCCAGGCTCACGCCCCAGGGCGCGCCGGCCTCGAGGCGGGCATACAGGGCGCTGCGCACGCGCATGGCGGCAAAGACGTCGTCGAGCGGGTCCATGAAGACTCCTGTGGCAGTGGACGAATGGACAAGATTGTCGGCTTTTCAGGCATTCACTGTCCACGTGGCGAGGCAGAAACTGCGGCTTCACTCTTCCCACATGCAAGAAGCAGCAGGAGCAGACCATGAACGCCAGAACCGATTTCGCCGAACTCGCCGACCGCTACGTCGCCGTCTGGAACGAACCCGATGCCGACGCCCGCCGCGCCGCCATCGCCAGCCTCTGGGTGCCCGACGGCGAGCACTACGTGCGCACGCTGCAGGCCAAGGGCTACGAGGCGCTGCAGCAGCGCGTTACCGGCTCGCACGAGAAGAACGTGCGCGACGCCGGCTTCCGCTTCGTCTCCGCGGGCGACGCCCAGTTCCTGCACGACGCGGTGATGTTCCATTGGCACATGGTCCCGGCCGCCGGTGGCCCGGTGGCCGCAGTCGGGCTGGAGTTCCTGGTGCTGGCCGAAGACGGCCGCATCGCCACGGACTACCAGTTCATCCTGCCGACGCCCGCCGTCTGAACCCTGGCGATGACCTCCGGGGTCATTGCCGCCGTATCGCTTGCTCCCAACACTCGAGCCCATCATGACGCAGTCAAACATCGCTTCGGCAGCATTGCTTTCTTCCGCAGGTAGCCAGAGCACGGGCGCGACGAAGCCCGGACGGCTGGGCCTGGGGGTCATGCTCAGCGGCACCTTCCTGGTGGTGCTGGACTTCTTCATCGTCAACGTTGCGCTGCCATCGATGCAGCGCGAGCTGCTGGCGAGCGCGGGCACTCTGCAACTGGTGGTGGCCGGCTATGGCCTGGTCACCGCCGCGGGCCTGATCACCGGCGGCCGGCTCGGCGACCTGTTCGGGCGCCGCCGCATGTTCATGCTGGGCCTGCTGCTGTTCACGCTGGCTTCAGCCGCCTGCGGCTTTGCGCCGAACGCCGAACTGCTGGTGGCGGCGCGCGTGCTGCAGGGGCTGGCCGGCGCGCTGCTGCAGCCACAGGTGCTGGCGATGATCGGCCTGGCCTACACCGGCGAAGACCGGGCGCGTGCCTTTGCGGCGTACGGACTCACGCTGGGGCTCGGAGCCACGCTCGGGCAACTGGTTGGCGGCTTGCTGATTCACGCCGACCTGGCGGGTCTCGGCTGGCGCAGTTGCTTCCTCATCAACGTGCCGATCGGCCTGCTGGCATTGATGCTTGCACCGCGCGTCATTCCGCCGCTGGCGAACAGCGGCAACAGCAAGCTCGACCTGGCCGGCATGCTGCTGGTGGCCGCGGGTTCGGTGGCCGTGGTGCTGCCGCTGGTGGAAGGCCGCGAACAGGGCTGGCCACTGTGGAGCTGGGTGTGCCTTGCGGCGGCGCTGCCGCTGCTCGCAGCATTTGCATATCAACAGCGCTGGCTCGCTGCACGCGGCGGTGCGCCGCTCGTGGCACCGGCGCTGTTGGCCAATGGCCGCTTCGTCACAGGCCTGCTCACCACACTGGCCTTCTATGTGGGCAACGCCTCGCTGTACTTCGTGCTCGCGCTGTACCTGCAGCAAGGCCTGGCGCTCGATGCGCTCACCTCGGGCGTCGTCTTCACGTCGCTGGCGGTCGGCTTCTTCGCGACGTCGATGGCGGGTGCGCGGCTGGCACGCCGCTTCGGAGGCAAGCCGCCCATCGCACTCGGTGCGCTGGTGCTTGCTGCAGGGCACGCGCTGCAGTTCGTCAACGTGGCCGGGTGGGCCGGGCATTCGCACGTCGTGGCGTGGATGGTGCCGCTGCTGCTGGTGCAAGGCGCGGGGCTCGGCATGGTGATGGCGCCGCTGGTGTCGACCGTGCTGGCCGGGCTGCCGCCGCAGCATGCGGGCGTGGCCTCGGGCGTGCTGTCGATGGTGCAGCAGGCGAGCAATGCGCTGGGGGTGGCGTTGATCGGGATCCTGTTCTATGGGCGGCTGGGCCATGCGCCTGATGCGGCGGGGTACGCGAGTGCGTTCGGTGTTGCGCTGCTGTACTTGACGGTGTCGGCACTGGCGGTTGCTGTGCTCCATCGGCGTGGAAGTCGGGCAATGCCGGCTCGATCATGAGTGCCGACCCAATTTGGGCATGCGCATGCCCAGATTGGGTTTGTTCCCGAGGCTCATGCCACACTCGCCGCCCAACGACAGGTGTGCCATGGAATCCGATCTGCAATCGCTCATTCAAGCCTTGCGCGACTTCGCGCAAGCCCGCAACTGGGAGCAGTTCCACTCCCCCAAGAACCTCGCCTCGGCCCTCTCGGTCGAGGCTGCCGAGCTGCTCGAACACTTCCAGTGGCTCACCGAAGCGCAGAGCCGCTCGCTGCCGGCCGACAAGCGCGCCGAGATCGGCACGGAGATCGCCGATGTCTTTCTCTACCTGCTGCAGCTCGCCGACAAGCTCGGCATCGACGTGATCGAGGCGGCCAGAAGCAAGATGCTGGTCAATGCGCAGAAGTACCCCGCGCCATCACCACCTGTCTGAATACCTTCCGTGTACGCCACCCGGCGTATTTCCCCTTCCTGGTGCATTCCGCAGACTCCCTCCCACGCCAGCAAAGCGCTGGCGACAAGGTTCAACCAACCCGGAGCAGGAGTCCACATGCAACGTCGTTTCACACTCAAGGCGCTCACCGCCGCCGTCGCGCTGGCCAGCATTTCTGCTGCGCCCGCTTTCGCCGCCGACACCATCAAGGTCGGCGTGCTGCACTCGCTGTCGGGCACGATGGCCATTTCTGAAACCGTGCTGAAAGACACGGTGCTGATGGCCATCGACGACATCAACAAGAAGGGCGGCGTGCTGGGCAAGCAGCTCGAGCCCGTGGTGGTCGACCCGGCCTCCAACTGGCCCCTTTTCGCCGAAAAGACCAAGCAGCTGCTCGGCCAGGACAAGGTCTCGGTGATCTTCGGCTGCTGGACCTCGGTGTCGCGCAAGTCGGTGCTGCCGGTGGTCGAGGAAATGAACGGCCTGCTGTTCTACCCGGTGCAGTACGAGGGTGAAGAGCTCTCGAAGAACGTGTTCTACACGGGCGCTGCGCCCAACCAGCAAGCCATTCCGGCCGTCGACTACCTGATGAGCAAGGAAGGCGGCGGCGCCAAGCGCTGGGTGCTGCTGGGCACCGACTACGTGTACCCCCGCACCACCAACAAGATCCTGCGCGCCTACCTCAAGAGCAAGGGCGTGAAGGACACCGACATCGACGAGAAGTACACCCCCTTCGGCCACAGCGACTACCAGACCATCGTTGCCGACATCAAGAAGTTCTCGGCCGGCGGCAAGACGGCAGTGGTGTCGACCATCAACGGCGACTCCAACGTGCCCTTCTACAAGGAACTCGGCAACGCCGGCCTGAAGGCCAAGGATGTGCCTGTGGTTGCTTTCTCGGTGGGTGAAGAAGAACTGCGCGGCGTGGACACCAAGCCGCTGGTCGGCCACCTGGCCGCATGGAACTACTTCATGTCGATCAAGAACCCGACCAACACGGCGTTCATCAAGCAGTGGAGCGATTACGCCAAGGCCAAGAACATCGCCGGCCACAAGGACAAGCCGCTCACCAACGATCCGATGGAAGCCACCTGGATCGGCATCCACATGTGGAAGCAGGCGGTCGAGAAGGCCAAGTCGACCGACACCGACAAGGTGATCGCCGCCATGGCCGGCCAGACCTTCACGGCGCCCTCGGGCATCGTCTCGAAGATGGACGAGAAGAACCATCACCTGCACAAGAGCGTGTTCATCGGCGAGATCAAGGCCGATGGCCAGTTCAACGTGGTGTGGAAGACGCCGGGTCCTGTGAAGGCCAAGCCGTGGAGCCCGTACATCGAAGGCAACGACAAGAAGCCTGACTACCCGGCTGGCAAGTCGATGTAAGTCTTCGACAGGTCCCTTGCCTTGCTCCCTCTCCCCTCGGGGAGAGGGCGGGGGTGAGGGCAACGGCGGTCGATCTGGCCGCCGCGTTTGTTGGAAGGCCGCAAGCCCTCACCCCAACCCTCTCCCCCAGGGGAGAGGGGGCAACACGAAACTCATGATGCTTCGACGAACCCTTCACTGCGCACTCGCCGCCATGCTGCTCATGGCATCGGCCGCCCACGCGCTGACCGCCGACGAAGCCCGGGCCATCGCCTCCGGCGAATCCGAAGCCCGCATCGCCGCGCTCAACAAGGCCGTGCTCACGGCCGACGACAAGACCGCCGCCTTCATCCAGGCCATGTCCGACGACGCGGTCAAGTACACCGAAGACAAGGTCTTCGTGATGAAGGACGACAAAGGCTACGACCCCGTCACCGGCGCCGAGCTGAAGGTGCCCGACACCGCCGAAGACGTCGTCAACAACAACCTCATGCGCGGCGCGCTCGATGCCGCGCAGGCCGCGCTCAAGCTCACGAGCAAGGACGACGCGGTGCGCGCCGAAGCCGCGCAAGCGCTCTTCAAGGAGCCCGACGAATCGCGCGTGCCCATGGTCGAGAAGGCGCTGGCCGCCGAGACCAACCCCAAGATCAAGGCGCAGCTCGAGCTGGTGCGCGCCGCCAGCATGCTCAACAGCGCAGACAAGGCCAAGCGCCTCATCGCCGCCAAGGAACTGGGCAACAACCGCAACCCCGACACCAAGCTGCTGCTCAACCAGCGCCTGGCCGACGAAACCGAAGCGGACGTCAAGGCCGCCATCGTCGCGTCCATTGCCAGCATCGACGGCGCGCTGGTCTGGGGCGACCGCATCAACGCCGTGTTCAGCGGCATCAGCCTGGGCTCGGTGCTGCTGCTGGCCGCGCTCGGCCTGGCCATCACCTACGGGCTGATGGGCGTGATCAACATGGCGCACGGCGAGCTGATGATGATCGGCGCCTACGCCACCTACGTGATGCAGGGCATCTTCCAGAAGTACGTGCCCGAGGCGGCCTTCGGCTTGTACCTCGTGGCTGCCATTCCGGTCTCGTTCCTCGCGTCGGCGCTCGTGGGTGCGGTGCTGGAGCGCGGCGTGATCCGCTTCCTGTACGGCCGCCCGCTCGAAACGCTGCTCGCCACCTGGGGCATCAGCCTGATGCTGCAGCAGCTCGTGCGCACGCTGTTCGGCGCGCAGAACGTCGGCGTCGAAAACCCCGGCTGGATGAGCGGCGGCTTCACCATGCTGAGCAACGTCACGCTGCCGTGGAACCGCATCTGCATCATCATCTTCGCCGCGCTGGTATTGCTTGCGATGGGATGGCTCATCGGCCGCACGCGCCTTGGCCTCTTCGTGCGCGGCGTCACGCAGAACCGGCCGATCGCCTCGTGCATGGGCGTGAACACGGCGCGCATCGACACCTACGCCTTCGCGCTCGGCTCCGGCATCGCGGGCCTTGCGGGCTGCGCGCTGAGCCAGATCGGCAACGTCGGCCCCGACCTGGGCCAGAGCTACATCGTCGACAGCTTCATGGTGGTCGTGATGGGCGGCGTCGGCCAGCTTGCGGGCACCGTGTACGCGGCGCTGGGGCTGGGCATTCTCAACAAGTTCATCGAAGGCTGGGCGGGCGCGGTGCTCGCGAAGATCGCGGTGCTTGTCTTCATCATCATCTTCATCCAGAAGCGGCCACAAGGCATCTTCGCAATGAAAGGCCGGAGCGCTGAGGCATGAGCAAGGTCGTACTTCCAACCAAGGGGCCGCTGCTGAGCGGCAAGGGCTGGACGGCCTTCTTCGTCGCGCTGATCGTGGTGTGCGCCGTGGCGCCCGTGCTCAACATCTGGGTGCCGGTCGACAGCCCGCTGCACATGAGCGACTACGCCGTGGCGCTGGTCGGCAAGATCATGTGCTACGCCATCTGCGCGCTGGCCATGGACCTGATCTGGGGCTACACCGGCATCCTCTCGCTGGGCCATGGCCTGTTCTTCGCGCTGGGCGGCTACATGATGGGCATGTACCTCATGCGCCAGATCGGCCGCGACGGCAACTACAAGAGCGACCTGCCCGACTTCATGGTGTTCCTCGACTGGAAGACGCTGCCCTGGCACTGGACCTTCAGCGACAGCTTCATTGCCACGCTGATACTGATCGTGGCGGTGCCGGGCCTCATCGCCTTCGTGTTCGGTTTCTTCGCCTTCCGCTCGCGCATCAAGGGCGTGTACTTCTCGATCATCACGCAGGCCATGACCTTTGCGGCCATGCTGCTGTTCTTCCGCAACGAGACGGGCTTCGGCGGCAACAACGGCTTCACGGACTTCAAGCGCATCCTGAACATTCCGATCGCCACGCAGGAAATGCGCATGACGCTGTTCGCGCTCACCGGCGCCACGCTGCTGGGCTTCTTCCTGTTCGCGAAGTGGCTCATCGGCAGCAAGTTCGGCCGCGTGCTGCAGGCCATTCGCGATGCAGAAACGCGCGTGATGTTCTCGGGCTACAACCCGCTGCCGTACAAGCTCACGATCTGGGTCATCTCCGCCATCATGTGCGGCGTGGCTGGCGCGCTGTACGTGCCGCAGGTCGGCATCATCAACCCGGGCGAGATGAGCGCTGCCAACTCCATCGAAATCGCCATCTGGGCCGCCGTGGGCGGACGCGCGACGCTGATCGGCCCCATCATCGGCGCCTTCATCGTCAACGGCGCGAAGAGCTGGCTCACCGTGGCCTACCCCGAGTACTGGCTGTACTTCCTGGGTGCCTTGTTCATTGCTGTCACGCTGTTCCTGCCGAACGGCATCGTAGGGTTGATGCGCAAGTGGGTGTCGAGGGAGAAGAAGCAAGCGCCGCCCGAGCCCGTGCAGGACGCTGCACGGCGCTCGGTTGCGGTGGAGCAGGGCGTCGAGCCCGATGCGCTTGCCTCGCTGCCCGTGGACGCGAAGGGAGCACGCGCATGACGCCCGACCTGATGGAAGCAGGCGCCGAGCGCGCGGCACGCGCCAGCGGCATTCACTACGCGAGCGGCAGCACCGAATCGGGCGGCCGCGCCGCAGACTTCGGCCGCCACGTCACGCCGGGCGAGGTCGACGTCACGCATGGCCGCATCCTGTACCTCGAAGACGTCAGCGTGAGCTTCGACGGCTTCAAGGCCATCAACAAGCTGTCGCTCGACATCGCGCCGGGCGAGCTGCGCTGCATCATCGGCCCCAACGGCGCGGGCAAGACCACGATGATGGACATCATCACCGGCAAGACCCGGCCCGATTCGGGCACCGTGTTCTTCGGCAGCACCATCGACCTGCTGCGCCACCGCGAAGCCGACATCGCGCAATTGGGCATCGGCCGCAAGTTCCAGAAGCCGACAGTGTTCGAGCACCTGACCGTGTTCGAGAACCTCGAGCTCGCACTGAAGACCAACAAGGGCGTGCGCGCCTCGATGCTCTTCAGGCTCGACTCCGCGCAAAGCGACCGCCTGGCCGAAGTGCTGGAAACCATCCACCTCGCCGACAGCGTGTCGCGCCTGGCCGGCAACCTGAGCCATGGCCAGAAGCAGTGGCTGGAAATCGGCATGCTGCTGATGCAAGACCCGAAGCTGCTGCTGCTCGATGAGCCCGTGGCAGGCATGACCGATGAAGAGACGGCACGCACCGCCGAGCTGTTCCTCACGCTCAAGGGCAAGCATTCGCTGATGGTGGTGGAGCACGACATGAGCTTCATCCGCACCATCTCCGAGATCGTCACCGTGCTGTGCGACGGCTCCGTGCTGGCGCAAGGCACGCTGGACGAAGTGCAGGCCGATGAACGCGTGATCGAGGTCTATCTGGGCCGCTGAGGAACCGAACCCATGCTGACAGTCAAGAACATCCACCAGTACTACGGCGGCTCCCACATCCTCAGAGACGTGAGCTTCGAGGCAACGCTCGGCAAGGTCACGGTATTGCTGGGCCGTAACGGCGTAGGCAAGACCACGCTGCTGAAGTCGCTCATGGGCCTGGTGCCCATCAAGAGCGGCAGCATCGAACTCGAAGGCAAGCCCATCCACAAGGCCACGCCTTACGACAGGGCAAGAGCCGGCATCGGCTTCGTCCCGCAGGGCCGCGAGATCTTCGCGCGGCTCACGGTCGAAGAAAACCTGCGCATGGGCCTGGCCTACAAGAGCGGCAGCACACCCATTCCGTCGGAGCTGTTCGACCTGTTCCCCGTGCTCAAGCAAATGATCAACAGAAGAGGTGGCGACCTCTCCGGCGGGCAGCAGCAGCAGCTTGCGATCGCCCGGGCCCTTGCGCCCAAGCCCAAGCTGCTGATCCTCGACGAGCCTACCGAGGGCATCCAGCCCAGCATCATCAAGGACATCGGCCGCGTCATCCGCATGCTGGCCGACCGCGGCAACATGGCCATCGTGCTGTGCGAGCAGTACTACGACTTCGCCCAGGAACTGGCCGACGACTACCTCGTGATGGAGCGCGGCGAAGTCATTGCCCGCGGCCTCGGCAAGGACATGGAAGCCCAGGGCGTGCGGCAGCTCGTCGCCATCTGAACCCCTGGGGCAGGGCTTCGAAGCCCTGCCAGTACAAGGCCTTGGGCAACTGCGTATCGGCAGAAATTCAGGGTTTACCCTAAAATCCGGCTTCTGCCCGCGGCCGCCGGGCACCTTCCCAGGAGCCTGGCCTTGAACGCCTCCCCACCCGCGCTGGACAGCGCGGACACCGACATTTCCGTTTCTTCTTCTCCCGCCGCGCCCGTCAACTTCCTGCGCGCGGTGCTCGCACTTGGCGTCGGCGGCTTTGCCATCGGCACCGGCGAATTCGTCATCATGGGCCTGCTGCCCGAGGTGGCGAAGGACATCGACGTCAGCATCCCCCAGGCCGGCCACGTCATCAGCGCCTACGCGCTCGGCGTGGTCATCGGCGCGCCCGTGCTCGCTGTGCTCGCTGCAGGCTGGCGCCGCCGCGCGCTGCTGATCGCGCTCATGGCCGTGTTCGCGGCCGGCAACTTCGCCAGTGCCGCAGCCCCCAACTACGTGCTGCTGAACCTGCTGCGCTTTGCCACCGGCCTGCCGCATGGCACCTACTTCGGCGTGGCCGCGCTCGTGGCCGCCACGCTTGCGCCGCCGGGGCGCCGCGCGCGGGCCGTGGGGCTTGTCATGCTGGGGCTCACCGGCGCCACGCTGGTCGGCGTGCCCATCGCCGCCTGGCTGGGCCAGATCTTCGGCTGGCGCGCTGCCTTCGTGTTCGTCGGCGTGATCGCGCTGGTGGCTATCGCATTGCTGCGCCGCGACATCCCCGACCTCGCAGCGCCCGCAGGCGCCAGCCCGTGGCGCGAACTCGGCGCGCTCAAGCGCAAGCAGGTGTGGTTCACGCTCGGCATCGGTGCCATCGGCTTCGGCGGCATGTTCTCGGTGTTCAGCTACATCAAGCCCACGCTCATCGAAGTGGCCGGCATGCCCATGGGCGGCGTGCCCTTCGTGCTGGCGCTGTTCGGCCTGGGCATGGTCACCGGCAACCTCGTGGGGTCGCGCCTGGCCGACAAGTCGCTCATGCGCACCATCGGCGGCCTGCTGGTCTACGCGGCGCTGGTGCTTGCGATGTTCACCTTCGCGGCGCACAACGTCTTTACCGCGGCGTTCAACGTGTTCCTCATCGGCACCACCGTGGCCATCGGCCCGGCGCTGCAGATCCGCCTGATGGACGTGGCCGGCGATGCGCAGACGCTCGCCGCCGCGCTCAACCACTCGGCCTTCAACATGGCCAACGCGCTCGGTGCGTGGCTCGGTGGCGTGGCCATTGCCGCGGGTCTGGGCTGGACCTCGACCGGCTGGGTCGGCGCCTTGCTGGCGCTGGCGGGCATGGGCGTGTTCGGCTGGGCGATCGCAAGCGCGCGCGCCGAAGCGCGCCGGCCCGAAACGGTTACTTGCTGAGGGCCGTCGCGCCCTCGGGCGTGCCGCGTTCGCGCAGCAGCGACGCGAAGCGGCGAAGCTCCGCCGCATTCAGGTCCGACACTGCCCACGCCTGCATGCCGCCCTGGGCCCAGCGCGCCAGCTGGTAGCCCTGGCGCGTGGAGAACACCGGGCCCTGTGCCTTCGCATCAGCCGCCGGCCAGACGAACACATTGATCACATGCGGCCCCGAGCGATACACCAGCGCCGCAACCGTGCGCCCATCGAGGTAGTCGAGCCGCCCGCCCGTCAACGGAAAGCCTTCCGCAGCCAGGTCGATCACCGGCGGTGAAAAGTCGAGTTTGCCGGCGAACCACGGCTTCACCGTGTGCTGGTCGGACGAAGCCACGTCGGCCAGGTGCGAGGCCATCAGCGAGCGCACGTGGTTGGCGGTGACGGCCTCGGCGAGCGCGTCCTGCGGCGGCACCGGCGTCGCGAGCAGCATCAGCGCAAGGCCCCAGGCCGTTGCCGCGCCCGTGCCGAACCACGCCAGGCACTGCCACAGGCTACGGCGAGGCCGCACCGGCGCGGGTGCGACCACCGCTTCGGTGCGCACCGCCTGTCCGATGCGCTCGGCCAGCCCATCCGGCGGCGTGTGCCGCACCGCGTGACGCCGGATCAGCGTTCCCAGTTCTTCTTCAGACATTGACATGGTGGATCTTTCCTCCAGCGTCGCCAGCGGGCCGTTCGTCGCGCAGGCTGTCGCGCAGCAAGGCCCGCGCGCGCGACAGCCGCGACATCACCGTGCCCAGCGGCACGCCGGCGATGCGCGCGATGTCCTCGTAGCGCATCTCTTCGAGTTCGCGCAGCACGATCACTTCACGGTACACCGGCGGCAGCGCGTCGATGGCGGCATTGATGCGCTCGCCCTGTGCGCGCTGCTCCCATTGCCGGGCCGGATCGCCTGCCTGCGTTGAAGAGTGGCCCTCCACGGCCTCGCTGTCGCGCATCTCGTCGAACTCGACCTGATCGGCCAACTGCCGGTTCTGCCGCATCCAGTCGTAGCAGGCATTGCGCACGATGCCCAGCAGCCATGGCCGCGCGCTCTCGCCGCGCAGCCCGTCGAAAAACCGGAACGCACGCAGGTACGCCTCCTGCACCGCATCGTCGGCCAGTTGGTCGTCGCGCAACAACCAGCGCGCAAGATTCCACGCCGCATCGAGATGCGGCAACGCTGCGGCTTCGAACTGGCGTGTGCGATCGGTCGTCAACAGGCTCAATGGACTCCTTCTTCCTGCATGACGGAGTGGCCTGGCGCCTTATTCCATCTTCTCCATCTTTTTTTCAACGACCCACGTGGAATAAGCAGGGCACGCCATGCGTCATGCCCTGTGCGGATTCTGCTTGCTTCCGTTCAATTCCCCAGGAGGTTTTCACCATGCTCGCCATTCCCGGTTTCGCACGCATCCTCGTACTGCTCTCGGCCCTGGCCGCCTCGGCCGCTCCAGCCCTGGCCGCAGGGCCCAAGGCCTACGTCGGCAACTTCAAGGACAGCACCGTCAGCGTGATCGACACCGGTACCGAGCGCGTCGTCGCCACCGTGCCGGTGGCGGCCGGGCCGGACGGCATCATGGTCGCGCCGGGCGGGCGAAGCGTGTTCGTCAGCGGCTCCAGTGCTTCGACCGTGAGCGAGATCGACGCTTCAACTGACCGCGTTGCGCGCAACATCGACGTCGGCAAAGGCCCGCAAGGTTTGGCCATGACGGCGGACGGCAAGTGGCTGCTGGTGGCCGTCAACGGTGACGACCGCGTGGCCTTCGTCGACACCACGGCCCACGGCGTGAGCGCCACCGTGCCGGTGCCCAAGCCGCACACCATCGCCATCCGGCCCGACGGGCGTCAGGCCTACGTCGCGTCGCAGGAGCCCGGCCATTTCGCGCTGGTCGTGATCGACATGGCTACCCGCAGCGTGGTCACCGAGATCCCGCTAGACAAGCCACCGCGCGACCTGGAGTTCGGCCACGACGGCAAGGCGCTTTACCTCACGCTGGCCGGCGTGCCCGCGGTGCAGGTGCTCGACCCCGCCACCAACCAGTGGAGCGCGCCGGTTCCCACGGGCATGTCGCCGCACATCGCCCAGCACTTCGCCGGAATGGCCAGCGGCGTGGTGGTGGTGCAGGGCCCGGGCGAAGTCATGCTGTTCGACCCGGCCACGCGCGCTGCGGTGCGCAGCATCGGCGTGGGCAAGCAGCCGCACTGGCTCGATCTGTCGGCGGACGGCAAGAAGCTGTGGGTCAGCAACGAAGGCTCGAACGATGTCAGCGTGGTCGATCTCGCGGGCGGACCGGTGCACACGGTGGCGGTGGGCAATGCGCCGCGCAAGGTCGCGGTGCAGCGCGTCGCGGCGACCGAGGCCGCGCACGCCGGTGGCTCCAGCCACGTGGCGATCCGCAACTTCGCCTTCGAGCCCGCGCAGATCACCGTCAAGGCCGGCGAGCGCGTGACCTGGCAGAACGACGACGGCGCGCCGCACGGCGTGGTCTTCAAGGACGGTTCGACGGGCATCGACCTGCTGCTGCCCGGCAAGGCTTTCGTCCGCAGCTTCGACAAGCCGGGCGTGTACGACTACGTCTGTTCGGTGCACCCGTACATGACGGCGCGGGTCACCGTGGTGGCGGCGCAGCCCAGGTCGTGACCGGCTTCCCGATTGACAGGAGCGAGTGAACCGGACGACATTGCGGCGGATGATCAATGCAGATACCGCGTGTAGATGACGGTGGAAAAACTCTCGCGCCGACGCCTGCTGTGCAGCGGGCTGGCGGCCGCTTCGCTGGGCCACCCCTTCCTCAGGCTGAATGCCCAACAACCGGCGTCGCGCGAGTTGTTGTTCACGCTGGGCGTGGCCTCGGGCACACCACGCCCCGACGGCTTCGTGCTCTGGACGAGGCTGGCGCCCGAGCCCTTGCAAGGCGGCGGCATGGGCGATGCGCCGGTCGAGGTGCGCTGGGAGGTCGCGGACGACGACAGCTTCAGACGCGTCGTGGCCAAGGGCGCGGCCACCGCGACGGCTGAACTCGCGCATTCGGTGCACGTCGAGGTGCAAGGCCTGTCGCCGGGCCGCCCGTACTGGTACCGCTTCACGGCCGGCGGCGCGCGCAGCCCCGTCGGCCGCACGCGCACCGCACCTGCCGACACCGACGAAGCCTCGCAACCACTGCGCTTCGCGTTCGCGTCCTGCCAGCACTACGAACAGGGCTACTACGCCGCCTACCGCGACATGGCTGCGCAGCCGCTCGACTTTGTCGTGCACCTGGGCGACTACATCTACGAGAGCTCCCGTACTTCGCATCAGGTGCGGCGTCACGAGGGCGGCATCCCCACGCAACTGGCCCAGTTCCGCGACCGCTACGCGCTCTACAAGACCGACCCGCAGCTGCAGGCCGCACACGCCGCCTTCCCCTGGCTCGTGACCTGGGACGACCACGAGGTGGCCAACGACTACACGAACGACGTGTCGCCGCGCACCATCGATCCTGCGCAGTTCCTCGCGATCCGCGCGGCTGCCTACCAGGCCTGGTACGAGCACATGCCCGTGCCCGCCAGCATGCGCCCGCGCGGCGCCGATGCCACCATCTACGGCCGCCATCGCTTCGGTCGCATGCTCGACGTGCTGTTGACCGATGGGCGCCAGTACCGCTCGCACCACGCCTGCCTCGCGGGCCGCAGCGCCTCGCCGCTGGCCGACTGCCCTGACCGGCTCGCGCCCGAGCGCAGCTTCTTCGGCGCGGCGCAGGAGGCATGGCTCGCGCGCGAGCTTGCAGCGCCGCCCGCGCGCTGGACCGTGCTCGCGCAGCCCACGCTGCTCGCCGAGGCCGACCGCAAGCGCGGCCCCGAGCACGGCTACTGGATGGACGGCTGGGACGGTTACGCCGCGGCCCGCGCGCGCCTGCTCGACGGCCTGGCCGCGCACAAGTCGCGCGGCGGCAACGCGCTGGTCGTCAGCGGCGACGTGCACGCCTTCTGGGCCGCCGACCTGCGGCGCGAGGCGCAGCAAGGGCCGGTGGTGGCCACCGAGTTCGTCGGCGGCGCCATTACCTCCGAAGGGCCGGGCGCCGCCAGCGTGGCGAACATGCTCGCGAAGAACCCGCACCTGCGCTACGGCCGGGCCGACAAGCGCGGCTATGCGCTGATGACGCTCGACGCGCGCGGCTGCGCGGTCGAGTTCCGCGCGGTGGACGACGAGAAGGCGGCCGATTCGCCGGTCGACCCCATGGCCCGCTTCTCGGTCGAGCACGGCGCGCCCGGCGTGCACGCCGAAAGCACCTGAAACGGCCACCCGCCTGCAGGATTGCGCGGCCGTGTCTATGATGGCCGCCGCCCTTTCCTCACCCTCGCAGAGCGAAAACACCATGAGCATTCCCACCACCCGTCTCGGCCGCACGGGCCTCACCGTGTCGCGCCTCGCCCTCGGCACCATGACCTTCGGCCTGCAGACCGACGAGACGGTGTCGCACCAGATCCTCGACAAGGCTGCCGAAGGCGGCATCAACTTCCTCGACACCGCCGACGTGTACCCGCTCGGCGGCACCGTCGAAACCACCGGCCGTACTGAGGAAATCATCGGCCGCTGGCTGCAGAAGCAGGGCCCCACGGGCCGCCGCCGTTTCGTCGTCGCCACCAAGGCGGTCGGCAAGGTCGGCCCCAACAGCTGGGACCAGGGCGCGTCGCGCAAGCACCTGCTGGACGCCATCGACGCCTCGCTCAAGCGGCTGCAGACCGACCACGTCGATCTGTACCAGCTGCACAGCGACGACCGCGAGACGCCGCTCGAAGAAAGCCTGGAGGCGCTCGACGTCATCGTGAAGTCGGGGCGCGCGCGCTACATCGGCGTGTCGAACTTCCTGGCCTACCGCCTGGCGCGCGCGCTGGGCAAGGCCGAGCTGCACAAGCTCACGCGCTATGTGTCGGTGCAGCCGCGCTACAGCCTGCTGTTCCGCGAGATCGAACGCGAGCTGCTGCCGCTGGTTGGCGAGGAAGGGCTGGGCGTGATTCCCTACAACCCGCTGGCAGGCGGCTTGCTGACGGGCAAGTACAAGCCGGGAGCGAAGCCGGAAGAGAACACCCGCTTCACGCTCGGCACCGCGGGCAACATGTACCAGGACCGCTACTGGAACGAGCGCAGCTTCAACACTGTGACGCAGCTGCACAAGCTGGCGGACGAGGCCGGTGTTCCGCTGGCGACATTGGCCGTGGCGTGGGTGATGGCGAATCCGCTGATCACCGCGCCGCTGCTCGGCGCGAGCCGGCCCGACCAGCTCGACGCGACGCTGGCCGCCGCCGAATACAAGCTTGATCCGGCGCTGAAGCAGAAGCTCGACGAGCTGACCGCCGAGTACCGCAAGGGCGACGCCCCGCGCTGACAACCTGAAACTGTCAGAACTGTCAGTTAACCGACAGCGAGGGGTTTGATGAGGGTGCCTAGAGTGCCCTCATCATGGTTCTTCCCGACGTACCTCCTCTCTCGCGCGCGGCCCTCGCGCTGGCCGTCCTGGTCCTCGCAGGCTGCGCTGTCGGCCCCGACTACGTCCGCCCGCAGATGGACGTGCCGGTCGCCTACAAGGAAACCGGCGGCCCCTGGAAAACCGCCGCCCCGCAGACCATCGACGCCAGCCACCCCTGGTGGGACGCCTACGGCGACAGCACCCTCGGCGCGCTGATCGTGCAGGCCAACACGGCCAACCAGAACATCCGCGTCGCCGAGGCCCAGTACCGCGAGGCGCAGGCCATCACCGCGGCAGCGCGCGCCAACTTCTTCCCGACCGTCGGCATCAACGCCGGTGCCACCCGTGCGCAGTCGAACAGCACCGGCACCGTCAAGCTAGGCACTACCGACACCCTCGGCCTCGCTGCAAGCTGGGAGCCCGACATCTGGGGCGCGGTGCGCCGCTCGGTCGAGGCCGGCAGCGCGAGCGAACAGGCCAGCGCCGACGACCTGGCCGGCGCGCGGCTCAGCATCCAGACCACGCTCGCGCAAGACTATTTGCAGATCCGCGTGATCGACCTGCAACGCGACCTGTACGCCAGCACCACCACCGCCTACGCCAAGGCGCTCGAACTCACGCAGCACCAGTACGCGGCCGGCACCGTGCTGCGCTCCGACGTGGCACTGGCTGAGAGCCAGCTCAAGACGGCGCAGGCCCAGGCCGTGGACCTCGACGCCCAGCGCGCCCTGCTTGAACACGCCATCGCGGTGCTGACGGGGCAGGCGCCTGCGTCGTTCTCGCTGCCGCCGCTCGAATCGGCGTCGCAGGCGCCCACGGCCGAAACATTTTCTTCAGCCGCTGCATTGCGCGTGCAGCTCCCGGTCACGCCAACGGGCCTGCCTTCTGAATTGCTCGAACGCCGCCCCGACATCGCCGGCGCCGAGCGCCGCGTGCAGGCAGCGAACGCCAACATCGGCGTGGCCAAGGCCGCGTACTTCCCGCAGATCGTGCTCAGCGCCAGCGGCGGCTTCAGCGCTGCCAGCCTGTCCACGCTCTTCAACACGCCCAGCCGCGTGTGGTCGCTGGGCGCGGCGCTGGCGCAGACCGTGTTCGACGGCGGCTTGCGCAAGGCGCACACCGACCAGGCCGTGGCCACCTACGACGCCTCGGTCGCGCAATACAAGCAGACCGTGCTCGGCGGCTTCCAGCAGGTGGAAGACAACCTTGCCACCCTGCGCGTGCTCGACAACGAATCCGCCCTGCAGGCCGATGCCGTGCGCGCCGCGCAACTCGCCGAGCGCCTGGCCCTGAGCCAGTACCGCGCCGGCACTGCCACCTATCTCAGCGTGGTGACGGCGCAGACGCTCTCGCTCACCAACCAGCGCACCGCCGCGCAGGTGCTCGGCCGCCAGCTGGCTGCCAGCGTCTCGCTGATCGCGGCCACGGGCGGCGGCTGGAACGCCGCCGATGCCGTTGCCGCCACTGCAGATGCCGCACAAAAGACTTCCGGAAATTGACGCCATGACGACGACCGCAGACACCACCACAACGCACCCCCTGTTTCAACGCCGCTCCACCTGGCTCGCGGCCGCCACGCTCGTGGTCGTGCTGGGCGGCGGCGCCTGGGCGCTCACCCACCACGCGGCCAACGCAGCCAAGCCCGATGCGCCCAAGACTCCGCCGGTGCAGGTGACCACCGCACGCGTCACGCCGCAGACCGTGCAGGTCTACCGCTCGGGCATCGGCACGGTCGCCTCGATGGCCACCGTCACCGTCAAGGCGCGCATCGACGGTCAGCTCGACAAGGTCGGCTTCGTCGAAGGGCAGGACGTGAAGGCCGGCCAGTTGCTCGCGCAGCTCGATCCGCGCACGCTGCAGGCCCAGCTCGCGCAGGCGCAGGCCACCAGGGCCAAGGACCAGGCCACGCTCGTCAATGCGCGCGCCGACCTCAAGCGCTACACCACGCTGCTCTCGCAAGACGCCGCCACGCAGCAGCAGGTCGATACGCAGAAGGCTCTCGTCAACCAGCTCGAAGCCACCGTGCAGAACGACGCCGCGCAGGTGCAATACGCCGAGGTGCAGCTGAGCTTCACGCGCATCTCGTCGCCCATGAACGGCCGCGTCGGCGCGCGGCTGGTGGACCCGGGCAACATCGTCCACGCGACCGACACCAGCGGCCTCGTCGTCATCAACCAGATCGACCCCATTGCCGTGCAGTTCACGCTGCCTGAAGACGCGGTGCAGGACATCAACCGCGTGCAGCAGCAAAGCGCGCAGCCGCTCTCCGTGGTGGCCTTTGACCGCAGCGGCGCGCAGATGCTGGGCACCGGCAAGCTGATCTTGCTGAACAACCAGATCGACACCACCAGCGGCACCGTGCAGCTCAAGGGCAGCTTCGCCAACCCGCAGCACACGCTGTGGCCCGGCCAGTACGTCAACGTGCGGCTGCAGCTCGACCGCCGGCCCGACTCGCTCACCGTGCCCGCCGCCGCCATCCAGCGCGGACAGGACAACACCTACGTCTGGGTGGTCGACGCCGAGAACAAGGCCGAGAACGTGCCCGTGCACGTGGTGCAGATCGCCGACGGCACAGCAGTTGTCGACAAGGGCCTGACGGCCGGCCAGCGTGTGGTGGTCGATGGCCAGTACAAGCTCAAGCCCGGCGTCACCATCATCGAGCCGCCGCCCGCCGCGAAGAATGCAGATGGCAAAGATGGCGGCAAGAAGGCCGCCAGCGGGAGCAGCAATTGAGCATCTCCGCCGCATTCATCAAGCGCCCCATCGGCACCACGCTGCTGGCGCTGGCCATCCTGCTGGTCGGTGCGGCGGTGTTTCCGCTGCTGCCGGTGGCGCCGCTGCCGCAGGTCGACTTTCCGACCATCCAGGTCTCGGCCAGCTTGCCGGGCGCGAGTCCGGAGACCATGGCCTCCAACGTCGCGCAGCCGCTGGAGCGGCAGTTCTCGCTGATCGCGGGGCTGTCGCAGATGACGTCCACCAGCGGCCTGGGCTCCACGCAGATCACGCTGCAGTTCGACCTCGACCGCAGCATCGACGCCGCCGCGCTCGACGTGCAGGCCGCCATCAACGCATCAACCGGCCAGCTGCCCGCCAACCTGCCGAGCCCGCCCACCTTCCGCAAGGTGAACCCGGCCGACGCGCCCATCCTGATTCTCTCGGTGCAGTCGAAGACGCTGCCGCTCACCGAGGTGAACGACTACGCCGACAACATCCTCGCGCAGCAGATCTCGCAGATCTCCGGCGTGGGCCTGGTCAACATCGGCGGCGTGCAGAAGCCGGCCGTGCGCATCCAGGTCGACCCGGCCAAGCTCGCCGCGCTGGGCCTGAGCCTGGAAGACGTGCGCACCGTGCTTGCCTCGGCCACCGTCAATGCGCCCAAGGGCACCATCGACGGGCCGAACCAGAGCTTTACCGTCTACACCAACGACCAGCTGCTGAAGGCCCAACCGTGGAACGACGTGGTGCTGGCCTACCGCAACGGCGCGCCCATTCGCGTGCGCGACCTGGGCGTGGCGGTCGATGGCCCCGAGAACGCCAAGATCGCCGGCTGGGCCTACGCAGGCGCCGCCGCGCCCGAAGGCAGCAACGTGCAGAACGGCCGCTCCATCGTGCTCGCCATCACCAAGCAGCCCGGCGCCAACGTCATCGAAACGGTAGACCGCATCAATGCCGCGCTGCCGCGGCTGAAGGCGTCGATTCCGCCCACGGTGGACGTCAACGCCATCATCGACCGCACGCAGACCATCCGCGCCTCGGTGAAAGACGTGGAGTTCACGCTGCTGCTGACCATCGCGCTCGTGGTGGCCGTCATCTTCGTGTTCCTGCGCAATGTGCCGGCCACGCTCATTCCCAGCGTGACCGTGCCGCTCGCGCTGCTGGGCACGGTGGCCGTGATGTACCTGCTGGGCTACAGCCTCGACAACCTCTCGCTCATGGCGCTGACCATCGCGGTCGGCTTCGTGGTGGACGACGCCATCGTGATGCTCGAGAACATCTACCGCTACGTGGAAGAGGGCATGTCGGCCGTCGAGGCCGCCTACAAGGGCGCGAGCGAAATCGGCTTCACCATCATCTCGATCTCGGTGTCGCTGGTGGCGGTGTTCATTCCGCTGCTGCTCATGGGCGGCATCGTGGGGCGCCTCTTCCGCGAGTTTGCGGTGACGGTCACGCTCACCATCGTGGTGAGCGTGGTCATCTCGCTCACGCTCACGCCCATGCTGTGCTCTCGCTTCCTGAAGAACGAGCACGGCAACAAGCACGGGCGCCTGTACCAGCTGTTCGAGCGCGGCTTCGACGCCATGCTCAACGGCTACAAGCGCGGGCTGCACGTGGTGCTCGATCACCAGTTCATCACGCTGATGGTGTTCATTGCCACGGTGGCCGCCACCGGCGTGCTGTTCGCGATCATCCCGAAGGGCTTCTTCCCGCAGCAGGACACCGGCTTCATCTCGGGCTTTGCCGAATCGGCTCAAGACGCATCCTTCGCGTCGATGAACGCCCGCATGATCGAGCTGGCCGACGTGGTGCGCAAAGACCCTGACGTAACAGGCTTCGGCATGAACGGCAGTTCGTCCACCTACAACACCGGCAACTTCTTCATCAGCCTGAAGCCCAAGGACGAGGGCCGCACCGCCACCGCTGACGAGATCATCACGCGCCTGCGCCCGCAGCTCGCCAAGGTGCAGGGCGTGAACCTGTTCCTGCAGGCCGGGCAAGATATTCGCGTGGGCGGACGCGCCTCGCGCACGCAGTACCAATACACGGTGACCGACGCGAACCTCGACGAGCTCAACACCTGGGCACCCCAGTTGCTCGCGCGCTTCAAGCAGCTGCCCGAAATTACCGACCTGGCCTCCGACCAGCAGAACGCCGCGGCATCCGCCGTGCTCACCATCGACCGCGACCGTGCGTCGAGCTTCGGCATTTCTCCCGCCACCATCGACGCCACGCTGTACGACGCCATCGGCCAGCGCCAGGTGGCGCAGTACTTCACGCAGCTCAACAGCTACCACGTGGTGCTGGAGGTAACGCCCGAGCTGCAGCAGGACCCGGCGCTGTTCAGCAAGCTGTACCTCAACTCGCCGCTCACCGGCCAGCAGGTGCCGCTGTCGAGCTTCGTGAAGGTGGACACCAGCAAGACGGCCTACCTGTCGATCAGCCACCAGGGGCAGTTCCCGGCGGTGACCATCTCGTTCAACCTCGCGCCGGGCCATGCGCTGGGCGATGCGGTGAACGCCATCAACAAGGCACAGGCCGAGATGGGGCTGCCGCAGTCGCTCACCGGTTCGTTCCAGGGAACGGCGCAAGCCTTTCAAGATTCGCTGGCCTCGCAGCCTTACCTGATCGCGGCTGCGCTGGTGGCGGTGTACATCGTGCTGGGCCTGCTGTACGAGAGCTACATCCACCCGCTCACCATTCTGTCGACGCTGCCCTCGGCCGGCGTGGGTGCGTTGCTGATACTGATGGCGGGCGGCTACGACCTGAGCGTGATCGCGCTGATCGGCATCATCCTGCTGATCGGCATCGTGAAGAAAAACGGCATCATGATGATCGACTTTGCGCTCAAGGCCGAGCGCGAGCAGGGCATGTCGCCGCACGACGCCATCTACCAGGCCTGCCTGCTGCGCTTCCGCCCGATCATGATGACCACCATGTGCGCGCTGCTCTCGGGTCTGCCGCTAATGCTGGGCCACGGTTCGGGCTCGGAGCTGCGCCGGCCGCTGGGCTACGCGATGGTCGGCGGGCTGATACTCTCGCAGGCACTCACCCTGTTCACCACCCCGGTGGTCTACCTGTACCTCGACCGTGCCCACTACTGGTACATGAACCGCAAGGAAGCGCGCAAGGCCCGCAAGGCAGCGAAGGAAGGCAAGGCCCCGGTGCCGGCCGAGGCGCACTGATGAGCGCCGGCTGACACCACGGACAGGGACGGAGACAGAGACAAAAAAGCCATGAAGATCCTGATAGTCGAAGACGAGCTGAGAACCGCGGACTACCTCTCCAAGGGGTTGACCGAGCAGGGCTGCGCCGTCGACATGGCGCACAACGGCATCGACGGCCAGCACCTGGCGCTCACGCACGACTACGACGTGATCGTGCTCGACGTGATGTTGCCGGGGCAGGACGGCTTCTCGGTGCTGCGCGCGCTGCGTGCCGTCAAGCAGACGCCGGTCATCATGCTCACCGCGCGCGACAGCGTGGAAGACCGCATCAAGGGCCTGCACGAAGGCGCGGACGACTACCTCGTCAAGCCCTTCTCGTTTCTCGAGCTGCTGGCGCGGCTGCAGGCGCTGAACCGGCGTGGCCGCAAGCAGGAGCCGATGCAGCTGCGCATTGCCGACCTGCAGGTCGACCTGCTCGCGCGCAAGGCTTCTCGTGGCAGTGGTGGCGGCAACACGCGCATCGACCTCACGGCCAAGGAGTTTGCGCTGCTCGCTGTGCTGGCAAGGCGCCAGGGCGAAATTTTGTCGAAGACCGCCATCGCCGAGCTGGTGTGGGACATGAATTTCGACAGCAACACCAACGTGGTCGAGGTGGCCATCAAGCGGCTGCGCGACAAGATCGACGTGCCCTTCAGCCCCAAGCTGCTGCACACCATCCGCGGCATGGGCTACGTGATGGAAGTGCGCGACGGCGAGAACACCGCCGAAGGGGAGGGCGCCGCACCGTGAAGCGCTCGATCACCGCGCGGCTGGTCATCATGTTCGCCGCGGCGGCGCTCGCGACCTTTGCGCTGACCGGCTTTGCGCTGCACAGGGTGCTGATTCGCGAGCTGGACCGGCACCAGTACGAAGAGCTCGACACCACGCTCAAGAGCCTGCAGTTCTGGATCAAGGCCATCGACACCCCCGAGCGCTGGACCCGCGTGCAGGCGCGCATGGACGCGCTCACGCCAGAGGACGGCAGCGTGCGCTTCTGGGTGCTCAGCGACGATCCGCGCTTCCAGTACGGCAAGGGCCTGGCCGAAATCGACGGCCTCACGCGCGAGGCCAACGGCCACACCAGCAGCGTCGTGCTGCCGGGGCAGGAGAGGCCGTTTCGCACGCTGTCCGTGCACATCGAGCCCCACGCGCAGCGGCCGGCCGTGCGGCTGATCGTCGGGCGCAACACCGAGCCCTATGCGCGCACGCGCCAGACCTTTCTGACCGCGCTGGCCGCGCTCGGGCTGGGGTCGGCGCTGGTGGTGGCCATTGCCGGCTACTGGATCGCGCGCGTGGGCCTGCGGCCGCTGGAGCGGCTTTCGGCCGAGGCGCAGGCGCTGCGGCCCAAGACCTTGTCGCAGCGGCTGCAGTCGGGGGGAGCCCTGCCGGTCGAGCTCTCGGCGCTGGCCGAGGCCTTCAACGGCGCGCTGAACCGGCTCGAAGAGGCCTACGGCCAGCTCGAATCGTTCAACGCCGACGTGGCGCACGAGCTGCGCACGCCGCTGGCCAACCTCATCGGCAGCACGCAGGTGGCGCTGTCGCGCCAGCGCAGCGCGGGCGAGTTTCAAGAAGTGCTGCAGGCCAACCTCGAAGACCTGGAGCGGGTGCGCTCCATCGTCAACGACATGCTGTTCCTCGCGCGCGCCGACCGCGGCGAAGTGGCGACCGGGCTGGTGCTCACGCCCGTGGCGCAGGAAGTGCGCAAGACCATCGAGTTCTTCGAGTTCGTGCTCGACGAGACGCGTGCGCAGGTCGCCATCGAGGGCGACGTGCTGGCCGAGGCGCGGCTCGAAAGCGCGCTGTTTCGCCGCGCCATGTCGAACCTGCTGCAGAACGCCATCGAGCATTCGAAGCCCGGCGCGCAGATTGCCGTGACGCTGCGCGAAGAGGCCGTCTCGACGTGGATCACCGTGTCGAACCCCGGCGAGCCCATCGACGAGCAGCACTTGCAGCACCTGTTCGACCGGTTCTACCGAGTCGATGCCGCGCGCAACGACGGCGGCGAGCACCACGGCCACGGGCTGGGGCTGGCCATCGTGAAGGCGGTGGCGAGCATGCATGGGGGCCAGGTGAGCGCATCGAGCGAAGGCGGCCTGAACACCTTTGGTTTCAGCGTGGCGCGCCCTCCTGAAAAACTCGCTGGCTGAAGCCACCCGCCAATGGCCTGTGCCCAGTACGTTCTTGGGCCATGCCCGAGAATCGCGGTTCGCATGAACCGCACGCAACCCCCGCAAATTCTTCCGGCATCCGGACAAGGGCAGCCATGGCGCAGCTGATGTCCCTGCTCGTGCAGAACGCGATCCTGGTGGTGTTTGCCGCCAGTTTTGCCGCACGCCTCGGGCTGCCCGTGCCGGCGGCTGCGGTGCTGGTGGTGACGGGCGCGCTGCTGGCGGCGGGCGATGTCTCGGTGCCCGGCGTGGTGGCGGCTGCGGTCGTCGCCAACCTGCTGGGCGACGGTGCGTGGTTCTATGCCGGGCGGCGCTTCGGCTACCGCTTCATGCGCCTGCTGTGCCGCATCTCGCTGTCGCCCGACACCTGCGTGCGGCGCGGCGAATCGCTCATTACCGACTGGGGCGGCATGTCGCTCGTGGCCGCCAAGTTCGTGCCGGGCGTCTCGGTGGTGGCACCGCCCATGGCTGGGGCGCTGGGCATGTCGGTGCGGCGCTTCATCGGCTTCGACACGGGCGCGGCACTGGTCTGGACGGGGCTCTTCCTCGGGCTGGGCTGGGTGTTCCGCAACCAGATCCAGGAGGTGCTGGCCGTCATGGCGCAGGCAGGCGGCATCGCCACTGCTGCGCTGGGCGTGCTGCTGCTGGTGATCCTCGCGGTGCGCTACTGGCGCCGGCGCGCCTTCATGCGGCTCACGGGCATGCCGCGCATCACCGTCGACGAACTGCACGAAATGCTGAGCAGCGAGGAGCCGCCCCTGGTCATCGACGTGCGCGGCAAGGCCGGCGTGCAGATCGATCCACGCCGCATTCCGGGCGCCCTGCCGTACACGCTCAGGGAGTTGCAGAACCGCCAACTCATGTTGCTGCTCGACCAGAACCGCGACGTGGTGCTGTACTGCAACTGCCCCAACGAAGTGTCGGCCGCGCAGGCCGCGCGCGTGCTGCTGGCGCGCGGTGCGCGGCGGGCCCTGCCGCTGACCGGTGGGCTCGACGCGTGGGTGGCCTCGGGCCGGCCCACCAGCGTGGACTGACCTCGCGCCTGCAGACATCGGCCTCGCGTGCTAAGGTGCCCGGGCTTCGGGTTAACCCCTAAGCCTGTCTTTTCGCAACCGGGATTCCTCCGTGTCCTCTTCCGCTCCCACAGCCTCTCCGGCCAACACGGCCGTCACAGGCCTCACGCCCGCGCTCACGCTGGTCTTCGCCATCGCATGCGGCCTGTGCGTGGCCAACATCTACTACGCCCAGCCACTGATCGGCCCCATCTCCGACACGCTGCAGCTGCACGCCGGGCTGGCCGGCCTGATCATGACGCTGACCCAGCTCGGCTACGGCGCAGGCCTTCTGCTGCTGGTGCCGCTGGCCGACGTGGTCGAGAACCGCAGGCTCATCGTCGGCGCGTTGTTCGGTGCGGTCGTCGGGCTGGTGGGCATTGCACTCTCGGACTCGGCCGTTACCTTCCTGGCCGCCTCCTTCGTGGTCGGCGCATGCGCGGTCGCGGCGCAGGTGCTGCTGCCCTTTGCCTCGCACCTTGCGCCCGAGGCCACGCGCGGCAAGGTGGTCGGCAACATCATGGCCGGCCTGCTGGGCGGGATCATGCTGGCGCGGCCCTTTGCCAGCGTGGTGGCGTCGGCGCTGGGCTGGCGCGCGGTGTTCTGGCTGTCGGCCGTGTTGATGGCCACCCTCATCGCCGTGCTGTGGCGCGTGCTGCCGCAGCGGCAGCCGCATGCCTCGGTGGGCTATGCGCGCACCATGGCCTCGTTGCCCGGCATCGTGTGGAACACGCCGCTGCTGCGCCGGCGCGGCTTCTACCAGGGGATGATGTTCTCCGGCTTCCAGGCCTTCTGGACGGCCGTGCCGCTGGCGCTGGTGCACGAGTTCGGCATGGGGCAGCGCGGCATTGCGTTGTTCGCGCTGGCCGGTGCCGCCGGCGCGCTGATGGCACCGCTGGCGGGCCGGCTGGCCGACAGGGGGCTGACGCGGCCTGCCACCGGCGCCGCCATCGTCGTCGCGCTGCTTTCCTTCGTGCTCGGCGCAATCGCCATGCACTACCACTCGCTGGCCGGGCTGGTCGCGGCGGGCATTCTGCTTGATGGGGCGGTGCAGCTGTGCCAGGTGCTCAACTTCCGCAGTCTGTTCATGCTGGCGCCCGAGCTGCGCGGCCGGCTCAACGGGCTGTTCATGACCTTCATCTTCATCTGCGCCGCGGTGGCCTCGGGCATTGCAGCGGCCGTATACGCCTTCCACGGATGGAGCGGCCTGTGCCTGCTGGGCGGCGGCTATGTGCTGGTGGCGCTGCTTTACTACGCCACCGAGTTCCGCCGGCAGCCTTCGCCCGCAGCCGTTGGCCAGCAGCCGGTGGTAGCCGGCAGCCGACGCATGCGCCCGTAGACTCGCCCGCTTTCGCGTTCAATTGCCTTCAATGAGTTCTCCGGCTTTTTCGCGGTCCATCCAGGTTACGCAGATCCATGCGAGCGGCATCTGGCCCATCCTGCTGCTTTGCACGGCCTACTCCGTCCTGGTGTTCGCCGGGGCCGTGTGGATTCTCGACCCCGACGCGACGGGCTGGCGCATCGCGCGCGACATGGCGGCCATGCTCGTGCTCTTCGTGCTGTGGCTCGTGGGCCTGGTGGTCGTCGTGCGTGCGTGGCTTTGGGTCGAAGCGCATTGGCTGCCATCGGCCAGGAGCCGCGCAAAGCTGTTCAGCGGACGCACGCAGGTCGACGCCGGCGAAGGCGGCTTCTCCGTGCAGGGCCTGGGCCATGTCGACTGGATCGATGTGCTGGCCGTCGAAGGCATTCCCGACAGCGACAACTACCTGATCGTTCACACCCGGCCGTTCAGGAAGCTGCTGCTGACCGTGTGCGTCGACGAACTGGCCCCTGTCATCAACCACTACCTTGCCCGCAGAAGCAGCATCGAGGCAACGCGCTGGGGCAAGCTGCAAAGCCGCGCCATGGTTTTCTGCTGGCGGTGCTTCAGGGCCTGGATCTGGGCGGGATACGCACTGGCGGGCGCGGTGGGCATTGCGCTGCTCCTTAATGCGGGGGATACGGGCTTCCTGAAGACCGCTGTGGGCCTTTGCGTACTTGTGCCGCTGGTCGCGTGGCTGGTCTGGGCCATTCCCATCTCGCAGATCAGCACCTTCTCGCATTCGCGGGTGCGGGCCTTCGAGCTTGAAGGCACACGGCTGCACAGCACCGACGGCGAATGGCAGTTCGACCTGCGCCGGGACCGCATCAGCCGCCGCCGTGCGAGCGGCATCGGCTATGAGTTCACCTTCCTCGCCATTCGCCCGGAGTCGGGAAAGGGGCTCGACCTGATCCTCGAAGGTGGCGCCGACCAGGAGGCGCTACTCGACGCCCTGGACGACCGCGGCCTGCTGCCGCTGACGAACCCCGAGCTCTGAAAGGGGCCGGCCAGGCGGCGGTGGTAGCCTTGCGCCCCGATGAATCTCCGCACCAAGATCGTTGCGCTGGCCGTTGCACCTTTGCTCATCGCACTGGTGCTGGTGGCCCTCGCGGTGCGTCACCAGGAGCACGACCTCGCCCAGCGCGAGCGCGCCCTCATCGAGCGCAGCTACATGGACCAGCGCCGCAGCGAGCTGCGCAGCTACGTCGACCTGGCCGTGAGCAACCTGCTGCCGCTGTACGAATCGGGCCAGGACGACGAAGCCACCCGCAACGAGGCCCTGCGCCGCCTGGCCGCGCTCAACTACGGCGACGACGGCTACTTCTTCGTGTACGACCTGGAGGGCAACTCCCTCATGCACTCGCGCCAGCCCGAGCTGGTCGGCCAGAACCTCTGGGAGCTGCGCGACTCGCGCGGCCGCTACACCATTCAGGAGCTGATAAAGGGCGCGAAAGAAAGCGGCGGCGGCTACGTCGAGTACGAATGGCGCAAGCCGTCGAGCGCGCAGATGGCGCCCAAGCTCGGCTACGTGACCGCCATGCCGCGCTGGAACTGGATGGTAGGCACCGGCCTGTACCTCGACGACATCCAGTCGACCATGGACACCCTCGACCGGCAGATGAACGCCAACGTCACTGCCACGCTGCTGTGGATTGCCGGCATTGCCGCGCTGTGCCTCGGCGTGGTCAGCGCCGCCGGCCTGCTGCTGAACCTGAGCGAGCACCGCACCGCAGAAGCCAAGCTGCGCCTGCTCGCGCGGCGCGTGGTGCAGTCGCAGGAAGAAGAGCGCGGCCACCTCGCACGCGAACTGCACGACGGCACCAGCCAGACGCTGGTGTCGGCCAAGCTGCTGATCGAGTCGGCAGTCGAATCGCTCGACCGCCAGCGGCAGCCCACACCGCCCGCGCTGGCCAAGGCACTGCAGCGGCTCAACGATTCGCTGATTGAAGTGCGCCGCATATCGCACCGGCTGCGCCCCGCCTTGCTCGACACCCTGGGCCTGCCCGCCGCGCTGGAGAGGTTGGTCGACGAGTTCAGGGAAGAGGGCGGCGTCGACGCGTCGATGATGATGGGCGGCGAATCATTCGAGCTGCAGCCCGAGGTGAAGACCGCGCTCTTCCGCCTGACGCAAGAGGCGCTGACCAACGTGCGCAAGCACGCGAATGCACAGCACGTGAACATTGCGCTGAACTTCGACGAAGAAGAAGGCGTGCGGCTCGAAGTGAGCGACGACGGCACCGGCTTCGACATACAGGCCGTGCAGCTCGACCCCCGGCGCGGCATTGGCCTGCGCAACATGCGCGAGCGCATGGAGGCCATTGGCGGGCGGCTCATCATGTGCAGCAACGCCGGGCGCACATCCATCGAGGCCGAAGTGCCGACCCGCAGCGCGAGGGCTGCCGAAGAAGCGCCCGCATCCATCACATGACGACGACGAAGACCATCCGGCTTTTTCTTGTCGACGACCATCCGCTGGTGCGCGACGGCCTGCGCGCCCGGCTCGGCTCCATGCCCAACCTGGAGATAGTCGGCGAGGCCGGCAGCGCGGCCGAAGCGCTAACGCAGGTAGACAGCGTGCAGCCCGACCTGATGCTGATGGACGTCGGCATGAAAGACATGAACGGTATCGAGCTCGCGGCCCTGCTGCTGCAACGCCAGCCCGCGACGCACATCGTGATGCTCAGCATGTACGACAACCCCGAGTACGTGCAGAAGGCCCTGCAGGTGGGCGCGCGCGGCTACGTGCTGAAAGACGCGCCCGCGGCGGAGATAGTCGCGGCCATCGAGGCCGTGTCGGCGGGCGGTACCTTTCTGAGCCCGGCCGTGTCGAAGAAGCTGTTTCGCACGCAGGAGCCGCGGCCGCTGCTGACGCCACGCGAGAGCGAGATTCTTTCGGCGCTGGGGCGAGGCGAGTCGAGCAAGCAGATTGCCCGTGACCTGGGGCTGAGCGTGCGCACGGTGGAGGCGCACCGGCAGAGCATCAAGCGGCGGCTGGGCATCGAAGGGCAGGCGGAGCTCATCAAGTACGCGGTGGAGCATGCGCGGGAGTTTGGGCAGCGCTCGTGAACTTCAGCGACTGACTGTCAGAGCTTTGTGTATTGGCGCTACGGCACTGCGAATACCTGAGCTATTCGAGAATTTCTCGGCAGAAGTTTCTTCCTGCGCCGGGCTGGTTTTCTCTACAGTGAATGCCCCTGTGATTGAACGACCCGCTATGTGGGTGAGGAAGGCGGCACACACAACCAACGCCAACAACCGGACGAATGAATCAACCGCTTCGCTTCACAGCGGGCTATCGGTGCGACATGCATCGATGCGAACGTGAGGCACAAAAGGCGACGGCCAAGGTGCGCGAACACCTTGACCGTCTAACCAAGTGACGTGCATTACCTTAGAAGGAGCACACCAATGGCTGAACGAATTATGGCCGGGCCCGCAAGGCCGGCATCTGCGGACGCGACCACCACGACACGGGACCCGTCCGATCTTCTTGAGAACAAGCTGGAGCAGTTGAACTCACTGCTGTGGTGCTTCTACGGCGCCGGCGATGGATGGTTTCAGGATGCAGGGGAGGCGCATCGGGAGAATCTGCTTTGGATTGCTTCTGATTTGGCGCGGGAGGCGGTGGAGTTGTTTCAGGAGAGTGGAGGAGTGAGATGAAATTGGTCCCGGGGAAGATAGAAGGACAGCTGCGCGAGGGCATACATGTCGACCACATTTGACGTTTATCCCAGAACTGCGGGAATTCCGACATTTGGCGAATTGATCGAACTGGCGTCGACGCGACTTGCGGAGCGACTGCGCTGTCACGGCATCAATGTCCGCCCTGAACTGAAAGTCGAGGTGAGACATCACGGAAGCCATCAGGAGGTGGCAATCACGCCCGACGGTGAGATGACCTGGAAAAGAGACGAGTACGGCTGGTTCCATGTCCCAGGGGTGCTGGGTGGGACTGACGTCGACTACAGGAAAGTCGAAGAGCTGGACTGGAGGATGTGGCGCGAATTGCTCGAAACGAATGAGCGAGCAAGGGGTGAACGATTTCGCATCGAATCTTGCCTGGCCACAGGACACTATTGGGCCTTTCGACGCAGCGTTGGTCAGCCTGCAATCATCAATTTCGCCTATGGAATCATCGCCGCGTCGCTGGCTGAATTAACTGACGGCATCATCTACTCGTACGATTCGGCATGGGACTACGACCGATTTCCTGCAGTAGCCGCCGATTTCTACGAGTGGTACTTCAATCCGGAAAAGACGCCGGACCATGATCGTGCGACGTGGGCGAGGACTTGTCTCTCGGTCATTGCGAGCGATCACCGGCTCTGAGAAGTCTCGAAACTTCCTCCAAATCGACGTGAAGAGGTAGCCAGACAGCTATCTCTTGGCAGCGCTGCTGTGTCCCGCTCCAACTCAGTGGAGAAGCAGCCTAGGGTTCACCACTAGGCTGCGATGTATTTCGGCCTCGGGGTGCGCTTGGGCGAGGCCTTGAAGTCCCTGCAGATGGGCGTCCTTGAAATGGAGCTTTACACAGCCCAGCTAATGAGGGCTGTCAACCGTGGTGTAAAGTGTCAACCTGCCTGTCAAGCACATAGTCAAGGAAAAGATAATATGGGGAAAAAGCTGACCAGCGCGCCGGTCTACTACACAGTTGCCCAAGTCCGGTTCAACCCGGTGCTGGATTTGGACGGGTATATCCCCGCCATCCAGTCCAAGATGCGGGAGGCGCATTTTCCTGACTATAAGAAGGAAGTCTTTCAGCAACTTGTGCTGCCCTTCGGCGGAGGAGAGCAAGGGCAGATGGCCGCACCGACCGTTACGCCGCAGGCGCGCTATCAATTCGGCGACATTGCTGGGCGCACGCTGTTCTTGCTGGAGACGAATGCCCTGTCGTTCCAAACCACGAGCTACGATACCTTCGAAACCTTCTCCGAGATCCTTCTAAAGGGGCTGAGCATGCTGCACGACGCTCTGCGTCTCGACTTCGTTGAGCGCATCGGGCTGCGGTACTTGGACGCTGTTCAGCCGTCGAAGGACGGCGAAACGCTGCGGGAATTCCTCGTGCCGGAAGTGTTGGGTCTTGCGTTGCGAGGGGAAGGTCAACTTCAGCACTCGGTCAGCGAGACCGTTGTCTCGACTGCCGCTGGGCAGCTTGTGTCGCGTGTCCTTATTCGCCATGGGCACGTTGGCCTTCCCATGGAGCTGGGCGGCTTTGCCGGCTTTGCCTCAACTATCGACCCTCGCTTTACCCAACGCGAGAGCCTGCATGCCATCGTCGATACAGATGCATCCATCGGCCAGCGAGAGGTGTTCGACCTAGCCAAGGTGGGGGCACGACTGACGGCACTCCATGACGAAATCGTCAAGTCCTTCAATGCTACGGTGACCGACCATGCTCGGGCCTCTTGGGCCTAGAGAAGAAAACATCATGAGCACAGCAATGACCTATGGCGGTTGGGTTACCGACCGGCCGGCCGCAACAGGCGGCACGTCCCCCCTCGTTCGCTGGGTGGGATGGATGACTGCCGCAGGTGCCGCATTGACCGGCATTGGCACTGGAGGCGAGCTTTCGCTGGAACACCTGCAACGGAGTGCTCAGCAGGCGCAGAACAGGGTGTCCGCGTTCGAGGTCGCGGAGGTCGATCAGATTCGTACGCCTAGCGAAAACCTGTCGCGCATCCGCGAGGTGATGAACCCGGCCGTGTCCGACCTCGCGATAACGTTCGGCGTGTCGCGGCAATCTGTCTACAACTGGCTCAATGGTGAACCCGTTGCAAACGAGAACGCGGCGAAGCTGCAGGACCTTGCCCGAGCCGCTGACGTGCTGGCGCATGAAGGCGTGAGGATCAATTCAGCCCTGCTGAAGCGCAAGTTCGCCAACGGTCGGACGCTGATGCAGGTTGCGCAGGCAGGTGAGTCCGCCAGGGAGGCTGCCCTGATGCTGATCCAGATTCATAAACGCGAGGTGGCGCAACGCGAACGTATGAATGCTCGATTCGCGAATCGGGCGAAGACGCCCGCAAGCGCCGACTTCGACCTTCCTGCGCCCAACGACCACGCGTGAAAGTAAGACGTGGCGGAGTGGAATCGTGACACCCCATGGCGCCAAGGGCATCTGCTGGGCAAAGATGCGATTGAAGCTTTGGGGCTTCATCACGCGGCGGCGCTTGACCAGACGCTCGTCGTTGTCGCCAGCCATGACTGCGACCTCGCCCAGACGCCCGAAGGGGAGCCTGTCGTCGAGGTGGTCGTTGGCCGTCTGGTGGCGGACAGAGATGGCAACTGCACCCACGCCAAGAACGCGCGCAAGCTCCATGTCGAGTTTGCGGGCGCTGTCGTTTTCTGGACCGAGTTCGAGGCGACCGCCAAGATCTATGTCGATAAGCTCAAACTGAACGAATTTATCCCTCGCCCCGATGCGCACTTGTCCAAGGAGAACCACGCTATCTTTCAGATGTGGTTGGCCAGTCGCTACCGTCGCTCGGCATTCCCCGACGAATTCGAGCGCCGCCTGACCGCGAAGGAATTCAAGCTGCACGAAAAAATTGCCAAGGCCGTGAAGCCTCATGGGGAGTTGATTGTTGGCGTCTTCTTCGATGTGGACGAAGGTGCCGAAATCACCCGCGAAGGCCCCGACGACACCTACACCCTTGACATCATCATCCTGCACTCGGCTGACCCTGATTTTGAAGCGGCAGAGAAGGGGGCCGAAACGGCAGCCAAGGCTATCGAGAAGGCATTCAACGACAAGCTGTTCGACCCCACCAAGACGTGGCAGCACATCGAATTGCGCTCCTGTGATCTGGTGTCGGAGTCGGTCCTGACCTACCAGCAATTTAAGCAACTGAAGCGCTGGAGGCTGGAGCACATCAGCCTGGCCGCGGAGCCGCCGCAGTCTGTGCTGGCCGAATAGGAACCGCTAGATGTGGTCTCGCGAGCGGCTTACCGTTGGCTGGTCCGCTGAAATTGGTCGTGAGTGATGGCTTTTAGAAAGCTTGACGGGTGGCGCAGAGTTCCGTTGTGGATCGGTAGGGGCCATCGCCTTGACGAATGGCCGCTAGGTGGCCGGAATCGGTAGTGCCGGCCTCAGCGGCGACGGACAGCAACCGCTGCAATGCAGACATCGTCGACTGACCGACAAGCATTCGATAACCTAACGCGGTGTTTCAAGCCCCTTGTCCAAGTACCACCCGAATGCCCGACCTTCTCTACAGTCCTGCCGCCGACCGCAATAGGCAGCCCATCCTCGATGCATTGACCAGTATCCTCGGTGAGCGCGGGACCGCACTAGAGATCGCATCTGGAACAGGCCAACACGCCGCTTGGTTCGCAGCCGCGATGACTCAATGGACTTGGCAGCCCACCGACGCAGATGCCCGCATGCTTCCAGCGCTCGCAAGCCGAGTCGCAGAAGCCGCACTACCCAATCTCCGCCCGCCACTCCTGCTCGACGTGATGGTCCCTCAATGGCCATCGCAGGGCCCCGCATTCACTCAAGAAGGAAAGTTCGACGCAATCTACTGCGCCAACATGCTGCACATCGCGCCTTGGGCCACATGCGCCGCCCTGATGCAAGGGGCCGCGCGGCATCTACTTCCTGGCGGGTCGCTCATCACATACGGGCCTTACTTCGAAGACGAAGTCCCAACGGCGCCGAGCAACCTGGCGTTCGACGAAGACTTGCGCGCCCGAAATTCTGCATGGGGTATTCGTCGCATTGAGGACGTGGCAGCAGAGGCGAACCGATCAGGATTCGCGTTGCGCGAGCGGCATGCGATGCCTGCGAACAACTTGCTGCTGGTCTTCGGCTTCCAGTGAATACGGCGTACTTCCCATGAACGTAGCTCTTCGAATTCTTTTCGCGAAGATTCTCTTGGAGTACGTGTGATCAAGATGAACGTACAAGAACAAAACGCCTTGGTCGAAGATGCGATCCGTCGAGAAGCCATGCACTGGCGGCAGAACGCGCTCCCCGAAGCGCTCAAGGTCACTGGCCTTGAGCGAGGCGTTCAGTGGGAGAAATCCATCGTTGTTGATCTGGATATCGACTTCCCCGGAATGCCGAAGCTGTGCGGCTTGCTGCTCACGCAAGACGAGAGGTTCGTGGACTTCGAGATCGACACCGACACGACTTATGGGGTCGTTGAATCGGTGGAAATCTGGGAAGACGTGACGGCGATTCAGAACACGAACCCGCGCAACCGCGGAATTGGCGCGGGGCGTGGAGCGATTGCAATCAAGGTGCTTCGGGCACTCAACAGTTGAAAGTCACACTCCTAGCAACATGAACACGATGCGCCTCGAAGGACAGAACTTTGCCGAACTCAAAGCGCCCACGGATGCGCAAATTCGGCGGAGAGTGCTCGCACTCCAGAGCACAGGAAAGCACTCATACGCTTCGCTGACGAGCGAAGACGGAAGCTACGTTCAAGTTGCGGGTGGCAGGGCAACCTGCATGGTGGAGAGGTTCGACCCTGCAACCGGGAAGCGGGAGAGGGCGTTTCACGACAAGCCAAACCCGGCTTTCCCGGATGGAACCTTGCTTGTATTTGGTGCGGGTGAGCTGACGCTCAAGTCCGATGAGTGGTTTGTGGCAGATGCGGTCGTGGAGATATTCCTGTGCTTCAAGGAGGCACGCCAATATCCGGACACCGTGTCTTGGCGTGCTGCGCCGGGCTTCTGACGTGCTGCACTGAAGCCGAACACTGCAGGCTGCCGTTGTCCGCGCTTGGGGCAGACCCGCATCGATGCGATACACGCATGCGCGCAAACCCGTGGCGACGCGCCATGGTCTTCTCAATACCATGCGCCTTGGGCGCATTGCCGCCCGTCCAACAACAACTCAGACAGGCGACAAATGGCAACTCCAGATTTCCGAAGGCGCAGCGCTTCGTTCAGCCTGGCCGCATTGGCCGCCGCAGCCGCACTCGCCGGGTGCGCCTCTGTCAGCGAGCCCGCAATCACGCCCGCCCAAACGGCCCAGGCGCAAGCCGCATGCACGGCGCTGCAAGACATGAAGATCGCGGCCTCCGCCATCGGCAAGCCGAGCTCGGGCGCTGTCGTTCAATCTGCGCGCTTCGTCTCCGCCAATGCCGCGGACAACCCCAATGGTGAGTACTGCGCGGTCAAGGGTGTCGTGCTGCCCGTGAGTGCATCGGCGCCCAGCCTCGAGTTCCAGGTCAACCTTCCCACCGCATGGAACCGCCGTACGCTGCAGATGGGCGGTGGCGGCTATGACGGCACGCTCGTCACCGGCCTGGGCGCCTACACCGCGCAGCCCAACGGCACACCCAACGCGTTGCGCCAGGGCTATGCCACGCTGGGCAGCGATGGTGGGCACAAGGGCACGGGCAACTTCGACGGCAATTTCGCGCTGAACGACGAGGCGCTTCTCAACTACGGCCAGCAGTCGGTCAAGAAGACGCACGACGTGGCGCTGGAGATCGTCCGGCAGCGCTATGGTGCGGCGCCACGGCGCTTCTATTTCATCGGTGGGTCACAGGGCGGGCACGAGGCGCTCGATGCCGCGGCGCGCTACGCCGCCGACTACGACGGGGCCATTGCCAACTACCCGGCGTACAACATCACGATGCTGCAGCTGGCGTCGCTGCATGTCGGCAAGGCGCTGTATGCCAATGGCGGCGCGGGTTGGATGAACCCGGCCAAGAAGACGCTGCTCGTCAACGCGGTGTATGCCGCCTGCGACGGGCTCGACGGCGCCAAGGACGGAATCATCGGCAATGTCGCGGCCTGCAACGTGGTCTTCAACATCGACAAGGTGAAGGCCACGCTGCGTTGCGTTGGTGGCGCTGACAACGGCGACTTCTGCCTGTCCGATGCGCAGATCGCGGCCGTGCGGCAGATCGCATCGCCCTATGACGCGGGGTTTGCGGTTGCGGGGCAGCAGGTGTTTCCGCGCTGGCCAGTGCTTGAAGGTGCGGTGTTCTCGGTGTCGTCGTTTGGCGCATCGCGCGTGCCATCGAACCCGCCGGCTGCCACCGATGCGTTGCTGTTCTCCATTGGCGCGGCGCACGCGAAGTATTTCGCCACGCGCAACCCGTCGCTCGATGCGCTGCGCTATGAGCCGGCGCGCTACAGGGCACGGCTGCAGCAGCTGGGCAGCATCACCGACGTGACGACGGTGAGCCTCGAAGCCTTTCGCGCCAGGGGCGGCAAGCTGATCCTCACGCATGGCACGGCAGACGATTTCATCAGCCCCTACAACACCGAGGACTACTACCGCCGCCAGGTCGCAGCCTTCGGCCAGGCGGGTGTCGACTCGTTCATTCGCTTCTACAGCGTGCCGGGCTTCGGCCATGGCATGGGCCCGTACCGGCTCGGCTACGACGGGCTCGCGGTGCTCGACAACTGGGTCGAGAAGGGGCAGGCGCCTGAAACGATTCCTTCGGTCGACAACAACCAGAACGCCAACCGCTCGCGGCCGATGTGCCGCTGGCCGGCATGGCCCGCGTTTACGGGGGCGGCGGGTGCTTCGATGAACGGCGCGGCAAATTTCAGCTGCAGGGCGTCCTGACATCGTTGGTACTTTCCATCGGGCTTTGTGACGTAGTTTCGTGCACCATCGTGCATCGATCACGATGTTTCACTTTTGAAACGCATGCGTGTCTCGATCCCCCGGTGGGGCGTTTAAAGTTCGAGCCCGGTGCGTTTTCGCGTCACGGACTTTTCCCCCAACCGTTTTACTGATTGAAGAAAGAACCCCCGTTTTGAACAAGACCGACCTCATCGCCGCTATCGCCACGGACACGAACCTCAGCAAGGCCGACGCTGCCCGCGCGCTCGACTCCGCCATCGACAACCTGTCGCGCGCCCTCGCCAGCGGCGACACGGTACAACTGATCGGCTTCGGCACCTTCGCCGTGGCAAGCCGCCCCGAGCGCACGGGCCGCAACCCGTCGACCGGCGAGCCGATGACCATCAAGGCCAGCAAGGCGCCCAAGTTCACCGCCGGCAAGGCGCTGAAAGACGCTGTCAACACGCCTGCAGCAGGCCAGTAAGCGCTTTTTCTTCCCTCCGTTGCGTCGGCGCAGCAGCGCGGGCCTCGGAGGGCCTCATCTTCAGGAAGCCGTCGCATTCCGCGCTAGAGTTCGTGCACGTTCACGAGCCCAGCCATCCGACATGTACGACGCGCCTGTGCCATCAACGCAACAATCCCGCACACTGCAGCAGTGGCTGCTTCGGCTCCTTTTCACAGGAGCCTGTCTTCTGGTTCTGGGCTGTGCAAGCCCATCGGGTCCGCGGCAAGGGCCGGGGCCTGCCGTCAGCAGCACGCTGACGGACGAACAATCGAACAGCGTCGCAATCCATGCACTCGGTCTTGTCGGCACGCCGTACCGCTATGGCGGCAACACGCCTGATGGCGGCTTCGATTGCAGCGGGCTCATCGGCTATGTGTATCTCAACAGCGTAGGCGAGTCGCCGCCGCGCACCGTGGCTCGGATGAGCGGCTTCGGCAGCCCGGTGTCGATGTCCGAGCTTCGCACGGGCGATCTCGTGCTCTTCGGCCCGTCCACGCCGTCGCATGCGGGCATCTATGTGGGCGGAGGGCGCTTCGTGCATGCGCCATCGACTGGCGGCGTGGTGCGGCTCGATCGGCTCGACGGCGTGTATTGGTCGCGCCAGACGGTGCAGGCGCGGCGGCCTTGAGTCCGGCAAGCATGTCGGCAGCATCGTTCACCCTCACCCCGACAGACTTCGCGCGCCTTCAGAAGGTCGTCGGTCGTCGCGTTGGCCGCAAGCCGGGTTTGTCGTCCACCCTGTTCATGTTGCGCGCGGCGGTATGGGTGGGCGTCGGATTACTGGTCGCGGCGTACGTGCGCGTGCTGGACGACTACACCGAACTGCCGCATCTCCGGTTCATGGCGTACCTCGTGATGATCGTCTTCTTGCTGCTGGTGTCGCTGCCCCATGTTTCCCAGGCGATCTGGCGCAAGCACATGTTCGCCCCCAATGGCACGTTTCTCTCGCCCCAGACCGTCAGCATCACAGGCAGCGCGCTGACGATCCAGTCCGCAACGATGCGGTCAGAACTTCTGTGGGCGGGCTTCATGGCCCGCGAGGAAGACGACGTGAACCACTATCTCTTTACCGATGAGATGCAGGCGGTCGTGCTTCCTCGTTCTGCCATTGCATCGTTTGCCGACGAGTTCGAGCGCCTGACTTCGCATCTGAAGAACAAGCCCTGACGCACGGGCCTCGCTTCGGTTGATTCGGGCCTCAGCTGGCCTTGCTGCGCACGCTCTTCTTGGTCGAGCCTTCTGCGCGCGGGCTTGGCGCATTCGCTGCTGCTGCGGTGCCGTTCAACTGATCGACCCATGACAGCGCATCGACATACGACATGAACCGGTTAAGGTATTCCGGAGACAGGTCGCGCATCAGCGTGAGCGAGCGGTGCACGAGGTGATGCGAGTTGAGGGGGCCGGCGTTCTCGGGCACCTTTGCCAGTGACTGCGTCAATCGCCGGTCGGCGCTGAGCTTGGACCAGGTGCTCTTGAAGTAGCGGATCGACTTCAGCTCGGTGGAGGGCGACGAGGCAGAAGAGGTGGCGGGCGTCGCCCTGCCTGCCGCGGTCGGGCTGGCATCCATGACCGGCGCGTGCTGGGCGATGTGGTCGATGAGTTCGGCGAGCGCGCCACGTTCAGGTGTTGCTGCTTGCGGCTTCGCAACGTCCGCAGGCGCTGCTTTCTCAAGATCCTCGCCATACGCGGCCAGCAGTGCGACCACCTTGTCGTCGAGCATGCGCCGCGCTTCGCCGCCGTGCGCAGTCGCGCGCCTGGCCATCGCCTCGATGACACGAAAGCGCACAGGGTCGAAGCGCTGATCGCCACGCGCGATCGCTGCGGCGACCATCGCGCCGGTGTCGCGGCAAGTCTCTTGATCAGTCACGGGGCTTCGTGTTGGCGTTGGAAGGGCGCGGCGTGGGCGCCATCTCCACACGCCGGTTCTTCGAGCGCCCGTCGGCATCGGCGTTCGACGCCACCGCCTGCTCGGAGCCGAATGCGGCCGCAAAGATCGACGACGACGGAATGCCGGCCTCGATCAACGCACGGGTCACTGTCAGGGCCCGCTGGGCCGACAACTCCCAGTTGTCCGCAAACTGACGCGCGTTGTCGCGCATCTGCCGGTCGTCGGTGAAGCCGCTCACCATCAGGATCTCGTCGCGCGACTTGAGGTACGCGGTCAGCGGTGCGGCCAGGCTCTTCAGCAGTTGGCGGCCTTCGGGCTGCAGCTCTGCTGAGTTGAAGGCAAACAGCACGCTGCCGTTGATGCCGATGCGCCCGTTGGCCAGCGTCACGCGGCCGGCCGCGAGCGGCCCTGCCAGGGCCTGTTCGAGCGTCTGCAGGCGTTTGGCCTCGGCCTGCCGTTGCTTGACTTCGGTTTCCAGCTTCGACGCAAGCTCCAGCTGCATGCCGAGGGCGCACACGAGGATCAGCACAAAGGCTCCGAGCAGGCCGGCCATCAGGTCGCCGAACACCGCCCATACCGGCACGCCCGGCTCGTCGAAGCTGGCGTCGAGCTCTTCGCGCATCATGCTTCGCTGTCCACCGGCGCCTGCTGCTGCCTGCTGGCGATCTGCTGCATGTCTTCGACGATCTGCTTCTGCGACATGATGCTCAGGTCGATCACTTCACGGGCCTGCGCCACGTAGTAGGCCAACTGTTCATCGCTGCGCGCAATGGACTTGCCCAGTGCGCCTTCGATGCGCTGCAGGTGGCCCACGAGCTTGTCGTTCGATTGGCTGAACATCTGCACTGCGAGGCCGAAGGCTTCACCCAGGCTGGCCACTTCGACGGCGCTGCCAGTGATCTGCGCGGCAACGGCGGCCATCTTCTCGGACTCGGCATCGGCCTTTTCAGTGAAGCGGCTGCCAACGCGCTCCAGCAGGTCCGCCGATGCGGACACCAGCGTGTCGATGGCCGTGCGCTGTTCGGTGGACGCGTGGTTCACTGCATCGAGCAGGGTGGCCAGCGTTTCGAGGATGCGGCTGCGTTCTTCCAGCATTGCGTTGTCGCGCGTCATGCTGTCGGCGAGCTTCTGGCGCAGCTCGGTCACTACTTCGGCTGCGGCGCGGGGCGCTTCTGCAGCGGCTTGCAAGAGCTGCGCGATTTCGGCGACGGTGTTCTTCGCATGCGCCTCGGTCTGTGCCGTCATGTCGCGTGCGGTCTGCGCCACCGTGTCGAAGAGCTGCTGCTGCTGGCTTGCGTTGTGTGCGTTGACCTGCTGCCATTCCTGCTGCAGCGAGGCAGCCATGGCCGTGAGCGATTGCGTCCAGGCCGAGAGGCGTTGCTCGTCGCGCGATGCCATCTGGGACATCACTTCGGCCGCGGCCTGCGGTGCTTCAGCAGCGGCTTGCAGCAACTGGGCGATCTCCGCGACGGTGTTCTTCGCATGCGCTTCGGTCTGCGCGGACATCTCGCGCGCGGTTTGCGCCATCGTGTCGAGCAGCTGTTGCTGCTGGTTCGCGTTGTGCGCGCCAGCTTGTTGCCATTGCTCTTGCAGCGATGCGGCCATGGCCGTGAGTGATTGCGTCCACGCCGAGAGGCGTTGCTCGTCGCGCGATGCCATTTCGGTCTGCAGCTTCGTGTGCGCCTGGTCCACGGTGCTCAGCAGCGATGCGGAGTGTTGCTCGAATGTGGCCGCGGCTGCCGACAGGGCCTGGTGCGAATCGCCCGACAGCTTCTCGCTGACGCGCTGATGCTGCGCGAGTGCGCTACCCCAGGTGTCTGACACGGTGCTCACGCTGCTTTCGAGGCGAGCGGAAACGCTGTCTACCAGCGCTGCGGAGCGTTGCTCGAAGGTCTGCGCGAAATGGTCGTGCGAGCCGCGCATGTCATTCGACAGTGCCTCGGTCGTGCGCTGGTGCTCAGCGAGCGCGGTCTTCCAGGTGTCTGCCACGCGGGTGGTGGTGGCCTCGAAGCGGCTCGAGAGGCCGTCGAGCTGCTGCTGCACGGTGTGCGAAATGGTTTCGTGCAGCGCGGCCGTCTCGCGCGCAATGCCGGCCATGGTCGCTTCGACGACCGGTTGAATTGCAGCGCTGGCGACGCGTGCGCTTTCGGTCAGGCTGTGCTTCAGCGACTGGTCGACGGAAGTGGCGAGGCTGCCGTACACGGCTTCGGCCTTGCTGTGGAAGTGGTCCTGGCTGCTGACGAGGCGTTCGTTCAGCGCCTGGGTCTGCCGCTCCATCGCGTGCATCATCGCCTGCAGCTGGCCGACCAGCTCGGGCATGGCGTGGGCCTGTTGCTGCAGCAGCTTGAACGATTCTTCACGCTGATGGCTGAGCGAGAAGACGCGCAGCACGGTCGCGATCTTCGTGTCGAGCATCTGACCGGCCTGCAGCCGCTCACGCCGGCTCAGTGCCGAGGCAAGGCCCAGCATCGCCGACGCGGCCACGCCTGCCACCGAAGTGCCGAAGGCCAGGCCCAGGCCCTTCACCGGGGCGGAGAGCGAGTCGCGAATGGTCTGCAGGTCGGTCGAGCTCTCCAACGCCAGGCCGGTGCCCTTGAGCGTGACCACCATGCCCACGAAGGTGCCCAGCATGCCCAGCAGCACCAGGAAGCCGGCAAGGTACGGCGTCATTGCCGGGCCGGGCAGGCCGACGCGCTCGCCTTCGATGCGCAGGCGCACGGCGTTCTGCAGCGAAGGGTGCAGCTGGCCGAGCCAGGTGCCAAGGCTCTCGGGCGGGGCAGAGAGGTCTGCCACGGCGTGCGTCAGCGTGGCCGTAGCCTGCTGGAAGCGGTGCAGCTCCAGCGCGCCCATGATGTAGAACGCGCCGACGATCACGGTGACGGCCAGCGCCAGCGGGTTCGTGCCGATGTATCCGGCGCCCACCCAGCCAACGACGGCCAGGCCTGCGACAAAGACAGCGTAATGAAGGAATCGGGTCATGTAGTTCTGGTGGCCTGGGTGCGAAGGGCTTCGAGCAGCCCTTCGACCGGTTGAAATCGAAAGTCCAGTTCGGCGAGCAGCACGTCCTGGGCGTCCTTGCGGAACACGGCCAGCCACGCTTCGTCGGGCTGGGCACTGTTGTCTTTGTCTGTCTCTGTTTCGCCGGCCGGCAGGTCCGGCACCTCTGGTGTCCGGCTGGCCTTGCGCAGGCGCTCGAAGTGCTTTTCGAGGATGCCCGGCACGGCAGACAGCAGGCTGTGCTCGCGCGCCTCCAGCACCTGCGCCATGACCACGTCCACGGACGCGAGCCGGGCCATGGACGGCGACTTTGCCGCCAGCGCCGAGCGCAGCCGGCTGCGCAAAGAGCCTACGCCTGCATCCATCGCCTGTTGCCGGGCGAGATAGCGTCGGCGGTAGGGGGTGAAATCTGGCGTTGCGTCCTTGCTGGTGCCGAAGGTGGTGTCTTCGACGATGGCGTTTGCCAGCGCGGTTCGCACGCGATGGCATTCGCTTTCTTCGGTGTTGCGGGGAGCGCGCGTGCTGGCCTGTGTTGTTGCCGGTGCGCCGTCGAGCGCTGCGGACAGCGAGATGGCGTCGGTCCAGCCGAACCACTGGCTCAACCGGTCAGCGGTGGGCTGTGCGGGTTCGCGAGCGTCGATGTCGGTCAGTCGTGAAAGCAAGCGAATGAGCGCCGAGCCGTTGAAACCTGTGCGCCTTGAAACTTGCCCCATAACCTCCTGAACGCGCTTGAACGCACCTCTTCGAAAAACCTCGCAGTCTACAACAGGGCCCTCTCTCGAAGGCCTCCCTGGCGGCCTCGCCAGACCTCGGCTGTGTAACGAAATGCCAGCTTTTTCATTTTGTGCGCGGCGAAGTTACGTGCTCGGGCCGCACGCCCATTCCCACGGCCCGCGCCGGGAGCCTGCGCAGCAGCGGCCAGCGTGCGAGCAGCCGCAGCGGCCAGGGCACGTGCCCAACCGTGGCCGTCAGCTCGCCGTGGAGCACTGGCATCAGCACTCGGTCTTGTATGAAGCGCTGCACGGCCTGCGTCACGCGCACGGGCCATTCCCTGCGGCGCTGCAGCTGGGGCAGCAGGGTGTCGATCTCCTTCTCGGTCGCTGTGCCGGCCAGCGCAGTGGCCAGCAGGTTCGCGGCAGCCACGGCGTCCTGCACGGCGAGGTTGATGCCGACGCCGCCCACCGGCGACATCGCGTGCGCGGCGTCGCCGATGCACAGCAGCCCGCGGCACGACCAGGCCTCGAGGCGGTCGACCGTCACTTCGAGCAGCTTCACCGCGTCCCAATCGGGCAGCGCCTCAGGCAGCCGCGCGGCGAGAAAGGGCGCGATCTTCCCGATCGCTTCATGGAACGCCCCGATGCCCCGGGCCTGCAGCGCCTCGTGCCCGCCCTTGGGTATCACGAAGGCGCATTGCCAATAATCGCCCCGGTTCAGCGTCACCAGAAAACGCCCGCCCGCGATGTGGCCCGCGGTGGCTGATGGGTCGCCGGCCTGCCGGGGAATGGCCATCCACAGCACGTCGATTGGCGCGCCATAGCTGATGTGCGGCAGCGCGGCGGCATCGCGCAGCGCGGAGTGCCGGCCATCGGCCGCCACCACCAGCGAGGCGTGCAGCTCGACGTCTTGCGGCTGGCCCGCGCGGCGGCCGCGCCGCACCTTCACGCCGTTGACGCGGCCCTTGTCCTGCAGCAAGCCGATGGCCTCGGCATCGGTCCACAACTCGAAGCCCGGGTAGCGCCGGGCCTCGTCGCACATGAAGTCCAGAAACTCCCACTGTGGCATCAGCACGAGAAACCTGCTGTGCGCTGGCAGGTGAGTGAAGTCGGCCACGGGAATGCTGCGGCCTTCGATGGTGGCGCGCAGTTCCTCGATGCGGTCGTGCGGGCGCTGCAAAAAGGCTTCGAGCAGGCCCAGCTCGTGCAATATCTCCAGCGTGGACGGGTGCACCGTGTCGCCGCGAAAGTCGCGCAAAAAGTCGAGATGCTTTTCCAGCACGACGACGGGCACGCCGGCCCGGGCCAGCAGAAGGCCCAGCACCATGCCGGCAGGACCGCCACCTGCGATGCAGCAGCGTGGTTGTGTGTCCATGGCTTCTATCTTTTCGCTCCCTGATCCGCTTCGTTCGCTTCTTGAAGACCGGGCTCTATGTTCGTGCCTGGTCCGTTTCATGCGTGTAGGCCCGCAGGCATTGCACAGCGGCCCGGCGCCAGCCGTATCCGGGTTTTCCATTACGCAAAGCCACGCGCCCGCCCTGCGCAGTCCGACGGATGCGCCCGAGCCGCAGCCCGGCAAAACTCCTCGGGTCAATAACGAGGAGACATCCGCATGCACAGCATCCGACGCCATCTGGTGTGGCTGGTCGTGGCCGTGGTCGGCGCTTTCGCGCTCGGCACCGTGGCTCTGACCCGAGGCGAAAGCGTCAACGCCCTCTGGGTGGTGGCCGCCGCGATCTGCACCTACCTGATCGCCTACCGCTACTACAGCCTCTTCATCGCCGACAAGGTGCTGGGCCTGGACGGCAACCGCAAGACGCCGGCGCACCGCCACAACGACGGCCTCGACTACGTGCCGACCGACAAGAACGTGCTGTTCGGCCACCACTTCGCAGCTATCGCGGGTGCGGGCCCCTTGGTGGGCCCGGTGCTCGCCGCGCAGATGGGCTACCTGCCCGGCCTGCTGTGGATTCTGGCCGGCGTGGTGTTCGCCGGTGCGGTGCAGGACTTCATCATTCTCTTCATTTCCACTCGGCGCGATGGCCGCTCGCTGGGCGATCTCGTCAAGCAGGAGATGGGCGTGGTGCCCGGCATGATCGCGCTGTTCGGCACCTTCATGATCATGATCATCATCCTCGCGGTGCTGGCGCTGATCGTGGTGAAGGCACTGGCCGAATCGCCGTGGGGAACCTTCACGGTGGCTGCGACGATTCCGGTGGCGCTGTTCATGGGCGTGTACCTGCGCTACATCCGCCCGGGGCGCATCGGCGAGGTGTCGCTGATCGGCTTCGTGCTGCTGATGCTCGCCATCTTCGGCGGCCAGGCCGTGAGCCAGAACCCCGAATGGGCGCCGCTCTTCACTTTCGACGGCAAGGCGCTCACGTGGATGCTGGTGGGCTACGGCTTCATCGCGGCGAGCCTGCCGGTGTGGCTGCTGCTGGCGCCGCGCGACTACCTGTCGACCTTTTTGAAGATCGGCACGATCATCGCGCTGGCCATCGGCATCGTGTTCGTGATGCCCACGCTGCAGATGCCTTCCATCACGCAGTTCGCGCAGGGCAACGGCCCGGTGTGGTCGGGCAGCCTGTTCCCGTTCCTGTTCATCACCATCGCTTGCGGTGCGGTGTCGGGCTTTCATGCGCTGATCTCTTCGGGCACCACGCCCAAGATGCTCGACAACGAACGCCACGCGCGCTTCATCGGCTACGGCGGCATGCTGGCTGAATCGTTCGTTGCGGTGATGGCACTGGTTGCTGCCTCGTGCATCGAGCCGGGCATTTACTTTGCGATGAACAGCCCCGGCGCGCTGGTCGGCACGACCGCGCAGCAGGTGGCGGCCACGGTGTCGAGTTGGGGCTTCGTGATCACGCCCGAGATGCTGGTGCAGACCGCCAAGGACGTCGGTGAAACCACAATCCTCGGCCGTGCAGGCGGTGCACCGACGCTGGCCGTGGGCATGGCCCACATCCTCCATCAGGTGATCGGCGGGCAGGCCATGATGGCCTTCTGGTACCACTTCGCGATCTTGTTCGAGGCGTTGTTCATTCTTACGGCTGTGGATGCCGGAACCCGCGCGGGCCGCTTCATGCTGCAAGACCTGCTGGGCAGCTTCGTGCCCGCACTCAAGCGCACCGATTCGCTGCCGGCCAACCTCGTTGCCACGGCGCTGTGCGTTTCGGCCTGGGGCTACTTCCTGTACCAGGGCGTGGTCGATCCGCTGGGTGGCATCAACACGCTGTGGCCGTTGTTCGGCATCTCCAACCAGATGCTGGCCGCCGTGGCGCTGATGCTGGGCGTGGTCGTGCTGTTCCGCATGAAGCGCGAGCGCTATGCGTGGGTGGCCATTGCACCGGCCGCATGGCTGCTGGCCTGCACGCTCACGGCTGGCTGGCAGAAGATCTTCTCGGCCGACCCGAAGATCGGCTTTCTCTCGCACGCCGCGAAGTACACCGACGGCATCGCCAACGGCGTGCTGGTGGCGCCGGCCAAGACGCCCGAGGCCATGTCGCGCATCGTGTTCAACGACCGTCTCGACGCGGCGCTGTGCGCGCTCTTCATCTTCGTGGTGCTGAGCGTGCTGGTGTACAGCATCAAGGCCTGCCTTGCGGCGCGCGCGGCCAACCGGCCGACCACCAAAGAAACGCCGTTCGAGCCCGTGGGCGCCGCAACGGCTGCTCACTGACGCCATGGGCCTCGCATTGCCGGAAGCCGGGCGCTACTTTGCGCGCTCGCTCAAGCAGTCGCTGCGGCTCATGGTCGGGCTGCCCGACTACGACGCCTACCTGACGCACATGGCGGCCACCCACCCGGACCGGCCGCCGATGAGCTACGAGGCCTTCTTCCGCGAGCGGCTGGAGGCGCGCTACGGGGCAGGCAAGGGGCGCTGCTGCTGAGCGTGAAGCCCCCAGGCTCAGGCCATGCCTGAGCCCGCCTGCGCGAATTCCAGCTTCTTTCTTCGGCGCCGCGGCGCGACGATGCCTCCAACGTCACTCGTGGAGAACATCGATGCCATCCGAACTCAACCAGATCACTGGCTTGTCGCTGCGCTGGCGCGTCTTGCTGTCAGGCGTGCTGTTGCTCGTGGCGGCGATCAGTGCGGCGCATCCGTCGTCGAATGCGGGCGTCGAGCTGCAGTCGGAGCAGCGCTTTCAACTGGCCCTTGAGGCACAGGCCGCACGCGACTACCGCTCGATGCTCGAAGAGCTGCGGCAGGCCGCCACCGAAGGCCACGCCGAGGCGCAGGAGATGCTCGGCATGGTGCTGATGACCGGCCCCGCGCTTTACGGCACGGCCGTGAAGGCCGACCGCTGCGAGGCGGGCATGTGGATGCGCCGCGCGGCGGTGCAGGGCAGCGAAACGGCGAAGGTGCAGCTGACCTTTCTGAACCGGCTGCGCGCCTCGCCTGCGGGGAAGAACGCCTGCGGTTGAATGTGTCGTCCCTGGTCGCACAATGGCGCATGGCGACGAGGGCATGCTGTCGCCCTCGACACAAGGACCGTCCTTCATGCGCAACGTGCTCGATTTCAGTTCCTGGCAAGGCCTGCTCACGACCCTGATGGGCCTGGTGCTGGTGTCTGTCGTGGCGGTCGGCATACGCCTGCTCGTGATGCATAGCGTGCAGCAGCGGCGCGAACGCCAGAACCGGCAGATCAACGAGCGGTTGAAGACGCTCATCGCGGCTTACAAGGTGCTGGGTGGTTCGTTCACCGGCGACCTTGCCGTTGACCCCAGCCATCTGCGTGAGCTTCGGCAGCGGGCTGGGGCTGCGGTGCCGGAGGATGCGGCTGCTCATGCAGATGTGTCCGCATCGGACCGCCGTCGCCGCATCCGCGATGCCGTGGAAGCCGCGCTCTCCGACGTGATCCTGCTGGGCACCGAGACGCACGTGCGCCTCGCGGCCAAGGCGGCCAGCGACATGGTTGCAGGCCGCACTGTCGAGACTGCGGAGCTGGTCGTGGCGCTGCGCACCTTCATCCGCGACGTGCTGGACCTCGACCCCGTGCCTGCGGAACTGGGCATTCCCAGGCAGGGTCCCGTGCGGGCGAAAGGCACGCTTGCGCGTGGTGATCGTGGCGAAGGAGCCGGTGGTGGACGAGGCGGTGGTGCCAAAGGCGGCGGTGGAAGCGGCGGCGTGGGCATGCGATCCGAGACCGTTCTGGAAAGCAACGACGCCCACGCGCCGGGTTCGGCAACTGGCGCCAGCTGATCGCGAGCGAAGAGGCATGCCATGTTCAAGGACCGAGCCGACGCCGGCCGGCAACTGGCGTCATTGCTGAGCCAGTACCGCGATGCACAACACTGCATCGTGCTGGCACTGCCGCGAGGCGGCGTGCCAGTGGGTGCGGAAGTGGCCCGCGCGCTGCACCTGCCGCTCGATGTGCTGGTCGTGCGCAAACTCGGTCTGCCCGGACACGAGGAATACGCCGCTGGCGCCATTGCAGTCGGCGGCATTCGCGTGACGGGCGAGGAGGCGCCCGGCATGGCGCGCACATTGAAACGAGAGCAGCGCGAACTGCAGCGGCGCGAGCGCGCATACCGGGGCGATCGCGCGCCGCTCGACCTGCACGGTATGACGGCCCTGCTGGTCGACGATGGGCTCGCAACTGGCTTGTCGATGCGCGCAGCGGTGATCGCCGCACGGGCACTCGGCGCAGCCTCGGTCATCGTTGCCGTGCCCTTGGGCAGTACGTTCGCGTGCCATGCGCTGCAGGCACCGGCCGACCCGTCAGCGCTGACCTGCATCGGCAGCGTGAGCCCCGCCGAAACCCATGCCGACGAGGTGATATGCCTGCACACGCCCGAGCCCTTCTTCGCCGTAGGTGCCTGGTACGAATCGTTCGAGGCGCCCAGCGATGAAGAGGTGCGGCAGACGCTGGCGCAATGGCGTCGATGATCTTTCTCCTCAGACGCCTCCGCACCGTAGACTCCTGCGTCACCAACGAGCGGAGCGGAGTGATGGTCCAGAGAGAAGTACACAACGAGAGAGTGGGACGAAGCGCCTTCCGCTTCGCAATGCGTGCGGGAGCATTGATTTCATGCGCGGCGCTGCTGGTTGCTACTGCCTTGGCACTGACAGGCTGCGCATCGCATGACCCGAATCTCAAGCGCATCTCCGGGGATTCCATCGAACTCCACGAGAAGCTGATGTTTTCCGCCATCGCAGGCGCAGCGCCCGGCGTGCGGCACTACCACGGCTTGTTGCCCGGCACCTACAAGGCCACCATGGAAGACAAGGCCGGCCGGTACTACTTCGGCAACGGTGCCCTGCTGGTGCTCGGCGGTCAGCAGAATGCCGATGGCACCACCGAGGAGCCGCTGGCCGTGGGAGGGTTCTGGCTGGCGAAGGACAAGGGCGCATCTCCGCCGATGCGCCTGTTCTACCTGCCGAAGTTCCGGGATCAGGGCACGATGGTGAACGGCGTGATCGTGAACACCATTGTGCAAACTCCGGGGCTCTCGGTCGGACAGGCCGGCATTGCCGGTGCGCTGGGCGGCGCGATTGCCGGGGCAATCGTCGAGAGTGGCGCCGTGGGGTATGGCCCGAAGAACGGGGAGCCGATCTTCGTTCCGTTCAAACAGGTGCTGGATGAGAGTCTGCTCTTCACCCAGGCCATGGCTGGCCGCGCTCCGGACAAGGCGGAAGAGGCTCGTTGAGACAGGAAGCACCTACAGGCAATGAAGAACGCACTCTCTTGACCAACGAAACCGAGTCTGGCGCCGATGCCCATCCATTCATTTGCCGCAACCGACCTCGTCTTCGATCACCAGAAACTCGGCGTGCTTCTGGTGTTTCCGACAGAGCAACTGCCTCTGGCGCGACTTCGTCCCAGCCCGGTCGACCTCGAGGAACTCGTCGACAGCCCGCATCCTTATTTGCGTGAAATGGCCGAACAGGCCTTGCAGCGGGACAACGGAATCAAGAATGCTCTGGACGTGATCGCGAGCGAGTTCGAATTTGCTCCGCTCCCCACGCTGAAGCGATGGTGTCAGGCCAACGGCTTTGCGGCGGTTGCCTCGGCATTGGCGCAACTGCCTGTCGCGGCGGCGGAAGGCACCTTCAAATTCAAGGGCTACCTTCCGACCAGGATCGACGAATCAGCGGCAACACGCTACGCCGCGTTGCTTCTCCTCATGGCTGTGCGTGCGATCTTCTTTGGCGAGCGAAGAGGTCTGGATCAGATTGTCGGCAGTATCGAGGCCAAGGGCTGGCGTTATGCCCGTGTACTTCCAGAAGACTCTGCGCTCGTGGTCAGCGGCTTCATGACGCTGTCCGAACATTTTTCCGATCTGGGGATGGCGACGGTGCTCCGCTCATGCGCTCAGCGGACGGTCGATGCCGTTCATCCCGAAGACAGGCCTGTCGCTGCGCTCGCAATCACTTATTCGTTGCTGGTGTCGGCTGGTCGTTCCGCATTGGCCAAGAATCCCCTGCTACTTCTGAAGTTCGCTAGCTGAAGAATTCAGAGCTTCTTTTCGGTCGGGTGCTATGCCTTCAGCGCGGAGCATTCATCGCCTCGAACCCGCGCGCCAGATCCGCCGTCAGATCAGCCGGCGCCTCCAGCCCGACGTGCAACCGCACCACCGCCCCGCGCTTGCTCCAATCCGTCACGCTGCGCGCCGCGCGCATGTTGGTCCACGCCACCAGGCTTTCATAGCCGCCCCACGATGAGCCACGCCCGAACAGCTTGAGCGCATCGACAAAACGCTCGACCGCAGCGCTCTCGATACCCGGCTGCAGTTCGATGGAAAGCAGCCCGTTCGTACCGCTGCAATCACGCTTCCAGATATCGTGCCCCGGATGCTGCGGCAGCGCAGGGCAGAACACAGTCGCCACTTCAGGCCGCTTCTGAAGCCAATGCGCCACGTCCAACGCATGCCGCTCGTGCATCTGCAGCCGTGCCGACAACGTGCGCATGCCGCGCAGCACCAGCCATGCGTCGTCGGGGCTCACGGTCATGCCGAATGCATCGCAGCGCTCGTTCAGCGGGCGCCATGCGGCTTCGGTCGTGGCGACGGTGCCCATCATCACGTCCGAGTGGCCCGAGAGGTACTTGGTGGCGGCCATCGTCGAGATGTCGGCACCTAGCGTCAGCGGCCGGTACTGGCAGCCTGAGCCCCAGGTGTTGTCCGCCGCGAGCAGCGCGCCGCGCGCGTGCGTCAGCTCCGCGAGCTTCGGCAGGTCGCACATCTCGTAGACCAGCGAGCCGGGGCACTCCGCGTACACCAGCCGCGTGTTCGGCTCGAACAGCTCTTCGATGCCGCTGCCGTCCGCCGCGAAGAAGCTGCTGCGAATGCCATACGGCTCAAGAAACGAATGCACGAGGTTGCGCGTGGGCTCGTACACGCTGTCCGACATCAGCACATGGTCGCCCGGCTTCAGGTACGACAGCAGCACCATGCCGATGGCCGCGAGGCCGGTCGGAAAGAGCCGCGTGCGGTAGGCGCCTTCGAGCTCGCTCACTGCGTCTTCCAGCGCGAAGGTGGTCGGCGTGCCGCGTGCGCCGTAACTGAAGATGCGCTCGTCGTCGCGCCGCGCGCGTGCGTCGCGCATTGCGCCCACGCTGTCGAACAGCACGGTGCTCGCGCGAACCAGGGGCGTGTTGACGGGCACGCCGCCGGCATAGGAAGGTGCCTTGCCGGTGCGCGTGAGCCGGGTGTCGAGGGAGAGTCCGGGGGAGTCTTTGTGCGAGTTGGACATGGTGTTCAAGCGTTGGCCAAGCCTCGATGGTGCGTCAATCTGCCTTCGCACCGGAAAGTTTGACGATGCGCGACCAGCGGTCGATGTCCTGGCGCAGTTGCGCGGCGAAGGCTTCCGACGAGTTGGCCACCACTTCACTGCCACCGTCGTTCACGAGCTTGGTCACCTCGGGCATGCGCAGCGTGCGCACGATGGCTTCGTTCAGGTAGGCCACTCGTTCGGGCGGTGTGCCGGCCGGTGCGAAGAAGCCGTACCAGTCTTCGAAGCGCGCACCGGCGTAGCCCAGTTCCTCGAGCGTCGGCGCATTCTTGAAGATGCCGATGCGGCGCGGGCTGGTCACGGCCAGCACGCGCAGCTTGCCGTTCTGCACCAGGCCCGCGACCGAAGATGTCGAGGTCACGAGCACATCGACCTGTCCACCGAGCAGGTCTGTGAGCGCGGGGCCGGCACCCTTGTAGGGCACGTGCGTCATGGCGATGCCGTCGTCCTTCGACAGCACCACGCCGACGAGGTGCGACAGCGTGCCGTTGCCGGGCGTCGCATACGTCACCTTGCCGGGGCTGGCCTTGGCCTTGGTGGCGAGGTCGGCAAAGGTCTTCAGCGGCGAGTTGGCATCGACCACCAGGGCGAGCGGCGCGGCGTTGATCTGCGTGATGGGAATGAAGTTCTTGATCGGGTCGAAGCCGGGTGCCGCATACAGCGTGGGGTTCACGGCCATGATCGACACCTGCGAGGTGAGCACGGTGTAGCCGTCGGGCTTGGCGTCTGCCACGGCCTTTGCGCCGATGTTGCCGCCTGCGCCGCCGCGGTTGTCGACCACGGCCGCCTGTCCCATGATTTCCGGCAGGCGCGTGGTCACGAGGCGCGCCGTTGCATCGTTGCCGCCGCCGGGCGGGAAGGGCGAGATGAACTTCACCGTCTGCGACGGATAGCCGTTGCGCGGCGCGAGCGGTTCGGCTGTGGCTGGCTGCAGGGCGAGCGCCGCGAGCCATGCGGCGGCGACGGCGAAACGGGCAAGGTGCGGGATGCGGCTGGCGAACGACATGACGGAACTCCTGATATAGGAACTGACAAGGACGAGCGGAAAGCGAAAGCCGGGCTCAGGCGTGCGATGCGGCGGTGGGAAGGCGGAAGGCGGCGCGCTCCTGCGCGTCGAGCTGCGCGACGAGGCCGGTCTCCCATGCGAGGTAGCGGCGCGCGGCTTCCTTGTTGCCGTCGTGCCGGTCGTGCACGAAGAACAGGTAGTCGATGCAGTCGCTGTCGGCGGGCAGCGCGGGCGTGGCCTCGACGGGCAGTCCTGCGGCGCGCCATGCGGCCATGCCACCGGCCAGCAGCAGTGGCGCGGGTGAGAGGAGGCCTGCGAGCTCGGAGGCTGCGGCCCATGCCGCGAGCGCGGCATCGTCGGCAATCAGCACGAGCTGGCGGGTCTCGCCCTTCACGTCACCCGCGAGGCGAGGGCGAATCGACCAGCGGGCCTGAGGGATATGGCCGGCGCGAAACTGCATGCTGGCGCGCAGGTCGATCACCGCCACCTCGTTGCGCTCGATGCGCGCGGCGAGGGCTTGCGCATCGATGGTGGCCAGTGCGGATGCTTGCGGCGCGGCAGCGGGCGCGAGCGACAGGCCACTTGCCAGCCCGCCTTCGAGCACGCTCGCGTCATGCCCCATCTGCCGCAGCCAGCTCGCGATGGTCGGTGCGCGCACGCCGTCGTTGTCGAACAGCACGAGCCGCGCGCCGCGCACGCCGAAGTACTGGTCGCCGGCCTGCATCAGCTGGCCGCCGGGCGTGTGCTGCGCACCGGGCAGGCTGCCGGCCGCGAATTCTTCCGGCGTGCGCACGTCGCACAGGAACAGGCTGCGGCTCGCATCGGCGGCCCATTGCTGCACGGTCTGGGCGTTCACCGCCAGCACGTCGAAGCGGGCGGCCAGTGCCTTGGCGGCGGGGCGCAGGTCGGTGTTGCCGCTGTCGTCCGCATAGCGCCGCGTGCCGCCATGCTCCAGCGTGTGGTCGCCCAGGTACCAGCCCTGCGTGCCGTTCTCCAGCGCATAGACGGGGTTGGGCAGCCCGAGGTTGATGAGCGTCTGCGCGCCGATGATGCTTCGCGTGCGGCCCGCGCAGTTGATGACGATGGGCGTGGTGGTGTCGGGCACCAGCTGCCGCACACGGTAGGCCAGCTCGCCGTTGGGGCAGCAGGTGGCGCTGGGGATGTTCATCTTGTGGAACTCGCTGACGGGGCGGCCGTCGAGCACCACGACCTTGTCCTTGCGCGCCAGCATCTCGGCGAGCTGGTCGGCGCTGACGCGAGGCGTGTGATAGACCTCTTCGGCCAGCTCGCCGAAAGTCTTCGAGGGCAGGTTGACGCCCGCGAACAGCACGTAGCCCGCGGCCTTCCATGCGCGGGCGCCGCCTTGCAGCACGTGCACGTCTGTGTAGCCCAGCACGGCGAGCCGCGCGGCGGCGCGCTCGGCCACGTCGGCATCGCCTTCGTCGTACACCACCACACGCACGCCGTGGCGCGGCACGAGGCGCGGCGCGTCGACTTCCAGCCGGCTGAAGGGCAGGGGAATGCCGTAGAACAGATGCGCCTCGCCGTACTGGCCGTGCTCGCGCACGTCGAGTAGCGCGATTTCGCCGCTGTCGTGCAGCCAGGATTTGAGGGTCTTCGGGTCGATGAAGGAGGTCATGAGAGCAAGTCGTTGGGACGAACGAAGTCCTGCGAGGCCGCAGCGCGCGGCCCGCATAAGGAAAAGGAAAACCGGAAAGAGAGGCTTAGCGGCGCGTCTGCACGCCGATACCCATGGTCTGGTACGTGCCTGCTGCCAAGTCGTAGGCGGTGCGCTGGTTCAGCGTTTCGAGTGCGCGGCCATACATGTGCAGGTGGCGAATGACCTGCTCGCCCTGGATCTCGACCGAATGGATGTCTTCAGGCATCAGCGCGATGCCCTTGCCCGGCGCGACGACGACCAGCTCCGTCTGCTTCAGCTTGCCCACGCCCGGCACGCTGCCGTCGTCGGTGCGCTCGTACACGCGGTTGTGCTCGGTGCCTTCCACGGCCGCGATGCAGGCCCAGGTCGTGTGGTTGTGCGGCACGATCTTCTTGCCCGGGCGCATCACGTTCAGGTACAGCGCGTAGCTCTGGTCCGGGTCTTCGGCGATCAGGTAGCGGGCCTGGTGCTCGCCGGCCTCGGGCGGCGGAAAGTCGGCGGCGCCCCAGTATTCGGTGTGCGCGGCCAGGTCTTGCAGCGAATCGAGCACCACGTCGAGTTTTTCGCGGGTGGCTTCAGCGCCGCCGATGGCTTTCTTCATGTCGGCGATGGACGCCGCTACGGCCTGGCGGCGTTGCTCGGAAGGGGTGCTCATGCAGTTTCTCCAGTGGGGTTGCCTGTTTGGTGTGCATTCACTGTAGTGACGGGGGCGTGACGCAACAATCCAAGCAGAGCAGGAAACACATCAATAAAATTAATGTATGCCCACGCTCGATCTCGAACTGCTGCGCTCTTTCGCGGCCGTCGTCAGCCTCAACAGCTTTGCGGCGGCGGCCGTGCACCTGGGCCGCACGCAGTCGGCCATCACGCAGCAGATGCAGCGGCTGGAGGAGCAGATCGGCCATCCGCTGTTCGCCAAGCAGGGGCGGCAGAAGCGGCTCACCGAGCACGGCGAACGGCTGCTCACCTACGCGCACCACATGCTCGCGCTGAACGACGAGGCGCTGCGCAGCCTGCGGCAGGGGCAGCTCGAAGGCAACCTGCGCATCGGAGCGCCGCACGACGTGGCCGAGACCATGCTGCCGCTGCTGCTGACCGAGGTGGCGCGCACCTCGCCGCTGCTGCAGCTCGACATTCACATCGGCCGCAGTCCTTACCTCATGACATCGCTGAAGAGCGGCGAGGTCGACATGATCATCTCCAACCGCGCCGACGAGCAGTCGCAGTTCGAAGGCGTGGTGCTGCGCACTTCGCCCACCGTGTGGCTGTGCGCCGCGAGCTACGTGCACGACCCGACGAAGCCGGTGCCGCTCATCATGGCGGACGGCCCCAGCATCTTTCGCCGCATCGGCCATGAGGCGCTCGACGCGGCGGGCGTGGCCTGGACGCCGCGCTATACCTCGTCGAGCCTGATCGGCATCAAGGCTGCCTTGCGCGCTGGGCTGGGCGTGACTGCGCGCGGCGTGGAGCAGCTCGATGCGGGCCTGCGCGTGCTGGGCGCGGGCGACGGCATGCCGCGGCTGCCCGACCTGGCGTACTACCTCTACGTGCGCAGCCATGTGGTGAACCCGGTCACGCGGCAGGTGTTCGAGACACTGAAGAAGCACCTGCGGCTGCCGCGTACCGACATGCCGGCGTAGGGCTCCTGCTGTCGCCTACATCATTGCGTAGCTGCCGCGCCCGCCCTGCTTGGCCCGGTACATGGCCTTGTCGGCCGTGGCGAGCAGGTCTTGCGGTGTTTCGCTGCCGTTGCCCAGGGCGATGCCTATCGACACGCCGATGACCATGCTTGAACGCTCCAGCTGCAGCGGTTGGGCGATCGCGTCGATGCATCGCTGTGCCAGCGTCAATGCGGCCTGTTCCACGGGCTCTTCGAAGTCGGTGGCCAGCAGCACGAACTCGTCGCCGCCGATGCGTGCCACTGTGTCTGTGTGCCGCACCAGGGCCCGCAGCCGGTGCGCGATTTCCCCGAGGGCCTTGTCGCCCGCTTCATGGCCGAATGTGTCGTTGAGGTCCTTGAACCCGTCGAGGTCGAGGTAGAGCACGGCTACCTGCTGCGCGCGCTGCCTGGCATGGATCAGCGCCTGTTGCAGCCGCTCGTCCAGCAATTTGCGGTTGGGCAAGCCTGTCAGCGTGTCGTGGTGGGCCAGGCGAGCCAGCGCCTCCTGGTTGTCGAGCAGCTTGGCCAGCAGCCGGTTGAAGGCCTGCGTCAGGTGCCCGATTTCGTCGTTGCGCACCACCTGCACCGGTGCCAGAGCGATCTCACCGCGGGTCATGCGGTCGGCCTGGTCGGCGGCGCGCAGCAGCGGGCGCAGCAGCCACGCCATGATCAGGCCGATCACGACGAGCACCGCCGTCACGGCGGGCGCGCGTTGCTGCAGGATGAAGGTCTGCATGCGCGACACCGGGGCCAGCGCTTCTGAAACGGGCAGCCGCGCCACCACGAACCAGCCGCTGTTCGGCACCGATGCAATGGCGGAGATTTCTTCGATGCCCCTGGCGTTGCGCGTCGTCCCGCTGCCGCGAAAACCCGCCATGGCCCGGTCGTGCAGCGGGTTCACACCGTCGGGCGGGGTCGGCGTGAGAGACATCGAGACGTCCGTCGAGGCGACGAAGATGCGGTCGCGCGGCGAGATCACCAGGATGCCGCCGGCCTGGCCCACGCGCCCTTCTTGCAGGTGGTCGAGCAGGCCGTCTGCGGAGAGGTCCGCCGTACCAAGCAGCACAGCGATTACCTGGCCGGCGCCGTTGCGTACAGGCACGGCCATTTGCAGGGCCGAGTGCCGCGAGGCCGTGGCCCGCGGGCGACCCACCGCGCGCTGCCCGGTGGACGCGGCGGCGAATTCCAGATCGCCCGTTTCAAGCTGCCCAATGCCGTCGAGCCGCTTGCCTGTGACGTCGGCGACCACCAGTCCGAGCGGGAAGACGGGGCTCAGCGCGCTGCGCTCAGCGAGCCATGCATGCAGCTGCTGGGGCCGCGCCAGGAGTCCCGGCGGCAGGGTGCCCGCCATGCGCTCCAGGAACGAGAGCCGCTCGCCCAGGTAGTTGTCGACGTGGCGGGCCACGTAGGCGGCCAGCGCTGTCTGCTGCGTCGCCACCGATTTCGTCAGGTCTTCCCGCAGGAAGCGGGTGAGCTGGATATAGCTGGCGGCGGTGCCCACGACAGCCATCGCCAGACCCATCACGAGAAGACGAACGACCAGGCTATTGGCGGATTTTCGGAGATTCACTCTGGCTGCGGGTCGAGAGGCGGTTAGGTGCGGGACTGTATCCGAAGCGCTCCTGCGGCCGCTGACGGCGCGACCAGAGGAGGGCCGCACCCATGGCCAGCACCAGGAAGCCGCCGAAGCCCGCCAGCGTCGGCAGCAGCGGCGCGTCGAAATACAGCAGCGCGCCGTACACCCCCAGCATTGCCAGCGAGGCCAGGCTCTCGTTGAAGTTCTGCACCGCGATCGACTGGCCCGGGTGCATGTACAGCAGCCCGCGGCTTTGCAGCAGCGCGTTCATCGGCACCAGCAGCAGGCCTGCGAGCGCGCCGATTGCTACCAGCAGCCCGGCGGCCACGGCGGGCTGCGCCACCAGCGTCATGAGCAATATCACGGCGCCCAGCGCGACACCGATCGGCAGCGCGCGCAACGCACGTTCGAGCGGAAACCAGCGGGAAGCACCGACAGCGCCGGCCGCCATGCCGATGGCCACCGCGATCTGCAGCAGCGCGCCCTGCGACAGCGTGAGCCCCAGCCGCTCGGCCGCCCAGCGCAGCACCAGAAACTGCAGCGTGGCCGACGCCGCCCAGAACAGGCTGGTAACGGCCAGCGAGATGCGTGCATCGGCATCGCGCCACAGCAGCGCCAGCGAGCCCCCGAAATCGCGCAACAGCCGGCCCGGATGCGCCAGCGCCGCGCGGTCGCGCGCCGGGCTGTGCGGAATCGCGAGCGTGCAGGCGGCAGCCAGCAGGTACACCGCGCCGATGGCGGGCAGGGCAATGCCCTTGTTCACCAGCGTGCTGCCCAGCGCCACGCCGAACAGGATCGACAGCACCGTGCCCGCCTCGATCCAGCCGTTGGCGGCGACCAGCTCTTCTTGCGGAATCAGCTCGGGCAGGATGCCGTACTTGGCTGGCGAGTAGGCCGCGGCGCCAAGGCCGACCAGCGCGTAGGCCACCAGCGGCTGCACCTGCCACAGCAGCAGGGCGCAGCCGCCGAGCTTGACGAGGTTGGTGGCCATCAGCACGCGGCCCTTCGGCGCCGCGTCGGCCACGGCGCCCGCGAAGGCGGCGAGCAGCACGTAGGAAAGATAGAAGAACAGCCGCAGCGCGGGCGTCATCCAGCCGGGCGCGTGGCGCTGCATAAGCAGGTCGATGGCGACGATCAGCAGCGCGTTGTCGGCCAGCGAGCTGAAGAACTGCGCGGCAACCACCGAACGCAGCGCGCGCTTCGACCGCGCGCGTGGGGCCGCCGCGCTCACGCGGTCATGCCGAAGAAGTGCTGGCGGTAGCGCGGCGACACGTCGTCCACGCGCAGCATCAGCGGCAGGTCGGCGGTGTTGAACGCCACGTCGAGTGCGGGCGGGCCGAGCAGGCGAGCGCCGCAGCGCAGGTAACCCTTGATGAGCGGCGGCGCTGCGGGAGGCGCCGTGTCGCTGTCGGCATCGGCGTCTGCGCCGGTGTCCAGCGGCAGCGCGACGCGCGGCTCCACGCGCCAGCGCTGCTCGACCAGGTGCGTGCGGCACAGCCGGTGCCACAGCCGCGCGGCCGTCGCGCCCTGGTCGTCGAGCCCGATGCTGGCGCAGCCAATCATGGTGTCGAGCGCGTGGTCGACCATGTACTGCCCCAGCGCAGCCCACAGCGCCATGATGACGCTGCCAGAGCGCCATTCCGCATCCACGCACGAGCGGCCCAGCTCCAGCGCGCGGCCGCGCAGCGGCGCGAGCGGCGACAGGTCGAACTCGGTGTCGGTGTAGAAACCGCCCGCGCGTAGCGCCGCTTCGGGCGTCAGCACGCGGTAGGTGCCGATGAGCGGGCCGGGGCCGTGCAGCGGATCGACGGCGCGCACCAGCAGGTGGTCGCAGAAGGCGTCGAAGCGGTCGACGTCGAGCCCGGGCGGCGTGCCTTCGGGCGGCGTCAGGTGCGCGCCCATCTCCTGCGCGAACACGCGAAAGCGCAGGCGCTGGGCGTCGCGCACGTCTTCTTCGCAATCGGCCCAGCGGGTTTCCAGCACGGGCGCAGCGGCCGCGAGTGGCGTGGGCGAACAGTGGGGCAGGGCGTGCGTGGCGGTGATGTCCATGTGTGTGCGGCAATTCACTCAGTTGGAGGGCGGGTAGCGGTCGACCAGGCGGTTCTGTCGCCGGTTGAGCCGTGCGAGCGCGAGCAGGCCGATGGGCCGCACGCCGGCCTTGCGCTGCGCGGCGCCAATGGCGAACAGCAGCCGCTGCTTGGCGAAGACCATGCGAAAGCCCTGCACCACGCCGGTGTCGGGGTCCCACGCCTCGATGGCTTCGGAGCCCGCGCCGTTGATTTCCATGATGGTGAAGCCCCGCCCGGCACCGAGTTCGCGCAGGTTCTCGTAGCGCACATCGAAGCGCCCGAAACGGAAGTCGGGCATGTCGCGCGCGATGGCGTCGATGGCGCGCACGAGCTCGGGCGTGATGAGCGCGGCGCCGTCTCGGTACAGGCCGCCCACGCGGGTCGAGCCGATGGTGGCCAGCCGCACCTGCTGGCCGGCCGCCGGCACGCTGTCGGGAGGCACGCTGCATTCGTGGCGCGGCGAGCGCGCGATGCGGCGAGCGCGCACGTCGGCTGCCACGAGCTGGGCCACGGTGCTGCGGCCGTCGCCCGTCACGCGCGGGAAGTAGCGCAGCGCCAGGCCGATGATGCGGCCTTCGCCGGTGTCGGGGTCGCGCGCGTAGAAGATGCCGGCCTCGCCTTCCTGCGGCAGGTAGCGCTGCAGCACCACTGTTTCGTCGGAAGGAAAGACGGCCAGGTAGGCCAGCAGCGCAGCCATGTCGGGCAGCAGGCGCACGCCGTAGCCGCACAGGCCGAGGTCAGGTTTGGCGACCACGGGAAACGCGAGGCCGCTGTCGGCCATGGTGTGCCGCAGCGAGTCTTCGGTCGCGGTGCCGTCGTTGAACACCGCGCAGTAGTCGGCCGTGACCGAGCGCGCCAGCGGCCCCATGCCGCGGAAGTATTCGAGCTTGCCTTCGCCCACCAGTCCGCCGGAGGTGAGGTGCGGGTTGGCCGCCGATGGCACGGTGGTGCCGCCGTAGCGCAAGGACAGCCACAGCCATTGCACCACCAGCGGAACGCAGATGAGCCACTTGGGCATGCGCTCCAGCACGCTGCATTCGCGCACCACGGCCAGCCGGCCGGTGTCCACGCCGAAGTCGAGCCCGGCGGCCATCACGCGGCCTCCGTTGCGCGGATGGCGATGAGGCCGACTGCGGCGATGCGGTCGATGTGCGCATACACCGGCCGCTCCAGCTCCTCGCCGAACACATCGGGGTCGATCTCGGCATACGACCAGTCGAAGCCCGGTGCTGCGAGCAGGGGCTGCAGTTCGGCAAAGAACGGGTCTTCGCCATCGACCATGGCCACGCCGGTGTAGAGCAGCAGTTGCCCGCCCGGTGCCAGCCGTTTCAGCGACTCGGCCGCGATGCGCACGCTGAGTGCCCGGCCCAGCCGCGTGCCGCCATGGCGATAGGCGCGCTGCGCGCCGTCGTCGAGGTAAGGCGGGTTCGACACGATGAGATCGAAGTCGCCCTCGACCGCCGACAGCGCATCGCCCTGCGCGAGCGTGACGGGAATGCCGGCCACTTCCGCATTCACGGCCGTGTACTGCAGCGCAAGCGGGTTGATGTCGTTCATCACGACGGTCGCCTGCGTGCCCATGGCCGCCAGCGCACGCGCCACCGCGATGCCGCCCGCGCCGCTGCCGCAGCCCACGTCCAGCACGCGTACGTGAGGCTGTGCCTTGCGCCCGGCGAGCGCGTGGTGGAGGAAGCGAGCGAAGCGGCTGGTGTCGGGCCCGAAGAACACGGCGCTCTCCTCGACCGTGGGATAGGCCGAATGAAAGAACAGGTCGTCGCCCAGGCTGGCGATGCGCACGGTGCTGCGCATCAGCGAGCCCGTGTGCCGCACGATGCCGGCGCGCTCCATGTCGGCCAGCAAGTCCGGCGGCACTGCGCCCGCTTCGAACGACAGGTTCCAGCCGAAGATGTCTCGCAGCGTCGCGCCCGGTTCGCGCCCGCGCCGCGCGAGCACACGTTGGTGGGTCAGCGGCGTGACCGTGGTGAATCGGTAGCCCGTGGCCGCCACCTGGCGCAGCACGCCGGCCGCGTTCATCATGCGGTGGCCTCCTCGGCGTGCCGCAGTTCGGCGGTGTAGCGCTCGAAGCAGCGTTCGCCGCAGACAAGTCGCATCAGCGCGCCTTCGGCAATGAACTGCCCGCAGGCCGGATCGGCCTCGACCAGCGGCCGGATCACCTCGCGGTTCCATGCGCGCGAATGCGACACGTCGAGCGCCGCATGCAGGTCGAAGTAGGAGCGTGCGCGGCCGCTCAGGCCCAGGCGGCGCATGCCAGCCGCCACCTGCTTCACGCGCCCGGGCGCCGTGAGCTCGATGACGCCGAGCGCGCCTATGGAGTGGTAGCCATAGCGGCGCGTGGTCGCCAGCCCGACCATGGTGTTGGCGAGCGCCAGCGACTCCCACACGGTGGTGTCGATGGCCGGGTGCAGGTCGAGCTCGCGCACCATGTGCTCCAGCATCTGGCCGTGCATGGCGCTTTGCTTGCCGTGCCCCATCTCGTCCCAGAAGTTGCGCGCGCATTCCAGCTTGGGCTGCGGTGGCAGCTTGACCTGGGTGTAGGCCAGCAAGTCTTCGAAGCCGGCTTCGCCCGCAGCCTCCTGCGTGAGGAACCAGTGCATCTGCGGCAGCGTGGCCTCGTCGGCCAGCCAGTCGAACAGCGGGTGATGCTGGCCGGGGCCGGTGTGTGCCAGCGATTCGAACCAGCCGATGAAGTGGCTCGCGCTGCCGGCCGATGCCGATGCCGCCGCCTGCACCGTGGCGCGCAGGGCTTCGAGGTATTTGCCTTCGAGCAGGCGGCACGCATGCTCGCGGGCGAGGTCGTCCTGCCACTGCGGCGAAGGGCTGCCGAGTCTGAGTCGCTCGGCGTTGAACCGCGCCAGGTGCCGGTGAAGCTGCGTGTTCGCGTCGGGAGTGTCGTCAGGAGACATGGCCGATCCTCGTCATCCGCTGGGCAAAAGAATCAGGTTGCGCCTTTGCAACGCGGCTGTCCGTCAGACAGTGCCTACAGATTCGCCCCTCGGCGCGGGGATCGGAGGGAGATCGGCCTCAGGTCGCCCAGATGCGCGGCGTGGCCGCGGGCAGCTGCCACAGCTCGCTGCGCCATGCCTGCCAGACCTGCCGCAGAAGTTGCATCGCGGGCTCGACCACGGGTGCCAGCACGCGCAGCACGACCACTTCGGGATGCGGGCTGGTGGCGCCGGCGCTGTCGAACAGCGGGCTTGCTTCGAGCAGCGTGCGGGCTTGTGCAAGCAAGGCATCGCGCCGGGCGCGCGCCACCGGCGAGCCCGCCACGAAGAACAGCGAGGCCATGCAGCGGTGGCCGCCGAGGCCGATAGGGCTTTGCAGCAGCCGGTGGTCGGCCGCGTCGATGCGCCCGCGCTCCAGCCACACGCCGGGCACCTCGATGTGCTGCAGGTAGGTGCCACGTTCGAAGGGCTGGTTGGCGTTCGGCAGGCCGAGCGCGGTGACGTCCCAGCCGATCAGCTCGGCACCGGGCGCGACCTCGATGGAGAGCCGGTTCTCCGCCTGGCAGCCGCTGTAGCAGATGGCTTCGAGCGGCAGCCATTCGAGTCGTGCGCCGGCCGCGAGGCGGATGCGCGTGCGCTGCAGCGCCAACTCGCCTTCGGAGCGGTAGAAGCGCGAGGCGCCGGGCGTGGTGATCAGGCCGTGGCTGCCGTCGGCCGCCTCGATGTCGATGTCGAGCGTGTCGCCGCCCACCAAGCCGCCCGGCGGATGCACGAGCACGTTGTGGCACACGGTGTCGCCCTCGGGGTACAGGCTCTGCAGGATGCGCAGCGGGCCGTCATGGCGAAAGCGGGCGACGGTGCGGGCGGCTTCTTGTTGGTAAGCGAGATGGAGACGGGCGTGCCAGGGCATGCAGCGAGTCTAGTGCCGCGCTCAGGCCTTCCAGGCGCCGTCGTGGGCTGCGCTGGCCTCGTCGATCAGCGCTGGCCCGATGCATTCGATGGGGTGCGGCGAGGCACGGAACACGTCGCGGCACGACAGCTCGGCATCGCGCTGGTCCTGCCGCTCGCCACGAAACACGCGCAGCCGCTCGGCATCGATGCCGAACACCACGCGGCCGATGTTCGACCAGAAGATGGCGCCCGCGCACATCACGCAGGGCTCGCCCGACGCGTAGAGCGTGGCGCCCGCGAGTTCTTCGCGCGAGAGCTTGCGCCCGGCCAGCGCGCGCAGTGCGTTGACTTCGGCATGGGCGGTGCAGTCGCCTGTCTCGGCATTGCTGTTGCCCGCTTCGGCCAGCACCTCTCCGGTGGCGGAGACGATGACCGAGCCGAAGGGGCGGTTGCCCCGGCGGCGGGCTGCATGCGACCAGACGATGGCCTTGCGCAGGTAGCGGCCGTCGCGTTCGTCGAGCGTGGTTTCGGCGGGATATGTGGTGGTGTCGCTGTTGGAGTTCATGCCTTGGGGATGGAGCGTTCGCTGCGCGATGGAAGCATTGAAGTGTTGAAGATAGCGTCGGACGCGGGCTTGACCTTGAGGCCGAAGACATCGGCTACTTCGTCGACCTGCTGTTCGAGCGTGAGTTTCTTTATATCGCCAAGGCCGTGGCCGCGCGTGTCGGCCGCGCCCACGTACTGCGCGGTGATGCCCCAGCGCTCGAGTTCGATCTTCTCGTCGAGGATGGGCTCGCGCTGGCGCATGGCCGCGATGCTCGGCGCCGGGTTGGCAAAGGTCTCGACGATGGCGCGGTTGCTCGCGCGAAGGAAGGCCGCCACTACTTTCGGGTTCTGCGCGATGAGGTTGCTGCTCGCGAGGATGGCGTTGCCGTACAGGTTGACGCCCGCGTCGGCGAACTTGAGCACCGACAGCTCCTCGGGCTTCATGCGCGCGAACAGCGAAACGGCAGAGTCGTGGAAGTAGGTGGCGGCATCGACGTCGCCGCGCACCATGACGTTGTCGCGTGCGCTGAAGTCGGTGGTCTGCCACTGGAAGGCGTCGCCGCGCATGCCTTGCTTGCGCGCGACCATCGGCCAGGCACGGCGTGTCGATTCCACCGCTGCGGCAGCGACCTTCTTGCCCGCGAGGCTCTTGAAGTCGCCGGTCACGCCGCGGTCCTTGCGGCCGATGATCACGAACGGTGCGCGGTTGTAGTACTGGTACACGGCCTGCACCATCGGCGTGCCGGGGTTCTGCGCGTTGAACTCGACCAGCGAGCTGATGTCGCCCAGCCCCAGTTGGTAGACGCCGCTGGCGATGCGCGTGATGGAGGCGACCGAGCCGGCGCCGGTGTCGATGCTCACGTCGAGCCCCTCTTCCTTGTAGTAGCCCTTGGCCAGCGCCAGGAAGAAGGGAGAGGTCTGCCCGTTGATGCGGAAGTCGAGCGTGAATTTGAGCGGGGTGAGCTTGCCGTTGCTGCCTTGAGCGAAGACGGCAGGGGCGGCAAGGGTGGCGGCACTGGCCGCGAGGAAGGATCGACGTTGCATGTGGGGCCTCGGAAGCTTCGGGTCTTGAATCCCCCTGCACAGGGCAGAAGGCGTTTCAAGAGCAATTTCCGGGCGGGCGCACGTTCGTGGTGCGTGCGCTGCTGAACGCTTCTACTCTTGCAGCAGGTCATGCACGACGCATGCCAAGGGCCCTTTCGAGCATTTTGCTCGGGCATTGAGGGTGAGGGCTTGGAGGGGCAGCCTGGCCGGGCGCACAATCCGGGCGCGCAATTTGCAAGGCATGTTGCGCAGAGTAGAAGCGTTCAGCCGCGCGATGCCCCGTGCATCCAGGCAGGAAATTGCTCTTTCACGTTCGTCCCCACGCAACAAAGAAGGAGTCCGCGCATGCTCGTTACCCAACAACCCGTCTTCCGCAAGTTCTGGCATGCCGTCATGCCGCTCTCCGAACTGGCACAGGGACCGAAGCCTTTCAGGCTGCTGGGCGAAGACATCGTTCTATTCATCGATTCCGACGGCCAGCCCGCCGCACTGCGCGACCGCTGCTGCCACCGCACCGCGAAGCTGTCGAAGGGCTGGTGCGTGGACAGCGAAGGCCAAGCCTGCGGCACCGGTGCCATCCAGTGCGGCTACCACGGCTGGACGTATGACCGCAGCGGGCAGGTCATCCGCATCCCGCAGTACGAAGCAGATCGCAAGATCTCGCCCGAGTACCGCACGACGGCCTACCGCTGCACCGCGCGCTACGGCTACGCATGGGTGGCGCTAGAAGAGCCCGTTGCCGACATTCCCGCCATTCCCGAGTTCGACGACCCGGGCTACCGCACCATCTTCCAGTTCTACGAAGAGTGGCAGACCAGCCCGATGCGCGCGCTCGAAAACTCCTTCGACAACTCGCACTTCAGCTTCGTGCACCGCGCCACTTTCGGCGTGGCCGCGAGCCCGAAGCCGAGCAAGTACGAACTGGTGGAAAACGAATCGGGCTTCTATGCCGAGACGGTCATCGAAGCGACCAACCCGGTGAAGTTCCATGCAATCAGCGGCGTGACTGACCCCATCACCACGCGCCACATGCGCAACGCCTACTTTCTGCCGTTCTCGCGTCGGCTCGACATCGAGTACCCGAGCGGCGTGCGCCACATCATCATCAACTGCTTCACGCCCATCGACGATGGCCGCATGCAGCTGTGCCAATGGCTGTTCCGCAACGACACCGAGGCCGACTGCACCGCGCAGATGCTGATCGACTTCGACGATGCGGTGACGCGTGAGGACAAAGACATCCTCGAATCGACCGACCCCGATGCGCTGGTCGACACGCGCCGGCGCGGCGTGGAGTATTCGATGGAGTCGGACCGGCCCGGCATGCTGATTCGCAAGCACCTGATGCAACTGCTTGCGAAGCACGGCGAGGCGGAGGTTTATCGCGGCATGAGCAGTGCCGTGATTCCGATTGCAAAGGCTGCCTGAGCGGCCTCCGCATCAAGCCGGGGCAGTCGCAGGGTTCGGGCGCGTTGCACGCGACGAGCCCTGTTCGTAGCGGTCCATCGCAAGACCGTCGGTACGGATTTCGGGCCGCTGCCCCATCACCATGTCTGAGATCAGCTTGCCCGAGCCGCAGGCCATGGTCCAGCCCAATGTGCCGTGGCCCGTGTTGAGGAACAGGTTGCTGTAGCGCGTGCCGCCGACGATGGGTGTGCTGTCGGGCGTCATCGGGCGCAGGCCGGTCCAGAAGGTGGCGCGCGGCACGTCGCCGCCGGGGAACAGGTCGGTCACGACCTTTTCGAGGGTCGCGCGGCGGGCCGGGTTCAGGCGCAGGTCGAAGCCGCCGAGCTCGGCCATGCCGCCCACGCGGATGCGGTTGTCGAAGCGCGTGACCGCGACCTTGTAGGTCTCGTCGAGCACGGTCGATTGCGGCGCGAGCGATTCGTCGAGCAGCGGCACGGTCAGCGAGTAGCCCTTGACCGGGTACACCGGAATGTCCAGCCCCAGCGAGGCGATGGCGGCGCGCGAATAGCTGCCGAAGGCCATCACGTAGCGGTCGGCCGTGAGGATCTTGCCGGCGGTGGTGCGCACGCCGGTGATGCGGCTGCCGTCGGTTTCCAGGCCGTCGATGGTCTGGCCGAATCGGAAGTCCACGCCCAGGCCGAGCGCGATTTCGGCGAGGCCGCGCGTGAACAGGTGGCAGTCGCCGGTTTCGTCGTTGGGAAGGCGCAGGCCGCCGGTGAGGCGGTCGCGTGCGCCGGCCAGCGCGGGCTCGACGCTGGCGAGGGCATCGCGGTCGAGCAGTTGGTAAGGCACGCCGCATTCCTCGAGCACCGCGATGTCGCGCTGCACCGCGTCGAGCTGTGCCTGCGTGCGGAACAGCTGCAGTGTGCCGCCGGTGCGCTGCTCGTACTGCAGGCCGGTGTCGGCGCGCAGCTGCTGCAGGCAGCCGCGGCTGTATTCGGCCACGCGCATCATGCGTTCCTTGTTCACTGCGTAGGCCTCGGGCGAGCAGTTGCGCAGCATCGCGGCCATCCAGCGCAGCTGGAACATCGTGCCGTCGGGGCGAATGGACAGCGGCGCGTGCTTCTTGAACATCCACTTGATCGCCTTCAGCGGAATGCCCGGCGCGGCCCACGGCGTGGAGTAACCCGGCGACACTTGGCCGGCATTGCCGAAGCTGGTTTCCTCGGCGGGGCCAGCCTGCCGGTCGAGCAGGGTGACCTCGGCGCCAGAGCGCGCGAGATAGTAGGCCGTGGTGGTGCCGATCACGCCGCCGCCGAGAACGATGACTTTCATGGTGTATTCACTGATTCAGATGGAATGAGTGGAATCTAAAGTGCACAATGCAGTGGATTCCATTGTTTTCAGCGATTTGGCAGTGAAATACACTGCCGAAAATCGTCCAAAGCCGCGCGCGAAGTGAAATGCCCGAACTCGACCGAATCGACCGCAAGATCCTCGACCTTCTGCAGCGCCAGGGCCGTGTTTCCATGACCGAACTGGCCGAGTACATCGGCCTGTCGGCCTCGCCCTGCGCCGAGCGCGTCAAGCGCATGGAGCGCGACGGCGTCATCACCGGCTACCACGCGCACGTGTCGCCCGAGGCGCTGGGCAAGACGCTGCTGGTGTTCGTCGAGATCAAGCTCTCGGCCAAGTCGGGCGACGTGTTCGACAAGGTGCGCAAGGAACTGCTCCACATGCCCGAGGTGCTCGAATGCCACTTGGTGTCGGGCAGCTTCGACTACCTCGTGAAGGCGCGGCTCAGCGGCATGAGCGAGTACCGGCACCTGCTGGGCGACATCCTGAAGAAGTTGCCGGTGGCGGCCGAGTCGCACAGCTACGTGGTGATGGAAGAAATCAAGGAAACGCTGATGCTGGCCGTGGACCGCTGAACCGATGAGCAAGAACCACGACATTCCCGACATCGCCATCCGGCCCTGGCGCCTGGACGACTTCGACGCGGTGAAGGCCATCCTCGACGACACCTTCGCCGGCACCTGGCTGCCGCAGCTCACGCCCGAGGCCGCGAAGGCCTACAAGGAGAGCGGCGAGCCCGTGGGCTACATCGACGAGATGGGGCCGGCCTTCTTCGTGGCGGAGATCGACGGCGAGGTGGTCGGCGTGGTCCATTGGGAGCACGACTTCGTGCACGCGCTGCACGTGCCGGCCGAGCACCAGCGCAAGGGCATCGCCCGCGCCCTGATGGCCTTCGCGGAAGACGGCATGCGCGCCGGCGGCGTGGCGCTCGCACGGCTCGAAACCGACACCTTCAACACGCAGAGCCAGGGCTTCTACCTCGCGCTCGGCTACCGCGAGGCCGACCGCTACCCCGATCTCGAATGGCACAGCGGGTTCACGACCATCCTGTACGTGAAGACGCTTTCCTCCTGAATCCTGAATCGCAACTCCCTACCAAGGACACCTGCATGACGATCTCGATCCGCCGCGACGGCACCACCGGCACGCGCCACATCCTGAAGATCCGCAACCACGAGATTCCGGTCGATGCATCGCCCGCTGGCGGCGGCAGCGATGCCGGCCCCGAGCCGCATGACCTGTACGACGCATCGCTCGCGGCCTGCAAGGCGCTCACGGTGCTGATCTACGCGCGCCGCAAGGGCATTCCGGTGGAAGACATCGAGGTCGTGGTCGACCGCGACGACAGCGAGGAGCGCAAGGGCGTCTACCGCCTCAAGTCGGGCCTGCGGCTGAGCGGCGACCTGACGGAGGCGCAGCGCGACGAACTGCTGCGCGTGGCGGGCAAGTGCCCGGTGCACAAGCTCATGACCGAGGTGAAGACCGAGATCGAGACCGGCTGGGCCGACTGACCCGGCTGGTCGGTCAATGCAGCACGCGGTAGGTGCGTACCGCGCGCAGCAGCGCCCACAGGCCGGCCTCGGCCGGCACCTTCTTCTCGTTGAACGACACGGCGATGTACACGTCGTCGGCCGGCACGTAGGCCACGATGCTCGTGAAGCCCTCGATGCCGCCGCTGTGCCCGAGCATCAACCCGGGGCCGTCGGGCACGTCGTAGAGCTGCACGCCCATGCCATAGAACGCGTTGCTCCCGGCATAGGGGCCGAGCATGGAGGGCATGTCGGTGAACATGCGGTGCACCGCTTCGCCGGGCAGCACCTTGCCTGCGAGCAATGCGTGCCAGAACACCGCGAGATCGCCCGCTGTCGATGCCAGTGCACCCGCGGCATAGGGCGTGGCGTACTGGTCCGGTGCGTCGACCGGCCGGCCGGCTGCATGGCCTGTGGCAACGGGCAGTTCGACGCCCGGCTTGCGCATGACCGTGTGCGTGAGCGACAGCGGCTTGATGAGCCGCTTCGTGAGCACGTCGGCGAACGGAGCGCCGTCCACCTTCTCGACGATCACGCCGAGCATTGCGTAGCCGGTGTTGGTGTAGCTCCAATTCGTGCCGGGGCAGAACTGCGGCTTCTGCGACGTGCCGAGCGCGATGACGTCGGCGGGCGTGCGGTAGGCCGTTCCCAGCGACGGTAGCGCGTTGAAGCTCACGAGGCCGCTGGTGTGGCGCAGCAGATGTTCGATGGTGGTGAGCTTCGCATTCGGTGCGTCGGGAAACCACTTGTCGATGGTGTCGTCGAGCTTGAGCTTGCCTTCGTCGACGAGCTGCAGCACGACGGCGGCCGTCAGTGTCTTGGCGGTGCTTGCCACCTGGAAGGGCTGGTCGGGTACGACTGGTTGTGGCGGTTCCTTGCGTGCCAGGCCGCGCGTGGCCGACCAGATGCCTTCGCCGGGAATCGCGACCGCCACGCTGGCAGCGGGAACATGCGCGAGCATCTTGTCGAGCGCGTCGCCGAGCGCTTTTTGCAGCTCGGCGGGCAACTCGCCGTCGATGGAGCGCTTGAAGTCCTTCTGCCATATCGCCTCGTGCGCTGAACGCATCGGCGGCCCCGCGTAGACAGGCGAGGGCGCGCACGCCGGCTGCGCCTGCGCGAGTCCCCATGACACAGACGTGGCCAGCAGAACGGCCGATGAAATCTTCCGCAACGACATTCGGTGCTCCCGGTGTGCCGGCCTACTTGGCCGCTTCGGCTTTCGCGCGTGCGGTTTCAATGCGCTTGGCGTTGCGGTCGCCCCAATCGGCCAGCGGCCCGAGCGCCGCATTGAGCGTGGCCCCCAGCTTGGTTGCCGAGTACTCCACGCGCGGCGGCACTTCGTGGAACACCTCGCGATGGACGATGCCGTCGGTTTCGAGTTCGCGCAGCTGCTGGATCAGCATCTTCTCGCTGATGTCGGGCAGCAGCCGCTTGAGCTCGCCGAAGCGGTAGGCCTGCGCGTTCAGCTCCCAGAGGATGACGGCCTTCCATTTGCCGCCGATGACGTCGAACGCAGGCCCGATGCCGCAGTTGTAGGGTTTCTTCGATTTCATTTTTTGTCCGCGGAATGCCTTGTAAATACCCAATACATACGTTTTGGTAAGTACCTAACTTTATTGTAGGTACTTGACCATATGGAAGCGAAATTTCTACGATTCAGTTGTCTTCACAAACAGCAATCGAATCGTCATGAACAACAAGCGAGTTTCCGTTCTGGGCCTGGGCTCGATGGGTTTCACCATTGCTCAGCTCTATCTCGATCAAGGCTACGAAGTCACGGTGTGGAACCGCACGCCCGGCAAGGCCGATGCGCTGGTCGCGAAGGGCGCCGTGCTGGCGCGCGACGCAAGCGAGGCGTTGCGCGCGAGCCGCGTTGCGGTGATGTGCGTCTACGACTACCGCGCCGCCGATGCGATCTTCGCGCTCGATGGCGTCGCCGCCGCCATGGACGGCCGCCTTCTGGTGCAGCTGACCACCGGCAGCCCGCAGGACGCGCGCGACGCGCAGGCATGGGCGCACACGCACGGCGCCGCGTACCTCGAAGGCGCGATCCAGGCCGCGCCTGACCAGATGGGCCGGCCCGATACGCCGCTGCTGGTGTCTGGCGAAAAGCACGTATTCGACGAGGCCGAGCCGTGGCTGAAGGTGCTGGCCGGCGGCATCGTCTACCTGGGCGAGAAGGCGAGCGCCGCGGCGGCCATGGACCTCGCTACGCTCTCCACCATCTACGGCACGATGCTGGGCTTCATCCACGGCGCGCGCATTGCCGAGCACGAAGGCTTCGACGTGGCCGAGTACGGCCGCATCGTTGCGGGCATCATGCCGACCTTCGCGGGCTTTATTCAGCACGAGGGCTCCGTCATCCAGTCGGGCGATTTCAGCATCTCGCAGAGCCCGATGCGCATCTCGGTCGAGGCAACGCAGCGCATCCTGCAGACGGCGCAGGCGTCGGGCATCAATACGGAGTTTCCGGCCTTCGCCGCGGACATCTTCCGGCGCGCCGACGAGGCAGGGCTCGGCGGCGAGGAGCTCGCTGCGTTGATCAAGCTGCTGCGCGCGAAGGGATCGTCGGCATAGCTCAGGCCCATGTCATGAACTGGATGGCCCGCAGCACCTCGGCCTCGCGCTCCATGAAGAAGTCGCCGTGGCTGGTGTTGTCCAGGGTCAGCCGGTTCGGGGTGTTGAGCGCCGCCACGAGCTGGTTCGAATTCGTGATGGCTGCGCTACGGATCATGCGCACGTAGTCCGAGGCGTCTTTCTGCGTCTTGGCATCGAGCGGCAGTTCCAGCCACGGGAACATGTCGCGGGTGTCTGCAGGCAGGGCGGTCACGACCAGTGAAGGTGCGCGCACGGCCTTGTAGTCGGGCGAGAACGAGTGGGCGGCTGTTTCCATGGCGTCATTCACTTCGCTGGGTGTGTTGAGACTCACGCTTCCGTCGGCATGGATGTCGAGGCTGTCGCGCAGGTTCGCTTCCAGCACAGGCCACCAGTTCTTCGAATTGCGGCGAGAGAAGGCGATGGCAGCCTGCAGCGAGCGGCCGTTCTCCGGCTTCGGTTTGGGTTCATCGAGCAGCGGGTTTGTCGGTACGTCCTGGCCGCCACTGTCTGCGCCCACCGTGTAGTCGAAGGTCGTGTCGAGGTAGATCAGGCCCTGCGTCCGTTCGGGATACAGGCCCGCGAAGCGCGTGAGCTCGTTGCCTGCGATCGAGTGGCCGCCCAGCACCGCGCGCCGTACGCCGAGGGCGTCGAGTACCGCCTTCAGGTCGGCCACGAGCGTGTCCACCTCGTAGTGCTGCGTGGCGGTCTTCATGGGCAACGGCTTGTCCGAGAGGCCGTAGCCGCGCCGGCTGATCGCGATCACGCGCGACTTGGCGGCCAGTGCGGGTGCGAGGCCGTCGAAGCTGCGCGCGTTGGCACCAAGCCCGGGCAGAAATACAAAGACTGGGCCGGTGCTGCGGGGCGGCTGCCAGTCGCGCACCTGCAGAGAAACTTCAGGCGAGCTCGATACCTTGATACGGCGGTTGACGACGGAGACTTTGCCTTCGCCACTGTCGTTCCTTGGGCTTCCATCGCCAACACCCGGGTTGGTGTTCGGGGGGGCATCCGGGTTGGCACCTGGGCCGGCAGCGGCGGGAGCAGCAGGACTGGCATCCGTGCCAATGCCGGGCCCGATGCCAACGCCGCCGCGGCCGCCGCCACCACCGCAGGCGGCGAGCCCTGCAGCACTGGTCAGTGCCATGGCATGGAGGATGTCCCGCCGCCGCAGGCGGTTGCGATCCGGCTGGTCGCGAGGGGCCAGGAGGGTGGGCGATCGATTCACGTCGGTGTTCCGTTTCCGTGTGGTGAGGAGTCGCTCCAGTGTCCGGGCCCCACCTGAAGGGCTGCTTCGGCATTCATGAAGATTTCCTGAAGTGCTTCACCGGCGTGTCGCTGATACTCCGGCCACATTCCGGAAACGGAGTGGTTTGTTCACGTGGAGGCTCATGAATCTCTTGCTTGTTGAGGACGACCTTGACCTGGGCAACGGCGTGCGCATCGCGCTGGCCAATCAAGGCATGGATGTGGTGTGGGTCCGCAGACTCGACGACGCCCTGCGCACGCTCGACGGCGGCACCTTCGACATGGTGCTGCTCGATCTCGGCCTGCCCGACGGCGACGGGCTCGACCTGCTGTTCCGCCTGCGCCGCGACCGGCAGATATTGCCGGTGCTGGTGCTGAGCGCGCGCGACGCGCTGACCGACCGGCTGCGCAGCCTGGACGACGGCGCGGACGACTATCTCGTCAAGCCCTTCGCGCTGGCCGAGCTGCTGTCGCGCGTGCGGGCGCTCGCGCGCCGCAGCTACGGCTTCAACGACGAGACCATCCGCATGCGCGGCCTGGCGCTGCACGAGCCCACGCGCGGCGTGATCGTCGACGGCGAGCCGGTGGAGCTTTCGCGCTGCGAGTTCGACCTGCTGGCCTTGCTGCTCAAGCGCACCGGCCGCGTGGTCACGCGCCGCGTGATGGAAGAGCAGGTGCTGCCCGGCGGCCAGGCCAACGGCAGCAATTCGCTCGAGGTGCACATCTCCAACTTGCGCAAGAAGATCGGCCAGGGCTACATCCGAACGGTGCGCGGCATCGGCTACGTGATCGACGTGCAGTCGCTTGTGCGGAGCACGCAAAAATGATGCAGGCGCTGGCGCAGCGCTGGAAGAACTGGAAACAACCTTCCCTGATGCGGCGCCTGCTGCTGGCGCAGATGGGCGTGGTCGCCTTGCTGTGGACCATGGCCATCGCGCTGCTGCTGTACGACTCCTACGATGACCCCGAGCTGCTGAAGTTCGACAAGATCTTCCAGTCGGTGATTGCAATCGCGAAGAACACGGCCGACCAGCCCGACAAGCAACAGGAAACCCTGGCCGCCTTCGAAGCTGCGCTGCTCGAAACCATGGGCGACGGCGACGCCGCTTCGGACACCTCGCCGGTGCTGCAGGTGTGGCAGGGCGACAAATTGATCTACCGCTCGACGGCGGCCGTGCCCGTCATTCTCAATACCGTGCCGAACCGCGTCGAGACCGTGAAGGCGGGCAACCGCGAGTGGCGCGCGCGCACGCTGGCCTCGCCCACCTCGGACGTTCGCGTGATGCTGGCCGAGCCCAGCGTCTGGCGGTTGACGGTCACCGTGATGTACCGCGGCTACTACCTGTTGCCGCTGGTCATCAGCCTGCCTTTTCTGGTGTTTCCCGCGTGGCTGTCGGTGCGCCTTGCGCTGCGGCCGTGGCGCCGGGTGAGCCAGGAAACCGCCGAGCGCGGGCCGGCCGACCTCACGCCGCTGTCGTACGCGCCGCCGCACAAGGAACTGCAGCCGCTGGTGCAGAGCATCAACAGCCTGCTGCAGCGGGTGCGCGACAGTACCTCGCGCGAGCGCAGCCTGATCGCCGACGCCGCGCACGAGCTGCGCACCCCGCTGGCCGCCATGCGCGTGAACGTGGAAGCGCTGAAAGAGCAGAGCACCGACGAACATCAGCGCGAACTCATGGGCAACCTGCTGCGCAGCAACGACCGCGCGGCCCGGCTGGTAGGGCAGTTGCTGCAGCTCATGCGTAGCGACGCGGTTTCGGACAACGCCCTGCCCGTGATGCTGTCGCTCGACGCGCTGGTACAAGACCGGCTGGCCATGATCGAAGGCCTGGCCAGTGCCCGCAACGTCGAGCTGGAACTGGTGAGCGAAGACCGCGTGCCGGTGCTCGGCGAGCGCGAAAGCCTGGTCTCGATGATCGACAACCTCATCAACAACGCCATCAAGTACAGCCCGCCGGGGAGTACGGTGGTCGTGCATGTGGCGCGCGAGGGCACCCAGGCACTTCTGACGGTGGCAGACGAGGGGCCCGGCATTCCGCCCGCGCTGCGCGAGCGGGTGTTCGATCGCTTCTTCCGCAACCCCGACCAGAACCAGAGCGGCAGCGGGCTGGGGCTGGCCATCGTCAAGTCGGTGGTCGACCGGCACGGCGGCGAGGTGGCGCTAGGCGAAGTCGCAAACGGCGGCCTGCTGGCCACCGTGCGGTTGCCGCTGGCCATGGCCGATACGCCGCAGCCCATGCTCTGCAGCTGAAACCTCGCCCGGCGCACGGCCAAAGGGGCGGGGCAGGGCCAATTTGGTGCAAAGAATTACACTACCCGGTGCTGTTCACAGGACACTTTCCAAATGAAGTGGGTCATTCTTGCCATCTTCGCGCTCAGTGCGCTCTACGTTCATTTCCGCGGCCAGGTGCGGCATCGCTTCTTCAGACAGCTCTCTGATCACTCGACCTTCCTCGCGCCGCTGAACGTCTTCATGTACCTTTTCTCGAAGGTGCCGGGTACGCCGTACCTGTCGCCCGCGCAGTTCCCCGAGATGCGCGTGCTCGAAGAAAACTGGGAAGTCATCCGCGAAGAAGCGCTGGCCATGCGCAATGGCGGCAGCATCAAGGCGTCGAGCCAGTTCAACGACGTGGGCTTCAACTCCTTCTTCAAGAGCGGCTGGAAGCGCTTCTACCTGAAGTGGTACGACGAGGCGCATCCTTCGGCCGCCGTGCTGTGCCCGCGCACCACCGAGCTGCTCAAGGGCATCGGCACCATCAAGGCCGCGATGTTCGCCGAGCTGCCGCCGGGCAGCCGCCTCGTGCGCCACCGCGACCCCTTCGCCGGTTCGCTGCGCTACCACCTGGGCCTTTGGACGCCGGGCGTGGAAGGCTGCTACATCGACGTGGACGGCCAGCGCTATCACTGGCGCGACGGCGAGGCCGTGGTGTTCGACGAAACCTTCATCCACTACGCAGAGAACACGACCGACCACGACCGCGTGATCCTGTTCTGCGACATCGAGCGCCCGCTGAAGTACCGCTGGGCCAGTGCCGTGAACCGCTGGTTCGCGAAGAACCTGCTGGCCGCCGCGAGCTCGCCCAACGACGCGGGCGACAAGACGGGCGGCATCAATCGCGCCTTCAAGTACATCTACCAGATCCGCGTGATCGGCAAGCGCCTGAAGGCTTGGGACAAGCGGGTGTACTACCTCGTGAAGTGGGCCATCTTCGGTGGCCTGGCCCTCTGGATCTTCTGGTAAGGCGGGCTTTTCAGGGCTTTCGCTGAAGGCCGAAGGCGGTTGCGAAGGCTTGCGCAACCGCCTCGACATTGCGGCTGCCTTCGTCCGAGTTCCGCCAGACCAGCGAGAGCTTGCGAAACGGAGCGCGGCTTCCCAGGCCCACTTCGCGCACCGCATAGGCATCGACCAGCGGGCGCCTGGGCTGCGGGACGACGGAAATCCCCAGGCCCTGCGCGACCATTGCAACGATGGCGTCCATCGAGCGCAGTTCCATCACGCAGCGCGCATCGGGCATCAAGCTGCGCACGTACCGCGCGGCGACGCGCCCTCCCGAAAGAGACATGTCGTAGCCGACCCAGTCGTAGGCTTCGAGCAATTGCCTGACCGTTTTCCCGGAGGCATTCGGCGGTGCCAGCAGCACGTAGGGCTGGCGGTGCAGTTCCCGCCAGACCAGTCGGCGCGAGCCGCCGGCTTCCGGCCTGACGAGCAATGCAACGTCGAGCCGCGCCGCCTTCAGCTCGGAGATCATTTCGTCGCTGTCGTTCAGCGGGGGAACCACTACATCCAGCGACGGATGCTTCTGGCGAAGCTCATGCAGCGCCTGCGGCAGCACGTCGCTCTGCATGCTGGTGATCACGCCGACCCTGATGCGGCCCGCCACCTCCACCACCGGGCGGGAGCGAAGCATCTGCAGCCTGTGGGAGAAGTCGCCCACCGCGCTTACCACCTCGTGGGCAAAGGCCGTTGGCGCTACCACGCGGGTGGAGCGGTCGAACAGCGGCTTGCCGAAATACTGTTCAAGCTGCTTGACCTGCAGGCTCACAGCACTTGGACTGCAACCTACGACGCCGGCTGCGGCGGTGAAGCTGCCCTGCTCGAGGATGGTGCGCAAGGTGACCAGCATCGTGAGATTCATGAAAAATCCTCACAGTTGATATTTGTATATCTCGCTTTACTCATTTTATGGCGCGCCTAGGATTCGCTGAATTCATTCAGCCTGTCCGATCGGAACCACCCGCTCATGAACGACATCCGACGCCATCGTCTTGCACGCGCCAGGAGCCTGGCATGCACCTTGGGGCTCGCGCTCGCCGCAGCGCATGCGGCCGCCGCTGCGTGGGTGCCCGAGCGTCCCATCCATCTGGTCTCGCCGAGTCCCCCGGGCGGGGGCACCGATGCCGTCTGCCGCCTGCTCGCGGCCAAACTGGGCGAGCAGGCCAAGTGGCAGGTGGTCGTCGATACCAAGCCCGGTGCCGGCAACAACATCGGCCTGGAGTTCGGTGCGAAGTCGCCGCCCGACGGCTACACCGCCGTGCTGGGTGAAACCAGCAACCTGGCGGTCAACCAGTTCCTCTACAAGAAGCTCAGCTTCGATCCCTCCAAAGACCTCGCGCCGGTTGCGCTGGTCGGCACGGGCGTGTCGGTGCTGGTGGTGAATGCCGCCAGTCCGTACGACAGCCTCGCTTCGCTGTTGGCGGCCTCGAAGAAGAAGCAACTTGCGTACGCATCGTCCGGCAACGGAACCGTCGGGCATCTGGTGGCCGAGAACCTGCGCGTCACGGCGGGAGCCAACGTTCTGCACGTGCCCTACAAGGGCGGTGGCCCGGCCATGACGGACATGCTGGGCGGGCAGGTCGACTTCTACATCTCTTCCCTTGTCTCGGCGCTGCCGCTCATCAAGGACCACAAGCTCCGGGCGCTCGCGGTGACTTCGGGAGCGCGGGACCCATCGCTGCCTGATGTTCCCACCTTCATCGAGAGCGGCTTCAAGGGCTTCGAGTACTACACGCTCTATGGTGTCGTGGTGCCTGCGAAGACACCGGAGAACATCGTCCGGACCATGAACACGGAAATCAACCGGGTGCTCGATTCGGCGGATGTCCGGGCCAACCTCGCCGCGCGCGGCATCTATGTGCGGACCGGAACGCCGGAAGCGTTCGGCACGTTCCTGAACGGCGAGAGAAAGAAATGGGCGGAGGTCGTGAAAGCGACCGGCGCGGTTGCCGAATGACCCAAGACAGCATGTATCCGCCGGTGGACCTTCGCAGCGACACGGTGACGCTGCCCACAGAGCAGATGTACGACCGCATCGCTTCCGCTCCTCTCGGCGACGATGGGCTCGACGGCGACCCGACCGCACTGGAGCTGGAGGCCGAGGCCGCCCGGCTGCTGGGCAAGGAGGCTGCGCTGTATGTTCCGAGCGCAACGATGGCCAACCTCCTTGCCATCCTCGCCCAGGCCGGGCGGCAGGAAGTCGTTCTTGCCGAAGCGGCATCGCACATCTACGTGACCGAACGCGGCGCGGCCGCGCTGACAGGGTCGTTCTATCAGGCCATTGCCGGTGTCGACGGTGCCATGGACCTGGGCCTGCTCGCGCAGGCCTTGGGGCCGGGCCGCAACAAGCTGCGCACCGGGCTCGTCTGTCTGGAAACCTCTCACAACAATGCCGGCGGGGCGGTGCTGCCGCTCACCCACATGCAGGCGGTGTTTGCAGTGGCCAGGGATGCGGGCGCTGCCGTCCACCTGGACGGCGCACGCTTGATGAACGCTGCGGTGGCACTGGGCGTGCCAGCCGCTGAGATCACGGCCTTTGCCGATACCGTTTCGCTGTGCCTGTCCAAGGGCCTGAGCGCGCCTATGGGGGCTGTGCTCGCCGGGCCAACGAACACCATCCAGCGTGCCAGGTGGCACAGGAAGCTGCTCGGGGGCAGCCAGCGCCAGGTCGGAATCGCCGCGGCCGCGGGGCTGGTTGCCATCACCACGATGGTGGGTCGGCTTGCGGACGATCACGCAGTCGCGCGTCGACTCGCTCACGGAATCGGCCAGCTCCGGGGGCTTTCCGCCAACGAGCCGCAGACCAACATCGTGCAGGTCGACGTGAGCGCCACGGGGCTCGACGCGGCTCAGTGGGAAGCTGCGCTGCGCAAGCTGGGCGTGCTGGCCCGGACCTGGGGAAGGCACAAGCTGCGCTGCGTCACCCATCGTCATACGGGTGAGCGCGAAATCGACACGGCCCTGGAGGCTTTCAGGGCCGTCGCCGCGAGCGCTGCCTGACTGTCTGGTGCGCTGGGGCTCAGGCCTCGGTCCACACCAGCCAGTCGCGCGTGGTGCCGGCCCAGCTCACGGCGGCTGCGAGCAGCGTGCCGCCGAGCACGTCGAGCAGCACGTGCTGTCGCGTTGCCAGCGTCGAGTAGACGATGCCGAAGGCCCATAGCATGTTCAGCGCGCGCAACCATGTGGGCGCTGTCACGCTGCGCAACTGGCGCTCAAGCAATACCGCGGTGAGCACTGCGAACGCGACGTGCAACGACGGAAATGCATTGCCGCCCACGTCGGTGGCCTTGAGGAACTGCAGCGCCGGGTACTGCGCCCAGTCGATCGCAAACACCGGCACCGTCGTGGGAAAGAGCCAGAACACAACGAGGCCGACGGCGGCCATGATGGCGGCGTCGCGCGCGCAGGCCCAGAGCTCTGCCTTGTCCTTCGCGAAAGCCGGCGCGAGCGAGATGTAGAACCACAGCGAGCCGTAGAGCACCATCGCGTCGTCGCTCACGCCCACCCAGTGGTCGAGCCGCGTGAGCGGCATCACTGTCGGCTCCGATGGCGGGTTGTGCATCACCCAGAAGTACACGACGAAGAAGCCCGAGATGCCGACGGTGGTGCCGATCATCTTCACCAGCCAGAGCGTGGCGATCCGTTGACCCAATGCCATGTACCAGGGCACGGAAGGCAGGGGGGATGAAGTCGCCGGGCGGGAGGTCATGGATCGCCCCAGCTTATGCAGCTGCATTGCGTGAACATTGCGCTTTCTGCAATGAGGCCTCTCCTAGAATGGCCCGCTTCTTTTTTGCACACAGCCTCTGCCGCACCTCTCATGAGAATCCTGCTCGTCGAAGACGAAGTCGATCTGGCGCAAGCCCTGGCCTCGGCGCTGCGGCAGAACCAGGCGGTGGTCGACGTGGCGAGTTCGCTGCGCGAGGCCGAGGAAGCATCGCTGTCTGCGCAGCACGACGTGATCGTGCTCGACCGCGGCCTGCCCGATGGCGACGGCCTCTCGCTCGTGGCCTTCCTGCGGCAGAACGATATCGCCACAGCGGTGCTGGTGCTCACGGCCATGACCGACGTGGCCGAGCGCGTGCTGAGCCTCGACGGCGGCGCGGACGACTACCTCGCCAAGCCCTTCTCGATGGACGAACTGATGGCGCGCGTGCGCGCATTGGCGCGGCGCCCCGCGGTGCGCGCGAACCTCGTCATGACGCTCGGGCAGCTTCGCTTCGACCATCACATGCGGCAGGCCCACGTAGGCGATCTTTGCCTCACGCTGCCGCGGCGCGAATTGCTGGTGCTCGAGGCACTGCTCGAACACCGCGGCCGTACCGTGCTGCGCGAGGCCATGCAAGACCGCGTGTACGGCCACAAGGACGAGATCCAGTCGAACGCGCTCGACACGCACGTGTCGCGGCTGCGCTCCAAGCTCGACAAGGCCGGCGCGCAGGTGGAGATCCATGCCATCCGCGGCGTCGGCTACCTTATCTGCGCGGCTCGTCCGGTGGCATGACATGACACTGAGCCTGCTCTCGCTGCGCTGGCGGCTGATCTGGAGCCTGATCCTGCTGCAGGTGGTGGTCGGCTCGCTTGTGATGGGCGGCTTTCTCGGGCTGGCCTGGGTGCTGGGCCGCGTGGTCGACGAGACCGGGCAGGAGACCGTCACCGTGATCCAGCGCGCGCTGGCGCGCGGCCCCGACGGGCAACTGGTGGTCGAGCCGACGGCGGAAGTGCAGCGCCTGCAGAAGGCCGATCCGCCGTTCTGGTTCATCGCGCGCGATGCCCACGGCTCGGAAGTGCGCAGCGGCGACGTGCCGCCTGTCTATTCCACGCTTTTCAACGTGCTCGGCGACATGGAGCGCATGGCCCTCAACCCTGAGGACGACAACACCCGGCCCAAGGCCCGCTTCGAGCGCGCGCAGACGCGTGCGGGTCTGGTGGCCGTGATGGTGCAGACCGGCGGCCCGCTGACGGTGAGGAACACGCTCAAGGGCACGGGCATCGCCTTTCTCTTTCTGGTGGCGCCGATGGCGCTGGTGACCTGCCTCGGCGTGATTCTGGCCACGCCCTTCGTGGTGAAGCGCGGCCTCAAGGGCGTGGTGGCCACGGCCGAGCATGCCGAGAGCATCGACGTGCACGAGCGCACCACGCGCCTGCCGCTGGCCAACGTGGCCAGCGAGATCCGCCCGCTGGTCAACGCTGTGAACCGTGCCTTCGACCGGCTCAACGAAGGCTACGACCGGCAGGAGCGCTTCCTCGCCGACGCCGCGCACGAGCTGCGCACGCCGATCACCACGCTGCAGATCCATCTCGAAGGCCTGCAGGACGGCCCGCTCAAGGTCAAGCTGATGCAGGCCTCGGCGCGGCTCGCCACGCTGGCCGAGCAACTGCTCGACCTGCAGCGGCTGGACCACGTCGCGGTGCACGACCAGCAGCAGGTCGACCTGAAGGCGCTGTGCGAGCGCGTTGCGGGCGACATCGCGCCGCTGGCGATCATGAACCGGTGCACGCTGTCGGTCGATGCGCCGCGGCCGCTGTGGGTGCGCGGCGATGCGCCCTCGCTCGAACGCGCGCTCAGCAACCTGATCCAGAACGCCATCGAGCACGGCGGGCAGGGCTGCGACATCCAGGTGCGGCTGTGGGAGCCATCGGGCTTCGAGGTGCTCGACTCCGGGCCCGGTATTCCGGCGGCAGACCGCGAGCGCGTGGTGGCGCCGTTTCACCGGCTCGTGCCGCGAGGGCGCGGCGCGGGGCTCGGGCTGCACCTCGTGGCCGAGGTTGCGCGCCTGCACGGTGGGCAACTCACGATCGGGTCGAGCGAATCGGGCGGGGCGAAGATGCGGCTGGAGCTGAACCTCGAAGCATGAAGATCTGCCCGCCATGAACGCCATCGACCGGCTGCCCGAACCCACGAACCTCGCCGGCGCGCAAGCGCTTATCGCGCGCGTGCAGGCATTGCTCGATGCCGCAGGGCTCGCGATGCGCGCGCCGCCGCCAGAGCCCACCACCTGCTGCGGGCGCGGCTGCAACGGTTGCGTGTGGGAGGGCTGGCTCGCCGCCGTGGCCTACTGGCGCGACGAGGCTTCGCTGCTGCTCGGTTGATGGCTCAGGCGATGCCGGCACCGAGGGCCATCACACGGCCTGCACGGCAAAGCCTTCGAGCGCAGCGGCCTACAGCTCGAGCCGCTCCCAGTGCTTGTAAGCCCACTCGTATTTTCCGCATGCGTAGGACACCAGGGTGTCGACGGCCTGATCGGCGCTGACGGGCTCGGTGCTGCGGTAGTGCGCCCCGGTTGTGACCAGCTGGTGCTCCAGATGAAAGCCCTTGGGATCGGCGAACACCTGCATGTACGTGCCGCCACGCAGTTCGATGACTGCGAACGCGTTCGCATCGTCCTGCAGCAACGGGACCCAGTGGCGGATGTTGGCTTCGTTCGCCGCTTCCGCCACACCGAAGTCGGGGCAATCGAGCATGGGCTGCTGGTACTCCGCGCCGATGTCGAAAAGAAGGTAGTCCTGCGCGGCGGCCGCACCGTTCCTGAATATGGCGATGAAGAAGCAATCCGGGATGCCGAGCGGAACATGAACCAGCAGTGCATCGTCCGCCTTGGAGCGGCGGGCGAAGACCTGCGCCAGTTCAGGGACAGTCCATGCGTTCAATCGCAGGGGTTCACGAAGGCCATGCACAAGCTCCAAGGCACTGCGCTTGACCGCATCGCCTGCGGCGTGATCCTCGGTGCCTCCTTCGAGAATGCCCAGGTACTCGTGGAGTTGAATGAGCCTTGAAGGCGGCGGCTTCGGTTTGCGAGAAAAGAACATCTGGATGTGGCTCCCATCGATCCGGCATTCTGTCGCAAGGCCGGGCAACCGCCGTTGGCCGTCAGTTGTCGTAGTTCGTGCCCGGCTCTTCGGTTCCGTCGAGATTCCAGAATCGCCACACGCCGACCTCCTGGCCCTCGCGATAGCGGCCCTCGGCTGCAGGCCGTCCGTCCGGATGGAAGTCGCGCCAAAGCCCGTCCTCTTTGCCATCGACGTACTGCCCTTCGGATGCCACCGTGCCATCCTCGTGATACGCAACGAAGAGGCCGTGCCGAACCCATCGGGCCTTGTCGGGCGACAGCACCCTCGCATAGCGGAACTTGATCGCTCCCGATTCGTAGGGAATCTCGGCGATGTTGAGATCGGCTTCGATGCTCGTGCCTTGGTGTTGGCGGGCGAATTGGCGAACATGCTGGCGCCCACCTCCGAGTTTCACCTCGGACCACGGTTCGCTTCAAGGTCTACTGATTCTGCGACCCGCGATGCGCCCAACCAGTCGTGTGCTTCTCGATCACGCTGAAAAGCTCGTACATCAGCATGGCCATTGCGCCCACCACCATCAGGCCCGCGAAGGCCAGGCCCATCTGCATGGCCGATCCTGCAGAGATCAGCAGGTAGCCGATGCCTTCGTTGGCAGCCGTCATCTCGCTCACCGTGGTACCGACGAAGGCGAGCGTGATCGCCACCTTCAGCGAGCCGAAGAAGTAGGGCATGGAGCGCGGCAGGCCGATCTTCATGAGCACGTCCCAACGCTTGGCGCCGAGCACGCGCAGCACGTCTTCGAGCTCCGGCTCCAGCGTGGCGAGGCCGGTCGCGATGTTGACCATGATCGGGAAGAAGCTGATCAAAAAGGCCGTGAGAATCGCCGGCCCCACGCCAATGCCGAACCACACCACGAGGATGGGCACGAACGCCGCCTTGGGCAGTGCGTTGAAGGCGGTCATCAGCGGGTAGATGGCCGCGTACGCGATGCGCGAGCTGCCGATCACGAAGCCCAGCAGCACGCCCACCACGATCGCCAGGCCAAAGCCCGCCATCGTGACCCAGAAGGTGCGCCACGCGTGGCCCGCGATGATTTCCTTGTATTCCCAGAACTGCGTCCAGATGCGCCAGGGGCTCGGGAAGATGAAGTCGGAGACCTCGAAGCCCGCGCAGATGACCTGCCACAGGATGAGCACTGCGACCAGCAGCAGCCATGGCGACCAGCGTTCGATTTGTTTGGTGTTCTTCATGGTGCGCCCGCTCAGTGAGACACGGCCGCGGCCGTCTGCGCCGCGCTGATGCCGGTGTTGCGGATGGCTCCGATGTGCCCGCGCAGCTCCAGCACGATGTCGGTGAACTCCTTCGTGTAGGTGAGTTCGAGCTCGCGCGGACGCGGCAGATCGATCTCGCGCTTGACCACGAAGCGTCCCGGGCTCTTGCTCATCACATACACCGTGTCGGCGAGGAACACCGATTCGCGCAGGTCGTGCGTCACCAGGATCACGTTGAACTGCTGCTCGGTCCAGAGGTCGCGCAGGATGCACCACAGCTCTTCGCGCGTGAACGCGTCGAGCGCGCCGAAGGGCTCGTCGAGCAGCAGCATCTTCGGCTCGTGGATGAGCGCGCGGCAGATGCTCGCGCGCTGCTGCATGCCGCCCGAGAGCTGCCACGGAAACTTGTCTTCATAGCCCGCAAGGCCCACCTTCTGCAGCAGCTTGCGCGCGCGCTCGACGTACTCCTTGCGCTTGGCCTTGAAGTTCGAGCGGTAGGGCTCGACGATTTCCAGCGGCAGCAGCACGTTGTCGACCGTGGTGCGCCACGGCAGCAGCGAAGGCGCCTGAAAGGCCATGCCCGAGATCTTGAGCGGCCCGGTTACGGGCTGGCCGTCGATGCGGATCTTGCCCATCGAGGGCATCTTCAGCCCCGTGGTGAGCTTCATGAAGGTCGACTTGCCGCAGCCCGAGGGGCCGACGATGGCGATGAATTCGCCACGCTTGACCTTCAGGTCGATGGCTTCGACCGCGAAGTGGTTCTCGCGCAGCAGCTCTTCGTTGTAGGCGAGCCAGACGTCCTGGAAGTCGACGAAAGGCGCTGCAGCCGCGTCTTGCGATGCGTCCGCCATCACTTCTTCAGGATGTTCAGTTCAGCGGCGGGCGGTAGCAGAGCGGCGGTCCACACCGCGTCGGGGCTCACGCGCGTCTTGGTGTTGAAGGCGTCCGACACCTGCGAGGCCATCAGCGACATGCGGCCTGCGTTGACCGCGCCGAAGCCTTCGGCGCGTGCGTCGGGGCTGTTGATGACGGTGTCGATGGCCAGCTGCAGTCGGCGCGTTTCGAGCTTGCTGTCGATGATGCCGTCACGCGCCTTCACCGATTCGATGGCCACGGCCGGGTTGGCAATGACTTCCTTCGCGCCCTTGGCAAAGGCCGAGAGGAATTTCTTCACCGCCGCCGGGTTCTCCTTGATGAGCTTGGGCGAGGCGATGATGACGTTGCCGTACAGCTTCACGCCGTAGTCGGGGTAGGGCAGCACCACCACGTCGGCCGTCTTGGCGCCGCGCGCCTCGAGGTTGAGCAGCGAGGTGAAGGTGAAGCCGGTGATCGCGTCGATGTCGCCGCGCATCAGCATGGTTTCGCGCAGCGTCGGGTCCATGGCGGTCCAGTTGACGGCGCCGATGTTGTTGGCCTTGGCGAAGATCGGGAACGCGCGGCGGCCCGCGTCGAACACCGGCGCGCCCAGCTTCTTGCCGGCGAGGTCGGCCGGCTTGGTGATACCGCTCTTCTTGAGCGCCATGACCGAGGCCGGCGTGTTGTTGTAGACCATCATCACCGCGACCGGCTTGTTGGGGCTGTCGGGGTTGTTGGCGTGAAACTCCATCAGCGCCGCGAGGTCGGCAAAGCCCATGTCGTAGGCGCCCGAGGCCACGCGCGTGACGGTGCCGCCCGAGCCGTTGCCCGCGTCGATGGTCACGTCGAGCCCGGCCGCCTTGAAGTAGCCCTTGGCGGCGGGGTGCAGGAACAGCGCGGCCGGTCCTTCGAAGCGCCAGTCGAGCTGGAACTTGATCGGCGTCGGGCTCTGTGCAAGGGCCGGTGTAAGGCCGAAGCAGATGGCCGAGGCGGCGAGGAAGGACTGGAGCAGTTGGCGCTTGTTCATGCGGAGATCGATCCGTTAGGGGAAGGTGAATGCTTCGGCATTCAAGCAAAAACGGTGCCCGCACGCGATTGGTGCGAACCCTTCCAGTGGATCGAGACGGTGCGTCTTTGCACCCCTCAAATGCAAAAACGCGGCGAGGCCGCGTTTTTGGCACCGAAGGCGGGCAAAAACACCCACCGGCTGAAGGCTCTTACTTGTCGACCGTGACCTTCGCCACCGCCAGCGCCGTCATGTTGATGATGCGGCGCACCGTCGACGAAGGCGTCAGCACGTGCGCCGAGCTCGCGGCGCCCAGCAGCACCGGGCCGACCGTGATGCCGTTGGCGCCCGTCATCTTCAGCACGTTGTAGAGGATGTGCGCCGAATCGAGATTCGGGCACACGAGCAGGTTGGCTTCGCCGCTCAGCGTGGTTTCGGGCAGGGCAGTGCGGCGGACTTCTTCCGACAGCGCCGCGTCGCCGTGCATTTCGCCGTCGCATTCGATGTCGGGCGCCATCTGCGCGAACAGGTCGCGCGCCAGCCGCATCTTGCGGGCCGAGCCGCGGCTGGAGGTGCCATAGTTCGAGTGCGACAGGAAGGCCACCTTCGGCGGCAGGCCGAAGCGGCGCACTTCCTCGGCGGCCATCAGCGCGATGCTGGCCAGCAGCTCGGCGCTCGGGTCTTCGTTCACGTTGGTGTCGGTGATGAAGACCGTGCGCTTTTCGAGCGTGAGCGCGTTCAGCGTTGCGAAGCCGGGCGCGCCGCGCTTCAGGCCGATTAGGTTGCGGATGTGCTCCAGGTGCACGTCGAAGCGTCCGACCAGGCCGCAGATCATGGCGTCGGCGTCGCCCAGGTGCAGCATCAGCGCGGCAATGGTGGTGTTCGAGCGGCGCACCATGGTCTTGGCGGCCTCCGGCGTCACGCCGCGGCGGCCCATGATCTTGTGGAAGCTCTCCCAGTAGATGCGAAAGCGCGGATCGTCCTCGGGGTCGACGATCTCGAAGTCGATACCCGTGCGGATGTGCAGGCCGGCCTTCTTGATGCGCGCCTCGATCACGGCGGGGCGGCCCACCAGGATGGGCTTGGCCAGGCCTTCGTCCACGGCCCACTGGGCGGCGCGCAGCACACGCTCGTCTTCGCCCTCGGCGTAGGCCACGCGCTTGGCGGTGGCGATCTTGGCGGCGCTGAACACCGGTCGCATGAACATGCCGGTCTGGTAGACGAAGCGCGTCAGGTGCTGGCGGTAGGCGTCCATGTCTTCGATCGGACGCGAGGCCACGCCCGAGGCGGCGGCGGCCTTGGCCACGGCCGGGGCGATGCGCAGGATCAGGCGCGAGTCGAAGGGCTTCGGAATGATGTAGTCGGGGCCGAAGGCCAGCTCCTGGCCGGCGTAGGCGGTGGCCACCTCTTCGCTGATGTCGGCCTTGGTGAGGTCGGCGATCTCGCGAACGCAGGCCAGCTTCATTTCTTCGGTGATCTTGCTGGCGCCGCAATCGAGCGCGCCGCGGAAGATGTACGGGAAGCACAGCACGTTGTTGACCTGGTTCGGGTAGTCCGAACGGCCCGTGGCAATGATGCAGTCCGGCCGCACGGCCTTGGCCAGCTCGGGGCGGATTTCAGGCTCGGGGTTGGCCAGCGCCAGGATGATGGGCTGCGTGCCCATGGTCTTGACCATGTCCGCCGTCATCACGCCCGGGGCCGAGCAGCCCAGGAACACATCGGCGTCCTTCACCACGTCGGCCAGGGTGCGGGCGCCGGTGTCTTTCTGGGCGTAGCGTGCCTTGGATTCGTCGAAGCCGCCCGCGCGGCCCATGTAGATCAGGCCCTTGGAGTCGCAGGCGTAGATGTTGGCGGGCTTGGCGCCCAGGCCCACCATCACGTCGAGGCAGGCGATGGCTGCGGCGCCGGCGCCCGAGACGGCGATCTTCACGTCTTCGATCTTCTTGCCGACCAGCTCCAGGCCGTTGAGCAGCGCGGCGGCCGAGATGATGGCCGTGCCGTGCTGGTCGTCGTGGAACACCGGAATGTTCATGCGCTCGCGCAGCTTCTTCTCGATGTAGAAGCACTCGGGCGCCTTGATGTCTTCGAGGTTGATGCCGCCCAGCGTGGGCTCCAGCGCCGCGATGATGTCGACCAGCTTGTCGGGGTCGTTCTCGGCCAGCTCGATGTCGAACACGTCGATGCCGGCGAATTTCTTGAACAGGCAGCCCTTGCCTTCCATCACCGGCTTGGCGGCCAGCGGGCCGATGTTGCCCAGGCCGAGCACGGCCGTGCCGTTGGTGATGACGCCCACGAGATTGCCGCGCGCGGTGTATTCGGAGGCGGTGGACGGGTCGGCCGCGATGTCGAGACAGGGATACGCCACGCCCGGCGAATAGGCCAGCGACAGGTCGCGCTGGTTCAGCAGGGGCTTGGTCGGGGTGATCGAGATCTTGCCCTTGACGGGCGATCGGTGGTATTCGCGCGCTGCCTCGCGAAGTGCTTCTTCTGCAGGGGAAAGGGGTGCAGCCATGAAAGTCTCCTTGTTTCTGACGGGCAATGAGGCTACCGCAAAAGCGTGGCCACTTCTTACAGGGTGAATGCCGAAAACGCCTGGATCTATATCTTTAGCTTGATAAGACGGGCTGGCCGGTTCGCTAAACTGCAGATCGTTACCTACGGTTAACAGGGTATTGGCCGGGGAATCTCCAACAACGACAAAACCAATGAGGGGCAATAGCGCATGACATCCGGACCTTTCACCAGCAACGACCCCGATGTCGTGGTCATCGGCGGCGGCCCTTCGGGCTCCACGGTGGCCGCGTTGCTCGCGGACAAGGGGCACGACGTGGTGCTGATCGAAAAGGCGCAGCATCCGCGCTTTCACATCGGCGAGTCGCTGCTGCCGATGAACATGCCGTTGTTCGACCGGTTGGGCGTGCGCACCGAGGTCGAGGCCATCGGCATCCGCAAGCACGGCGCCGAGTTCGTCTCGCCCTGGCATGACCACACCAGCCACTTTCACTTCGGCGAGGCAATGGACAAGAGCTTTCCGTACGCGGTGCACGTGCGCCGCTCGGAGTTCGACGAACTGCTGTTCCGCCATGCCGGCAATCGCGGCGCGCGCACCTTCGAGGGCCAGCGCGTCACGGGCGTGGACATGGATGCGGGCAAGGGCACGCCAGACAACCGCCCGCTGGTGAAGGTCAAGGCCGACGACGGCACCGAGACCGCCTGGCGACCGCGCTTCGTGATCGACGCGAGCGGGCGCGACACGCTGCTGTCGAACCAGTTCGACGCCAAGCGCCGCAACCGCAAGCACGCCAGTGCCGCGCTGTTCGGCCACTTCGCCAACGCCGAGCGCCGGCCGGGCCGCTTCGAGGGCAACATCACGCTGTTCTGGTTCGACCACGGCTGGTTCTGGTACATCCCGCTGAAGGACGGCACCGTGAGCGTTGGCGCGGTAGCCTCGCCTGCGTACTTCAAGAACCGAAAGGGCACGCTCGAAGAGTTCCTGATGGAAACCATCGCGCTCGCGCCCAAGCTGGCCGAGCGCCTGAAGAACGCCACGCTGATGGAGGGCGCCACCTCCACCGGCAACTACGCCTACGACTCCGCGTTCTGCCGCGGTGATCGCTTCATGATGGTGGGCGATGCCTACGCCTTCGTCGACCCGATGTTCTCATCGGGCGTGTACCTGGCGATGAACAGCGGCTTCGAGGCCGCCACCGCGGCCAACCACTGGCTCAAGGGCGAGGCGAAGGAAGCCGAGAAGGCCTTCCGCCACTACGAGAAGGTGATGAAGCGCGGACCGCAGATGTTCTCGTGGTTCATCTACCGCATCACCTCGCCGGCCATCCGCCGGCTGTTCATGAACCCGCGCAACATCTGGCGGATGCAGGAGGCGCTGCTGTCCATCCTGGCCGGCGACCTGTTCCGCAACACTCCCATTGGCCCGCGTTTCTGGGGCTTCAAGGTGACGTACTACGCGTCGTGCCTGGGCATCCTGCCGCAGGCCATCAAGACCTGGGCATGGCGCCGGCGCAACCTCAAGGAATCCCTGGAAGCTGCGAAACCTTGAGCTTCAGTCGGGAGTGACCGTGTGCTGGGCAAGCGCTTCGAGCGCGCGCACCAGCGCCGAGTGGTCCAACTGGCCATAGCCCAGCGCCGCGCATGCGTTCATAAGCTGCGCGGCTCCCGCCGTCTGCGGCAGCGACACGCCCAGCGAGCGCGCGCTCTGCATCGCGAGGTTCAGGTCCTTCTGATGCAGCGCGATGCGGAAGCCCGGCGCAAAGGTGCGCTTGATCATCCGTTCGCCATGCACTTCGAGAATGCGCGAGCTGGCGAAGCCGCCCATCAGCGCCTGGCGCACCTTGGCCGGATCGGCGCCGGCCTTGGAGGCGAACACCAGCGCCTCGCCCACGGCCGCGATGTTCAGCGCCACGATGATCTGGTTGGCCACCTTGCAGACCTGGCCGTCGCCAGCGCCGCCCACCAGCGTCACGTTCTTGCCCATCTTGTCGAGCAGCGGCTTCACGCGCTCGAAGGTGCCTTCGTCGCCGCCGCACATGATCGTGAGGCTGGCAGCCTTGGCGCCCACTTCGCCGCCGGAGACCGGCGCGTCGATGTAGCCCGCGCCGAGCGCGATGATGCGCTTGGCGAAGCCTTTGGTGGCAATCGGGTCGATGGAGCTGCAGTCGACCACGATCTTGCCCCGCGAATCCTTCAGGCCTTCGGCCACGCCTTGCGTGCCCGGTTCGCCGAATAGCACCTTCTCGACGTCGGGCGTGTCCGGCACCATGATGAAGATGATGTCGGCCTGGCGCGCCACTTCGGCGGCCGAGGCGCAGATCGTGGCCTTCGAGATGAAAGGCTCGGGCGTGTTGCCCTGCGTGTTCACGAACAGCTGGTGGCCCGCGTCGAGCAGGTGGCCCGCCATGGGCGCGCCCATGATGCCGAGGCCGATGAATCCGATTTTTTGTTGGGTCGTCATGTCTCTGGTTTCCTTATCCGATGTTCTCGAGGTTCATTGCTTCTGCGTGAGCGCCTGGCGCCAGCCGAGGCCTTCCACGGTGGTCGCGCGGGGCTTGTATTCGCAGCCGATCCAGCCGTCGTAGCCGAGCGAATCGATGTGCCTGAACAGCCATGGGTAGTTGATCTCGCCCGTGCCCGGCTCGCCGCGGCCCGGGTTGTCGGCCAGCTGGATGTGGCCGATCTGCGCGAGGTGCTTGGTGAGCGTGTTGCCCAGCTCGCCCTCCATGCGCTGCGCGTGGTAGATGTCGTACTGCACGCGCAGGTTGGCCGAGCCGACTTCTTCGATCAGCACCAGTGCCTGCTCGGTGCGCGTGAGAAAGAAGCCCGGAATGTCGAAGGTGTTGATGGGCTCGATCAGCAGGCGCAAACCTGCCGCTTCGAGCTCGCGCGCGGCAAGGCGAAGGTTGTCGACCACCGTCTTGTGCGCAAGCTCCCTGCTCACGCCGGCAGGCACCTTGCCGACCAGGCAGTTGACCTGCGGACAGCCGAGCGCCGTCGCGTAGTCGATCGCCACGCCGATGCCTTCGGCGAACTCGCCCGTGCGGTCGGGGTGGCAGGCGATGCCGCGCTCGCCCTTGTCCCAGTCGCCGGCCGGCAGGTTGTGCAGCACCTGCTGCAGGCCGTTGTTGCGCAGGGCGGCGGCAAGTTCCTTCTTCTCGAAGGGGTAGGGGAAGAGGTACTCCACCCCCTCGAAGCCCGCCTTGGCGGCGGCCTCGAAGCGCTGCATGAAAGGCAGCTCGGTGAAGAGCATCGTGAGATTGGCTGCGAACTTTGGCATGTCGTTTTTCTTTCTTGCAGTCTCAATCCAGCATGGCCGCAACAGCGGTCGGCGCATCGGCGATGGTCTCGGCCAGCGGCTCGAACTCGGTGATGTTGTCGATCTCGGTGCCCATCGCGATGTTGGTCACGCGCTCGAGCATCACTTCGATCACCACCGGCACGCTGAACTCCGACATCAGCGCCTCGGCGCGGCGGATGGCCGGCGCGATCTCTTCCTGCTTGTTCACGCGAATGGCCTTGCAGCCCAGGCCCTCGACCACTTTCAGGTGGTCCACGCCGTAGCTGCTCTCGATGCCTGCATCGGGGCCCGCGTTGATGTTGTCGAAGGCGAGCTGCACGCAGTAGTCCATCTCGAAGCCGCGCTGCGCCTGGCGGATCAGGCCGAGGTAGGAGTTGTTGACCACGATGTGGATGTACGGCAGCTTGAACTGCGCGCCCACGGCCAACTCTTCGATCATGAACTGGAAGTCGTAGTCGCCCGAGAGCGCGACGATCTTGCGCGTCGGGTCGGCGGCGCGCACGCCCAGCGCGGCGGGAATGGTCCAGCCCAGCGGGCCGGCCTGGCCGCAGTTGATCCAGTGGCGCGGGTTGTACACGTGCAGGAACTGCGCGGCCGCGATCTGCGAGAGCCCGATGGTGCTCACATAGCAGGTGTCGTTGCTGAAGTTGTTGTTCATGCACTGGTATACGCGCTGCGGCTTCATCGGCACGTCGTCGAAATTGGTCTTGCGCAGCATCGTCTTCTTGCGCTCGATGCATTGCTTGGCCCAGCCGCGGCGGTCGGGCAGGCGGCCCGAAGCCTTCATTTCTTCGGCCACTTCGACGAAGAGTTCGAGCGCGGCCTTGGCGTCTGAAACGATGCCGAAGTCGGGCGTGAACACGCGGCCGATCTGCGTGGGTTCGATGTCCACGTGCACGAAGGTGCGACCCTTGGTGTACACATCGACCGAGCCCGTGTGGCGGTTGGCCCAGCGGTTGCCGATGCCGAGCACGAAGTCGCTCGCCAGCATCGTCGCGTTGCCGTAGCGGTGGCTGGTCTGCAGGCCGCACATGCCGGCCATCAGCGGATGGTCGTCGGGAATCGCGCCCCAGCCCATCAGGGTGGGAATCACCGGCACGCCGGTGGCTTCGGCAAAGCGCACCAGCAGGTCGGCCGCATCGGCGTTGATGACGCCGCCGCCGGCCACGATCAGCGGGCGCTCGGCCGCATTCAGCATGCCGATGGCTTTTTCGATCTGGGCGCGCGTGGCGGCCGGCTTGTAGGGCTTGAGCGGCTCGTAGCTGTCGATGTCGAATTCGATCTGCGCCATCTGCACGTCGAAGGGCAGGTCGATCAGCACCGGGCCCGGGCGGCCCGAGCGCATCAGGTGAAAGGCCTGCTGGAACACCTGCGGCACCTGGCCCGGCTCACGCACCGTGACCGACCACTTGGTGACGGGCTTGGAGATCGACTCGATGTCGACCGCCTGGAAGTCTTCCTTGTAGAGCCGCGCGCGCGGCGCCTGGCCGGTGATGCAGAGAATGGGGATCGAATCGGCCCAGGCCGAGTACAGGCCCGTGATCATGTCCGTGCCCGCCGGGCCCGAGGTGCCGATGCACACGCCGATGTTGCCCGCGATGGCGCGGGTGTAGCCCTCTGCCATGTGCGAGGCGCCTTCGACGTGGCGCGCAAGAATGTGCGAGATGCTGCCGCGCTGGCGCAGCGCCGAATACATCGGGTTGATTGCAGCGCCCGGAACGCCGAAGGCCTGCGTCACGCCTTCTTTTTCCATCACCAGAACCGCGGCTTGCACCGCTGTCATCTTTGCCATTTGAGTCTCCTTGAGGTGGTCCCACTGTAGGAAGCGGGGGCCATTCGAAGAAGACGGCTGGGGACCATAAAACCTATTCCATGGCGGAATAAGTGACTACCATCCGGCCCATGGACAGACTCTTGGCAATGGAAATGTTCGTGCGCGTGGTCGAGACCGGCAGCTTCTCGAAGGCGGCGCGCGAGTTCAACACCACGCAACCCACCGTGACCAAGCAGGTCGCGGCCACGGAAGCGCGGCTGAAGGTGCGCCTGCTCAACCGCAACACGCGCGGCGTGAGCCTCACCGAGCCGGGCGCGCTGTACTACGAGAAGTGCAAGACCATCGTGCGCGAGGCCGAGGAGGCCGACAGCATCGTGCAGCTGCGGCAGAACCAGGCTCAGGGGCTGCTGCGCGTGGGCACCTCGGTGGCGTTCGGGCGGCGCGTGGTGGTGCCGCTGGCGCTCGAATACATGCGCCGGCATCCGCAGGTGCAGCTCGACCTGAGCTTCGAGGACCGCTATGTGGACCTGATCGCGCAGGGCATAGACGTGGCGATCCGCATGGGCAAGCTGGCGGATTCGTCATTGGGCGCGCGCTACCTGGGCGTCAACCCATGGGCGATGGTCGCGTCACCGGCCTACCTGAAGAAGCACGGGACGCCCAAGCGCGCGCAGGACCTTAGCTCGCACGTGGCGCTCATCTACAGCAGCGTGGTGGGCGACGAGTTCTGGCGCATGCACACGCCCAGGGGCGAGCCGGTGACGGTGCCCGTGTCGGGCCGCTTCCGCTCGAACAACCTCTCTGCCGTGCTGGCCGCCGCGCGCGACGGGCTGGGCATTGCGCTGATGCCGCGCTACGTGGCCAGCGACTCGCTGGCCGCGGGCAAGGTGCGCGAAGTGCTCGGCGACCACGCGCTGCCCGAGCAGGAGATTCACGCCGTCTTTCCCTCGCCCAAGCTGGTGCCGGGCAAGGTGTCGGGCTTCGTGGCCTTCCTGCAGGGGCGCTTCGATGAAGGCTGGTGGGCGGCCTGAGCTTCTTCAGGCCGCAACGAACGCGCCGTGCAGGCCCAGCGGCAGCGCGTAGGGCAGCGTGGCCTGCGCCACCGGCCCCGCCGCCAGGTGGTCGGCCGCGAAGCACGACAGCACCGTCTTCTGCCGCCCGAAGTCGAGTACTGTGCCCAGCACCCAGCCCGGCTTGGAGCCGTCCGGCACGAAGACGTGCTCTTCCACCATGGCCTGCGCGCCGTAGCTGAAGCACTGGCTGCGGCCGGTCTCGACGTTTGTGCGCGCGATCGAGCCGAAGCCCGGAATATCAGGTCGGATCTGCGTGGCATGAACCACGTTGCGGTGGCGCATGCCCACGCGGCGCGGGTCGATGCGCGGAAACTCGGCCTCCAGCGGCAGGGCCTTCTGCGTGGCTTCGCCAGTGCCGAGATTCAGCGTGGCGACGGTCAGGTGTGGATGGGTGCTTCTTACAACGCGCGCCCGCATCACTTCGCGGTTGGTCGTGAACACCGAGTCGGCGTTGTCCGAGCGCACGTAGTCGATGTGGATCTGCGTGCCGCGCGGCGTGTCTTCTTCCCAGGCGTTGCCGACGTGAAAGAGGAAGCCGGCCGGCAGCGTGAGCATCTGGCGCTTTTCCCAGTTCTGCTTGTCGACCACCAGCGCGCGCATGCCGAGCTCGGGCCGCCAGACGTGGGCATCGAGAAAGCTCGCGCCGGCCTCTTTGCGCTTGCCGTCGTAGACCAGCGGCGGCATCAGGAACACCAGGTGCCGCTCGGTCACGGCGAAGTCGTGGACCATCGGCATGTCGGCCACCGGCACCACGGCCGCGCGACGCAGCGTGCCTTCGGGCGCGATCTCGTACAGCGCCAGCAGGCCCTGGCCGGAGCTCACGCCGAAGTTCCAGATCGTGCCGTCTGGGTCGACCTTTGGATGGGCCGAGAACGGCATGCCCGCGAGGTCGGGGCGCCAGGTCTTCACGCCCAGTGTGTCCAGCGTGCGCGCATCGATACGCGTGGCCGAGCCGCCTTCCCACAGCGCCAGCACCTCGCCGCGCATCGGCAGCACGCTGGTGTTGGCGACGTTGATGCTGTCGGCCGAGGTCGGTGGCTCCACGCCCGGCGGCATGGTGCCGAAGGCTTCCAACAGGTGGCGGCCGGCTTTCGTCTCGGCCACGCGCTTGGGCGTGGCGACATAGCGGCCCTGGTGCCGCACGTCGGCGCCGTCGATCATGAAGCTGTGCACCATGCCGTCGCCGTCGAACCAGTGGTGATAGCGCTCGCCGCCCAGGTCGTGGCCGGCCGGGCCGATGCGAAACAGCGTGCCGGCGACGGCATCGGGAAAGCGCCCGCGCACCGTGGCGCGGGTCAGCGGCAGGTCGCCCGTGGGCGTGGCGAAGCCGGTCTTCCAGGGCGCGCTGGCGGCTTCGAACTGGGCTTGCCAATCGTCGGTACCGGCGGCGCGCGCCAGCGGTGCCAGCAAGGGCAGGGCGCCGGCTGAAACCAGCAGGCGCAGGAGTTCGCGTCGTTCCATGGCGGTTTGCTCCTCAGTGCAGGTGAATGACGGTCTGCAGGTCGGCGTCGACGCTGATAGCCGCGGCCTCGAAGGTGGGCGGGGCACGGTTGCCCTTGGCGTCGTTCGAGAAGCCGTAGCGCTCGGTCGGCATGCCCATGAGGTTGGTGTCGAGCTTGCCGTTGCCGTTCTCGTCGGCGAACACGCGCAGCGCATAGCGCCCCGGGGCCAGCCCCGCGAACACGAGCCGGGCCTTGCCTTCGCGCATCGGCGCTGTCTGCGAGGCCACGGCCTTGCTGTCGGCGTAGCCGGCGGCGTCGTTGTACAGCGCGACGTAGAGCGTGGCTTCGGCGGTGGGGCCGTCGGCGACGCTCAGGCTCAGATCGGCGGCAAGGGCGCCGAAAGGCGCGAGGGCCACGGCGGTGCACAGGGCGCGCACGACCGGGCGGGACAGGAGGGCGGGAAGTTGCATGGCGGGCCTCGTTGGAAGTTGGAGGCCCGACGATCTCGCAGGCTGGGCGTGATGCCCAGCGCCATGTGACGAAACGCAGGTTTGCGCGCGTGAAATGCGCGCGGGCGGGGGCAAACGGGTCGGCGCCCGTGCCTGCCTCAGCCCTTTTTCTTGTCTCCGGCGCTTTCCGCGCCTTCAGTCGCCTCGTGCCCGGCGCCCACGTGCCCCGAATCCGCGAACAGGCTCCACGCGGCCATGAACAGCGCCGCAATCACCGGCCCGATCACGAAGCCGTTGATGCCGAAGATCGCCATGCCGCCGATGGTCGACATCAGCACGATGTAGTCGGGCATCTGCGTGTCCTTGCCCACCAGCACGGGGCGCAGGATGTTGTCGACCAGGCCGATCACGAACACGCCCACGAAGATCAGCACGCCGCCCTGCCAGAAATGCCCCGTGGCCAGGAAGTAGATGGCCACCGGCCCCCAGATCAGCGCGGCACCCACGGCGGGCAGCAACGAGAGGAATGCCATCAGCACCGCCCACAGCAGCGCGCCTTGCACACCGAGAAACCAGAAGGCCAGCCCGCCGATGGTGCCCTGCGCAATGGCCACAGCCACGTTGCCCTTCACGGTGGCGCGGATCACGGTGGTGAACTTGTTGAGCAGGTAGTGCGTGTGCGGCTTGGCCAGCGGCACGGCATCGCGCATCGTCTTCGACAGCGTCGCGCCGTCGCGCACCAGGAAGTACAGCAGGTACAGCATCACGAAGAAGCTGACGACAAAGTCGAAGGTGTTCTGCCCGATGGTGAGCGCCTGGCTCGCGATGATCTGGCTGGCCTGCCCGGCGATGGCCGACACGCGCGCCTGCCAGGCTGCCATGTCGCCGAGGTTGAAGCGCTCCACCAGGTTCAGCAGCCATTGCGGCGAGGCATCGAGGATCTGCTGGAAGTAGGCCGCGAAGTTGATTTGCCCCGAGCGGATGTTCTGCGTGACCAGCGCGATCTCTTGCACCAGCGACACGCCCACCATCGCCAGCGGCAGGATCACGATGAACAGGCAGATCGCCAGCGTCGACAGAGCCGCGGCATTGGGCTTGCCGCGCATCTTCTTCAGCAGCCACTTGTAGAGCGGCGTGAACAGGATCGCCAGCGCCACCCCCCACAGCACTGCGCCGAAGAACGGCATCAGCACCCAGAGGAAGGCGGCGGTCACGGCGGCGAGAAGGGCGAGGAACACGCCGCGCTGGAGTTGGGGTGAGTTCATAGTTGTCTCGGACTGTAGCCGAGCGTAGCGGCGGCGGGAGCCGTTCGCCGGTTGTGTCTCACTCGATCAATTGAGGGGCCGCCCTTTTTGCGTTGCGTATATTGAGATAAATCACGCACCAGAGACCGTTCGTTTATTTAGATACCCGTATTTGCGCCTGATCGCTTTCTAGAATGATTTGCGGGAAGTGAAAGAGGAGGTGGGCGTGAAGCTCAATTTGCAATCGATATTCGTATAGAGCGAATTAGCGAATTGCCTTTAGGCGGTTTGTCGTATCTGCATGCACTGATTCGGCAATGACCCGGCGCGGCCAAGCCTTCTCTTTTCAATTGATTTTCACAACAGAACAGACGCAGTCAGGGAAACTGGGCAATGGGACCAGACACGCCGCAGCAGCCACCATCGAACACACACCAAGGCCAGCCTGCACCGACATCGACCGCCGAGCGCGAGCCTCAGACGGCCGTCGCTCCGCTGAACACCGTCGCCAAGGAAGATATCGCCGCCGCGAGCAAGGTGGTGGACGAGTGGCTACGTTCCTTCACCGGCGGCTACGTCACGCTCGATCGGCTGACCACGGTGCTGGGCAGCATCCCCATCGTGGGCAACATCATGGCGCTGGTGGATGTGTTTCTCGACATCGTCACCATCCTCGAGAAGAGGTCGACCGATGCCGTCACAAGGTTCCTGAACTGGGCCAGCCTGGGCATCAATCTCATCGGCCTGATTCCTGCACCGCCCACCATGGCCGCAGCGCGCATGAGCCTGCGGCCCACGCTGCATCTGGTCAAGCAAGAGCTCATGCATGGGGCCAGGAATCTTGGCGAGACCATCGTCACCACGCTGGTGGGACATCTGAATGCATCCATCGTCGGTGAACTTGAGACTTTCATCGACGGGGCCATCGCCAGGCTCTCGGGCATTCTGGAAGACTGTGCAAGGCTCTCCGACAGCATCCTGGACAACCTGATCGGCATCCTCCAGCGCGTTCTCGGCGGGCAAGGCCTCTTCACCATCGCCAATCCGGGTGCCGCGGAAACCAACGACTACGACCCCAAGACCCAAAGCACATGGAGCGGCATGTGGCGCCGGGCGGTGAAGTACTCCGAGGGCACGGCCAAACGAACCGCCAACTACGCCGCCAGGAAGGCAGCCGGCTACCTGCCTGAAAGCGTCAGGGTCAAGGTCAACGAGGTGATCGCGAGTCTGAGCACCTTGAAGGTGGACTTTCGCAAGCAACTGACGGACCTCGCCAGCCAGGAGCTGGAGGGCAGCATCATGTGGCTGCTGCGCAAGCTGCTGGCGGCCATTGCGCAGCGGAAGAGCCTGCGCGCGGCAATCGTGTCGCCAGGTGCCGGTGCCGAAGCAACAAAGAACAGGGCCGACACCCGGGTCGAGCACCTCCGTGTGCAGGCTCCTGTCAATGGCGACCCCGGTTGCAAGAACTGTCCGGTTTCCGGTGCACCGGTGCCCTCGGCAAGCAAGTTCGCCATCAGCCTTGCGACCGGCTGTGAAAGCTTCACTCACGTCGACTTCACGCTGGCTGCGCCGTTGCCCATCACCTGGGCGCGCACCTACCGCAGCAATCTTGGCGCTTTCGATCAAGGCAGCCTCGGTGCGAGATGGCTCACGCCCTACAGCACTCGCGTGGACATCGCCACGCCGGCCCAAGGTCCGCGAGCCGGCCAGCTCAGCCTGATCTATCACGGCGCGGACGGCCGCAGTCATGCCTACCCGCTGCTGGCTGTGGGCCAGGGCCATCGCGATGCCATCGAAGAAGTGACGCTCACACGTCTGAGCGAGACGCTGTTGACCGTGGATTTCGGCAAGCCCGTATCGGCCGGCGAGGCCAGCGACTGGCGCGAGGTCTACGAACTCGTGAATACCGTGGCTCGCAAGGTTTCGACCCAGAGCAGGCAGCACTTTCGTCTCGTCGCGCTGCATGCCGGCAAGGAAGCCGTCATCGGCTTGCGCTACGACCACGTGATTGCAGCCACAGGCGAGCAGGTTCTGAGCGACATCATCAGCAAGCAAGGTGGGCTCACGATTGCCCATGTCGGCACGCGCCCCGATGCGCAAAGTGGATTGATCACCAGCCTATGGGAGATCAAGGGCGGCCAGGTCGTGCGCCAACTCGCCGCCTATGTTCACGATGCCGAAGGCGACCTCGTCTCGGCCCAGGACGAAAACGGCGAGAGCTGGAGCTACAGCTACAGCCATCACCTCGTGACCCGTTACACCGACCGCACCGGCCGCGGCATGAACCTCGAATACAACGGCACCGGCGCCGATGCAAAGGCCGTGCGCGAGTGGAGTGATGACGGGAGCTTTGCCCTCAAGCTGGAGTGGGACAGGAACATCCGGTTGACCTATGCGACCGACGCGCTTGGCGGCGAGACCTGGTACTACTACGACATCCTCGGCTACACCTACCGGATCGTCCATCCAGACAAGCGCCAGGAGTGGTTCTTCCGCGATGAAGCAAAGAACATCACTCGCCATGTTCATACCGATGGCAGCACGGACGACTTCAGCTACGACGCCGACGGTAACCTGCGGACCCACACCCGAGCCGACGGCAGCCAGGTGCACCTTGCGCACGACAAGCGCGGGCGCATGACGGGCCTGCGCGACGCCGAGGGTGGTGTCTGGAAGCGCGACTACGACGCCGACGGCAACCTCGTCGAAGAGATCGACCCGCTGGGGCACAAGACCGAATACGCCTACGACAAGGCCGGCCGGCCGTTGCGAATTACCGATGCGAAGGGCGGCGTCAAGACGCTGGCCTACACGTACGCTGGTCAACTTGCCAGCCACACCGATTGCTCGGGCAAGACCACTCGATGGGAATACGACGAGCAGGGGCGCTTGGTCAAAGCGACCGATGCAATGGGCCAGAGCACCCGCTATCGCTACACCGGGGCGAACGGACAGCGGCAGGCCACGACCGCGACGAACGCCAACCGTCCAGGCCAACTCGAAGAAATCACCCTGCCCGACAACACCAGCGAGTATTTCGTGCACGACGCTGAGGGACGCCTGCTCGCGCACACCGATGCGCTGGGACGCAGGACGAGCTACGACTACACGCGCTCCGGCCTCGTGTCCGAGCGCACCGACGCGGCAGGCCACACGCTCAAGTACCGCTGGGACCTGCTTGGACGCCTGAGCGAACTGCACAACGAGAACCGCAGTCGCTACAGCTTCCGCTATGACCCGGTGGGTCGGTTGCTGGAAGAAACCGGCTTCGACCGCAAGATCACACGGTATCGCTATGAAGAGTCCACCGGGGTGCTGGCGGAAGTGGTCGAGGGCGAGCACACCACGCTGCTGCAATTCGATCCGATCGGCCGCCTGAGCGAGCGCCAGGCCGGCGGCGACGCCGAAAGCTTTGCCTACGACCGCAACGGCCGATTGATTGAAGCCAGGAACAGCGATGCGAAGCTGCAATGGTTCTATGACCCCGCGGGCAACCTGACGCGCGAGCATCAGCTCTACGTGGAGGGCGCACGCACCGCGGTCTGGCAGCATGGCTACAACGAACTCAATCAGCGCATAGCCACCATCCGCCCGGATGGCCACGTCACCCAATGGCTGACCTACGGCTCGGGCCATGTCCACGGATTGCTCATCGACGGGCAAGACATCCTGGGCTTCGAGCGCGACAACCTGCACCGCGAGATTGCGCGCGAGCAGGCCAACGGGCTCATACAGAGACAGAACTACGACCCGGCCGGCCGATTGCTGGAGCAGCAAATCTCCCAGACCAGGCGCGGTGCCCTCGAACCCACCGGCATCCGCCGCAGCTACCAATACGACAGGGCCGGCCAGTTGATCGCCATCGGCGACAGCCGGCGCGGCAACCTGAGCTATCGCTATGACCCGGTAGGGCGACTGCTCGAAGCCAACAGCCGGCTGGGGCGCGAGACCTTCGCGTTCGATCCAGCGGGCAACATCGGCGACTCGTCTTCAGACGTGGAAGGCGGTGCGCAGCCGGCGGGCCGCACCACCAATCGTGTTGCCGTTCGCTCGGGCGGTGACGGCCGCAGCATGGTCGGCAAGCTGATGGACAACCTGCTGAAGGACTACGCCGGCACCCACTACAAGTGGGATGAGCGCGGCAACCTGATCGAGCGCAGCCGCAACGGCGAAAAGACGGTGTTCACCTGGGACGGCTACAACCGCATGCGCAGCGCCGAAACCTTCGGCGAAATCACGAGCTTCAGCTACGACCCGCTGGGCCGGCGCATCGGCAAGCGCACGCGGCATGCCTGCACCTTGTTCGGCTGGGACGGGGACACGCTGGCGTTCGAGAGTACGCAGAGCACGGAGGCGCAGCAGGAGCAGGCATGGGAGGGCGACAGCGTCCACTACATCCATGAACCCGGCTCGTTCGTGCCGCTGGTGCAGATCCGGCAAGCGCGGGCAGTTGCGTTGAACCAGATGACGGATGTGAAAGCGCTGATGGCCGACAACGGCGGACGCTATGACATCGAGCAGGATCCGCTATGGAATGGAGAACAAAGCCAAACGCCTGCGCCATTCGTCAAGGAAGAGATTGCTTTCTACCAATGCGACCATCTGGGCACGCCGCAGGAGCTGACGGATCATGAGGGGCGTGTGGCCTGGTCGGCGAGCTACAAGGCGTGGGGTGAGGCGAGGCAGGCGATCAGCGAGGCGGGCAGGAAAGCGGGGTTTCGGAATCCGATCCGCTTCCAAGGGCAGTATTGGGATGAAGAGACGGGGCTGCACTACAACCGATATCGGTATTACGACCCGCAGACGGGGCGCTTCGCATCAAAGGACCCGATCGGGCTGGCTGGCGGCTTCAATGTGTTCGAGTACGCAAGCAACGCTATTGAATGGGTTGATCCATTGGGACTTTCAGCCGCATCCGATTTGCCTCGGATGAAGGGGCGAAGCGTGCCGAATGTTGGGTCAATGCTGAGCAATTCGGGTTTTTCCAAAAAGAAAAACAATGGTGTTAATGAAACTTGGACACATGCGGATGGGTCAGAAGTCAGGGTTCATAAATATGGAAACAAATGCCCTTGTCCATATAAATCGGGAAATAATGCGCACGTCCACAAGGAAGATCCCATCGGAAATCAACTAAGTGATCGTGGGATTGTTTCGCTGGACCCCAAGGAGACGCATATCGGGATTCGTAATCCTATTGACTTGCCATTTGTTCGAGGAAGGGCGCATGGATCATGAGCTATGAATATAGATTGGTGTTTGACGATGAATTTTTGATGCAACGCGTCATAGATTCGTTGAAGTCCAGTGATGCTTATATCAAATCTCAAGAACAGGAGATTTGTCTAAAAGATCGGCTTCTACAGTCCGCGGCTGAATATGATGCTCGACTGATTCTGGAAAGCAATTTCTCCATGTGGTTAGAGGTGAATTTCAGATCAATGAAATTATATGATCTGGTAAGAAATGCGTTGCACGGTGAGGCTGTAAGGTGCTACGAGGACGGAGATTTGGATTGTGAAGTAAGTTTGAAGGGGGCGTTTCGCATTAAAGATGAGTGTTGAAAAATTCCATTCAGGCGAGCGGCGTTATGGGTTTTAGGGCATTTTTTGGAATCCAAGGTTGATGGCGAATTGAGAGGAGGTGGTCAATGTCGGTATTTCTATCTGTAGGCGGTCATTTTGCCAAAAAATAATCCGACTTTATGACTGGAAAAATCAATGAAAAATGGCATGCGCCAAATTCGCTGGGATGAATGAGGTCGCCAGCCGGGATTGGCAAAGGCTGGATAGGCCGGTGGCATCACGAACCAAAGCTCGAGTGCATAAATCAAGTCCACCGCAGCATCAGGTAAGCCGTCTGATTGAACGAGACCACAGATATGAAGGCGTCGATGGCCAATAACAGCGGGCGCTACGGTATCGAGCAAGACCTGTTATGAAACGGATTACATCGCCAAGTGTTTGCGCCATTCGTCAAGGAAAGAATTGCCCTCTACCTGCGGCGACCTAGGCACGTCGCAGGAGCTGACGGACCATGAGGGGCGTGTGGCTTGGTCGGCACAGGGCTTGGGATGAGGCGAGGCAGGCGATCAGCGAAGTGGGCAGGAAAGCGGGGTTCCGAAATCCGATCCGCTTCCAGGGGCAGTATTGGAATGAAGAAACGAGGCTGCATTACAACCGGTATCGGTACTACGACCCGGTGCATAGGCGATTCATCTCCAAGCCTTAAACATGCAAATTTTTCCTGACTACATCTCCAAGTTGAACTACTACTTGCACGTCATGAGTGATGACGAGCTGGATGATTTCCATATCAATGATCTTGGCTGCCGCGCCAAGCTGTTTGATGCGATGAAGGCTGACTTCGACCGCTTCGGGCTAGAGAGCCAACAAAGAGCGCTAGATGCTATTGAGTTCATCTCGTCATCGGGCGCTATCGAAAAGTATTGGCGCGCGGTGGTACCTCATGAGGTACCTCTAGATGAAGTGGAAGACAAGCCGGGTTACTTGCGATCGCTTTACGCAAAACTAACGGGGCGCGTGCCGTCGCCAAGAGACTTCGGGTCTGATGTGGAAATAGTTTATGGTCGTCACAACATTGATGTCCGCCTTTAACACGCGGATCATGTTAGTAGCTCGGATGTGTCTGAGACCTGCTGGGTTCGAGCCATTTGTATCGCGGGCCGCATGGCATCGATACCAGGCAATAGAAATCCGATGTGCAGTTTCAGTTGGGCGCAGTTCAGATCACCACCACTCACCCCAATCACCTCGACGGAGGTTGTACCTGATTGCGGCCCCCAGGGACTGACGGTGCATGAAGGGCTTCTTGCCCGGCCGGCCACGAATCAGTGCAAGCCTGGCGTCATTGCCGGCTGCATCAGCGCCGCGAGGGCGCGTGGCCATGCGGCCGTTAGCGCCGTGCGCGCGGCAGCGCCACCGGCGCCAGCGTGGCCTTGAGCCTGCTCGGCGCATCAGGCTCGGCTGCAACATCGACTTCCAGCGCGCGCTCGACATTGCCGATGTGCTCCAGCATCAGCCGCCGCGCCCCGGCGGTGTCGCCGGCCTCAAGGGCCGCGACGATGGCGCCGTGCTCCGAGCAAGACTGCCCCGCCTCGTGCTTCGACTGGTAGAGCGTGGCCGCCAGCGTGGTGCGCGCCGTGAGGTCGCGCAGCACGTCGACCAGCAACTGGTGCCCCATCTGCTCGGCCAGGCAGACATGGAAGTCGGCCAGCAGGAAGGCGCGCGTTGCGGCATCGGCGCCTTCGATGGCGCGCTGTTCGTCGGCGATGTGGTCGCGCAGCTTGCGGATCACCTTCGACAGCGGGCGCCCCTCGCTCGCTTCGAGGATGCCGGCCTCGACGATGCGCCGCGCCGAGAAGGCATCGCGCGCCTCTTCGGCCGAGGGCTCCACCACGTACCAGCCGCGGCGCGACTGCACTTCGACGAAACCGCGCGCCTGCAGCTGCATCAGCGCCTCGCGCACCATCGTGCGGCTCACCGAGAAGTTCTCGGCCAGCGCCTGCTCGCCGAGCCGCTCGCCCGGTGCGAGCTTCTGCGCGAGGATGGCCTCGACGACGCGTTCGGCAATGACGGTGGGGCTGACGTCGGCGGGCATGTTTCTTTTCTTTTTCTTCTTCAGTGGGCGCTCGAAGCGGTGGTGGTGCCGGTATTTACCACGGGCTCGGCCAGCGGCTCGTCGTCAGGCGAGTAGCGGCCGTCGAGCACCGCGTGTGCGCGCTCGCGATCGATGTCGCCTTCCCAGGCGGCGATGGCAACGGTCGCCACGCAGTTGCCGATCAGGTTGCCCAGTGCGCGGGCGATGCCCATGAACCAGTCGACCGACAGCACCAGCACCAGCCCGATGGCGGGAATCGCCGGAATGGCGTGCAGCGTGGCGGCCAGCACCACGATGGCCGAGCCCGGCACGCCGTGCGCACCCTTGGACGTGACCAGTGCGATTGCCAGGATCGTCATCAGGTCAGTCATCGAGATCGGCGTGTTGGTGGCCTGCGCGATGAACACGGCCGCCAGCGTGATGTAGATGGAGAACGCGTCGAGGTTGAACGAGTAGCCCGTGGGAATCACCAGGCCGACCGTCGAATCGCGGATGCCCATGCGGCGCAGCTTGGCCATGATCTGCGGCAGCACGCTGTCCGACGAGGTGGTGGCGAAGACGATGGTGAGCTCTTCGCGCAGGTAGCGCAGCAGCTTGATCAGGCTGAAGCCTGACATGCGCATCACCAGCCCGAGCACCACGAACACGAAGATCAGCACCGCGCCGTAGAAGAGCGCAACCAGCATGCCCAGCTGCTTGAGCGAGCCGATGCCGTACTGCCCGACCGTGAACGCGATGGCGCCCAGCACGCCCAGCGGCGCCAGCTTGATGATGATCCCCATGATCTTGAACAGCACCAGCGAGAGCGCATCGACCACCACGGCCACCGGCTTGCCGCGCTCGCCCAGCAGCGTGAGCGCGCAGCCGAACAGCACCGCGAACAGCAGCACCTGCAGCACGTCGCCGGTGGCGAAGGCATTGACCACCGTGGTTGGAATGAGCTTCATCAGGAACTCGACCGTGCCGCCGCTCGTGAGCTTGTCGGCGTTCGAGGCATAGGCGCTCATCGCGGCCGGGTCGAGCTTCGACGGGTCGACGTTCATGCCCGCGCCGGGCTGGAACACGAAGGCCAGCACCAGGCCCATCGCCAGCGCGATGGTGGTCAGCACCTCGAAGTAGATGAGCGACTTCACACCCACCCGGCCCACGCGCTTCAGGTCTCCCGCGCCGGCAATGCCATGCACCACCACGCAGAACACCAGCACCGGGATGATCATCTTGATCAGCTTGATGAACCCGTCACCCAGCGGCTTGAGCTTGACGGCGTACTCGGGCGCGAAGAGCCCCGCGAGCACGCCGAGCACCAGCGCGATGACCACCTGACCGAAAAGCGATTTGGCGAAGCGAGGCATGGAGTCTCCTGTCTGTCTTGTCTAGGTTTTGCATGCAAGCAACGCCTTGTCTTGCATACAAGAAATGTAGGCAAGAAGACTTTGGGGAGGTCAGAGGGTATTCCCGGGCCTATGCGGAAGGAGGCGGGGGCGCGGTGGTAACCGTCGCCTGAGCCTGTTCCGCATCGCAGCGTTTCTTGAACTCGGCGTGGAGCTCCAGGAAGTGTTCCAGGACGTGCTTGTCGAGATCGTGTCGAGCCTTGATCCATGCCTCGACCGCCGGGTTCTTCTTCGCATCGATGAAGTACGCCCACCAGTAGTTGTAGACCAGCTCTTTGTCGAAGGCTTTCTTCTTGACCAGTAGAGCCACGGTATCGAGCATGCCCAGCATGCTCTTTGCCGCATCGTCAAAGTCCTGGCCTTCGGCAACAGCCTTTTGCACGAGCTTCCAGTCAGCCATCAGCCCGGCGGTCCGCTTCTCGAGAAATCCGACGGTTTCCCGGTAGCGGGCGGACTTCGTATCCGCGTAGAGCTTCCAGATGAATGTGCATATGCCTGCGACCAGCGCCAGCAGCGAAAGCCAGTCGCGAAACGCAACGCCATTCTGCTGCGTCATCTGCTGGGCACACGCCGAGAGAATTTCGTTCATGCCTTGTGCTCCTTCGTCGTGAAAGCAGGCCATGGAGGCCGTCCCGAGTCTGTGCTTTCTCGACGGATGCAGCATCCCTCGAATGCGGGAGGCGCCTGTTCGGCACGTTGCGGCGGCATGGCCGCCGTGCCGCGCCGTGCCGAAGACGCGGCCCCGGACGGGCAGGTCCGTTCCGGGGGGGGCTTGCGAGGAAATCAGAGGGTATTTCCGGGCCCTCTGTCGCCCGGTTTGCAGGGGTGCTCTGTCCGGGCGCTTGCTTACTTGTCGTGATGCAGGTACGTCGCCTGCTTCGGCAGCAGCAGGCTGACGAGGAAGGCCACTCCCATCATTCCCGTCACGTACCAGTAGAAGTACGACTCGTGCCCGATCGACTTCAGTCCCAGCGCCACGTATTCCGCGCTGCCGCCGAAGATGGCATTGCCCACCGCGTAAGACAGGCCCACGCCCAGCGCACGAATCTCGGGCGGGAACATCTCGGCCTTAACGATGCCGCTGATCGAGGTGTAGAAGCTCACTACCGCCAGCGCGAGCGTGATCAACATGCCGGCCACAAGCGGGCTGCTCACGCTCTGCAGGTTGCTCAGCACCGGCACCGTCATCAGCGCGCCCAGTGCGCCGAACAGCAGCATGTTGGTGCGGCGGCCGATGCGGTCCGACAGCGCGCCGAACAATGGCTGCATGCACATGTAGATGAACAGGCAGGCCGTCATCACGTTGCTGGCAGTCTTGATCGACATGCCAGCCGAGTTCACCAGGTACTTCTGCATGTAGGTGGTGAACGTGTAGAAGATCAGCGAGCCGCCGGCCGTGTAACCCAGCACCACGAAGAAGGCGCGCTTGTGGTTCGTGAACAGCTCGCGCATCGTGCCCGCGCCCTTGGCGGCGCGTGTCTTGGTGCTCGCGGTTTCGGTCAGCGTGCGGCGCAGCATGAGTGCGACCACCGCGGCGATGGCGCCGATGACGAACGGAATGCGCCAGCCCCAGCTCTTGAGTTCGGCTTCGTCGAGCACCTGCTGCAGCACCACCACGACAACCACTGCCAGCAATTGGCCGCCGATCAGCGTGACGTACTGGAACGACGAGAAGAAGCCGCGCTGGCCGCGCATCGCCACTTCGCTCATGTAGGTGGCGGTGGTGCCGTACTCGCCGCCGACCGACAGGCCCTGCAGCAGCCGCGCGGCCAGAAGCAGCGCGGGCGCAGCGGCGCCGATCTGTGCGTAGGTCGGCAGGCAGGCGATGACCAGCGAGCCCACGCACATCATGACGACCGAAGTCACCATGGAAGTCTTGCGACCCTTGCGGTCAGCCAGGCGGCCGAACAGCCAGCCGCCGATCGGGCGCATGAGAAAGCCGGCAGCGAACACGCCAGCGGTGTTCAGCAGTTGCACGGTGGGGTCGGACTTGGGGAAGAACGCCGGCGCGAAATAGATGGCGCAGAAAGCGTAGACGTAGAAGTCGAACCACTCCACCAGGTTGCCGGACGAGGCGGCAAAGATGGCGAAGATGCGCTTGCGCTTTTCTTCGAAGGTGTACGGGGTGTTGTTGGCGGTGGTCGCGTCGGGGCTGGAGGCGCCGGCGGTCGCACTGCTTGCGATGGCGGTCATGAAAAGGGGTCCTTGCTTGTCTCTTGCTGCGGCCCGCCGCAAAGCCGCGCGAAGCCGTCCCGCCGAGTCTGTCCGGCCGCCGCCGGACTGTCGTCCGTAGCCTGCCGCCGGGCGGCTACGTATCGGTACGCAAGGGTAAATACCTAGAATGGGGCCGCAAGCAAGCGGATTCGCAATGGAGGTCGATGATGGAAGAGCAAAACATCCGGACGGCTATCGACCGACATTGGGCTGCGTCTGCTGCAGGCGACCAGGTCGTCGAGCATGAGATCTATCACGACGACGCTGTTTGTGTGTACCCGCAGTCAGGCGAGGTCATCCACGGCCGTCACAACCTGCAAGCACTTCGCAGCCATCACCCTGGCAAGCCGTCGGGGTTTGCGGTCCGGCGCGTCGTGGGGGAGGGCAGTCTCTGGATCACCGAGTATGCGATCGACTACGAGGGCAAGAACGCCTCTACCGTGAGCATCATGGAGTTCCGGGATGGAAAGGTGTCGCGCGAGACTCAATACTTTGCCGACCCCTTCGACGCCCCCGCCTGGCGCGCCCAGTGGGTCGAACGGGCAGTGTGATCACGCACAAGCTGAATGTTCAAATTCAGGAGACACAGCGCCCCGCCAGAAGGAGTTTTCCCCGCCATGACCTGGTCATTGTTCTACCGCTTCGACAACGAGGTGCCCACCGACTTCCACGAATTGCGCCAGTTCGGCAGCTCACTGTGGGCCGCGAATGGCAAGGTGAAAACCATGGGGCGCTCCAGCGTCGCCGAGTTTGCCAGTCCGCAGGCCGCGAAGGACGCCCTCGTTCAGCGCAGCAGCGAGATCGAGGCCCAGGGCTACAAGCGGGTACGCCAGGGCACGCACGACCCGGCTCGCATCGACTTCCCCCTGCTCACCGCCGAGATTCGCGATGGAGCCCGCCGCGCCTTCCAGGCCATTCGCGCGGCCCACCCCGACGAAACCATCCGCCTGTTCGCGCTGGGCAGTGACGACAGCGCGATGACCATCATCCACGCCGCCGGCGTTCTTGCGCTGGGCGAGCCCGGCGACATGGACGACGAAAGCGAGATCTGGTGCTCCGCCGAGTGGCCCCACTCAGAGGGTGACGAGTTTCTCGACATCGCCTATCGCATGATCCTGTCCTGCCACCGCAACGACTTGCCCTGCAGTGTTGAATTCGACGTTTTGCACGCGGGCCTCTTCGAAGCCTGCGTCGCCGCGATGGAACAACTTGATCGCGAAGGATTTTTTGGTACTGGCGCCGTGCGTGAAGAGGTTGTGCTGTTGTGCCAAAGCGAAGGCGCTGAGGACATGGAAGGGTCGATTGCCCGGCTCAATACTCCGCGTGTGGTGGGACGGCTTGAACGCTGGATCAGGCTCTGCGAGTGAGTTCTGATGGGGATGGTCTTGGCGGGTTAACGGTCAGCGGAAACGTCGACTGAGTGACCGCTTTGCGAAATTTCCATGGCTGCTCAGGGCCCGTTCCTGTCCTTCGATCTCGGGAGTTCAACGCTCGAAAGCGGGCATACGACTAATCACCAAAAGCTCTCGTGTATCAAGGGAGGAACTTCTATGTCGTCGACCCTTGGTCAACTCTCCGAACGCTCCACTACCACCTCACTAAATTGCAGAACGGGTTGTATATCCGTGTAATTGGCTATGTCGCCCCTGATCTCCTGCGCGTGCGGGCCGCGGGCTGCCTGGAATGCTTCGACAGAAGTGCAGACGAAGTCGCACTTGGCCACGTAAACAGGGTCGGTGCCCGGAGCACCACCTGCGATGCCCTTGTCCACCGTGTAGTACAGACATGCAGCGCCGAGCAGCTGTTTCATCATTGGCATATGCCTCTCGCGGTAGTAAGCATGATCGAATCGCGCGCCTGCGGCGTACGGGTACATGACACTGACTTTGATCATCGGGTTTTCTCCTGTTGTTGCACGGTAGTCGAGGCGTCGCCTCCGGGCGCACTCAGTCCATGGTTATGAATAGAACCTGCGCGGCACCTGTCATCGGTGCTTTGATAAGGAGTTCAGAGTGTGGTCGCGGTCTGCCACCCTCGGCCAGCCACTGTTCACGAATGTGAACGCTATTTGAGGGCGACAGCCGCGACCGCGTCGGCGATCTTTGCGCCCGTCGATCGAAGAGCCTGCAGTACGGCCTCCTGGCGCAGTTCGTCGAAGCGGCTCTCCGGCAACGTGATGCCCAGCGCAGCAATGGCTCGGCCGTGCACGTCCAGCACGGGCACAGAAACGCCTACCAAGCCCGCAGTAAATTCACCCCACGACCACGCAACGCCTTCGTCACGCACCACCCGCAATTGCCGCCGCAGCACGCCGACGGAACGGATCGTTTTCTCCGTACGCGGTTGCAGCGACACCTTGCGCAAGTAGGTCTCTCGCTCCGCCGCTGGCTGCCAGGCCAGCAGGATCTTTCCACCAGACGTGGCGTACAGCGGCATGAGGACCCCGACGTGGGTCGTGTACAGGACGGCGCGGGGTGTTGCAGAGGCGGCGATGCGCTCTGCCATATCGTCGCGCCGCACTACCAGCATGCTCGATTCACCGGTGACCCGCACCAAGCCGTCCAACCAAGGCTGGCTGAGACTGACCAAGTCACGGTGGTGTGCGCCGCGCCTGGCCAGGTCGTACGCTCGCTCGCCAAGGCGATAGTCTTGCGTGCGCTCCAAATATTCGACATAGCCGCGGGTTATCAGGTTGCGCAGGAGCGCCGTGAGGCTACCTTTGGGTATCGCGGTGCGGCGCGAGAGTTCTCCGTGGTTCATGGCCCGGCCCGTGCCCGCCAGCAGCTCGAGGAGGTCGAACACGCGATCGGCCGATTTGACGCTGGATGGTCGACGAGCAGCGGATGCCGCCAGTTGCGTTCCGGCGAGAGTATTGGGCCTTCTCGTCTGACGTGCGGGCATGTAGTTACAACAACGGCTGCGGGCGAGCACAAAGCCTACCCTAAACGGACATCTCCAAAGGACGGCTCCTGGCCGACTGTAGCCGAAGGGCGGTCGGTGCTGCAGGGCCATTGCTGTCATCAGACTGGCCGCCGGACCTCCGCTTCGCAGCGGTTGCTGCCGGTGATGTCGGCCTCCTGAGTTCACGGTCTTGACCACGCAGCGGCCATTCATGCGCCAGTGTCATCTCGACCCAGTGGCCGGTTTTAAGTACTGCTGACCTTGCTGCTCAGCCGGTACGTTCACGACGCCTGCACGTCTGCTGACCTCGGTCAATTCGGCGTGAACTTGCTTGCGGCTTAAAGAACCCTCAGCACCTCAAACTGCTGTTGGATTGGAGCGACCTGTATCGACACCTCATCACCCTCGAATTTGCCCAGCATTGCCCTACCCAAAGGGGCTTCGCTACTGATGACCTGAACAAGCTGAGTGCCGCTGACCAACTTCATGCTGCCCCCATCCGGGCCGAGAAAGAGCTGTTGCTGCTTGTCGTCGGAGTCGACTAGGCAGACCAGCGAGCCGAGCTGTATGCCTTTGATGGCGTCGTAGGGACGCGGGCGGAATCGGCGCCAATTGGCCATCGCCTGGCGTATGGCTTCGGCGCGCCGAGCTTGGCCGGTGGCCAGGTAGGCGGCTTCGAGTCCCAATGTGTCGTACTTGTTTTCGGCGATGTTTTCTTCGTGAGTCGCCGTTTCATGGGCTGCCCGCACTGCCTGTTCGGCTTGCAGCAGGTCTTCGGCGAGCCGTTCCAGCACCTGCTGTTGCAGCAAGAATTTATCCATGACGAAAGGTCGGCATCTCGAACAAGCGGGGGCAGGTTTTGATTATGAAGGGCTCCAGAAGCCTTCGACGCCTCTGTTGGCTGCAGGTTAACTTCAGCTGTGGGCCCTTGCCGTCACTCGGACGTCGCGAGAGCTGCCGTTCGATGCTTGCGTCCAACGCCATGGACCGTCATGGTTTGACAGCCTCTTCGCGCTTTTTATCAATAACCGCCTTGGCCTCTGAGTTCAAGTAGTTGACCCAAATTTCTAGGGCGTTCTGATCTCCTCGCCCCATGCCGCCAGATTTTAGAAAGAGTTGTCCCTTGTACTCGAATGCTTGACGAGTTATGACTGCTGGGTGTGCTGGATGGCCCGGCTTCGTTACCAAGAAAACTCTCGATTGCTTGTTGTCGATGAACTGAAGGACTTCCCCTCGGTCGATCTCCTCGAACCCCGTCTCGGTCCGGAACATCTTCACTATGTCAGCGTGTTCCTTTTCATACGCTGCTCTTTTTTCTTCCGATGGCTGTGCCATTGCTGAAACGCTTACGACCAGGCATAAAACCAGCGCAATTGCTCGGTGCATGCGACTCCCTTCTCAAAGTCAATGTTCAGCTTGAACGAATGGCAGTTCTTGGCTGTTCTGCCGAAGCAGCGACCGACCGGTTCTGGCCGAGTGCCGCAGTTTCCGGCGATCTCCTGCAACCGCATTCTGCGTCCAAGGTGGCCGAACGCATTGCCCCTAAATCGGTGACTGAAAGCAGGGGCTCAGCCCCATGTAACGAGCTTCTCTACACCTCTATGCACGTCCAAGAAGACGTCCGAGTATGGGGAAATCTCGGAGTGCTCCGAACCCGGATCACAGCGGACTTGGCAATCCAGTGCGCCGGAGAGGAATCGTGCGAAATCGACATGGGAGCGCCATGGGGTGGCACCGCGAAGCCATACACTGAGGAACTCGTTCTCGCTGGGCATAACCACGAGCGTAGCGTTCTCAGATGTGTAGATTCTTACGTCGAGGCTGTTATTGGAATGCGGAACCAGGCCACCCAGCGTCGACGATAAGAGAGCGATCAATGGTGCTTCATCGGTCGCGCGAATGAATGCTTCAATGTCGGTCTCGTTCATGTTGTCCATGGCACTCTGGTTTGCGACTGGAGATTAATAGTGAGCGACTGCTTGTGGCCGACTGTAGTCGAAGCGAGGCCGACGCCATCGGACCCTGAGCGGACCTCCGCCATGGCTCAAACAGCCTTCTCTCAGAACTGAAAGAATTTCCCTCGCCTTGATGCCTGCCAGAGCAGGTGCTGGCTGCGGACTCGTCCGCATCGGAAGACTTGACGAGACTCAGCCCAGGGCCTGTCGGGCGATACGTGCTACGGCCAGTTCGTTGTCAGCCTCGTCGCGCTCTCCGTCCTCCAGAAACCAGGCGGCCGACAACGCGGCATGGGCCATCACCCACTGGAGCAGGCGGCGGCGTTCCAGCCCAGCGACGTTGACGACGATGTCGACTTGCTGCGCAAAGCGCGACGGGTCGGTGCAGGCCTTCAAATCGGGGTTGCACAGAACGTTGACGTAGTCGTAGCAACGCTCGCCGGTCACGCGCTTGGGATCGATTGCTAGCCAGCCGCGCGCGCCGAAATCAAGGATGTTGCTATGGTGCGCATCGCCGTGCAGCACGACGTGCTCACGCTGCGTGCCCAACAGCTCATCTGCCACCACTGCACATTCGGCCATCAGGCCGCCTTCACGCCGCGCCATCGGCGCCAGCGATTCGAAGAAGCACGTCAGCGGTAGCAGTCCATTTGGCGCCGGTAAGGGCCGCTTCGCATGCAGCCGGCCGATGGTGCGGCAGACGATGCTTGTGGCAGCGTCGTCATCACCTTCTAGAGCCATTTTCAGCAGATGACCCGCGCCGGTAGCACGCTCCATCAGCAGTACGCCCGCGTTCTCATCGAGGGCATACACGCGCGCAGCGCCATCGCCGTCCCACCAGCGCATCACTTGACCGCCGACCCGCTCGTCAATATGCCGCGCGATCTTGATCATCCCGGCGCGACCGTCCGGATGTCCATCGAGACGGACCGGTAGTAGGTGGCCGGCGTGGGTTGCAAAGGGCTCGCCGTCAGGCTGCGCGTTCCAGCTTTGGAGGTAGGAATCGAAGAGTGTCAGGTTGGACATGCGGCTAATTTCACGTGGCCATCGATTCTCGAGGGTCTTCGTTGATGACATCGAATGCCCGCTCATGGCCGAACTGTGCCACAGCGCATAGGTTGGGCCCGATGCTCGACTACCCGCGCTGCTCTTCTATCAAGAGTTTCTCGTAGAGCGTCCTGTGCAGTTCTCGCGGCGAGGGGTGAATATCAACATCGAACAGGTCATATGGAACCGTCGGGAGCGAGCCGATGCCGATTCCTTGCATCCAGGACCGCACCTCTTCGAATAGACCGCCTCCGCCTGCGGTCAAAATTGCACCGGCCAAATTGGTGGTGCCGCAGAAGTCAAACTGACCCTCGTTGTCTAAGCGGACGATTGGCGCCTGCGAGACGTTGATATCGGCTTGCCCGCGCCAGTAGCCGAAGTAGTTCCGCTCCTCGTCCGCAGCCACAAAATCAATAGAGGCGCAGACCTCGGCAATCGCCTTCACGTTGGCTCGAATACCTGGATTGGCCCATTCGCTTTCCCTGAGATAGCTTGTGTCAAGCCAGGGCGCCCAACTTGATGAGCTATCAAAAGCGAACCCAGTTTGACGTACCAATGCGTCCCGGTGCCCCAACAGAATCGCAAGGTCTGGCGGTGGTGCCTCGCCGCGAAGTCGGTGTATCGAGAATGCGGTCAGGAAGTCTGCGTTTTCAATCATGGCTCTTTGTATGTAGGACCGGAGGCTCGGTTGTGGCGCCGAAGGTCTGCTTACAGGCGAGTTGAGGGCCCGCGGCGAACGGCCGGCTCTGGCCGACTGTAGCCGGTTGGCATGACGTCGAAAGGCGCTCCAAGCAGACAAGCCGCATGGTCCAAGTAGCGAGTACGAGCAGCTCACCTTGAGCTTCAGTGGGAATGCCGTCCAAGCCGCTGGCGTATTGAGTACCCCGACGGCAACGAGAGAGATGCCGGTCTGCGGGCTGGCTGCTTGATACGCCCTGCAACGAGATGTCCCGAAGACATATGCCCTTCTGCCTATGCCTTTCTATTTGCGCGGCAATTGAACCTCTGCGTCACGAGCGTCAGCGCCCAACCTAACCGGTAGTGAGCAACGAGAGATCGGCTTGATCGCCCATCAGTTCGATCAGGGCCTGTGCGGCTCCTCGGTGGAGACATGCTTGATTTCAATGCCGTCCTGCTGATTAAGGCGTTTCATCCAAAGGTGCAGGATGGTGCCGATATGGGGAAACGTCGCGCGATGTTGTGAAGCCCGAACCTCCTACCGATGGCAGAAGTTGCTCATGGCAGAGCCGCGGATCTCATGACTTTGGTCATTTCAGGTTCGCAGCCATCCGCACTAAGATGCCCGGACCATGGCTACTGCCACATCCCTGCCGCTGCATGCCGCGCCATTGCGTAGCGAGGCCAGCGTTGCCATACCGGCGCGGGGCATCCTGGTGGTCGACGACCACGAGTTGGTGCGCCTGGGCCTGAGGGCGCTGCTGCTGGCGGAAACCGGCAGCGTGCCGGTGCACGAGGCACGCTCCCTGGCCGACGCGTTGCGCTTGTACGAGTTCCATCTCACGTCGCATCTCCTGGTGCTGCTCGATCTCGATCTGCCCGACTCCCAGGGGCTGGATACCCTGGTGCGTTTCAGGCGCGCCTTTCCTGCATCGCGCGTGGTCGTGCTATCGGGCAAGGACAGCCATGCGTTGATGCAAGGGGTGATGGCGCTCGGGGCGCAGGCCTTTCTTCCCAAGACAGGTCACTTGGGCGAGGTGTTGCGCTACGTGAGGGACAACGATCTGGTCGCTCTGCCAGCCTCGCCGTCCACGACCCCTGTCGCCGTCCGCACGACTGCGGTAACGGCGACGACTGAGTTGCAGCCGCAGCTCAATGCGCGCCAGGTCGAAATCCTCGACTGGCTGCTGGCCGGCAAGTCGAACAAAGAGATTGCACAGCTGTCGCACCTGACCGAGGGCACGGTCAAGAACCATGTGTCTACCCTGCTGTTGCTGTTCGGCGTGCGCTCGCGAGCCCAGCTCATCAGCAGTCTGAAGTGAGCCCTCCGCGCCGTGCGGCCTTCGACGTGGCGATGCCCCGCATGCCTGCGATGAATGACTTGCATCCGCCCGAGTTGGCCCAGCGGGTGCTGCGCGAACAGGTGGCCGCGGTCCATGCCAACGCGCCGGCAGCCTATCTCGCAGACTTCCTCACGGCACAGTCGCTGGGCATCGGCCTGTTCGTGGCCACGTGGCGCTGGCAAGTCCTGCTGTGGATGGCGCTGCACCTGGCATTGACGCTGCGGCGCGCTTATCGGCGCTATCGGCGCAGTCCCGATGCGGCCGCTCATCCCGAGTACTGGGCACGCTTCAATGCGCGCAACGTGCTGCTGCGCTCCTGCGTCTGGGGCCTGGCGCCGTGGCTGTGCGTTCCGCCGGGGCGCAACCTGGGGCTCTGGGTCATGGTCATCGTGATGATGATGGGCGGCTGCGCCGGCGGAGCACTGTCGCTGGCGGTTCTCAAGCGCAACATTCCACGCTTCATCGTGCCCAGCATGGCGAGCCTGACCTTGGCGCTGGCCTGGCGCGGCGACAGCACGCACCTGTTCCTGGCCACCGGCTGCCTGCTGTACCTGTGCGTCATGATCATGTTCGCGCTGCAGCATCATCGGCTGCTGACCGCTGCGCTGACCATGCGTTTCGAAAAGGAGGCGCTTGCCGAGCAGCTGAGCCATCAGATTGCCGCAACCCAGCGTGTCAGCGAGGAGAAGACGCGCTTTCTTGCCGCGGCGAGCCACGATCTGCGCCAGCCTCTGCACGCCATCGCATTGTTCGGAGCCGTCATTGAAAAGAAGCTCAAGGGCACCGAGGAATGGGATCACGCGGTGCGGTTGATGGATGCGGTCGGAACGCTCGGCGATTCGCTCGACATCCTGCTGGACATCTCGCGACTTGATGCCGGCGAGGTGGCGCCGCAGATTCGACCCGTGGAGCTCAATCCGCTGTTCCTCGCGCTCAACAATGTGTTCGTGGCGCAGGCGGCCGACCGGGATCTGCAACTGCGGCTGCGCGCCACGCCTTGCTGGGTGCTGAGTGATCCGCAGCTGTTGCAGCGGCTGCTGTCCAATCTCGTGGACAACGCGCTCAAGTACACGACGTGTGGCGGCGTGGTGGTGGCCGCCCGTGCACGCGGTCCGCTGGTGTGGATCGATGTGTGCGATACCGGCATCGGCATCGCGGAAGAGCACCTCGGCCGCATCTTCGACGAGTTCTACCAGATCGGTAATCCGGGGCGCGATCGAGCACAGGGACTGGGCATCGGCCTGTCCATCGTGCAGCGGCTCTCACGCCTGCTGGCGCACCCGCTGCAGGTGCGCTCGCGCCTGCATCACGGCAGTCGCTTTCGCCTGGTGCTTCCGGCGGTGACCGCCTCGGGTGTCGTGCCACTCGCTGCATGCCCGGGCGCTGCCTCGCCATTGCCGCAGCGCGTGCTGCTCATCGATGATGAAGCCGCGATCCGCCAGGCCGTTACCGGGCTGCTGCAGGCCCACGGCGTAGCCATCGACGCAGTGGCCAGCGAGGCCGAAGCCGAGGCCGTGCTGGTGCAAGCCGCACATGGAAGTGCCCCTGTCGAAGTTCTGTTGTGCGACGTGCGGCTGGCCGATGGTGCCGACGGACTGGCCGCGGCGCAGCGACTGAGCGCGCGCTTCGGCCCAAGCTTGCAGGTGCTGTTGATCACCGGGGAAACCGCGCCGCAGCGACAGCGGCAGATGCTCGACTCCGGGCTGCAGGTGCTACTCAAGCCGGTGGCTGCCGACAGGCTGCTGCAGGCCCTTGCATCGCTGGCGCGGCACGATACGACGCACGCTTGCATGCGCTCCTGAGCATCTTTTTTTGCTGCTCGGCGATGACCTTCGACACTAGATCGCAGGCGTTGCCGACCCTACCGTGGAGGCCTTCTCGTTCACTCCACTTGAAAAAAGGAAGGCCCATCATGAATACCACTCGTACAGTTTCCCGTGCATGGCGTGCACCCGCCGCGCTGCTGATGATGAACCTCGTGCTGGCCGCCTGCGGCGGTGGTGGGGGCGGAGGCGGCGGCTTCCCCGGCTTCGCTGTCGCTCCTGCACCTGCTCCTCAGGGAACGCAGACGCCGGCACCGACGCAGGAAGACACCGCGCCCTCCATCACGACACAGCCATCGGATACCACCATTGGCCAGGGCGTGACCGCCATGTTGAAGGTACAGGCTGTGCGTGCCACGACCTACCAGTGGCAGCGCAGCGTTGATGGCGGTGCCAACTGGACCGATGTTTCCGGCGCCACCAGCGACAGCTTCACCACAGCAGCCAATCAACTGGCCGACAGCGGCCAGCAGCTGCGCGTGCAAGTGACGGGCCCCAATGGCAGTGTGACCAGCCATGCCGCCACGCTGACGGTCAAACCCTGGGTCGCCAACGTGCTGGCGACCACCGGGGTGACATACAACCGTCCCTATCAACTCGTTCTGGATGCCAGCGGCGCGAACCTCTACGTGGCCATGGGAGGCAATGGTTCGGTCTACAGGATCGACACGGTCAGCGGCAGCGGCGCGGAAGTAACGCCGGGGACGACCATGAACACGCCGTATGGCCTGGCACTGGCCGCCGACGGTACCCTGTACGTGAGCGACCAGCATCGCATCAACAAGATCGCCCCCAACGCCACAACCTACAGCACCTGGGTGGGCAGTGGCACCAGCGGGTACGCCGACAGCCCGGCCGCTGCAATGTTCAACGACCCCGCCAGCATTGCGCTGGATGGCGCAGGCAACCTGTTCGTGGCAGACCTGGAAAACAAGCGCGTGCGCAAGGTCGCAGCCGATGGCACCACGAGCACGCTCGCGGGCGACGGCACGCAGGCCTACCTGGACGGGGTTGGCACAGCAGCCCAGTTTGCCCGTCCGCAGGGCCTGGCGATCAGCCGCGATGGCAGCACGCTGTACGACACGGACACCGACGGCACATGCTTGCGCAAGATCGATGTGGCCAGCGCCACAGTGAGCACGCTGCTGGGCGATTGCAACGGCAACGCTGTTTCCAATGTGGTCGACGGAACGGCCGCCACGCCGGCCAAGCTCGGCTATTCCTACGGCGTAACGGTGGATGCACATGACAACGTGTTCCTGACGCATGCCTGGGATGGCGTGGCGCGAGTGGTCACGCCTGCGGGCGAGATCAGCACACTGCGGGACAGCACCGGCGCGGCGATCATCTTCAATTTTCCGATTGGTGTGGCGGTCGCCAGCGACGGGACCATCTACGTGGGCGCATCCAACGGCAACCAGATCTTCAAGCTCACGCTGGCGCCCTGAGCGGTACGCAGGCAGGGATCTTCGGCTCGCACCACGCGAGCCGTTGATCTTGTCTGCCCGATGCGGCTTCGCACGCCCGCTTCGCCGCGGCTCAGGTGGCCTGCCGTTTTGGCCGAGCAGATTTTGGCGCCTCGCTTCGCGCCAGCCACAGTCCGCTCGCAACGATCAACGCCCCGCCGCCCAGCGTCCATGCGTCGGGCGCGGCCTGCCAGAACACCCAGTCCAGCACAAGCGCCCAGGCGAGGGCGCTGTATTCGAAGGGGGCGATGGCAGCGGCCTGGCCGTGACGGAAGGCCTCCGCGATAGCCATCTGGCCCAGAAAACCGCTGATGGCCAAACCCGCAAGCACCCACGTGTGCTGGGCCTGGATTGGCACCCATTGCGGTGCTGATAACAGGCTACCGCCGACAGCCATGCCGGCCGTGGTCCAGAAGACCAGCGCGGCGCTCGATTCGGTGCGGCTGATGAGCCGGCCCAGCATGTTCGACAGCGCATAGCAGACTGCGGCCACCAGGATCGCCAGAGCGCCCACCGAGAGGAAGGCCCCTTGCTCGGGTCGCAGTGCGATCACGACGCCTATGAAGCCCAGCCCGATGGCGATCCAGTGCCGCGGCTGGACCGACTCGCCCAGCATCGGCACGGCGATGAGCACCATCAGCAGCGGAGCGATGAAAGTGAGTGTGTAGGCCTCTGCCAGGCCAAGGGTCTTCAGGCCATAGACGAAGAGCACAAGCATCGTCATATTCAGCGCGGTGCGCAGCAGGTGCAGGCGCCAACGCAGCCGGCGGCTGAAAACGCCGGCTGCCTCGCGCCGCCAGGCGATGTACAGGCACACCAGGGGCAGGGCCGTGAGACCGCGCAGTGCCATCACCTGCACCGGCGGGTAATGCCCGGCCAGGTTCTTGAGCAGCGCGTCCATGCAGGCAAAGAAGGCGCAAGCCAACAGCATCGCGGCGATGCCGCGCAGGGTTCCGGTCGATTGCATGGTCGGGTTGTCTCGCGGCAGTGGCCGGGGAGGGGACTTGTTCTTGACCGCCTAGCATAGGCGCTGCGAACGTCTGGTCCTCGCCGCAAGTTACCATCAACTCGAGAGCAGCGCTGCGATGCAGCGACACTGAAACGGCATGGCCTTGGTGAAGTCCCCGGACCAGAAGACATCGCAAAGCCCGCTCCAGGTCAGTTCGATATGCCGCCGAGAAATGTCAGGTCTTGTTGTCAGCCCGGCTCTGCTTCAGCCGGCGAATCTCGGCGAGCTGGAACCTGAAGGCATCTACCGCTTCCTTGGCCTTGGGCTCCCAGGTGTCGGTCTTCATGTGCGCGAGAACCGCCTCCAGCGCATCGCCGAGTTGCCCAATCTGCCGTCCGTAGCTTCCGACGTCATCCAGAATCTGCTGCTCCAGAGCAGGGTCTGACGACTTGCCCATATTGATGTTGATGAACCCAAGCTGCCCATTGGCAATCTTGGTAAACCAAGTCCAGGGATTGATTTCCTGGCGCACATTGCCGGAGAGCGGCAAGTAAAAATTCGGCATCGGAGACCTCCTGCGCAACGCGACTGGCTGCTGCGATGAGGTCAAGCAAGAAGCTCGCCGAGCCACTTCCGGTCCTGCCATGTGCTCGCACACGGGCCTCCACTTGCTTCCAGTCGGGTCGCTACAGCGCGTGTTCCCGCAGAAACCGGTCCAACTGGTGGCTGTTCGCCAGCCCCAGCTTGGCGAACACGTGCGCGCGGTGGGTCTCTACCGTGCGCTGCTCCAGCGGCGCCAGCTCCAGGGCGATCTGCTTGTTGGGCTTGCCCTCGGCTACCAGCCGGGCCACCTGCATCTCGCGCGGCGTCAGCTTGTCCCACAGTGCCTGCGCGGCCTGGCGGGCCTGCCGGCGCGCGGCGATCTCGCCGGCTTGCTGCAAGGCTTTGGCGATGCTGTCGAGCAGGCGCTCGTCATTGCAGGGCTTTTCGAGCCAGCCGAAGGCGCCGTTCTGCACGGCTTCGACGGCCATGGGTATGTCGCCGTGGCCGGACAGGAAGATCACCACCAGCGGGCTGTCTTTTGCGCGCAGCGCATCGAAAACCTGCAGGCCGCTCACGCCGTCCATGCGCAGGTCCAGGATCACGCAGCCCGCGCGCTGCAAATCGGCGCCGGCCAGGAAGGCCTCGCCCGAGGCAAAGGTCTGCACCGCGTAGCCGCGCGACAGCAGCAGCAGGCCCAGCGAACGGCGCACGGCCTCGTCGTCGTCCACCACGCACAGGTTGTTGGCAAGAGCGCTCATGGCGTTCATGGGGGTGTGATTTCCAGTTCGAGGGTGAAAACTGTGCCACCGCCGGCCCGGTTGGCAAAGGACAGCCGGCCGCGATGGGCCTCGACGATGGTGCGGCAGATGTTCAGGCCCAGCCCCAGCCCGCCGGTCTTGGTGGTGAAGAAGGGCGCGAACACCTGCTCGGCCAGCGCGGCGTCGATGCCCGGCCCGCGGTCGGCCACGCGGATGTGCATGCGTCCTTCGAGCACTTCGGCCTCGATTTCGACGAGCCGCTGCTCCGGCGGCGTGGCCTGCATGGCGTGCAGGCTGTTGGACAGCAGGTTCAGCAGCACCTGTTCGAGCAGCACGCGGTCGCCGCGCACCTCGGGCAGCCCCGCCGGCATGCGAACCTCGGCGCGCGCCTGGCGCATGCGCATCTCGCCCTGCAGCAGCGCCAGCGCGTTGCTGACCAGCGCCGCCACCGCGCAGTCTTCGGTGCCGGCGGTGCGCTGGCGCACGAAGCCGCGAATGCGCCGCACGATCTCGGCGCTGCGCTGGGCCTGGGCCATGGTCTCGTCGAGGCTGCTGACCAGCAACTGCTGGTTGCCCTGCTCTGCAAAAGCCTTGGCGGCGCTCGCGAAATTGCTCAGCGCCATCAGCGGCTGGTTCAGCTCGTGGGCCAGCGTAGAGGCCATTTCGCCGAGGCTGGCCAGGCGCTGGGCGTGCTGCAGTTGCTCGTCGTTCTGGCGCTGGCGCAACTCGGCGCGCTTCTGCTCGGTGATGTCCACCACCGAGCTCATCCAGCCGCTGTGCTTGCCGTCGGCGTCGATCAGCGCGGCGGTGTAGACCATGGTGATCACCTCGTGCCCGTCGCGGTGCCGCAGGCGCGACTCGAAGCCCGCATGTGCGGGCTCGCCGCTCATCATGGCGTCGTAGTGGCGCCAGTGCAGTGTCACGTCGTCGGGGTGCCAGTAGGGGTAGGGCGGCAGCCGGCCGAGCAGTTCGTCGGCGCCGTAGCCCGTCATTTCGCAGAAGGCCAGGTTGACGTAGATGATGCGGCCGTCCAGGTCGCGCGCGCGCATGCCCACCAGCAGCGAATCTTCCATCGCCTTGCGGAAGGCGTGGGCCTCGTCGAGCTCGTGGGTGCGCTCGCGCACGCGCAGCTCCAGGTCGCGCCGCGCATCGCGCTGCTCGGCGAAGCGGCGTTCGCGCAGCTGCCAGTACAGGCCGCCCAGCAGCAGCAGGCCGGCGCACAGCAGACCCAGCATCCAGGTGCGCTCGCGCGCGCGGACGACTTCGGCATGGTCGGCCATCACCGTCAGCGTCCAGCCGAGATCGGGCAGCGGCTCGTCCACCGCCAGGAAGCGGCGCGGCTGGCCGCCGAGGTCGGTGCGCACGAGGTAGCCGGGCCCGCCTTCGTCGCGATCGACCTTCCACGGCAGCGCCGGAAAGTTCGTGCGCGCGCCGTACTGCTGGTCGCGCCGCATGCCTTCGATCTCGGCGGCGCCCAGGGCTCGCGTGGCCTGGTACATCCATGACTGCACCGAACTCAGGAACACGATGCCGCGCGCGTCGGTCAGCAAGATGGGGTCGCGCGCGAAGGTCCAGGCATCCTGCAACTGGCGCAGGCTGACCTTGACCGTTACCACGCCCAGCACCGCGCCGCCGTCCGGCCGCACCGGTGCCGAAATGAAGAGCCCCGGCTCGCCGGTCGTCTGGCCCACACCGTAGAACAGGCCATTGCGTCCCGCGCGGGCGTCGATGAAGTAGGGCCGGTTGGCATACGACTCGCCCACGAAGGTCTGCGGCGTCGCCCAGTTGCTGGCCGCCAGCGTCATGCCCTGCAGGTCGATCAGGTAGAGCGCATCGGAGCCCGCCTGGCGGTTCACTTCCTCGATGTAGCGGTTGGCGCGCTGCTTCACCGCCGCATCCTGGGGATGGGCCAGCGCGGCCAGAACGTCGGGATGCAGGCTTGCCGTGAACGGGAGGTAGCTGTACTTGCCGGCGGCATCGCGCAGGCCCAGCGCGTGGACTTCCATGGCGCGGCGGATCGAGTCGGCCTGGAAATTCGCTTCGCGGACTGCGGCCCATTGGGCTGCGAGGCCGATCAGCAGCAGGGCCAGTGCGAGGGCGGCCGCCCATGCGGCGATCGCGCGGTAGCGGCGGCGCGGGCGGGTTGGGGGTGGCGGAGGAGCGAGCGTGATTGGCGGCATGGGAGGCAGGGGCCGACCGGCGCGGCGAGCAGAATTTTGCCCTGATCGCTGGAAGGCCCCCAGATGCCGCTGACGCTTGGCTCAGGCAGCCACGGGCTGCACAGGCGCTGGAGCTCGTGCACGGGAAGCAGGCACCACGTCCAGCTGCTTCACCAGCACGCCCCACCGCACGCGCGCTGACACCACACTCTCTTCCTTCACATGCCCGAAGCCGCGAATCTGCTCGGGCAACCGCGCCAGCGACAGCGCGGTGTCGAAGTCGATGACGTCGAAGCGCGCCAGCAGGTCTTCGACCATCGCGCGGTAATCCTCGATCAGCCGCCGCTCCATGCGCCGTTCGGCGGTACGGCCAAACGGGTCGAGCGCCGTGCCGCGCAGGCCGCGCAACTTCGCGAGCAGGCGGAACGCACCCATCATCCAGGGCCCGAAGCTCGTCTTCACCGCACGGCCTTCGGCGTCGCGGCGGCCGAGCACCGGCGGGGCGAGGTGGAAGCGCAGCACCGGCTTGCCTTCGAACTGCTCGCTCAGCTTTTCCATGAAGCGCTTGTCGGTGTACAGCCGCGCGACCTCGTACTCGTCCTTGTAGGCCATGAGCTTGAAGAGGCCTGATGCGACGGCCTTCGCGAGCAGGGTGCTGCCGCGCTCGCGCTGTTCGACCACGCGCACGCGTTCCACCAGCTCGGCATAGCGCTGCGCATACGCCGCGTTCTGATACGACGTGAGGAACGCGGTGCGATCAGCCACCAGCGCCTCGAAGCTCTGCGGCCGCTGCAGCGCCACCACCTTCGAAGGCGCCGCTTCGCGCGTCACAGCCGCAAGATCCAGCGCCGCCTTGCGGCCCCAGCGGAAAGCCGACAGGTTCGCCTTCACGGCCACGCCGTTGATCTCGATGGCCTTGTCCAACGCCTCGGCGGACAGCGGAACAAAGCCTTTCTGAAACGCAAAGCCCAGCAGGAACAGGTTCGCCGCAATCGCATCGCCCATGAGCCGCGTCGCCAGTTGCGTCGCATCGATGAAGTCCGCACGCCCTTCGACCGATTCTTCGATCAGCGCGCGCACTTGCGCGGCCGGAAACTCCCAGTCGGGCTGCTGCGCGAAATGCCCCGTCGGCTGCTCAAAGGTGTTGACCAGCGCATAGGTGCGCCCTGGCCGCATGCGCGCGATGGCATCGGGCGCGCCGGCCGTGAGCATGTCGCAGCCCAGGATCAGGTCGGCCTCGCCGGTGGGAATGCGTTGCGCCTTCAGCTGCGCCGCATCGCGCGCGATGCGCACGTGCGACGTTACCGAGCCGTTCTTCTGCGACATGCCCGTCATGTCGAGCACGCTCACGCCCTTGCCTTCGAGGTGCGCCGCCATGCCGATCAACGCGCCGATGGTGATGACGCCCGTGCCACCGATGCCGGTGATCAGGATGTTGTGCATGCCTTCGAGTGCCAAAGGCGCAGGGTCGGGCAGGGAAGTCTCTTGCGCATCGGCCTTCGTTGCCACCGGAGCCTGCTTGCGCGGCTTCACGCCTTCCACCGTCACGAAGCTTGGGCAGAAGCCTTTGATGCACGACTCGTCGGCGTTGCACGCGCTCTGGTCCACGCTGCGCTTCAGGCCCAGGTCGGTCTGCTTGGGCAGCAGTGCGGTGCAGTTCGACTGCTCGCCGCAATCGCCGCAGCCTTCGCACACCGCGTCGTTGATGAACACGCGCCGCGCGGCCTGCGGAAACTCGCCCTTCTTGCGGCGGCGGCGCTTCTCGGCTGCGCACACCTGGTCGTAGATGAGTACCGACACGCCCTCGAACTCGCGCAGCTCGCGTTGCACCGTGTCCATGTCGTCACGGTGGTGCACGGTGAGCACGAAGCCGTCACGCTCCGGCGGCAGCACACTGCGGTCGGCCCAGCGCGTCGGGTCTTCGGCCACCAGCGCGAGGCGCTTCACGCCTTCGGCGGCCATCTGGTGTGCGATGCGCGGCACGGTGATGGGCCCGTCGACCGGCTGCCCGCCCGTCATTGCGACTGCGTCGTTGTAGAGGATCTTGTAGGTGATGCTCACGCCCGCCGCCACGGCCGCGCGGATCGCGAGTGAGCCCGAGTGGTAGTACGTGCCGTCGCCCAGGTTCGCGAACACGTGCTTGCGCTTCGAGAACCACGCCTGCCCCAGCCATGGCGCACCTTCGCCACCCATGTGCGTGGTCGTCTTGTTGTGCTCGGGGTAGATGGCCGTCGCCATCACGTGGCAGCCGATGCCGGCCAGCGCGAGGCTGCCTTCGGGCACCTTGGTCGAGGTGTTGTGCGGGCAGCCTGAGCAATACCAGGCCGGCCGCGAGGGCGTGGCCACGGCCTTGCCGAGCACCACGTCCTTCGCGTCAAGAATGGCGAGCCGCATGCGGATGCGGTCGCTGGTGTGAAAGCGCGCCACGCGCCCTGCGATCACGCGCGCGATCTGCGCCACCGAGAAGTCGGCCGTGGCCGGTAGCAGCCACTGGCCGCGTGGATGTGCGCCCCATTCGCCCTGTTCGTCGAACTTGCCGATCACGCGCGGGCGCACGTCTTCGCGCCAGTTGTAGAGATGCTCCTTGAGCTGGTACTCGACGATCTGGCGCTTTTCTTCGACGACCAGAATTTCTTCGAGGCCGTCGGCAAACTCGCGGATCGAGTCGGGCTCCAGCGGCCACGGCATCGACACCTTGAACAGGCGAATGCCGATGCGCGCGGCTTCGTCCGCATCGATGCCCAGTTCTTCCAGCGCTTCGAGCACGTCGCGGTACGACTTGCCCGAGGCCACGATGCCCAGCCGCGCCTTTGGCGAATCGATGGTCACGCGGTTCAGCCGGTTGGCGCGCGCGTAGGCGATGGCGGCGTAGATCTTGTAGTCCTGCATCAGCGCTTCCTGCTTGCGCGCCTGCACGCCGAGCGTGTCGGTCGACAGGCGCGCATGCACGCCGCCGGGCGGGAACACGAAGTCCGAAGGCAGCCGCGTATGCACGTCGAGCGCGCCGGCCGCTATGGAGCCCGACGATTCGACCGTGTCGGCCAGCGCCTTGAAGCCCACCGGCAGCCCCGCAAAGCGCGACATCGCGAAGCCGTGCAGGCCCAGCTCGATGTATTCCTCCACGCTCTGCGGGTAGAGCATCGGGATCATCGAGGCGGCGAACAGGTGGTCGCTCTGGTTGGGCAGCGTGGAAGAAGACGCGCCGTGGTCGTCGCCCGCCACCAGCAAAATGCCGCCGTTGGGCGAGGTGCCCGCGTGGCTCATGTGCTTGAACACGTCGCCGCAGCGGTCCACGCCAGGCGCCTTGCCGTACCACATGGCAAAGACGCCATCGACGGCGCTCTCTCCGGTCAGGTGCACCTGCTGCGTGCCCCAGACGGCGGTGGCGGCCAGCTCCTCGTTCACGCCGGGCAGAAACTTGACGGCGTTGGCTTCGAGCTGCGGCTGCGCCTTCCATAGCGCTTCGTCCAGGCCGCCGAGCGGCGAGCCGCGGTAGCCGGAGACAAAGCCTGCGGTGTTCAGCCCCGCCTTCTGGTCGCGCCATTTCTGTACGAGCATGAGGCGCACCAGCGCCTGGATGCCGCTGAGGTAGATCCGGCCTTCGGTGGCCGTGTATTTGTCGTCCAGCGCAACGCTGGCCAGTTCGTGGGATGCCATGACTGAAAAAGACTCCGGGTGGGACTCGTGGAAATGCGGGCGTGGCCCCGGTAGAGGGCCGGCTCGCGAGATGCCTTGCCGGGGTAGACGGCGAGGCAGCAACGATTCTTCCGCCTTGTCTCCTGAAAGTGCTTCTTCGTTTTGGCAAAGCGCAGCGCTTTACGGAAGATCTGTCTTTTGCGGGTGCGATCGACCGAAAGGATTTCGGCAGGCTCGAACCGTCCCGCTGGCCCGACAATGGCGGCCCCCGCAGCACGACGAGAACCCGATGAGACCCGACCTCGATTCGCTGGCGCTTTTCCTGCGCGCCATTGAGCACGGCAGCCTGTCGAAGGCCGCCGCCGAGAGCCACATGGTGCTGTCGGCCGCGAGCCGCCGCCTGTCCATTCTCGAAGGCCACCTGGGCGTTGCGCTGCTGAACCGCACCTCCAAGGGCGTGACGCCCACCGGCGCCGGCGAATCGCTGGCCATGCATGCGCGCCAGATCCTGCGCGACGTCGATCGCATGCGGGCCGACCTGTCCGACTACGCACAGGGCGCCACCGGCCGTGTGCGGCTGCATGCCAATGCCTCGGCCATGGGTCAGTTCTTGCCCGACGACGTGGCGAGCTTTCGCCAGCGCTACCCCGAGATCCGCGTGAGCGTGGAAGAGCACCGCAGCGTCTACATCGTGCAGGCCATTCGAGACCGGCAGGCCGATGTGGGCGTCATCACCAGCGAGGCGGCAGACCCCGCGCTCAACTTCATTCCCTATCGCACCGACCGGCTGGTGGCCATCGTGCGGCAGAAGCATCCGTGGCGCGGGCGCGAGGTGTCGTTCGAGGAACTGCTCGACTTCGATTTCGTGGGGCTGGAAGACGACTCGGCCATCTCCCGCACGATGGAAGACGCCGCCATGAGCGCGCGCAAGGTGCTGAAGCTGCGTGTGCGCGTGAAGAGCTTCGAGGCCGTGTGCCGGATGATCGAAGCGGGCATGGGCGTGGGCATCCTGCCCGAGGGGGCCGCGGTGACTTATCGCAAAGAGATGAAACTGCGGTTCATCAATCTCACCGATGCTTGGGCTTCACGACGGATGTATCTGTGCACGCGGCAGGAGGCGTTGAGTTTTCCGCAGCGTCGGCTTGTCGATCATTTGTTGGCGCGCGGGATGCCGTAGGGATCGGGATCGGGTTCATTCAGGGCGACGCTCACGCCGACGGGGTACCTTGCTCCGCGAATGTCCCCTGGCCTTCGGCCTCCTCCTTTATTTCGCTGCGCAAGGCACCCCATCGGCGTGATCGTTCAGAGCCGCTGCGGAAGCTGCATTTGTTGGCGGTCGCCGAGACTTCGTGCCGTATGGAACGGCTACTTCGCAGGGTTCTTCTCTAGAGTGGATGCCCCTGTCACTCGATACCCCAACAAGGGAAGAAGAAAGGCGCAACACACATAGCCACCGAAATTTTTGAAGGCTGCTTGCCTCGCGGCAGGTTGTCGGTGCGAAAGCAGCGATGCAAATGCGAGGTATCAAAAGGCGACGGCCAGGGTGTAGCGAGCACCCCAGCCGTCTAACCAAGTTCGTGCAACACCTTGGAAGGAACGCACAAAAATGGCTACCAAGACTATAGCCCGGCCCCGCACGCAGGTCGCTTCCGAAGACAACGCCCAAGACCCGGCGGATCTTCTCGAAAACACCCTCTCTCAACTCGAAGCTCTCCTGTGGGTCTGCCACGGGGAAGACATCGACTGGTGCAGCGGGGATGGGCCTCGACGATTGGACAACCTGCTCTGGCTTGCGGCTGAACTTGCTCGCAAGGCTGGGGAGCTGTTTCAGATGAGCGAGAAGGCGCGACGTGGGGCGCCCGAGACCGGCGGTTAGCGACTGGTCTGCGGGCTGCGGGTTTCGCAGCTCGCCTGAGGAACAGGTCCTTTGGGCTGTGATGGCTGAAGTCTTCGTGATGGTGGGAATTCGGTTCGGTTGAGGTTTATGGAGTAGGCCTCGGTGTCGGCTATGCACTCCACGCTGATCGTCAACAGTCGATACGAGCATCTGCTTTGCAGCGATTGCCGACATCCCTCGGCCTCGTGCGAATAGGTACTATCGGACAACAGGAGACGTTCGACCGCGCCGCAGAATTCGTAAGGAAGCGGACGTTTGCGGCGAGGAGAAGGCAATGTTTGAGTATCGAGTCACCAAGTACGACCCAGCCGTCCGACTGAATGGAGGAACCTACAACGAGTGGACCTCCTTCGGCGACGTTGGTGCCACCTTCGACGGAACAGTGCTGACCCGAGCGACGTACGAAAAGGTCGAGGCGGCGTACATCTCCGTCGCCACGGCATTCCTTCGAGAAGCGAACGTCGGTTCCTTGGTAGTTCGAGGGCTAGAGTACCGAAAGAAAGGGAAGCCGCCCTATGCGGAAGGAGGTTGCTTCACGGTGATGGATGTCGAGGCAATCATGGCCAAAGTGCTCCGCGAGGAGCTCTGGTGCAGGCTTGAGGGCGATAGAGGGTTCATCCACTTTGGGTGGGACTACTACATGTACATAGGGGTCGCACCAGCATGTCCTGAAGCGCAGGAGCTGGCGACGAAGGTTGGCCTGTTCGTCGAGGAAATGCGGTCGCCATACCATCCTGACGTCGAATAGCCGGAAAGTGGCCAAGGCCGAGTGGGGTCGCCAAGTGCCGCGGGGCGTCAGCTTGCACGTAAACGCAGGTGACACGGTTCGGCCAAAAGCCAACGTTCGTAGGTCCTTTAGACTTCGCGCGATAGCGGACATTGAACGGCCCACCTGCCCCCCACAACTACCTCCATGCGTTGCCCAAGATGTGAACAAGGCGAGATTGCCGCGATGGCAATCAGAAGCAGCGGCGCTGGGCTGTTCGTTTGCGAGGAGTGCGAGGCTACTTGGTTCGTCGAGTCCGAGATTGGGACGAAGCCCTTCGTGGACCTCGGTACCCATCTGCGAAGCTTGGGACTCGCACCAACCTGGGATGAGCTTGACGCCCGAACTCCATAGGCTCGACCCGGCCAATTGCGGACATTGCACTGATGACTTTTTTCAGACATCTTTTCCACAGCAGCCGCGAACCACTTCGCGGAGTACAAGAGCCTCTCCTGAAATTTGATGACTCGAAGTTCTGGCGTGTTTACACGCTCACCGCGGAGCTTGAGTCTGATCCGAGGCAAGTCGAACTGGCTCAAGCACTCACGTTGAATCCTGACAAGCCGCACATGGGTCTCAAGGGCACGTATGGATTGTTCGGCTCGCCCCAGTGGTGGGATAGCATCAACCGGCGGAAGATGCCGTTGCGCTTCATCTCAGGGACCATCGTCGAGGTCTATGAAGCAGGGCAAGACAGCAAGACCGGCCAGAACAACGAGATGGTGCTTGATCTGTCGCTCGGCGGGCGGGAGTCATTCGGCATCTATACGAATAACAAGAAGCAGGTGAAGTTGTTCAGCCTTGGTGTCACAGTCTTAATGGTTGATGCGCTCGATGAGTACAAGCGGGCAGAACATAACGGGCCTGAGTCTGGAATTACTCTCGAAGTTGTAATTGGCAAACCTGACTCGCACCGTACTGGTTGACCGCCCGCTTCGGCCCTTTGCACCGGCCACTGGGTTGGCTACAGTCGGCCGCTACCGGACGTTCCGGTCGACGTTCCACCTTGCATTGACTGCGAACCCGCTGCCCCATATGGCCTATGTCTTGCTCGCGCTGATGCTGTTGATTGCGGTGGCCGCCACCGCTGCACTGAAAAAAGCCTTGCGTCTGAAACTCATTGCGCGAGATAGGCCCAAGCACCTCGACCGGGCAAATGCTCAGTTCTCCCGCGTCGTGATTGCTTCCCGAGACCCACATTTCGCGCTGGACGTGTCAACGGCCGAAGTCATGAGCGACTCGGAAACCAGTGCGCCCAGGTACGGCGCTTACAGATTTACGCGCATCGTCCGAAATGAGTTCGGTGAGTACTTCATGCTGAAGTCCACCCCTGGCAGCGAGGCGTTTGTCAAGCACGTTTCGCAGGAAGCCGCACGGGTTATTCTTAAATCCCGCTACCTTCCCCCGGACCGCCCGTAGATTGCCTTGTATTCCAAAAGGCGACCTATTAAAGACGACCTTCGGCCAAGACCAGACATAGCCATGAGCAATCCCGCGCGTAGCTGGGGAGAGGTTTCAACTGAGCCCCTCACTCTTGAAGCTATTCAGCGCTTGTATGCTGACTCCTCGAAGTTCCGTGTGAGTCGCAATGCCTACGAAGTGGGAGCAAGATTTTCGGGTAGCCATAAAGCTGGCCGGGTGTACGTCCTTTCGGGAGCGTTCCGACTTCAGCAGTGCGGCTTCGCGACAGAACTTCACGCAGAGATGTTTTGCGACTTCCCCGCCGGCGCCTTCGAGTTCATTGTCACTGGTGATGAACCGGTCGAGTTAGTTAACGTCTGGAAGTTCACATTCGACGATACGGGTAAGCTGATCGGCACTGACTCGTTGGGCGATTAATCTACACGCGTTTCGGCGAGGGACCGTTTTCGGCAATGCCGGGCAGCAGCTTCGGACCCTCGCGCTGGCCGCGCGTGAAGCTACAGTCGACCAGGAGCAGACGGTCACCATCGGGTCAGAACTGCTTACCGCAATCCGACACCAATAGGGCTCCCAGCAGTCAACATGTAACCCAGAAGAGGCAACGCCATGAGATACACCAGAGTTGATTGGAAGCACGATGTTGCGGGTGACCCCTTGACAATCTTCACCGAGCTGGATGGGCAGTTGTGGGAGCAGCGAAAAATCGAAGTCTTTCGCGATGGAAAGCTCGGCTATGCGGACAACGACGAAGAATCTGGAGGCTCAATGCTCGGCATCGAGCCTTGGCCGAATCTGGAGACTTTGGGTCGCGAGCCTGAGTTCGAGATAGCGGATATTTCGAAGGAAGAATTTGAAGGCCGCTGGCTTCAGCGAAGGTAGCAGTCAAGCAGGCCGCCATCGGCCACAACCCGACTTTCACTTCCGCCCCCCATTTTGCGCATCCGATGACACTAAAGACGTTGAAACTTTCCTCAATCGAGAGCTACCTCGCCTGCGAGGATGATTCGCCCGAGGAACGAGATGCAGCGTTTCGAGAACGAGAAAATCTCTTGCGCCAGTTTCCTCGCTCCGTGATGCTTGAAATGGCCTTTCCGGAACTCGACTACGCGCATCGCTGGTGTTGGCAACGCTTTGGTCCAATGGATGGCGCGTGCACGCAAAAGTACTCTGAGTACAAGGCTTGCTCTGACGAAACTGAACACAGTCACACAGGGAAGTGGGCGTCACATTGGTTCGCGAAGACAGACTACGACTTCGGCTACAACGAGTTCTATTTTGTTGAGCAAGCAGACTGCGATCTCTTCCTCGCACATCTCTCAGACATTCACTGGGGAGAGCACTATCCGAAATAGCGACAGAAGAATGCTAGGAAAGCCGAGGCGAGAGCGGCCTCACCCTGTCATCGAGATGACGATCCCCGGCAAGTCGGTCCGCACCTCTCAAGTCAAACGTTGAGCAGCACGATAAGCACGCAACGTGACTTCGATTCGCACATGTAGTGAGCGACTGCTATCGGGCAAAGGCAAGGACTGCAGTGGGCCCTGTGCCGCCATAAACCCGGCCGCCACGGATATCTGCTTTCCAGTCTGAAGCGGGCATGGAATGCAGTCATGCCAATGTTGACCGTCGCTACGCCGGATCTCAGAGTTCACCTTGTCCAGCGCCCGTCGTTCGCGAATCCGCCGCAGCGGTCGAACCGCCAACGCCACAGCCGCGCTCATCGTGCGCAGGGCATCGGGTGCTCCCCGCAGCGAAATAAAGGAGGAGGGGCGCAGCCCCGGGGGACATTCGCGGAGGGGAGTACCCGGTGTCCTGTGCACGCGCCCTGAACAACGGCGGCGCACAGAACACAACAAGAAATCAGCGCAGCGCTTCGACCAGATCCAGCACCATCCGGTCAGGCCCGAATTTTTCGACGCCCTGAGTCAACAGCGCATCGACAGCCTGCGCAATGCCATGACTGGAAGAAGACTGCTCCGCCATGTCGTTGTAGTACCCCAGGTCCTTCTTGGCATTGGCCATCGAGAACTTCAGCGAATCGGTGCTGCCCGTCAGCAGCTTGGGCTTGACGCGTTCCAGCGCCACGCCGTTGCCGCCGCCCTTGGCAAGCACGTCGACAAACACATCGGGCTTCACGCCCGCGCGCTCCGCACAGGCAGCAGCCTCGCACAGCAGCGCCACGGTGCCCAGCGACACGAAGTTGTGCAGCAGCTTCATCGCATGGCCCGCACCGATACCGCCCACGTGCGTGATGTTCTCGGCAAAGCAACGCAGCAGCGGCAGGCACGAGGCCAGCACCTCGGCGTCGCCGCCCACCAGCAGGTTCAAGCGGCCTTCGGCGGCTTCCTTCGCGGTGCGGGTCATCGGCGCATCGATGAACTTGCCGCCCTTGGCGCTTACTGCGTCCGCCACCTTGGCGGTGGAGGCGGGAACGGCCGTCGAGCAGTCGATCACCACCGTGCCGGGGCGCAGGGCCGTCAGTGCACCCTTGTCGCCGAGCATCACTGCCTCGACCTGCGGCGTGCCGGTTACGCAGAGGATCAGCACGTCGACCTGCGCAGCGAGCGCGGCAACGTCCTTCACCGAAGTGGCGCCGGCCTTCAGCAGGCCGTCGATGGGCTGGTTGCCCGCGTGCTCCAGCACGGTGAGCTGGTGGCCGTGCTTGACGATGTTGCTGGCAATGCCGTGGCCCATCAGGCCGACGCCGACGAGGCCGACTTTGCGCGGCGTTTGCTGTTCAGTGGTTGTCATGTGTTGTCTTCATCCGTGCTTGATGGCGATGGTCTTGAGGGTCGTGAATCCGAGCAGGGCCTCGAAGCCCTTCTCGCGGCCGAAGCCGCTGGATTTCACGCCGCCGAAAGGCAGTTCTACACCACCCGCCGCACCGTAATTGTTGACGAAGACCTGGCCACAGTGCAGCTTGTGCGCCATGCGCAGCTGGCGCGCGCCGTCGCGGGTCCACACACCGGCCACCAAGCCGAAGTCCGTGCCGTTGGCCAGGCGCACTGCCTCGGCCTCATCGGCGAAGGGCATCACGACCAGCACCGGGCCGAAGATTTCGCGCTGCGCCAGTTCGCTGTCGTGCGGCACGTCGCGGAACAGCACGGCCTCCTGGTAGTAGCCGGTGGCCGATGCGTTGGGCGACACCGTGCCGCGCGCCGCCACCTTCAGGCCGCTGGCCTCGGCCGTCGAGACCATGTCGCGCACCTGGCGAAACTGCTTCTCGTTGATGAGCGGACCCATGTCCAGGTCTTCGGCGGGCGTGCCCGCGCGCACGGCCGTGAAGCGCTTCGCGAGCCGCTGCACCACCTCTTCGTAGACCGACTGCTCCACCAGCACGCGGCTGCCCGCCGAGCAGGTCTGGCCAGCGTTCTGGATGATGGCGTTGAGCAGCACCGGCTCGGCCGCGTCGAGGTCGGCGTCGGCGAACACGATCTGCGGCGACTTGCCGCCCAGCTCCAGCGTCACCGGGCAATGGCGCTCGGCGGCCGCCAGGCCCACGCTGCGGCCCGTCATGGTCGAGCCGGTGAACGAGATGTGGTCGATGCCCGGGTGCGCGCACAGCGCGGCGCCGGCTTCCTTGCCGTAGCCCGTCACCACGTTGAGCGCGCCGGCCGGAAAGCCCACTTCGGTCGCGATCTCGGCCAGGCGCAGCAGTGAGAGGCTCGCGTCTTCCGCCGGCTTCACCACGCAGGCGTTGCCCGCGGCGAGCGATGCGCCCACGCTGCGGCCCGCGATCTGCATCGGGTAGTTCCACGGAATGATGTGGCCCGTCACGCCATGTGGAATGCGCACTGTCAGCACGGTGTAGCCGCGCTCGTAGGGCAGGGTGTCGCCGTGCAGCTTGTCGCAGGCGCCGGCGTAGTACTCCATGTAGCGGGCCAGCGCGGTCGCGTCGTTGCGCGCCACGCGCAGCGCCTTGCCGGTGTCGCGGGCTTCGAGCTGGGCGAGTTCTTCGTGGTGCTGCATCACGGCGGCGCCCAGCTTGGCGAGCAGGCGGCCGCGCTCCAGCGCGGTCATCGCGCCCCAGGGGCCGTCGAAGTTCTCGCCCATGGCCTGGCGTGCGGCGCGCACGGCCGTGTTCACGTCGGCGGCCGTGCCGCGTGCGATCTGGCCGAATTTCTGGCCGTCGCTCGGGTCGATCACGTCGATGGTGGCGTTGCCTTCGGACGGCACATGGCGGCCGTCGATGTAGTGGGTTGCGCTCATTTGATTTGTCTCCTTGCGGCCAGTCACTTGGGTTCCGGCCAGGGTTTTTGTGCTTCGCGGATCTGTTCGAAAGCGCGGCTGAACTGCAGCACGCCCAGGTCGTCGAAACGGCGCCCGGCAATCTGCAGGCCGATGGGCAGGCCCTCGGCCGAGTAGCCGCAGTTGATTGAGGCAGCTGGCTGCTCCGACATGTTGTAGGGCACCGTGAAGCCGATGTGCTCCATCGACAGCAGCGGGTTGTTGGTCGGCGAGGCGTGGTCCGCGGGCGCGGGCATGTTGGGTGACACCGGCGAGATCACGAAGTCGTAGGCCTTGGTGGCGGCGATGGTGGCCGCGCGCGTGGCGATGAACTGGCTGTAGGCCTCGAAGATGTGCTCGCCGGAAAACCCCGCCGCGCTCTCGGCCCAGGCGCGGATGTACGGCAGGATCTTCGCGCGCTTCTCGGCGGGCATGGCCTGCGTGTCGATGAACGAGCGCATGCGCCAGAAGTGGTCCATGCCCTGCAGCATCTTCGGCGTCATGAAGGGCTTGATTTCTTCGACCAGCGCGCCGGCCGCTTCGATGCGCTTCGCCGCGCGACGCACCACCTCGGCGATCTGTGGATCGAGCGGCAGGCCGCAGCCCGCGTCCATGTGCAGCGCAACGCGCTTGCCCTTGATGAACGACGGGTCGACTTCGAAGGCCGTCCAGTCGATGCCCGGCGCCGGCAGTTCCGAATAGTCGCGGTCGTCGGGCTGCGCAACCGACGCCATCATCAGCGCCGAATCGGCCACGGTGCGCGTCATCGGACCGGCGCAGCGGCCCATGTAGGGCGTGCTCAGCGGAATGCGGCCGAAGCTGGGCTTGAGCGTGTAGATGCCGCACCAGCTGGCCGGCAGGCGCAGCGAGCCGCCGATGTCGGTGCCCACGTGCAGTGGGCCATAGCCTGCGGCAGCCGCCGCGCCCGCACCCGCGCTGGAGCCGCCCGGCGTGCGCGACAGGTCCCACGGGTTGCGCGAGAGTTCATGAAAGCTCGACAGGCCCGACGACAGCATGCCCAGGTCGGGCATGGTGGTCTTGGCGACCAGCACCGTGCCGTCTTCCTTCAGGCGGGCGGCGGGCGGGGAGTCTTGCGTCATCGGCACGAGGTCGTAGGCGGCGGTGCCCAGCGGCATCGGGTCGCCTTCGGTCGCGAGGTTGTCCTTGATGGTCACGGGCACGCCGTCGAGCGTGCCGCGCGGCGTGCCGGCCAGCCAGCGCGCCTCGGAGGCGCGGGCCTGTTCGAGCGCAAGCTCGGGGCGGAAGAGCCAGGTCGCGTGCAGCTCAGGCTCGTAGGCCGCGATGCGCTCGTTCACCGAGCGCGCCACTTCCACTGGCGAGAGTTCCTTGGCGGCGTAGGCCGCGTGCAGCTCCTGCACGCTCAGGGAGTACAGGGGCCTGGTCATCGCATCAGCTCCACGAAATTGCAGCCAGGTCGTTCACCACGATCGGCATGCTCGGCCACAGGCCCTTCACTTCCTTGCGTGCGATGGTCGGGAACACCGCCTGGTACAGGAAGCCGTTGACCGCATCGGTTGCCAGCTGGCGCTGCGCCTCGGCCAGCAGATCGGCGCGGCGCTTCTTGTTCTCTTCGTTCTGGATGCTGACGAACAGGTCGCGGAACTTCTTCGAGTCGTAGCCCCAGTAGTAGTCGGGCTCGGTGTACTTCACCAGGTCGAAGGGCTCCACGTGCGCGACCATGGTCAGGTCGAAGTCGTGCGCGCCGCCGAAGGTGCCGCTGAGCCACTGGGCCCACTCGACGTTCTGGATCTTCACGTTGATGCCGATCTGCGCGAGCTGCGCCGCGATCATCTCGCCACCCTGACGTGCATACGAAGGCGGCGGCAGCTGCAGGCGCAGTTCGAGCGGCGTCTTCACGCCGGCTTCGGCCAGCAGCTTCTTCGCCTTCTCGATGTCGAAGGGGTTCATTGCCGTGGTGTCGATGAAGCCCGGCGCGCCCAGGGCGTAATGGCTGCCGATGGGCCTGCCGAAGCCGTCTGCCGCGCCCTGGACGATGGCGTTGCGGTCGATGGCCGCGAGAATCGCGCGGCGCACGCGCACGTCGTCCAGCGGCTTCTTGCGGTTGTTGATGGTCAGGATCACCTTGCCGCGCGTGCCCACCTCGATCACCTGGAAGCGCGGGTTGCCCTTGAATTGGCTCACCGAGCGCGTGCCTGCGCGCGGGAAGATGTCGATGTCGTTCGACAGCAGCGCGGCGGTCTGCGCGGCCGTGTCCGACATGAAGCGGAAGACGAACTTCTCGGTCTTCGCAAGGCTCGGGTCGCGATAGGTCGGCGACTTCACCAGCGTGCACGAAGCGCCGCGCTGCCATGCGCTCAGCTTGTACGGGCCGGTGCCTACCGGCGCAGTGACGTTGGTCTCGGCGCTCTTGGGCTCGACGATGCAGGCGGTCGATTGCCCCAGCATGAACGGCAGGTCGGGGTTGGGCAGCGTGCTGTTCACGCCCACCATGTACTCGTCGAGCACCACGGTGCCGATTTCGCTGAAGAAGCGCTTGTCCTTGTTGGTGCTCTTGGCATTGCCCGCACGGTCGAACGAGAACTTCACCACCGACGCATTGAAGGGCTGGCCGTTCTCGAAGCGCACGCCCTTGCGCAGCCTGAAGACGAAGGTCTTCATGTCGGGCGACGACGTCCAGCTCTCGGCCAGCATCGGCGTGACCGAGCCGTCGGCGTTCACCTTGGTGAGCGTCTCGAAGATGTTGTACTGCGTGATCTCCGCGATGGCCGATGCGGCACCGCTCGTTGGGTCCAGTCCTGGCGGTTCGAGCGGCATGCCGATCGTCAGCGTGTTCTTGCCGGCCTGCGCGCGGGCCTGGGGCAGGAATACACCCGGGATTGCCGCGGCCATGGCGGAAGTCATGAGTGTGCGTCGCTTCAACATTCGATAGTTCCTGGAGGTGAGGGTGGAGGAAAAGAAAGCCTTGCCCGGCTAGCGGGACGGCGTGTGCAGAACGGCGGAAAGCAGGGTGCGCGTGTACTCGTGCTGGGCGTGCTGGAACAGGTCAGCCGGGCGGCCCCGTTCGACGATGCGGCCCTTGAAGACCACGCAGACTTCGTCGCACAGGTGGTTGACCACCGCGAGGTCGTGGCTGATGAGCAGGTAGCTGATGCCGAACTGCTGCTGCAGGTCTTGCATGAGGTTGAGCACCTGGGCCTGCACGGACACGTCGAGCGCACTCACCGGCTCATCGGCGACGATGAGCTTGGGGCGTGTGATGAGCGCGCGCGCAATCGCAATGCGCTGGCGCTGGCCGCCCGAGAACTCGTGCGGGTACTTGTCCATGTCGGTGGTGCGCAGGCCGACCGCTGCCAATGCTTCGGAAGCGCGTTCGCGCTGCACGGCGCGGCTGGTCTCGGCCAGCGCTTCGAGCGGCTCGGCGACGATGCGTGCGACCGTCTGGCGCGGATCGAGCGAACCGTACGGATCCTGGAACACCATCTGGAAATCGCGCCGCGCGGTGCGCAGTTCGGCCTTGGGCAGCGCATGCAGGTTGCGGCCTTCGAGCGAGACAGTGCCCGAGGTGGGTGTGTCGAGCGCCATCACGAGGCGCGCGATGGTCGACTTGCCCGAGCCCGATTCGCCGACGATGCCCACGCTCTTGCCGGCCTGCACCTCGAAGCTCACGCCGTTGAGCGCCTTCACGGTCGGCGGTGGGCCGAAGAGTTTTTCGCGCGGCAACGCGTAGTGGCGGTAGAGGTTGTTCACGGCCAGCAAGGGCTGGCCGGCGGTGGTGGGCTTGCTCATGCGGTGGCCGCCTTGGCATTCAACGCGGCGATTTCGCCCAGCCGCAGGCAGCGCACCGTGTGGTCGTTCGGCAGCATCGTGGCTTGGGGGCGTGTGCTCTGGCACAGGTCGATGGTGTGGGCGCAGCGGCCTGCGAAGGCGCAGCCCCGGGGCATGTCGACCAGCTCGGGCACGCTGCCGCGAATGGTCGGCAGGCGGCCGGCACGAACCGCGCCGATGGCGGGCCGCGCTGCGAACAGGCCGCGTGTGTAGGGGTGTGCGCGGCCGGCGAAGACCGTGTCGGTCGGCCCGCTTTCCACCGCGCTGCCGCCGTACATCACGAGCATGCGCTGCACGCTGTTGGCGATCACGCCGAGGTCGTGCGAGATCAGGATCAGCGCCATGCCCATTTCCTTGACCAGGCCCTGGATCAGGTCGAGCACCTGCTTCTGGATGGTCACGTCGAGCGCGGTGGTGGGCTCATCGGCAATCAGCAGGTCGGGCCCGCAGGCGAGTGCCATGGCGATGCCGATGCGCTGGCGCTGGCCGCCCGAGAACTGGTGCGGGTAGGCGTCGAGGCGCGAGGCTGCATCGGGAATGCCCACGCGGTCGAGCAGGCTCAATGCTTCCTTGCGTGCCTGTGCCTTCGTCAGCCCGCGATGCAGCTGCAGCGGCTCGCTGACCTGGCGCGCGATGGTGTGCACCGGGTTCAGTGCCGTCATCGGTTCCTGGAAGATCATGCCGATGCGGTTGCCGCGGATCTGGCACATCTGCTTTTCGGGCAGGCCGACGAGCTCCTGCCCGTCGAGCTTGATGCTGCCCCCGACCTTGGCGCTCGATGGCAGCAGGCCCATGAGCGACATCACGGTGATCGACTTGCCGCAGCCCGATTCGCCGACGATGCCCAGCGTTTCGCCGCGCTCCAGCGAGAAAGAAATGCCGCGCACGGCCTGCGCCGGCCCGCGCTGGGTCTGCAGGCCGATCTGGAGGTTGTTGACTTCGAGGAGGGGCATGGCGCTTACCGGGCTCTGGCGAGACGGGGGTCGAGCAAGTCGCGCAGCCCGTCGCCAAGGAGGTTCAGCCCCAGCACTGCGAGGGCGATCGCCATGCCGGGGAAGACGGCCAGCAGCGGCTGCTGGAACATGAGGGTCTGCGCTTCGCTGAGCATGCGGCCCCACGAGGGTTGCGGCGGCTGCGTACCCAGGCCGAGGTAAGAGAGGGCGGCCTCGGCCAGGATCGCGATGGCGAAGCGGATCGTGATCTGCACGATCAGCACGGCCGAGATGTTGGGCAGCACGTGCTGCATCGTGATCGCGAAGGGCCCCTTGCCGCAGGCACGCGCTGCGGCCACGTATTCGCGCGACCAGATCGCGTTAGCCGAGGCGCGCGTGATGCGCGCGAAGGTCGGGATGTTGTAGATGCCGATGGCCACGATGGCATTCACGATGCCCGCGCCGAACACTGCCGTCATCATGATGGCCGACAGGATCGCGGGGAAGGCCAGCGTGAAGTCTGAGAGGCGCATCACCGCTTCTTCGACCCAACCGCGTTTCGCGGCCGCGAGCAGGCCCAAGGCGGTGCCGACCACCAGGCCGATACCGACTGCGATCACGCCCACGAGGATGGATGCGCGCGCACCAACCAGCAACAACGAAGCCACGTCGCGACCGAACGCATCGGTGCCGAGCCAATGCGAGGCCGAAGGGGCCTGCATCTTGTTCGGCATGTCCATCGCATAGGGCGACCAGGGCGTCCACACGAAGGACACGAGGGCGGCCAGGAGCAGCAGGGCGGCCAGCACGCCGCCGATGACGAAGCTGCGGTGCTTCAGCGCGCGGCGCCAGAAGCCCGGCACCTTGAGCGCCGCGGCGCTTGGGCTTGGAATAGCAAGGGTGCTCATATGTCGCTGGCCTTGATGCGCGGATCGATCACGGCATACAGCACGTCGACCACGAAGTTCACGATGACCACCATGGCCGCAAGCAGCATCACGCAGTTGCGCACCACGATCAGGTCGCGGTTGCTGATGGCCTGGAAGATCAGCCGGCCCAGGCCCGGCAGGTAGAACACGTTCTCCACCACGATGGTGCCGGCCAGCAGCTCGGAGAACTGCATGCCCATCACGGTAATGACGGGGATCATGGCGTTGCGCAGCACGTGGGTCCACAACACCGCGCGCTGCGAGACGCCCTTGGCGCGCGCGGTGCGCACGAAGTCTTCGCGCATCACTTCGAGCACCGCCGAGCGCGTGATGCGCGCGAGGATCGCAGCCTGCACGACGGCCAGGGACAGTGCAGGCAGCAGCAGCGACTTGATGCCCGCGAAGATGCCTTCGCCCCATCCTTCGAAGCCGCCTGCGGAGAACCACTGCAGCTGCACCGAGAACACGAGGATCAGCAGGATGGCGAACCAGAAATTCGGAATGGCGATGCCGACCTGGGCCATGCCCATCAGGCCGACATCGCCGAGCTTGTTGTGGCGGGCCGCGGCCGTGACACCCACCAGCAGCGCAATCACGACGGTGAGTGCCATCGCCAGCATGGCGAGCGGCACGGTGAGCGCGAGGCGTTCGAGGATCAGGTCGAGCACCGGCGAGCTGTAGGCGTAGCTGTCGCCGAGGTGGCCGGTGAGCAGGCCACCGATCCAGTGCCAGTAGCGGGTCCATGCGGGCAAGTCGAGACCCAGTTTCGTTGCCAGTGCCGCGACGGCTTCGGGTGAGGCGTCTGGGCCCATGAGCATCTGCGCTGCATTGCCCGGAAGAATCTCCAGTACCAGGAACACGATGATCGATGCGCCCACCAGGGTGCCGATCAGCGTCAGCGTGCGTTTGAGCAGGAACAGGCCCATTTCAGTGAACTCGCTGTTCGTTGTGTTGCGGGATGCTCTTGTTCGGGGTGCGTGCGAATGACACCGGGTGCTCCCCTCCGCGAATGTCCCCCGCCTTCGGCTCCTCCTTTATTTCGCTGCGGGGAGCACCCGATGCCATTCGCACATGGACGCAGCGCTTGTGCCGGCCGATCAACCATTGCGTCCATCGATCACGTCGATGGTGTGCTCTGCGCAGCGAAATAAAGGAGGAGGCCGCAGGCCGGGGGACATTCGCGGAGCAGAGCACGCCGTCGGCGTGATCGCTCCCTGAACAAGAGCAGTGCGTCATGCCGAGATGCAACTCGCAATCGCGCGGCCCACGTCCACGGTGTTGGCGGTCCCGCCCATATCTCGAGTACGCGGACCTTCGCTCAGCACGGTCTCGATGGCCGAGATCACCGCAGCCGAAGCCTCTGCGTACACAGGGTCGTTGTTGCCCAGATGGTCGAGCATCAGCGCGGCCGACCAGATCTGGCCGATCGGGTTGGCGATGCCCTTGCCCGCGATGTCGGGCGCCGAACCGTGCACCGGCTCGAACAGAGAAGGGAATTTGCGTTCGGGGTTCAGGTTGGCCGAGGGCGCAATGCCGATGGTGCCGGTGCAGGCCGGGCCCAGGTCCGACAGGATGTCGCCGAACAGGTTGGATGCCACCACCACATCGAACCAGTCGGGGTGCTGCACGAAATGCGCGCACAGGATGTCGATGTGGTACTTGCTCGTCGCCACGTCGGGGTAGCGCGTGGCGATCTCGGCCAGGCGCTCGTCCCAGTAGGGCATGGTGATCGAGATGCCGTTCGACTTGGTGGCGGCCACCAGGTTCTTGCGCTTGCGGCGATTGGCGAGCTGGAACGCGTAGTCGATGATGCGGTCCACGCCGGTGCGGGTGAACACGGCCTCCTGGATCGCCATCTCGCGCGGCGTGCCTTCGAACAGGCGGCCACCCACCGAGGTGTACTCGCCCTCGGTGTTCTCGCGCACCACCAGAAAGTCGATGTCGCCGGGCTTGCGGTGCGCCAGCGGGCCGGGCACGCCGGGCATCAGGCGCACGGGGCGCAGATTCACGTACTGGTCGAAGTCGCGGCGGATCTTGATGAGCAGGCCCCACACCGCGATGTGGTCGGGCACTTTGTCGGGCGCACCCACCGCACCGAAATAGATCGCGTCGTGGCCCTGGATCTTGTCGGCCCAGTCGGCCGGCATCATCAGGCCCGTGCGCACATAGTGGTCGGAGCCCCAGTCGAAGTGGTCGTACGAAAAATCGATGCCGAAGCGGCGACCGACCGCATCGAGTACGCGCAACCCTTCGGGCATGACCTCGACGCCGATGCCGTCTCCGGGAATGACGGCAATCCTGTGCTTTTTCTGCATTGACTCAACCTGTTCCAAGTTCGTTTCGTTCGGTGCGCCAGCGCTCGTGACGCCGGGCTTGTCGAAAAATTCTAGAAGCGAGAACCGGGCCTGAAGAGGGGGTTGGCACTCAAATGGCATTGACAAAATCAGAAGGCAAAGCGGAATGCCTTCACAGGAGATTCCGAGAATTCCTTGTCATTAAATTGACTTTGACTTCAGAAAATTAGAAGGCGACAAGCATCCGCGACTGACCGCTTGCCGGCTCCGACAACCGGTTCATGAAGGTTTTCTGAAGCCCTCGGCGCGGGCGTACCGGATACTCCACGCGCTTGCGATGCGCTCCGCAGAGACCGCCGCCTGGAGGACCATGAATCTTTTGCCTGTCGCCATGACGGCGCTTGCCCGGCGCTGGAAACGGTGGTTGCAGCCCTCACTGCTGCGGCGCCTGCTGCTGGCGCAGACCGCGGTGGTCGTGCTGCTGTGGGGCGCCATCCTGGCGCTGTTCCTGTACGACTCCAACCGCGTGACGGATCTGGTGCGCTACGACAATATCTTCGATAGCGTCATCACGATTGCACAGAACCTCGCGGCCGACCCCGCCCGTCAGCAGGAGGCCCTGAGGGCCTTCGACATGGCGCTGCTCGAAACATCGGGTGACTTCAGTTCAGAGACGGACAAGGCGCCCGTCATGCAGGTGTGGCAGCGGGGGCGGCTCATCTTCAACTCCACGGCTGCCGCGCCGGTCATGCACACGGCAGCGCCGGGCCGGGTGGAGAACGTGCGCGTCGGCGAGCGCGTGTGGCGCGCGCGCATGATGACTTCGCCATCGCTCGACACCCGCGTGCTGCTGGCCGAGCCGAAGGTGCTGCGTTTCAGCTTCACTGTCGACCACCGCAGCTACTACTTGCTGCCGCTGGCCATCAGCCTGCCGTTTCTCGTCTTTCCGGCGTGGCTTTCGGTGCTGTTCGCGCTGCGTCCCTGGCGGCAGGTGACGCAAGAGACTGCCGAGCGCGGCCCGGCCGACCTGACGCCGCTGAGCTTCGAGCCGCGGCACAAGGAGCTGCAGCCGCTGGTGCGCAGCATCAACGACCTGCTGCGCAGCGTGCGCGACCGGGCATCGCGCGAGCGCGTGCTGATCGCCGATGCGGCGAATGAACTGCGCACGCCGCTCGATGCGATGCGCGTGAATGTGGAGGCGCTGAAGGAGCAGACCGCCGACGCAGGCCAGCGCGAGCTCATGGTCAACCTGCTGCGCAGCAACGACCGCGCCGCGCGGCTGGTGGGCCAGCTGCAGCAGTTGATGCGCAGCGACGAGATGCCGCAGGATGCCGTGCCCATGCTGCTTGCGTTCGATGCGCTGGTGCAGGAGCGCGTTCTGTTCGTGGAAGGCCTGGCCTGCGTGCGCGGTATCAGGCTGGACTTCGTGTCCGAAGGCGCGGTGCTGGTGTTCGGAGAGCGTGAGAGCCTGATCTCGATGGTGAGCAATCTCATCGAGAACGCCATCAAGTACAGCCCGGACGGCGGCACTGTCACCGTGCGCGTCGGGCACGAATCGGAATCGTCGAAAGCCGTGCTCCGCGTGACGGACCAGGGGCCTGGCATTCCACCGGAGCTGCGCGAACGTGTATTCGACCGCTTCTTTCGCAACCCGGACCAGACGCAGTCGGGCAGCGGACTGGGGTTGGCTATCGTTCGCTCGGTGCTGAACAAGCATGGCGGCCGGATCGAACTGGCGGCCGGTGAAGACGGGAGCGGCCTGTGCGCGACCGTGTGGCTTCCGTTGTCGACGGGCTGACAGGGCCTTGCGTCCCCCGTACCATGGCCCGATGCGAACACTCCAACTCCCCACCGGCGGCGAGATGCCGGTACTCGGCCTCGGCACCTGGCGCATGAGCGAAAACGCGGGGCATCGCGCGGCCGAAGTGAAGGCGGTGCGCGAGGCCATCGCGCTCGGCTACCGGCTCATCGACACCGCCGAGATGTACGGCGAAGGCGGCGCTGAAACCGTCCTGGGCCAGGCCATCGGCGAGGCCTTGCGCGCGAGCGACGTGCGGCGCGAAGAGCTCTTCATCGTCAGCAAGGTTTATCCGCACAACGCCAGCCGCCGTGGCACGCGCGATGCCTGCGAGCGCAGCCTGAAGCGGCTGGGGCTCGACGCCGTCGATCTCTACCTGCTGCACTGGCGCGGCAGCCATCCGCTGCGCGAGACGGTCGCGGCGATGCATTCGCTGGTGGCCGACGGGCGCATCGCCCACTGGGGCGTGAGCAACTTCGACACCGACGATATGGAGGAGCTGGCGCAGGCCGTCGGCGACGGCCCGGGTTGCGCGGCCAATCAGGTGTACCTGTCGCTCGGCGAGCGCGGCCCGGAGTTCAGCCTGCTGCCGTGGCAGCGCGAACGTGGCATGCCGCTGATGGCCTACAGCCCGATCGATCAGGGCGCGCTGGCCGAAGACGATGGGCTGGGCGAATTGGCCGAGCGGCTCGGCGTGACGGCCGCGCAACTGGCACTGGCCGCGGTGATCGCGCGGCCCGGCGTGGCGGCGATCCCGAAGGCGGTGCGCAGCACGCACCTGAAGGAGAACCTGGCCGCCGCAGAGCTGAAGCTCGATGCGGCGACTCTCGAAGAGCTCGACCGGTTGCATCCACCGCCGCGGCGCAAGGGGCCGCTGGCGATGATCTAGCAAAGGCTCAGTGGGCTTCGGCCTGCTTGGCCGCAGCGATCACGGCCTGCTCGTCGTGCTTCGCACCATTGAGGAACAGGTTCAGCAGCACCGCCGCGATAGACGCCAGCAAGATGCCTGACTCGATCAGCGAGTGAATGGCATGCGGCATCCATTGCTTGAAGTTGGGCGCGATCAACGGAATCATGCCGATGCCGATCGACACCGCGACGATCATCGCGTTGTGGCGATTAGTCTTGAAGTCCACGCCCGACAAAATGCGGATGCCGGTGGCCGCCACCATGCCGAACATCACGAGGCCCGCACCGCCGAGCACCACCGTGGGCAGCGACTCGACCAGCGCGGCCATCTTCGGCAGCAGGCCCAGCACGATCAGGATCGCGCCGCCGGCCACGCACACATAGCGGCTCTTGATGCCGGTGACGGCCACGAGGCCCACGTTCTGCGAGAAGCTGGTGTACGGGAAGGTGTTGAAGATGCCGCCGATCAGCGTGCCCAGGCCGTCGGTGCGCAGGCCGCGGGCCAGGTCCTTCTGGCTGATCTTGCGGTCGGTCATCTCACCCAGCGCGAGGAACATGCCGGTCGATTCGATCATCACCACGATCATGATGAGCGTCATCGTCAAGATCAGGATCGGGTCGAACTGCGGCATGCCGAAGTGAAAGGGCAGCACGATGTCGACCCACGCGGCCTTGCCCACCTTCTCGTAGGTCATGAGCCCGGTGATCGAGGCCACCACGGCGCCAATCACGATGCCGAGCAGCACCGAGATGTTGGCGATGAAGCCCTTCGCGTACTTGACGATCAGCAGGATCGACACCAGCACCAGCGCAGCCACGCCGAAGCCCGACAGGTCTGCGTACTTGGGGTTGGGCACGGTGGGCATGATCGCGAAGCCCTTGGGCACGGCGGGAATGGAGCTGCCCGGCGAAGTCACTTCGGCCAGCCACTTCGCATAGACCGGATCGACCAGCGCGGGCGCCGTCGGGCCCACGGGGTTGCCGAAGATCCAGTTGATGCCCACGCGCATCAGGCTGATGCCGATGACCGCGATGATGGTGCCGGTGACCACCGGCGGAAAGAAGCGCAGCATTCGGCTCACCAGCGGCGCGATCAGTATCGACACCACACCCGCGCCGATGATGGCGCCGAAGAGCAGCTGCGCACCGTTCTGCCCCGGGTTGGCATTGGCGATGGCGACCATCGGCGCGACCGACGCGAAGGTTACGCCCATCATCACGGGCAGCTTGATGCCGAAGAACTGCGTGGCGCCCAGCGCCTGGATCAGCGTGGCGATGCCGCAGCAGAAGAGGTCGGCCGAGATCAGCAGCGCGACCTCGTCTGGCGTGAGCTTGAGCGCGCGCCCGACGATCAGCGGCACCGCGACGGCGCCCGCATACATCACCAGCACGTGCTGCAGGCCAAGGGCCGCGAGCTTGCCCGAAGGCAGGCGCTGGTCCACGGGATGGACTGTTGAGAGAGAACTGTCGGCCGTCATCGTTGGGCTCCTGCTGCGGCGAGAAGGAAGGTGGGCGACACGGCTTGGCATGCGCACACCCCGTTTTGTGTACGCCAAACTGTATACAACTTATGCAACAATCCAGACTCTGGAAAACCCGCATCCGCGGAGGGGGCCTCGCCGAGTGGTCAAGGCCGCAAGACTGTCGCCGGCCGCCGGGACCATCGACGCATAAGTCCCTGCGCTATGGGCGTGGCCGGGCCTCGCGCACCGTGAGGCCCGAGGCCGTCTGCTTGGCATCGTGCTTCGCGATGGCCGCCTCGCTCGCCACATCCTCGGCATGGCTGAACATGCCCGGCGGAATGCGCACCGCGCCGATGGACAGCGTGGAGAAGGGCGTGAACCGGACCACGCCATGCCGGTCCTCGCCTTCGATGCCGCCGGACTGTCTTTCCGCCTCGTCGTAGAGGCTGGGCGCCTGCCGGTTGAAGTCGTCGATCAGGGCGGTGCAGCGCCGGTGCCAATCGGGGCTTTGGAACAGCACCAGGAAGTCGTCGCCGCCGATGTGGCCGACGAAGTCGCGATGGGCGTCTGCGTGCTGCGTCGCCAGCCGCGCGAGCAGCAAGATCATTTCGTCGCCGCGCCAGTAGCCGTAGTGGTCGTTGAACACCTTGAAGTTGTTCAGGTCGGCATAGCAGGCGGCAAAGTCGGCGCCGCTGTCGAGCAGGCGCGCGATGTGGATGTTGATGGGGATGTTGCCCGGCAACGAGGTCAGCGGGTTGGCGTGCCGCGCGGCCTCGATGCGCGCCTCGGTCACGGCGCGCACGAGCTGGTCGCCCGTGCCCAGGCCAACGTAGCGCTTCTTCTCGGTGACGATGAAACCTTCGCTCAGGTAGCGCTGGTCTTCCGACATCAGGATGCCGAGCAGGCTCTCGACGTTCTCTTCGCGCTCCACGATGCGTGGAGTGCTGCTGCCGTAGGCCAGGCAGGGGCGGCGGCCGTGGACCTCGCGGAAGTACATCCGCGCATAGTCGTTCATGAACGACTGCCGGTTGATCAGCGAAACGGGGGTGCCCTTGTCGACCACGGCGAGCGCATGCAGCTCGGGGTGTTTCTGGAAGATTGCAGAGACCTCGTCGATCGGCGTCTGCGGGCTGAGCGCCGGCGCCTGAATGACCGACAGGCTGCGCAGCACATTGGGCTGCGACGTTTGAGACGCATGCGGCATCACCGCGATGCGGGTGTCGCGGATGGTGGCCGCCATAGGCTCGGGCAGCGCTGGCTGCAGCGCCGGCGCCGGCCGGCCGAACAGGTAGCCCTGGCCATGGGCAATGCCGAGGTCGCGCAGCACGTGCAGGTCTTTCGCGTCTTCCACGCCCTCGGCGATGAGCTCGGTGCCCAGCGCGTTGCCGAAGCCGACGATGGCGCGCACCAGCGCCACGCTCTGTGGGCTGTTCGCGATGCCCTGGGTCAGCAGCTTGTCGATCTTCACGAAGTCTGGCTGCAGGTCTTTCCAGCGCCGCAGGTTGGAATGGCCTTCGCCGAAGTCGTCGAGCGCGACGCGCGCGCCCAGCGCATGCAGCGTCTCGACCGCACGTCCAAGCGCCTCAGGGCTGCCGGTGGCGCGCTGCTCGGTGAGCTCCACGGTCACGTCGCGGGCGCTGACGTTGTGGTGCGCGAGCATGCGTTCGAGCCAGCACGCCGTGCCCACGCCGCCCGTGGCCGCGGTCAGCGCGTCGGCGCTCATGTTCACGAACAGCCGGCCCGCATCGGGCAGGCGGCCCCACTCGGCGAGGATGGCTTTCACGCACTGCAGCTCGAACTCGGTCAGCCGCGACTCGGCCGCGGCAAGTGCAAGCAGCGCCTGCGGGCTGTGGAGCGGGGTGCCGGCCGGTCCGCGAATGAGGGCTTCATGGCCGAAGACCGTGCCCTTGCGCAGATCCACGATGGGCTGGAAGAAGGGCGAGATCGCAGGAGGCGAGGCAGGGGTGGCGTTGGGCCGGGTTTGCCGGGGCATGCTGTGGAAGTTGTTCGTCGGCGGCGCTCGCGCACGGGAAAAACGCGTAAGCCATTCGGGCTACAGCATGACGCGGTTGTGTGACAGCCGCACCGGCCCTGCCGGCCGTGGGGTCAGGCGAGCAGCGCCTTGACCAGGTCGAGCTGGCGGTCGGGCTTGTCGGTGCCGAGTTCGAGGCTGGATTCGATGCGCTCCAGATGGTCGATCATGCTCGTCACGGCTGCCTCCACGTCGCCTTTGCGGCACAGGCGCAGGAAGTCGGAGTGCTCGTCCGACGAGCAATGCGGGTCGTTCGACGAGTGGTAGAGCATGGCGATCAGCGAGCTGCGCGCCACCAGTTCGCGCACCAGCTCGGCCAGCGTGCGGTTGCCGGTGGCCTCTGCCAGCGCCACGTGGAAGTCGCCCAGCAGCTTCTCGCGCACGGTGCCAGTGGTGGTGGTCTGGCGCAGCGCGGTGCGCTCGAACTTGATGTGCTGCTCCAGCACCTGGTAGTCGCGCGGCCGCGCGGCGGCGATGAACAGGCGCACCACCTCGCTCTCGAGGATGCGGCGCACCGCGAACACCTCGCGGGCCTCTTCCACCGAGGGCTGGCAGACGAAGGCGCCCTTGTCGGGAATCATCTCGATGAGCTTGTCTTTCGACAGCATCAGCAGCGCGGCGCGCACCTTGGTGCGGCTCACCGAATACACCCGGCCCAGCGCTTCTTCGCGCAGCCATGTGCCTGGCGGCAGGCGCTTCTCGACGATCGCGGTGGCGATGTCGTTGGCGATGCTTTCGATGGAGCTGTTCTTGTCGGCTGCAGCCACGCCGTTCTCGACCGGAACAGCGGTGGCAGGGGAAGCGGAGGGTTTGGAACTGGCGCGAGGCATGCGCGGATTGTGGCCTAGCGCGGGAGAGTGAAGCCCTCGAGCGCACCAATGATGGGCTTGGGCAGGGGCTTTGCCAGCTCCCCGCGCTTGCTGGTGCGCAGCTTCAGGGCAACGAGCGATTCGATCAGCTTGGTGCCCGCGGCCACGCCGTCGATCACGGGCACGCCGAGCACCTGCTCGATGTGCTCGCACAGGTCGGTCATGCCGGCGCAGCCGAGCACGATGCAGTCGGAGCCGTCTTCTTCGAGCGCGCGCCGGCACTCGTCGACGATGCGTTCCCGCGCACCCGAGCCGGGCTCTTCCAGTTCGAGCACGGGCAGTTCGCAGGCGCGCACGTTGGCGCAGAAGCGTTCCATGCCGTAGATCTCGGCCAGGTGCCAGGCCTGGCCCATGGTGCGGCCCAGCGTGGTCACCACGCTGAAGCGGCTGCCGATCATGCTGGCCAGGTGCATCGCCGCCTCGGCGATGCCCACCACGGGGCCGCGTGCCAACTCGCGCGCGGCCTTCAGGCCCGGGTCGCCGAAGCAGGCGATCACGTAGCCATCGATGCCGTCGCGCTCGCCCGAAGCGATCTCCTGCAGCAAGCCCGGCACGGCCAGCGCCTCGTCGTAGTGACTCTCGATGGAGACCGGCCCCATGGCCGGGCTCACGGCCACGATCTCGGTGCCGGCGTGCGCCACCGCGCGGGCGCAGGCGCCGATCTTCTCGGTCATGCTCCAGGTGGTGTTGGGATTGATGATCTTGATGCGCACGGAGCGGCCCTTTCTTTCTCTTTCAGTTCAAGTCTTGCTGTTGCGGTTCAGCAGGGCATAGAGGACGAAGCCCAGACCCATGCCGATGAACCAAGCATAGTTGGCGCCACCGCGAAGCGCCGGCACCATCACGCACAGGATCGGCACGAGAGCCGACGGTACCAGCGCCTGGATCGCCTTCGGGTTGTAGCCGCCGCTGTACCAGTATTCGCCCTTGGGGCTCATGGTGTAGAGCGCGTCCACGTCGATGCGCTGCTTGCGCACGATGTAGTAGTCGGCAATCAGGATGCCGAACAGCGGGCCGATGAACGACCCCAGCACGTCGAGCGTGTAGTGAATGACCTCGGGGCTGTTGTAGAGGTTCCACGGCGTGAGAAACACCGAGCCCACCGCGGCGATCATGCCGCCCGTGCGCCAGCTGATGTGCTGCGGCGCCACGTTCGAGAAGTCGAAGGCCGGCGAGACGAAGTTGGCCACGATGTTGATGCCGATGGTGGCGATCATGAAGGTCAGCGCGCCCAGCACCACGGCGGTGGTGCTGTCGATCTTGCCCACGGTGTGCACCGGATCGGTGATGAGTTCACCAAACACGGGCAGCGTGGCGGCCGTGGTGATGACCGTCAACAGCGAGAAGAACACGAAGTTCACCGGCAGACCCCAGAAGTTGCCCTTCTTCACCGCGTCGAAGCTCTTGCCGTAGCGCGAGAAGTCGCCGAAGTTGAGCATCGGGCCGCTGAAGTAGCTCACCACCAGCGCAATGGCCGAGAGCATCACGGGCAGCGCGTCCCAGCCCTGGAACTTGATGCCGCCCAGGTTCAGGTCGATCTTGCTCCAGCCGGCCTTCCACACCAGCCAGCCGCAGAGCACGGCCATCACCACGTACACCGCCGGGCCGGCCCAGTCGATGAACTTGCGGATGGCGTCCATGCCGCGCCAGAACACGAAGGCCTGCAGCACCCACATAACCATGAACGCGACCCAGCCAAGCGCCGAGAGGCCGACGAAGCCGTACTGCGCGACATCGGCATATGGCGCGAGGCCCGGGGCCATGTGCAGCGCCAGCACCATGAAGGCGGCCGACGCGAGATACGTCTGCACGCCGTACCAGGCCACCGCGATCAGCCCACGGATGATGGCCGGAATGTTCGCGCCCAGCACGCCGAAGGGCGCGCGGCAAACCACGGGGTAGGGCACGCCCGTTACCTGGCTGGGCTTGGCCACCAGGTTGCAGAAGAACTGCACGATCACGATGCCCACCAGCAGCGACACCAGCACCTGCCAGCTCGACAGGCCCAGTGCGAACAGGCTGCCGGCCGTGATGTAGCCGCCCACGCTGTGCACGTCGGACATCCAGAAGGCAAAGATGTTGTATTGGCCCCAGGTCTGCTTCTTCAGCGGAGCGAGGTCTTCGTTGGTCAGGCGCGGGTGGTAGCCCGGCTTGATGACGGCGTTCGATTCCGCGTGCGGCGCAAGGCCGGCTTCGCTTGCCCCCGCGGGGGCCTGGCTGACGACTGTGCTCATGGTCTTTTCCTCGTGCGAGTGGGGTGGATTGAGTACCTGCTTTTCGGATGCGTTATTTGTATACAAAAAATGCACTCAATCAAGGCCATTCGGGGAATCATATATCCGTAGATTCCCTGATGCGCTGCTGATGTTCAATAAAGTGCGTCGGGAGAATAAAGTGCGTCGCCATTGAGCCTTCTCCCGGACGCTTGGGGGGTCTGCTGAAATCCAACGCGGACAAGAATCTGCTCTGATTCACCGCAGTTGTGCGCAATTCCTGCACTCCGTGCGGGAGCTACGTCTCATAGGGCCCGGTTCGTAGCCTGCGCTCCGTTGCGGCGTTCGCACGAAGTCAGTCACGGCAAGTCCATGTCCTTGCCCACGGCGGTAACAAAAAGGGTCATGCACGCTCGAAAGCGCGCTTAAATCGAGCACCAACGGCCGCAGCAGAAGGCGGCTTTATGGATGAGCAATTTGGTGGGACAGCTTGCTCCCCGCAGGGGCGGATCACCTGATCCTAGAAGTCTCCACCAGATTTCGTAACCGGATGTCGTGTGTGCCCATCATGTCTGGTTTGATTCAGCGCGAAGCTCTTTCCTGTATCGCTTCATCAGCGAATGCATCAACTCCGACGGTTCTACCGTCAATCCACCGCACAGCAGCACGAGACTGCTCAAGGATGGACTCGTCGTCGCCGTCTCCAGTTTGGCGACGAACGTGCGATTGAGGCCTGCGGCAAAGGCCAACTCCTCCTGATTGAAGCCAAGTGCGGTTCGCCGAGCTTTCAGCTCGGCCGCAAAGGCTCTCAACAGCGCAGGATCCTGGGGTGACCGCATGCAACGAATCTCGTTGCGAAGACTCTTTTATGCACCCGTCTGTATGGTACAAATTGAGGAATTGAAAATTGAAGAGGAGAGCTTGATGCTCACCGTTTTCGAAATGGATGGCGAGTTGCTCTTGCATTGCGTGCGGTCTTTGACTCGAGCCCAGAAAGGCTGAGCATGGAAATCCCGCTTCTGCTGGCGCTTTTCATTGCCCTGGCTCTTTTCTACTGGGCCTGGATTGCATCCCCACGCTTAATCCAGGCCGGGCGCGAGCAGTTGCTGCGAAAACAGGGACAGGCGTCTGGCGCGACCTTTTTCCCGGTCGATCCCCGACGCATGCTGGGCGATTGGGACGGGACCTGCATCCTGTTTGATCCGGACGCGCGCAAGGCCTGCATCGTCTTTCATGGAAAGACTGCCCGGACGGTCGATTTCGATTACTTCCGGACCTGGCAGCTCCTGTGGACCGAGGACTTCAGGCAACCCGCGTTGTGGCGCTTTCAGCACGTGCACTTCCTCTTCGAGACCTGTGACTTCGATCGCCCGACGATCCGCGTCGCCGTGCCCTCCAGGTCGGACGGCGAGGCATGGAACGCCAAGCTCTCGATCCTGATGCCCTGAATGCGCTGCCGAAGAAATGGGCCTACCGATGTGAAGCTGCTCATCCTTTCGGACCTGCATGCGGAGTTCGAGACCTTCGAGGTTGCGAAGGATCTGGACTACGACGTGGCCGTCTTGGCGGGCGACATCGTGGCACCTGGGCGCGTCGCCGCGCGCTGGCTGCGTAACCCGGCCCGGTTCGGCAACAAGCCGATCGTGCAGATCGCGGGCAACCACGAGTACTACGAGTCCGTCCTGGATCAGGAACTGCTTGAGATGCGACGCCAGGCCAAGGAGCACGGCATTCATTTCCTCGATTGCGACGAGGTCGTGATCGCCGGTGTGCGCTTCCTCGGCTGCACCCTGTGGACGGACTTTCGCCTGCGTATCGACAACCCCGGCTTTGCGGGGCAGCCAGTGCGCCTTCTGTCGGACCGCTATCGCTCGATGACGGCGTGCTCGCGCTACCTGGCCGACTACTCGGCCATCCGCATCGACGATCCCTTGACGTCCAACTCCCGGGGCACGAGGCGTCTGGTGCCGATGGACACCTTGCAGTTCCACAGGCGGCATCGCTCTTGGCTGCGCAGGAAGCTCGCCGAGCCGTTCGACGGGCCCACAGTGGTCGTCACCCACCATGCGCCGCACCGCAAGTCATTGGCACCACGGTTCGCCGAGGACTGGGCCTCGGGCGGCTTCGTCAACGAGATGCTGCCCGAGTTCTTCGAGGTGCCATCCCTCTGGGTACACGGGCATACGCACGACAGCTTCGACTACCGGGCCGGCGCCTGTCGGGTGGTGTGCAATCCGCGCGGCTACCTGAACTGGCACGGGGAATTCGAGAACAAGGACTTCAATCCCGGGTTGGTGATCGACCTATGAGAGGCACCACTGTTTCTGCCGGGGGCAAGATCTTGACCGCCACAATCCGTGGGGTCGAGCTCACCGCTTTCCTGCATGAAAGCTCGGGCGGCCACCAGATTCTGTCGCCGCTGAAGTTCATCGAGATGATGGGCATGGATATCGATTCCTTCGCCGGCCACGCGCACGTCCATCGAAGTACGGTCATTCACGCACCTGCGGCAGAGAGCGTCCAGTCCCATATCCGCATGAGCTTGCAAGTGCTGGCTGCCGTGGTAGAGGTCTCTGGAGATGACCTTCAGGCCGCCATCTTCTGGTATAGGAACGAGCCGCTGGCGTCGTTCGCCTACAAGACAGCCGAGTCAATGGTGGCTGGGGGACGAGCCACCGATGTGATCGATCTGCTGGAGTCCTTCCAGGCGGGGTTTGTTGGGTGATGGAACACCGCCATCTACCTATGGTGGAAGCAATGCCGATTCATGATGTCTCCAGCCGCACGGGTGACTCCAACGATCTGCTGTTCCTGGATGTCGATGGTGTTCTTCATCCTGTCGGTGCGGACTACTCGTTCAGCAGCAGGTTCTTCAGTCATTTGCCGCTTCTGGAGGAGCTCCTTCGCGAGTTCGAGTGTGTCGCTGTCGTCATCTCCTCGGATTGGCGACTGGCCGAAAGCATCGAACAGCTGCAGCGGTATTTCAGCGCTGACATCCGGCACCGGATCATCGGTGCGACGCCGCAGATTGATCCCAATGCGGCCGTCCATAACCGGCGCCAGCTGGAGATCCAGGCCTGGCTAGAGGGGAACGGCCGCAGTGACGCAGAGTGGGCCGCACTTGACGACTGGGCCTCACACTTTGAGGCGGGCTTCGAACGGCTCGTACTCACGGATCCCAAGCGGGCGTTCGATCAAGACAGCTTCCAGGAACTGCACTCGCACTTCCTGCGGTTCGCAGTTGGCCGATGAACCACCAGTCGGCATATGAAATGAAACCTCTCATCCCGTCGGACCTCCATGCGCGATCCGAGCGAGAGCGGTCAGCGCCAAAGCTGATGTTCTTCGGCGACCCCCACGGCGACTTCGAACCCGTGATCACCGCGGTCGAGCGCTTTCGACCCGAGGCGATCGTGCTGCTGGGCGACCTCCAAGCGCGCCAGCCTCTGCATATCGAACTGCAATCGATCCGAGACATCACGGAGGTCCACTGGATACCTGGGAACCATGATTCTGATTCTGTGGCGTATCACGATCACGTGTGGCATTCGGAGCTCGCTGATCGGAATCTCCATGGCCGTGTGGTCTCTGTGGCCGGCTACAACGTCGCGGGCTTGGGTGGAATCTTCCGCAGCAAGATCTGGGATCCTCGGCGGCCGATCAAGGAAGCTGCATTCCAGTCGAGCGATGCCATGCGCCAAGCCATGAAGCCCGAAGAGCGGTGGCGCGACTCCATCTCCCTCAAGCACCGATCCTCCATCTTCCCGGTCGAATACCAGCAACTGCTGCGGAGCGGTCCTGCCGACATCCTGGTGACACACGAAGCGCCTTCGGCGCATCCGCACGGCTGGCGGGTAATCGACGAGCTCGCTGAGAAGCTCGGTGTCCTGTTTGTAGTGCACGGCCATCATCACCAGAATATTAATTACGCCGGCGAGGGCTTGATGCCCTCCTCAGCGCCGTTCCGCGCCTTCGGGGTCGACATGGGTTCGTACCTGGCGTGGCCACGGCATCCGCGGTGGGAGCTTGGGTTGGGAGGTCCTCCACAAGACTTGCTGGGTCTCGCGACCCAGGTGTTCGGCGCAGACGCCCAAGCCTGGTTGGACAAGCCGAACGAATGGCTCGACGGCCAAACGCCAGCAGCGTTCGCTGCCGCGGGCGGCTCGGACAAGGTGCGATCAATGCTCGTTGCCATCCACTACGGCGGAGTCGTATGACAGCCGATGAGAATGGATCGGGAGGTCCAGGGTGATTCTGTTTCTCGACTTCGACGGCGTGCTCCATCCCGAGGGGGAGGGGCATTTGCCCGACGATGGCACGGATTTCTGCTTCCTGCCGCGCCTGGAGGCGTTGCTGCGCGAGTTCCCTCATGTGAGGATCGTCATCAGCTCGAGTTGGCGCGAACGGCTGGCCTACTCGACACTCCTCAAGCCATTCTCCGAGGACATTCGGGCCCGAATCATTGGCGCGACACCCCCGCGCGAATTTGGTCTTCCCCACCCCTTCGCCCACCGCGAAGGACAGATCCTCGCTTGGCTGCAACTTCACGATGCGGTCGACGGGCCTTGGGTCGCGCTCGACGATGCCGAATGGCAGTTCGACCGCTGCAAGGACCATCTGGTGGTGTGTGGCTCGTTCGTCGGCTTCGACGACAAAGCCAGTGCCGAGCTTCGCGCGCGCTTTGAAGGGGCACTCCGATGAAACTGCTGGTTCTTTCCGATCTTCACCTCGAGTTCGCCCCCTTCGAGCCGGAACCTGATCTCGAATTCGATGTCGTCATTCTCGCGGGCGATATTCATTCGCCTGCGAAGCGCGCCGTTCGATGGGCAGCAGATCGCTTCCGCGGAAAGCAGGTGATTTATCTGCTCGGAAATCACGAGTACTACGATGGACGAACTGACACGACACTGGCCGAGGCACGCCGTGAAGCCGACGGCGGCAACGTCCATCTGCTCGATGGCGACGAGCTAGTGATCGACGGCGTACGCTTCCTTGGCGCAACGCTGTGGACCGACTTCGCGCTCGCCATCGAGACGCCTGAAGGTCCGGTCAGCGATGTCGGGCGCGCCATGAAGATGGCGACCAATCTGCTGAACGACTACGCGCTGATACGCACAGCCGACGAGTCGGCAGAACCCGATACCTGGCGAGACAAGCAGGGAAGAAAGCTTCAGGCGGCCGACACGCTTCGGATTCACCAGGCTCAGCGGTCGTGGCTGCAAGCGAAGCTTGCCGAACCGTTCGCCGGACCGACGGTGGTCGTGACGCACCACGCGCCTCATCGCGGTTCGCTGGCGCAGCGTTACGCCGATGATTGGGCTTCGGGGGCCTTCGTCAACGAGCTCCCGGAGGCCTTCTTCGATGTGCCCATGCTCTGGGTGCATGGTCACACGCATCAGCAGTTCGACTATCGAGTCCGTTCCTGCCGAGTCGTGTGCAACCCGCGCGGCTACGTGAACTGGAGCGGCAGGATCGAGAACAAGGCGTTCGAGCCTGGCCTAGTCATCGATGTGCAATCTCTCGCCGAGGATGACGGCTCGTGATGCTGTTCATCCTCTCGGACTGTCGAGTTCTGAACCAACGTGCCCCGCATTGCCTGAAGATGCCTGATCCGGTTGCGCCCCTCCGCGTGCCTGTCGGCGCTGCAGATCTTATGAAGGAGGCGTCTGCAAGCTGAGCAAAGTGGCCCGGACGCACACTGTTGACATTTCAGGCGGGCACAAGTCGCGCCGCCAAGAGCGTCAGCAACGCCGGATGAGGTTCATGCCCAACGCCGGGCGCCAGATCCAAGGTCGCTTCAACGCCCAATTGAAGCAGTCGCGCTTGTGCGGCCTGTGCCAGCGCTGCGGGCATCACAGGGTCTGCGCCGCCGTGCAAGAGATGAATCAACGCAGAGGATTTATGCTCCGGCGGCGTAGCGAATCGCCCCGCGATGGCGACGATGCGCAGCGCGGGCGGCTCTGCGAGCTTGGTGGATTCAAGCGCCATGATTGCGCCCTGCGAGAAGCCGGCAACCAGCGTGCGTTGCGCGTTGACGCGTGAAGCCTGCTGCCAGTGCTGCACGGTCGCCACGAAAGCGGGCATGGCCGCATCCACGCGTGCCTGGCGATTGCCCTCGGTCACGTCGCGTACCGAGAACCACTGGAGCCCGTTGGAAATATCGGAAGGATCGGGCGATGCGACGCTGACCACCATGGCGTTGCGGTCGTGGTTGGCGAACCAGCGCGCGACGCCCAGCATGGACTGCGGCATGGAGCCAACGCCGTGCGTGAGCAGCACCAGACCGGAAGCGGGGCCTTGAGGCTGCTGGACGATGATGGAGGTGGAAGACATGTGTGTTCTCTGGATATGGAAAAGGCTCAGGCCAGCGCGGACGCGCTAGGCAACTCACCGAATACGTAGCCTTCCATCGAAAGCACGCCGTAGGTGACGCCGCCTTCGATGACCTCGACCGGCTCACCCGCGCTGCTGGCGCCGACGGCCACGAGCAACGGCAAGTAGTGTTCGTCCGAGGGGTGGGCGCGACGACTGTGCGGGGCACCTCGGAAGTCGACCAGGGCGCTCACGTCATGCGCGATGGCCGCCCGCCGCGCCCACTGCACGAACTCGCGCACGTAGTCTTCGGGTGCCTCGGTTTCAGACTGGCGGAACTCGTAGAGGTTGTGCGTGAGGCTGCCCGAACCCACGACAAGTACCCCTTGCTCACGCAACGGTGCCAGAGCGCGCCCGAGGGCGAGCGCATCGGCGGGGCGCAGTTCAATCGGCAGCGACAGTTGAAACACCGGCACTGATGCGCCAGGCAGCATGTGCATCAGCGGCACCCAGGCGCCGTGATCCAGCCCCTGCTCATCCACCAGTTGCGCGGAGAGTCCCGACTGCGTCAACAGCTCGGCCACCTCACGCGCGACATCCGGGGCCCCTTGAACAGGGTAACGCAGTGCATACAACGATGCGGGGAAACCACCGAAGTCATGGACGGTCTGGGGCCGTGTACTGGCACCGATGCGCAGGCCGCGCGTGCGCCAGTGCGGCGATATCACCAGGACGGCCCGCAGCCCGGACAGCGCGAGTACACGTTTGCCGATGGCGTGCAGCAGCGGGCCGGCCTGACCAGGTTCCACCGCAAAGGTGGGGGCACCGTGTGAGACGAAGAGAGCAGGAAACTTCATGGGGACGCTCCTTGGCGCTGGCATCCCCCGCGCCGCAAGGCACAGGGGACGCCGGCGGACTACTTGACGAGACCGAACGGATCCTTGACCGGGCGCTTGGCCGGGTCAGCGTTGTTCCAGAACTGCTGCACGATCCAGCCATATTCGGGCAGGCCATTGATGAACGGCGGCAGCATGTCGTTGCCCGACGGAAGCTTCCAGTCGGCCTGCAGCTCCGCGCCGAGGGCATAGACGGTATTGAGTTGCGCGCCCGCGGCACTCATGCGCTGCATTGCGGCTTCGGCTTCGTACTTGCTCCAGGCGCCCGATGCATCGACCACGGGGTGCACGACGTAGCCGTCGTTGATCATCGCCAGCGTCGGCAGCGCCACGCAGGTACCCAGCGTCACACCCGAGATGATGATGTGCTTGCGGCCCGTCTTGGCGACCAGGTTCTCCAGTGCCTTGCGGAAGGTCGGATCCTCGTAGGCGTTGATGATGCCGGTGCGGCGGTAGATAGGCTGGTCCTTGAAGATTTCCTTGAGTTCCGGCAGCAGGTCGCCGTTCTGCCATTGCGCGTTCGACGAAGACAGGAGCACCGGGATCTTCAGCGCCTTGGCCATCTGCGCCAGCGACACCACGTTGGCCTTGTAGCCCGAGGCCTGGGCGAAGTCGCGCACGCTGGCCATCAGGCCGACCTGATGGTCGATGAACAGGATGATGCTGTTGTCGGGGGTGGGCTTTTCGTAGGCCGCGCGGCCGGCCTTGCGGGCGTCCGCCGGGCTGGTCTTGGTGGACAGTACCTTGTCGGTGATCGGGCTCACGATGTCGGCCGGGCGATCCTGCGCAGCAGCGAGGGTGGTGGCAGCCGCCAGGGCGATGGCGGCGGTAACTTGGGTCAGCTTCTTGTGCATGTGTGTTCTCTTTGGCGATGAAGGTCGAGGTGAATCAGGCGCGGCGGATCCAGGTGGGCGAGATCTGCGTGCCTTGTCCGGCGCCGTAGGCGAAGTAAATGTTGAGACCGGCCACTGGCTCCAGGTAGCGCGCGTTCCTCAGCCCGCCCGCGTCCACGGCTGCAAAGCCGATGCTTTCGATCAGTGCACGCACGGTCTGCTTGGCACGCTCGTCGTCGCCGGCATAGAACACGGGCACGGTCTGGCTGTTCGCGAACGCCGGGCCTTCGGACAGCACCTGGGCCAGCACGGTGTTGAAAGCCTTGACCACTTGCGCGCCAGACAGCGCCTTGGCGAGTTCTTCGGCAGCGGACGTCTCGAAGCCCAACGTCAGGCCCATGTAGTCGTTCGTCAGCGGGTTCGTGATGTCGATCACCACGCGGCCTTCGAGCGAGCCGAGCGCCTTCAGCGCGGGCACGGCATCGGCAAAGCCGGTGGCGACGATCACGACTTGCGAATCGCCCAGCGCGTCGGCCGGGGCCGCGACCGTGACGCCCGGATGCGCGGAGGCCAGCGCCTGAGCCTTGGCCAGATCGCGCGCGGTCACGCGCACTTTGTGGCCGGCGGCGGTGAGTTGTTTGGCAAAGCCCGCGCCCATGTTGCCGGCGCCGATGAGTGTGATGTTCATGATGAAAGTCCTTCAGGGGTTGCTTGGAGCCGCGGCAATCGAGGTACCCGGCGGCCTGTCCGCCAGCGCGATGTGCTGGCATGGAAGAACTTTATTAATATCAGCCGAAGAGATAAATAACTGTTCGTGGTATATATTGTTTTGAGAATCGAGACGATGGATCTTCTTCAAGCCATGAAAACCTTCAGTGCGGTGGTCGAGGCCGGCAGCTTCGTCGGTGCGATGGGGGCGACAGCGCTGTCCAAGCCCGCCGTGTCGCGGCATGTCAACGAGTTGGAGGCGCACCTGGGCACAAGACTGCTGCAGCGCACGACGCGCCGGCTCTCGCTCACCAGCGAGGGGCAGATCTACTACCAGCGCTGCAAGGAGGTCCTGCAGGCCGTCCAGGAAGCGGAGGCCGAAGTGGGGGCGAGCACAGGTCAGGCCCAGGGACGCCTGCGCATCGGCGCGCCACAGACCTTCGGCGCGTTGCACCTGGCGGCGCTCTGGGGCCGATTCGCGGCGGAGAACCCCCAGGTCACGCTGGACATCGTGCTGTCGGACCGCGCAGTCGACCTGGTCGAGGAGGGCTACGACTTGGTGGTGCGCATCGCGCGGCTGTCCGACTCCAACCTCGTGAGCCGTCGGCTTGCCAGCACGCGCATGATGCTGTGCGCCTCGCCGGCCTACCTTGCGCAGCACGGCACGCCCGTTCAACCGCACGAGCTCGAGAAGCACCACGTGGTTTCGTACAGCTACTGGTCATCCGGGAACATGTGGAGCTTCCGGGGGCCTCAAGGCGAGGTCACGGTGCGCACGCACTCGCGCATCCACGCCAACAACGGTGACACCTGCCGCGCAGCGGCACTCGCGCACCAGGGCATCATCCTGCAGCCCGATTTCCTGGTCTATGAAGACCTGCGCAGCGGTGCGCTCGTTGAGCTGATGCCGGAATTCAGCGCCGTGGAGTTGGGCATCTTCGCTATCTACCCGACGCGCAAGCAACTGCCGCTGAAGGTACGGCGACTCGTTGACTTTCTGGTGGAAGCGTTGCGGGTGCCACCTTGGGGATAGAACCCAAGTTAGAGAGGGTGATGTGTGCTGATTGCCGCCTAGAAGCCATCAGAACCAAGCCGTCTGCTGGGCGAGTTGGAATTCAAATGCTCCGACGACGGCGCCGTCAAGCATCGCGTCAAGCGCCACGACCGGCGAGTGCCGCGCGTCGGTACCGGTCGTCGACATAGCGGCCTGGATCGGTCAGTTCGCGCTTGGGAAGGCCGTAGCGGCTGCGCAGCTTCAATACGGTACGCACGCCGGCTTCACTGATCGACAAGTCCCGATGGAAGCCGCCCCGCTCGGCCAGCAATAGGTCGGCCACTCGTGGCGCGAGTGCCGGAGTAAGGGCGGGCACTCGCGCTACCAGCAAAGCCTCGACCAGCGGTCGGTTTGCGGGATCGATCAGCCAATCTACTCCGCGACTGTAGGCGCGTGTATAGCCGATCACCGCGGACTCGTTGGCGGCAGCCCAGCGCCGACGCGTCACACCGCACATGCCAACGTACTCGCCGATAACATCTTCTGCACGCACCAGGGTATTGAAGCCACGCTCCTCGCCCAGCACTTCGAAGGGCGTCATCTGCATCGTTGCCGCGTGGTCCGGGTTCTCCGTCATCGCACGGAAGCGACTGGCCACGCTACCTGCTTGCTCGAAGCGAACCTCGTTCTCGGTAATTCCGTTGCGGGCGAGGATCTCGCGCAGAACGAAAGCGAAACCGGTAGTCATCGCATCTACGGTCAGCGTCTTGCCGTGCAAATCCTCGATGCGTTTATACGGCCGCTGACTGACCAGTGAAAGAAACGCACCGTCCGACCCGAAGAACGCGAACAGGTCGGGGTTAGGTCCAATCGGGGCTTCGCTCTGCCCTTCCTGATACGCCACAACGTTGTCCACCGCAGTCATCGCTATGTCGTAGTTACCTGCGAGCAGTTGGGTTATCTGGTATTTGGAGTTGGGCGTGAAGTGCAGATCGACACGCAGTCCTTCGGCATCGAAGTAACCCTGCCGTTCGGCTGCCCAGATGGGCAGGTTGAACCCGCCAGCAAAGCCGATCACCCGCAGCGTGCGAAGAGGATTGGGATGCGCGACCGGGGGCGGATTCGAGTGCTTCCGAGCGAGGGCTGTGGCAGGCAATCCCAGGGCTAGCGAAGAGACGGCGAGAAGACTGCGGCGCGTTACCGAGAGGGATGTGGTCAAAGCTTCAACTCCAATGGATTAATCATGCGCGGACCTTATCCAGCTGCAAGAAGTGCCACCACGTCATTTACGAGAAAGTCTTTTTCATCATTCTCGAAAAATGATCGGCAACTTAGCGCAACACGTTTGTTCTATCGATGGCAAAAGGAGATTCTTCTATGGACCGTCGAAAATTCTCAATGGCTGCTGTCACGCTTGGACTGGGTGTGGCGGCGGGTCGATCGCAAGCACAGCCGATCCTGGCCAAATCAGGAAAAGACTACCTAGAACTGAGCCAACGACTTCCGTCTGAAGCACCGGCGGGGAAGGTCGAAGTCATCGAATTCTTTTCCTACAACTGCCCTCATTGCAATGCGTTTGAGCCGGGGCTTGAAGCCTGGCTCAAGAGCCTGCCGAAGGAGGTGGCCTTTCGCCGGGTGCCTGCCCCATTTGTCGGGAGCGATGTCGAACCCAAGCAGCGAATGTTCTATGCCCTCGAGGCCATGGGCAAAGTGGACGCGTATCAGATGAGAGTCTTTGATGCGATCCATGCACAACGTCAGAATCTGACGGGTGACGCGAACATCATCGCTTGGGTTGGGAAGAACGGAATCGATGGCGACAAGTTTGCCGAGATCTTCAAGTCGTTCGCGGTGGTCAACAAGGCAAAGCGAGCAAGCCAGCTCGTCGACGCGTACCAGGTTGCTGGAGTCCCGGCCATGGGTGTGGCCGGGCGTTGGTACGTTGATGGCGAGTTGGCTGGCGGTGGCCCGAGAACGCTTCAGGTCGTCAATTACCTGATGTCCCAGGCGCTGCGTGTGTAGCAGCGTTGAGAATGCTTCTGAGCGGGCGTCGCATCCCCTGCATTGCGATGCTTCTTGGCTGGGACAAACCGAGTGATCGTCAATCCGACCTAGCGCTGATCGAGGCCGTATCGCGCAAGGTATCCCGATAGCAAGTCAGCGATCTCGACGTTGTTCAGGTCCGAGAAGGCAAAGTGCGTGTTCCCGGTCACGCCGATGCTGGGCAGGTGAAGCAGCTCCGCTCTACCTCCGTGGCGGTTGATGGCATCCACAAATGCCTGGGCATCTCTGAAGGCCTGGACCCAAAGAGGGGAGCGATCGAGGTTGTCGCCGTATACGAGTTGGATCGGAAGCTTCGTCAGCTTCAGAAAATCCGCAAGCGGCACGGCGTGGCTTTGCTGCAGAGGGCCGGTGGTCGGAAGCTCGCCCTCGGGGAACTGAAAGTTCGTAGGCTCATAAGCGACGATCGCCTTCACCTTGGCGCTTTTCATTGCGGCGCCCCAGCCTTGGTTTGCACCTCCGGAGTGAGTCACCAGGATGGCGGGGCCAACTTGGTCCATCAATTTCCCGACGGCGTCGGTGACCACTTGATACGCCTCTCCAGCTCCGCTCCAATCTCTCCTGTCTCCTCCTGTTCCATGAAGGGTTCCCTGCCGAAAATACTCATCGAGTGATTTCGAGTCGCGAGGGAACTGCACGCCAGGGAAGAATTCCGGCAAGGCCGGAGGTGCCCAAACGCCGAGGCGGAAAGTATTGAACAGATTGGATTCGCCTGGAGCGGCATCCGGCAACGCCACGGATCCCTTGGTAGAGCGGCCCGCGCGACCTTGCCGTGGTTGATCTATGGTGTAGACGCTGAATCCTCTGCGCAGAAAGATGGATCGAAACCCCTCTCGCCCGTCAGGGGTGCTGTCGAATATCCAGCCGCTCACGCCGGCACCGTGCCACATCACCAAGGGATGTCGCCTGGCATTCATTGGAATCTGAAACTGGGCATACCCATGGTCGCCGTGAAAGGTGTCTCCATTGGTTCCCGTGATGATCGTGCCACCGAAAGAAAGGCTGCCCTGGGTCTTCAATATCAGCGGGAGACCGCTCTCGCCTTGTGAACCAGGACCCGCCATCGCAGACGTTGACGCCGAGACGGCCAAGCTTGCCATGCCAGCCAGGAATCCTCGTCGCGCGGAGTCACCCGATTGCTGTGGAGCCGAGTCACTCTTTTTTGGGGAGTGGTCAAAGTTCATTGTGCGTTCCTCTGTTGTGAGCCGATGCCGCGCTGCATGAAAGTCTTGCGTTCTGGCGCTGTTCAGCTTGCCGACGTTGTGAGAGCGGGGAATGACATCGTTGGGTTCCGAGCTTCGTTGCGCCTCGCAGTCACCGCGTGTCGTTCCCATGAATCCTCGGGGAGCACACCATCACCCGGGAAATTATTGAGATCGTGAAAATGGAAGTAAAGCGACAAAATTGAGATGGTCTATCCCAAGAACCACGCAAATTCCAAGTCCCAGTGATGGCTGGCACCTGCTTCGGGTCCCGCCGAGCTCGGCGATGCCGATGCCGAAGTGATCGAATGGATTGGCGACCCCTTTTCACGGATCAGTTAATCAAATCTTAAAACCACTAAAAAGTTATTAACGCAGCTCGCTCAGCATCCGCTCCAGAGGGCGAGGACATGGTGTCGATCGCCAGGTATCCCCACTGGAGTCCCCATGCTGAACTGCCTCGTATTCGCTGGCGCCCCGCTCAGGTCGACGCTGGCCCCGAGGGCCCGCGCGGCAAAGGCCACGCCGATCCTGTCGCTGGCTGGCGCTTTGCTGCTGGGCGGCTGCGCCACCCCCCAACGCCCTGATCCCCTTGAAGCCATGAACCGCCAGGTCTTCGGCTTCAACGAAACCGTAGACAAGGCCGTGATGGCCCCCGTCGCCCGCGGCTACGAGCGCGTTGTGCCGGAGCCGGTGCGCGGCGGCGTCAGGAATTTCTTCGCCAATCCCCGCGACCTTGGCTCCGGCGTGAACCTGGTGCTGCAAGGGCGGCCGAAAGAAGGCCTGACCGATCTGGCGCGCGTGGCGACGAACACCACGGTGGGCTTGCTCGGCATGTTCGATGTCGCGACCCCGCTGGGGCTGCCGCGCCAATCCGCCGATCTCGGCCAGACCCTTGGGCGCTGGGGCGTCGGATCTGGCGCCTACGTCGTCTTGCCCCTGATGGGCCCCTCGACCGTGCGCGACACCGCCAACATTCCGGTCGACATGATGCTGACGCCGCAGACCTTCGTCTCCAACAGCGCGCTCGGTGGTGGCCTGACCGCGCTGCAGTTCGCAAGCAAGCGTGCGGATCTTCTGCCGGCAACGCGCCTGCTCGACGACGTCGCGCTCGATCGCTATCTCCTTGTTCGCGACACCTATCTGCAACGCAGACAAAGCCTCGTCCTTGGCGCTTCGCAGCCGGGTCGGAGCAGCGATGACAGCGCGGCGCCGCCTGCTGCAAACCACTGATTTTTTCAACCTCGAGGATTTCCATGACAGAACGAATCCGCCTTGTGAAGCAAGGCAAGAATTTCCGCGCCCACTTGCCTTTCACGGCCATTGCCGCGGGGGTCGCGTGCGCGGCCTTCCTTTCACCGGCTCGGGCGCAGGCCCAAGAAGAAAAAAGCCCCGAAGCGAGTTCGCAATGGGGCCTTGGCATTGGCGTGGCCATGGAGCAAAAGCCCTATCGCGACTTCAACAACAAGGCCCAGGGCATTCCGATGATCACCTACGAGAACAAGTGGGTCAGCGTCGCGTTTCCGAGCGCCGATCTGAAGCTGACATCCGTAGGGCCGGTTTCTTTGCGGCTGCGCGCGCGGCTCGCTGGAGACGGCTACGAGGCCGACGACTCGCCATTCCTCAATGGCATGGACAAGCGCAAGAGCGGCCTGTGGCTGGGCGGCGCGGCCATCTGGCGCAATGACATTGCCAACCTGTCGGCCGAACTGCTGGCCGACGGATCGGGCAACAGCAAGGGCTCTCGGTTCAAGGTACAGGTCGACCGACGCTTCGCTGCAGGTGCCTTCGGCTTCACGCCTCGCCTGGCGGCACATTGGGTGGACAGCAAGTATGTCGACTACTACTACGGCGTGAAGGACTCCGAAGCTCAGTCCGGCCGGCCGGCCTATGTAGGGAAGTCGAGCGCCAACATGGAGGTGGGCCTGCGTGTGGACTACGCCGTGGCCCCCAAGCAAACGGTGTTCCTGGACGTGAGTGCGACCAGCTTCGGCAGCGGTATCAAGAACAGCCCGCTCGTCAGCCGATCCAGTCAGTCCGGCGTGCGTCTGGGCTACGTCTACCGGTTCTGAGAAACCTTAGCCGCGCTTGCGCGGCCAGAGGGCTGCATGGCGCACCAGCGCTTCAGATTGCAGGGCCTGCAAAGAGCTTCGGTGCGCCTTCACGCGGGCCCGTCGGTTCAGGCCCGGCATCTTCCACGCAAATGACTTCCTCCCTCACACTCAGCCGGAGCATTCCATGACCTTCCTTCATTTTTTCCGCCTTGCAGGCATCGCAGCCATACTCGCCGCAGCCTTCAACGCCCACGCCGGCAGCTTCGCTGCGTCCGTGGCCTCCAGTGCCGGCTCCGCATCCAGCAACAGCGTGTCCGCGTCGCTGCGCGGTTCCAGCAAGAGTTCGTTCGACGGCGACAAGGTGGCCGAAGGCGACTACCGCATCACGGAGATCGCGCGGGCCGGCGACCGCGAGGGCTTCACGCGCGTCGCAATGCAGAGCGACGGCGACGCGCAGCGGCGCATCGTGCTCGAACTGCCGCAAGCCACTTTCGCGAAGGAGCGCCTGGGCCCCGGCGACCTCGTGCATGCACAGCAGCGCACCTACGGCACCGCCTTCGCACGTGCCGACACGCGCGAGGCGTTCTACCTCGTGCTCGCCGACGACTGGTATGGGGGGCTCGCCGCGCGCCCTGTGAGCCTTTGATCGTCGCTCGCCGTCTGTTGCTGCTGGGGCTCTCGGCCTTCCTCGCCTTGGCGGGTGGCGTTGCGCACGCGGCGTCTTCGCAATTCTGCGATCGCGCGAAACCGCTCACAGCGAGCCAGCAGGACCGTTTGCTGCGCTTCACCGCCGTCGTGCAGGAAGCGCTTTCGAACACAGGCAGCGACGCCGTGCTGATCAGCCGATCCGGGCTCGATCTTTCGCGCTTTCGCATCCGCTACTCGCACGCCGCAATCGCCTGGAAAGCCGCGGACGGCACCTGGTCCGCGCGGCAGCTGTACTACGCCTGCGACGAAGGGCACCCGCGCCTCTACGACCAGGGCCTGGCCGGCTTCGTCATGGGCATCGACGACTCCGCGCTGGGCTACGTCTCCATCGTCGCCCTGCCCCCCGAAGCGGCACAGGCGCTGCGCAGCGCGGCACTCGACACGCCGCGCGCCCTGCATCTGCTGGCCGCGCGCTACAGCGCCAATGCCTATCCGTTCAGCCTGCGCTACCAGAACTGCAACCAGTGGGTGATGGAACTGCTCGCCGTGGCGTGGGGCGAGCTGCCCGACGGAGACGACCTGCGCGAGCGCGCCCAGCAATGGTTGCGCGAGGCGCCCTACAAGCCCGAGCCGGTCGATGTCGGCTCGCATGCGCTCATCTTCGCGTCGAACTTCGTGCCGCTGCTGTACCTGGACGACCACCCGCAGGACGACATCTACGCACTGACGCTGCGCGTCAGCCTGCCCTCGACTGTGGAAGCCTTCGTGCGCGAACAACGCCCCGGGAGCGAACGCATCGAGCTGTGCCACGACAGCAAGCAGGTCGTGGTGCACCGTGGCTGGACACCCGTCTCCGACGGCTGCAGCCCGGGTGAGAGCGATCGTGTCGTGTCGCTCGACTAGCGCGCAGACAAGGGGAACACAATGATCTGGCTCATCCCCACGATCGCTGTCCTGGTCGGTATCGCGCTGATCGCCTGGGTCCTCCTCCGGCGAGGCCCCGGGATCGATGAGAGCCTCAGAACGACCGAAGGTCTGGATGCTTGCAGTACGCAATTCCTGCTGCATGTCGAGGACGCCGGCTTGCTCAGCGTGGGCTCTCCGGTGTTCTTTCGGCGCATCAAGGTCGGCCAGGTCGCCGCTTGCGAGCTCGATGGCGATGGCCGCGGCGCGTTGCTGCGGATCCTCGTGAACGCACCCTATGACAACTTCGAGGGTGCCAACACACGCTTCTGGCATACGAGCGGGTTCGGCCTGCAGTTCATCTCGAGCGGCGCGACGCTGAGCACGTCGTCGCTCACATCCTCCCTGCTCTGGGGCATTGTCTTTGGCGCGCCGGGCGACGTCGGCGGTCCGGCCGCCTGGGAGAACACAAGCTTCGCGCCACTCCTGCAACCGGACGACAGCAAGTGAAATACCCTTCCAGCTTTGCAGTCGCCCACGCCGCAGTGCTCGCTCTGGTGGTCGGCGTCTTTCTGATGGACGGCTGCGCGCAGAGGCAACCGAGCACTTCCCCGAAAACTCTGGATGCGCCGGCTTCAACACCGGCACGGGGGCCTTACTCATGAATGTCCTGCTCCTCAAATCCGGAGGCGGGACGTGCGATGGATTCGGTGGCGTGCTCGGAAGATGTGGCTTTTCCGTCGACGTGATCGACTCCCCCGATGCAGGCGCGTGGCTTTTCGCAGGCAAGCCGTATGCATTGATTCTTGTCGACGCCGTGCAACCGGCAGCCGCTCATGTGGTGATACGTTCCGTACGGCGTAGCAGCAGTGCTCCGCTGCTGGTATTGATCCAGCGAGACCAGGTGGTCGAACGCCTTGAAGGACTGGCCCAGGGTGCGACCGAGTACCTGGTCGAGCCCTGTGCGCTCGCCGATCTGGTGGCGCGCGCCTGGGCGCTTGCATCTGGCAATCACGGTCCGAAGTCGGCCGTGCTGCGATTGGCGGACTTGGCCATCGACCGCGCGCGCGGCAAGGCGTTCCGTCAAGGTATGGACCTCGGCCTCAGTGCCACGCTGTTCGAGCTTCTGGATGCGCTGATGGCGCACAGGGGCCAGGTGCTGTCACGCGCACAGCTGATCAAGGCCGTATGGGGATCGAGTACCGGCGAGCGGGACAACATGGTCACGGTTGGCATCCTCAGGCTGCGTCAGAAATTGGACGATCCGTTTGATCTGAAGCTGCTCCACACGGTGCGCGGTCAGGGGTACGTGCTGAAGCTGTGCAACGGCCATCAGGGAATCAAGCTCCGGATGGCTTCGTGCAGACAGGACTGCATCGCCCCAACGCCTGGATTTGCGGCAACACGCTGGCCTTGATCGTTGCTTTGGCAGGCCTGAATGTCCGGCCACTTAAGACGGCGCCTCTACCGAGGGGAAAACGACCCGTATGCAGAAACCTCGCCTTTCCAATCCATCCCCGGTCTCGATCGTTGCATGGTGTAGCTGGGAAATCCCGGCCACCAGCGACAACCCGATACCGCTGCCGCGCACGGAAGTACCTGCGACTCGATAGAAGCGTTCGAAGATCGCTTGGCGTTCCGACAGCGGTACGCCAGGACCGTCGTCCGCCACTTCCAGATAGACCCGTTGTCCAGCCGCCTGCCTGTCTTCCTGTGTGGCGCCAGGCTCATGCCCGCAACTGACACGGATTCGTCCTCCCTTCGCGGTGTAGCGCAGCGCGTTGTCGATCAGGTTGCGCAGCAGGATGCCCATCTCGTCGATATTGCAGAGAATGATGCAATTGTTGCGAATATCGAGTTGGATCGAACGGTCCTGCTGGAAGGCATAGGTGTTGAAATCCCGCGCCACGAGCAGAGTGAGATCACTCAAGTTGGCAAGCGTGTGCTGCGGGGCGTTGGCGCTCGAATTCAGTCGAGCCAGGTCGAGCAGCTGTTCGGACAGTCGTGTACTTCTCTGCGCGACCAGAAGCAGTTTGGTCAGCGCCACGTCTTTGTCGACCAACGTGGTGGCACGCAGCGCGATCTGGGCTTGTGCCTGCAGAGTGGAAAGGGGTGTGCGCAACTCGTGCGCGGCATCACCGATGAAGCGGCGCTCGCCTTCGATCGAATCGGAGACCTGTTCCAACAGATGATTGAACGAAGCAATCAACGGATGCAACTCGCGCGGCAGCGTGGAAGCGGTCAGCGGTGTGAGGTCGAACTTGCGCCGGCTTCGCATTGCGGCTTCCAGCGCCACCACAGGCTTGAGTGAGCTGCGGACCACGAACCACATCAACGTGCCTACGATCAGCAAAAGAATCGAGCTGAGTACCAAGCCAACCAATGCTTCGTGCTGCATTTCGGCATCCACCACGCTGTGGAGATTGCCGACCTGCACGTAGATCCGGCCTTCGGAATCCGAGACCGAATAGACGCGCCATCGCCTTCCCTCGATCACCGTGGTGGCAATGCCGTCCTCGAAGTCAGGCCGCAGCGGGGATCCAGGTGCCCCGGGCGTGCGAACGGACAATCGTTTGCGGTCGATCCAGACTTGAAAGACGAGCTGCTCGCTCTCTGCCAGTGCGGGATCCCGCAGTTGCAGTCCCGGCCCTGTCGCAACCATGTCCTTGCCAGCCGGAATTGTCAGCAGGATGCGCGTGGCGATGGTCTTGAGCTTGTCGTCCCAGATGCTGGTCTTGTTGTGCGTGAGATACGCAAAAAGCATCGCGAATGCCACGATCCAGCATAGGGCGATGGTCGCGCCCAGCACCAGGATCATCCTCGCGTACAGCGATTTCGAATTCACGACGGAGACGGGTCGACGACGTAGCCGTGGCCGTGAACGGTGCGGATCAGGTCGTCGCCGAGCTTGCGGCGCAACTGATGAATGAACACTGCGATGGTGTTGCTTTCGACGACGCTGGCCGTTCCGTAGACCACGTCGTGTAGCTGGTCGCGCGTGACGACGTGGCCGGGGCGTTCGAGCAAGGCGAGCAGGGTGCGGTACTCGTGCGCGCTCAGCGGCACATCGAGGCCGGCCTTGGTGACCGCGCGGCGACTGCGGTCGACCGTGACGTCGCCACGGGAGAAAACGGGTATCACGCGACCCTGGCTGCGGCGAATGACCGAGCGAACGCGCGCCCACAACTCGTCGAACTGGAAAGGCTTGACGAGGTAGTCGTCGGCGCCCGCGTCGAGGCCGTGGATGCGCTCGCTCAACTGATCGCGCGCCGTGAGAATCAGGACCGGTGTCGGGTCGTAGCGGCTTCGCATCGACCGCAATACCGTCAGCCCCGACTCCCCACCCGGCAGGCCCAGGTCCAGCAGCACGGCGGCATAGGCATGGTCGATCAGCGCGATCCGGGCAGCGGATGCATTGCCGACACGATCGATGGACCAGCCGCTCTGGCGCGCGCCATCGCACACGGCTTCACCCAGCATGTCGTCGTCTTCTACGAGGAGCAGGTGCATGGAGAGGAACTTCTTCTGGCCAGGTGGGACACCGTGAATGATGACGGTGGATTATTAGGATCTTTTTAAGGTTCGTGGTGGCCTACTGCGCGAAGCGCAACCTGAACCAGCGCTCGAATCCGTCGACATACGTGAATACCACGGGGACCACGAGCAGGCTGAGCAGTGTCGAGGTCACGAGACCACCGATCACCGCGATCGCCATTGGCTGACGAAAGCTCGCGTCCGAGCCCAACCCGAGGGCGATGGGCAGCATGCCCGCGATCATCGCTACCGTGGTCATCACGATCGGCCTCGAACGCTTGTGGCAGGAATCGATCAACGCGTCCATGGGAGGAAGACCGCGGTCCCTCATGCCGACGACCGTGTGTTCCACCAGCAAGATCGAGTTCTTGGTGACGATGCCCATGAGCATCACCAGTCCGATCATCGACGGAACATCCAACTCACTTCGCGCCAGAAGCAGCGCCACGAAGGCTCCGCCCAGCGAAAGCGGAATCGCTGAAAGAATGGTGACGGGCTGCAGGAAGTCCTTGAAAAGAAGCACGAGCACACAGAACATGCACAGCACGCCAGTGAGGATCGCGAGGCCGAAGCCCGAGGCCAGTTCGGCCGCCACTTCGGCATCGCCCGTATTGATCAATGAAACGCTCGGCGGCATGTGTTGTGCAGCCGGCAGCGCGCGGGCTGCTGTCAGGGCCTCACCCAGCGGCATGCCGCCGAGGTCGGCGCTGACGGTGACGTAGCGACGCCTGTCGTAACGGTCGATCTGCGCTGGGCCGCTTTCAACGGCCAGTTCGGCCAGGCTCGAAAGCGGCACCAGTCCGTTGCGAGAAGGCACCCGCAGGTTCGAGAGCGCTTCGATGTCCTGTCGCGTCGTATCGGGCACGCGCACACGGATGTCGACCTGGCGGTTGTCGAGGTTGAGCTTGGCCAACTGCGCATCGAAATCGCCACTGGTGGCAATTCGGATGGTCTCGCCGATCGTGGCCGTGCTCACTCCGCGTTCGGCGGCACGTTTGAGGTCAGGCCGCACGATGACTTCGGGGCGCTCAAGGCTGGCTGTTGTGCGAATACTCGAGAGTCGACTCACGCCGCGTAAATCGCGCTCGAACGCTTGCGCACTTGCTTTCAGCGCCTGCGCGTTGTCACTCGTGAGAATCAACGACATCTGTTCGCCGGAGCCGCCACCCCCCACGGCAAAGCGTGCACCCGGTACCGTGGCGAGTATCCTGCGCACACTCTTTTCGATCGCCATTTGCGAGGGGCGGTCTTCGCGGGCTCGCAGCACCAAGGTCAGCGCGCTCTTGCGCACATCGGAAGCCTGGCCCGCACCACCGATTTGTGCGGCTCCCACGGCGGTAAATACGCTGCGAATTCCCGGGACGTCGTGCAGCGCGCCGCGCACGCGCTCCGACACTTCCACGGTGTCGCTCAGCGAACTGCCCGGCGGTAGCTCGACGTTGACTGTGGTGAAGCCGCGGTCCGATGCAGGAATCAGGCCTGACGGTATCAGCGGGATCAACGCGATCGAGATCAAGAAGAACACGCTAGCGGCGGCCATCGTTGTCCCGCGGTGCGTCAGGCACCACCGCACCGAGCCCAGGTAGAAGCGCATGAGCTTGCCGTCTGCCTCCAGCTTTTCCGAAGGTGCATGCGGCTTCAGCAGCCATGAGGCCATGATGGGTGTGAGCAGGCGCGCCACGAGAAGCGACGCCAATACTGCGATCACCGCAGTCCAGCCGAACTGCTGAAAGAAGAGTCCCGGTACGCCGCTCATCAATGTGGTGGGCACAAAAACCACCACCAGCGTCATCGTGGTTGCGATCACCGCCAACGCGATCTCATTGACCGCGTCGCCCGTGGCCTGCAGTACGGACTTGCCCATGCGCCGGTGGCGCTCGATGTTCTCGATCTCGACGATGGCATCGTCGATCAGGATGCCGACGATCACCGCCAGTGCAAGCAGTGTCAGTGTGTTGAGCGAATAGCCGAGCCAGGACATCACCGCGAACGCCGGCAAGATCGACAGTGGCAGGGCGGAGGCTGCCACCAGCGTGGCACGCCAGTCGCGCAGGAACCACCAGACGACCAGCACCGCAAGGATTGCTCCTTCGTACAGCATCTGCATCGAGCCGCGGAACTGTTCGCGGGTGTATTCCACACTCCCGGATACCGGCGTGACGACCAGAGACGCGTCGGTGGCCTGCATGCGCTCGAGTGCTTCGGTGACGCCCTGTGCGATCCGTGTCTCATCGAATCCTTTGGCGCGATAGACGCTGAACCCGACGACGGCCTTGCCGTCCAGCAGTGCTGCCTGGTTGCGTTCGGCGTTCGTATCGAGCACCGATGCCACTTGGTCGAGCCGCACCTCGCGGCCATCGACCAGAGCCACTGGCATGTCCGCCAGTTCGGCGGCCTGTCGCACCGTCGCAACCGTTCTTACCGATTGCTCGGAGAGGCCGATCTGGCCGCGCCCACCGGACGATTCCTGCTGGGTGCTCCGCAATGCCCGCGAGACGTCCGTTGTCGTCACGCCAAGCGCATTCATCTGCGTGGTGTTCACTTCGACGCGGACTTCGCGCTGGACGCCACCCAGCCGGTCAACACGTCCGACACCGTGTACCGCGAGCAGCGCCTTGCCGACTGTGTCATCGACGAACCACGAAAGAGCTTCCTCGTTCATTCGATCGGATGCGATGGCGTAAGTAAGGATCGGGCTACCCCGTTCGGTGACTGCGCTGATGGTCGGTTGAAGCAGGTCCGTCGGCAGGTTTGAGCGCGCGCGATCGACTGCATCTTTCGTATCGATCAGGGCGTCCGAAAGCTTCTTCTCCAGCGAAAATTCCACACGGATTTGCACACTGCCGTCGGTGATCGACGTGCGTGTGTGCTTGAGTCCGGTGATGGTGGCGAGCGAATTCTCTACCGTGCGAGCGACCTCGGTTTCGAGCTGGGCGGGAGCCGCACCGGGTTGCGAGAGCACGATGTTCACGGTTGGCAGGTCCAGGTCTGGAAGAGCCTGGATCGGGAGTTGCTGAAAACCGCGCACACCCGCAAATGTCAGCAGGGCGAACAACAGGATGGCAGGAATCGGATTGCGCAAGGTCCAGGTGGCGAAGTTCATCGCTCAACCCTTTCGCGATGTCAGCGCCGCCAACGGTGCGGTGACTGATGGACTGGCGACGCGCACGGTATCGCCATCGTTGAGGAGGCCGGCGCCCTGTGCAACAACGAGATCGCCTTGCGCGAGGTTTTGCAGAATTTCGATTTCCGTGCCACGTCGACGTCCGGTCGTCACAGCCTGCGCACGCACCTGGCGCGTGGCCTCGGCTCCAATCAATCTGAAAACGAAACTGCGACCGTCGCGGATCACCACGCTCGAAGCTGGCACCACCAACGCGACGCTCGGCGCCAGTGCGATGTGGCCGCTGGCGTACATGCCGCCGCGTGCGGTGCTGCCAGGGGCAATGTCCGCATACACGACGCCGAGTCGCGAACGCTCGTCGAGCAAGGGCGCGATCTGACGAATGCGCGCCTGGGCGGTGCCGCCGTCGGGCAGCGCGAGCGAAATCGACTGCCCCAGGGTCACGGCTGCGATCTGCCTGGCCGTGAGCTCGCCGCGCCATTCGAGCCTGCTTTGCCGCACCAGCCGGAAGAGCTCCTGTCCGCTGCTTGTCACCGCCCCCAGGGTGGCCGAGCGCGCGCTGATTTCGCCATCGTCAGGGGCGATGACGTCTGCGTGGCGCAGCTGCAGTCGTTTGGAGTTCAATTGCGCGCGAGCCGAATCGACCTGCGCTCGCGCAGTCGCGGCTTGCGTGACGTACTGAAGGATCTCCTGCTCGCTGATGCCTCCGCTGCCCTTGAGTTGAAGGGCGCGTTCGCGGTTCGCATCGGCCTGCGCCGCGAGACTTTCGGACTGCGCAAGGCTGGCGAGAAGTTGCGCTTCATCTGCGCGCAGCATGGCGGCGTCGAAGCGCGCGAGGAACTGGCCGCGTCGTACGACGTCGCCCACGCCGACATGCAGTTCTGTAATCCGCAGCCCTGAGGTCTGGGAGCCGACGACAGCTTCTTGCCATGGCGCAATCGCGCCGGTGGTATCCAGCGTGGTGGGCCATTCCGTTGTGCGCGCGATGACTTCCGTTACCGTCAACGCAGAGGCGATCGGTGCCGCGGGGAGCGGCGAATGGCGGCCCCGAAGGTTCCACACGGCAAATGCGATGGACAGCACGATGATCGTCGATGTGGCAAGGACCCACGCAAGGCGTCGACCCGAACGCAAAGCAGGGCGGACGGCATGCTTTGCGGACTGGAGCATGGCCGGTTCGGTTTTGTCGGACTCGTTCGAGTTCATGAAGAGAGAGGGGGTTCGGTGGTAGCGGCATTGCCAGAAGCTCGCACGAGGCTGATCCAGGCTTGGCCGCTGTCCTGTGCGGCGGCGATCGCGCTGTCCTGCGCTGCCGCGAACTGGCGTCGTGCGTCCTCGAGCTCGAAGAGGCTCACGGCGCCAGCGCGCCAGCGCGCTTCCGTGGCTTCGAGAACCAGCCGGGCGGCGACCACCGCCTCATGGGTGGTGAGGCGGCGTTCATCGGACGAGGCGACCGCCGCCAAGGCGTCTTCGGTTTCCTGAGCCGCGGAGCGCACGGCGATGCGCAAGGCAGCTACCGCACCGCGGTAGCGGGCCTCTGTCGCTGCCACGTTGGCCGCGCCGCGTCCGCCGTCGAACAAACTGCCCACGAGCGCGGGACCTGCTGACCAGGCTGTGTAGTCGAGCGTGGTGCCGGCTGCGCGAAGCCATTGGCCGCTCAATGCCGCGGAAAGGTCCAGCCGCGGAAGGCGTTCTGCCCGTGCTACGCCAATCTCCGCCCAGGCAGCGGCGACTTCGCGCTCGGCACTCACCACGCTCGGGTGTGCCGCAAGCACCTCGGCAGGCAAAGACAACCGCGCGCGCGGTGCGACTGGCATCACCGAGTCGATCCCAAATCGAGTGTCTCTGCCGATTTCCGAGGGAAGCGACGCTGACAATGGGACAGAAACCAGCGCGCGGACGGCGTCGAGTGGCTGTCCACTCAGCGCCACCAGCGCGTTGGCACTGCGGGCACATTCCTGCCGTCGAGCGGCAAGGCTGGTGCGCGCAGTGGCCAGTTCGCTGACTGCGCGCGCTTCATCGACGGGCGCGACGAATCCGATGGCAACGCGACGACGGGTAAGTTGAAGCGTTTTCTCGCGCGAATCGATGTCTTCTGCCAGGACCATGCTGGAGAACTCGCAGGCTCGTAGCGCGAGCACCTGGCTTGCGATCTGCGAAGTCAGCGAAAGGTGGGCTGCGCGGGCATCGGCATCCCGGGCGTCGAGCTTGCGTTCGCTGGCGTCCACCGAGTTGCGGATGCGGCCGAAGAGGTCCAGCTCCCAACTGGGGCCGATGCCGACGGAGGTCGCAGTGGTCGTGCGTGTGCTTCCATCGCTGCTATTGGTGTTCAGGCTGCGCCCGCGCGTGCTGTCGGCGTTGACGCCCAAGGTCGGCAAGCGCTGTGCGCTGGAAACGCCCAACTGAGCCTTGGCTTCATCCACGCGTGACATGGCTTGAGCAAGGGTGGGGCTGTCGGCCAGTGCTGCGCCGGTCAGCGCGTCGATGGTGGGGTCGTGCAGTTGGCGCCACCACTGGGTGTTCGCCGTGGCTGTGGAGAGGCCTTCCTGCTGCATCGCAGACCAGGCTGCCGGCGCTGAGATGGCGTCGGCTGCATACGGCGGCTGCGTTGAACAGCCAGCCAGTGCGGCAAGCAGTGGAATCAGGAGGGATGCTGTGAATCCCGGCTTCGCGCTGCGCATCGGGTGGCGCTTCATTGCGCAGTTCAGCATGGGGTCTCCGGTCTGAAAGGCATGCGGACGACGACATGTCTTCGCGTGCTGGAGCAGATGCTGAACGACGGGCTTTAATAACTCTTTAGCGAAATTAAGAATTGATTAAGAGGGCCCCGTTTGGGCGTCAACCCAGCCGACCTTTGGTCGCATAGGCCAGAAGTTGATCGATCACGTAGCGCACACGAGGGTTCAGATGTGCCTGTCGCGGCCACACGGCGTGAACCTCCACGCCGACGCCCGAGTAAGCCTGCAATACAGGTCTCAGGAGGCCGGCGCTCAATGGCTCGCGCACCAGCGAGTGGGGCAGCTGGACGATCCCGAGGCCACCGATGGCGGCATCCACCATGGCCTCTCCATCGCTCAGCCGGTGTGTCGCAGGCGGAGTGAAGCGCTTTTGCGTTCCATCGTCGTGCACGAACCAGACGAGGGGTGGACCTTTCCGTGAACCCACGATGCAGCGATGCGCCCGGACGTCCGCCAGGGTTCGAGGCTCACCGCGTGCCTGCAGATACGCCGGCGAAGCACAGATCACGCGTTCTTGTGTCACGAGATGGCGTGCAATGAGCTCGGCACTGTCCGGGAGGGCCCCAAAGCGGATTGCCAGATCGACTCCGTCCTGCAGCAGGTCGCTGGTGGCGTCCGAGAACGTGAGCGTCAGGCTCAGATCCGGGTGGGGCCGCGTGATCTCGATGAGTGCGGGCAAGAGGACCCGTCGACCGAACGCGACGGGCATGTCGATATGCAGCCGTCCGCTGAGGATCTGGTTGTCGGATGAAAGGGCCGCCTGTGCCGCAGTGATCTCATCGATGGCCGAAGTGCAGGCGGCGAGATAGGCCTCGCCGTCGGCCGTCAGCTTAGTCAGGCGGGTGGTTCGATGGAACAGTTTGAAGCCGAGCCTGTCTTCCAGGCGGGCAATGGTCTTGCCCACCGCCGACTTCGTCAGGCTCAGCCGCTCGGCGGCTTCCGTGAATGTGCTCGATCGTGCGGTCGCCACGAAAACGGACACGCCAGACAGGGGGTCGCGTTGCATGGGTGTATCTCCAGAGGCTACACAGAGTGGAAGGAATGGCTAATTATGGACTTCAGTTCTTCATTAGCATTGGTATTCCACAGCCGGAGCACCACGTCCATCAAGGGCGCTTTAGTGTCGGCTTCAACCGTTTCAAGGAGCACTTTATGCCCGTCGTTCGTGTGAGTTGGTTTGAAGGCAAGGACCATGCGCAAAAGGAAAAGGTCGCATCGGAGATCACGCAGAGCATCGTCCGCAATACCGGGACGGACCCGAACTACATCTATGTGATCTTCGAAGACGTCAAGGCGTCCGACTGGGCCGGTGCAGGCAAGCTTTTCGGGAAAGCGTCGGAAGAAAGCGCCGGCTGATTCGCGGAGGAAGAACATGCAAAAGACGATCGCAGGCCTCGCGCTTGCCGCGGTGTGCGGCTTGCTTTCCATCCAGGTCAGAGCCGAACCCGCGCTGGAGGTCTTGGGCCGAGACTTCGTGTTTCCCCATCGCGTCGAAGGCATGCCGGCCAGGCTGTCCGATTTCAAGGGCCTTCAAGTTAACCATTTCGTCACCAACGACGGGGTCAAGCTGGCCTACTGGGAGGCAGGGCAGGGCAAGCCGTTGATCCTTGTGCCCGGATGGTCGGCCAATGGTGCCCAGTACATCAACGTCATGTATCTGTTGGCCAAGCACTACCGTGTCTACGTGCTGGACCCGCGCAACCAGGGGTTGTCGCAGCACGTCGACTATGGCAACCGGATCGCACGCTATTCGATGGATCTGAAGGAGTTCGGCGACCACCTCGGCGTGAAGTCGGCCGACTACGTGGGTCACTCGATGGGAGCGGCAGTCCTGTGGAGCTACATCGATCTGTTCGGTACCAGCGCAATGCACAAGGCGGTCTTCGTGGACGAACCCATCTCCATCTACTCGCACAGCGATTGGTCGGAAAAAGAGCGTTCCGAAGCGGGTGGGAGCACCAGTTCGGCAGAGCGGATGGTGGCCGCCTTGACTGCGGGTGGCCCGGTCAACAAGCTCATCACGGACATGAAACCGTTCGAGCGCGCACAGTCGTTCGACTCGCCCTACTTTGCGAACTCCGAGGGCCTTGCCAGCGCAGTCATCAAGAGCGATCCACAGGCGATGGGACGGGTGCTGTTCAATCACACGGTGAGCGACTGGCGCGACGTTGTCCGCCACAAGATCGACATACCCGTTGCCATCTTCTCGGGCGACGAAAGCAACAACCTGCCCAGCCAGCGCTGGGCGAAGTCGGTGATCCCGAACGCTACGCTCTACAGCTACACGTCAGCCGAGCAAGGCGATCACTTCCTGATGTTCAAGAACCCCGTCAAGTTCACCAGCGATCTGCAGGCCTTCCTGGCGCGCTGAGGTGGAGCGGGCATCGTGCTTGCGGTCCGCCTCGCTCTGCACCACTCAAGCGGCGTCGGGCTGCGCCGACGGTTCTGCGCGCTTGAACGCCTCCAGGCTTGAACAGGCAGCATCGATGGCCTGCAGCCTGGGCCAACGACCGAGCTCGACCTTGAACCTGCGAGCGCTTTCGATCTGAGGGACAAGATAGGCATCGGCAAGCGTCGGACGGTCGCCGAACGAGAAGCCGCCGCGGGACCCTTTGGCTGCAATCAATGCATCGAATGCGTCGAACCCGCTGGCGATCCAGGTGCCGCACCACTGATTGATCGCTGCTTCGTCAGCGCCGAAGCGATGGCGCAGTGTCTCCAGAATCCGACGGTTGTTGATCGGATGAACGTCGCATCCGATGATTGCGGCCAGCGCCCTGACATGTGCGCGTTCGAGCAACCCCGAGGGAAGAAGAGGAACGTCTGGATAGCGTTCCTCCAGCCACTCGATGATCGCTGGCGATTGGGTGAGCAGGGTGTCACCGATGTCCAGTGTCGGCACCAACTGCTGGGGGTTGATGGTCGTGTAGGCTTCGCCGAGATGCTCCTCTTTGCGCAAGTCGACCGCGATCTGTTCATAGCTCAGACCTTTGAGATTCAGTGCGATGCGCAGGCGGTGTGAGGTGCCGCTTCGGAAAAAGTTGTAGAGCTTCATGGTGTTGGATATCGGGAAGGGACTTCTTCGGAGGTCTCGGATGCGCGGCGGCCGCTTCGCCGCCATCGCACTAAACCCCCATGTATTGATGAACGATCTCAGGTTGCCCGCGCAGTTCGGTGGAGCTCCCGCTCCATACGACGCGTCCCTTCTCGATCACGAAGTGACGGTCGGCGAGGTTCAACAGCGACTTGACGTTCTTGTCGATGACGATCTGGGACAGGCCGTCCTGTTTGAGTTCCGTGAGCGCGCGCCAGATCTCGTTGCGGATCAGGGGGGCCAGGCCCTCAGTGGCTTCATCGAGCACCAGCAGGCGAGGATTCGTCATCAACGCCCGGCCGATGGCCAGCATCTGCTGCTCGCCACCGGAAAGTTGCGTTCCAAGGTTGCCGCGCCTTTCCTTGAGCCGGGGAAAGAAGGCGTAAACGCGGTCCAGGTCCCATTGACGGATGACTTCCTTTTTACTGGCACGCGCCGTGGCGACGAGGTTTTCTTCCACCGTGAGGTTGGAGAAAATCTGGCGCCCCTCGGGTACCAGCGCAAGTCCATGCCGGGCAATGCGGTGCGAAGGCAATCGATCTACCCGGGTGCCGTCGACCCAAATGTTCCCGCCAGTCACAGGCAACATGCCGAAGAGGCATTTCACCGTGGTGGACCGACCCATGCCGTTGCGCCCGAGCAGCGTGACGACTTCTCCGGTACCGACGTCGAAGGAAATGTCGAACAGCGCCTGCGCGTGGCCGTAGGAAGCCTTCACGCCTTTGACAGACAGAAATGTGCTCATGCTTCGGCCTCTTCTTCGCCCAGATACACAGCCCGTACCTCAGGGTGGTTGCGGATCTCGTCGGGGGTCCCGGTGAACAGGATCCTGCCGTAGACCAGGACGCTGATGCGATCGGCCAATGCGAATACCGCGTCCATGTCGTGCTCCACCAGAAGAATGGTGTACTGACGCTTGAGCCGCTGAAGCAGCGCGATCACGCTGCTGGACTCCTGCACGCTCATGCCGGCCATCGGCTCGTCGAGCAGCAGAAACTTCGGACCTGCGGCCAGGCTCATGGCGAGTTCGAGCTGCCGCTTCTCGCCGTACCCCAGATCGCCAGCGGCCACATGATGGCGGCTCCCGAGGCCGGTCGCTGCAAGGGCCTCTTCGGCCGAACGCAGAGCTCGAGGATCGGCGGCCATCGGGCGCCAGAACTGGAATGCATGTCGCTTGGAGGCAAGGGCAGCAAACGTGGCGTTCTCGATCACGGTGAAGTCTTCGAACACCGAAGTGATCTGGTAGGAGCGCAGCAGGCCGCGTTGCGCCCTTTCCTGGATGGGCAGGCGGGATACGTCGACGCCGTTGAACCATACGGCGCCGGAGTCTGATGCGAGCTCACCGGAGAGCTGGTTGATCAGCGTCGTCTTGCCGGCGCCATTGGGTCCGATGATCGCGTGCAGTTCGCCTTCACCGATGTCCAGCGATACGGCATCGGTGACGAGCAGCGCGCCATAGCGCTTGGTCAGCGAATCAGTGCGAAGAACGGTTGAGGTCATGTCGTCTTCCTGGCTGTCGATGTCGCATCGATGGCTGCGTGTTCTGCAATGGGCGCGGTCGTCGATGCGTTGACCGGTGTGCGCGCGTCGAAGTGTTCGAGCAGGCCGACGATGCCGCGCTTGCCCAGCAGGGCGACCAGCACGATCAGTGGGCCGAAGATCACCATCCAGTGTTCCGTCACGCCTTTCAGCGCTTCTTCCAGGCCGAGGAAGACCAGGGCCCCCAGGAGTGGCCCGAAGATCGACCCGAGCCCGCCGATCACCACGATCACGATCAGCTCGCCGGACACCGACCAGGCAAGCGTGCTGGGCGATGCGAACGCATTGAGGTTGGCCAGCAACAGGCCCGCGACGCCGCACAACATGCCAGAGATAACGTAGGCCAGCAACTGGTAACGCCTGGCCGGAATGCCTGCCGCATTCACGCGCCGCAGGTTCTGCCTGGCGCCGCGAATCACCATGCCGAACGGCGCTACGCGAAGGCGCGCTAACCACCAAAGCGACAAGACGAGAACAACGAATGCGGCGATGTAGACGTTGGTGGCCGAAGAAAGATCGAACGGCCCGAAGCGGCTGCCCATCGCGATCGACAGCCCGTCATCCCCGCCATAAGCCTTCAGGCTCACAAAGAGAAAATAGCCCATCTGGGCGAAGGCCAGCGTGATCATGATGAAGGCGATGCCACTTGTGCGAAGGCTGATCGCGCCTGTGACAAGCCCCACGAGGCCACACGCGACCAGGCACACGAGCAGATGGACCCAGCCGCTGCCGATGCCGTGAAACGCCGCAAGGCCCACCGCATAGCTTCCCAGCCCCAGGAACAGCGAGTGACCGAAGCTCACCAGCCCACCGTAGCCCAGTGCGATGTTGAGCGCGCAGGCGGCAATGGCATAGATGATGATGCGTGCGAAGAAGGCGATGTAGAAGGTCTCGCCGGTCGCTTGCGCGACCAGGGGAACGCTTGCAAGGAGCAGCAGGACAAGCAGCGGCACCCAGACACTGGGGCGTGAGAGGAGTAATTTCATGGGATCACCTGTTGGCCGGAAAGAGCCCTTGGGGCCGCCAGGCCAGAACCACCGCCATCAGCAGGTAGACCAGCATCGAGGCCAACGCGGGACCGGCCGCGTCGGCAAAGGAGCGCTCCGTCATCTGCCTGAGGATCAGCGGCAGGAACACCCGGCCCATCGTGTCGACGATGCCCACGATCAAGGCGGCATAGAAGGCCCCCGTCACCGAGCCGATACCCCCGATGACGATGACCACGAGCGTGGTGATCAGGACAGATTCGCCCATGCCCGACTGGACCGAAAGAATCGGCCCGGCCATCGCGCCGGCCAGTCCTGCCAGCATGGCGCCAACGGCAAACAGCATGGCGTTGAGCAACCGTATGTTCACGCCCAGGGCCGCAACCATTGCCGGATTGACGGCACCTGCGCGGATTAGCATGCCCACTCTTGTCTTGTTGATCAGCATCCAGGAACCCACCGCGACCGCGAGTCCGACCAGGATGATCGCGAACCGATAGGAGGGATAGCTGAACCCGCCGATGTCGATGGCGCCGCTCAGGAAGTCGGGCACCTGCAGGAAGACCGGTTGCGAACCCCAGACGATGCGCACCAGCTCGTTGAAGAAGAGCACAAGTCCGAACGTGGCCAGCACATGGTCGAGGTGGTCGCGGCGATAGAGCCGCGCCACGACCGCGAGCTCGAGCACCAGGCCCAGCAGCAGCGCGCCGCCCATGGCCGCTGCAACGGCAAGACCGAACGAGCCGGTGTACTGGAAGGCGGTGGCCGCGAAGTACGCGCCCATCATGTAGAGCGATCCATGCGCCAGGTTGACGAAGCTCATGATGCCGAAGACCAGTGTCAGGCCGGCGGCCAGCAGGAATAACAGGACCCCGTACTGGAGCCCGTTGAGAAGCTGTGCGAGAACGAGCGTGCTGCTCATGAGATCACTTCTGTGCGCACTGCGTGTGATACGCGTCGACGTGCTTCGTCAGTGGCGTTGCAAGCAACTTGCCGGTGATGCGCCCGCCGTCCTTCACGGTCTCGAAGGCGTAGTAGTTCTGCACCGGCATGTTGTTGTTGTTGAATGCGAAAGGGCCGCGCACCGATTTCAACTCGTCGCCGGCGGCTCGGACTGCGGCAGCCAGCGCCTTGCTGTCACCTGGCTTGACTTTGCCGAGCGCGATGTTCAACAGGTTGGCCGCGTCGTACGCGGTGGCTGCGTATTCGCTTGGCGTGCGCTTGTACTTGGCTTCAAAGGCGGCGACGAACTTTTTGCTCTCCGGCGTGTCCAGCGCGGCGTCCCACATCGCGCCGCTGATGCTGCCGACGGCCGCATCGCGCAAGGCGGGCAATGTCGTGCCGTCCACCGTGAAGACCGAGTACAGCGGAACCTTCGTCATCAGTCCGGCCTGCGCCATCTGCTTGATGAAGTTGACCCCCATGCCGCCCGGATAGAACACGAAAGCGGCATCAGGCTTGGCCGCCTGGAGTTGGGCGAGTTCGGCGGAGTAGTCCGGCTGGTTCACCTGCGTGTAGACCTCTTCGACGATCTGCCCCTTGAAGTAGCGCTTGAAGCCGCTCAGCATGTCCTTGCCGGCCTGGTAGTTCGGCGCCATCAGGTAGACCTTCTTCACGCCGCGGTCCTGCGCGAACTTGCCCATCGCTTCGGCTGCACCGTCGTTCTGCCAAGCCGTCGAGAAGACATTCGCCTTGCAGCCGGCGCCAGCGACTGGCGACGGTCCTGCATTGGTCGCGATGGCCACGGTGCCGGACTCGGCAATGCGCGGCAGGCTTGCCATCATGACGTTCGAGAAGCTCAGGCCAACGATGGCGTCGACCTTGTCCTTGTCGATGAACTTGCGCACGATCTGGCCGCCGATTTCCGGCTTCAGCTGGTCGTCCTCTTTCAGCACGGTGGCTGCCTGGCCGCCGAGCTTTCCGCCCAGTTGTTCGACGGCCAGCATGAAGCCATCGACCTGGTCCTGACCCACGACTGCAATGGGTCCGGAAAGCGGTGCCATGATGCCGATCGTGGCTGCGCTCGCGAGATGACCGATGCCCGCGCAGGTCAGTGCGGCGAGTGTCAGGGCCGTGCGGCGAAAAGAAGTGTTCGGTGTCGTCATGGTCGTTCTGGCGAAGCCAGGTCCTGGGTTGCGTGAGGTATGCAGGAAAGGTGGAACGCCGTCTCGCAGAAGGCGAAGGCAGATGCGGTCGCGCGAAACCGGGCCGAGCGCGATCCGCGCGCATCACTTGCGAGATGCGCCAGAGGTGTTCAGTGAAACTCGTGTTGGCCCAGGGAAGCTCGAAGTTCGGACTTCGAGCGTCACGGGAAGCGCGTCAAGGCGTTGCGTCGAAGCTGCTCGCTCGGTCTGCGAGTCAGCGTGCGTTGGCGCTCGAGCGGCAGGCGCCGAGGCCCTAAGAGGGATGGAACCGATGCATTTTTTTGTCTCCGTTATAGGCTGCTCGCTGGACGGCGCCTGTTCGTGGGTGCGGGTGGCGCAATCATTGCGCCACTGGAGACATAAGCCAATAGTATGTAGTGAATACAGCGCATAGATTTGGCGAATATTGATTTCGCTTCGTCATGGCTTGCATTCGAGACAGCTACGTGATTACCACCATCTTGCCGCTTGCCTCGTTGTTCTCCATCCTTCGATGAACCTCCACGATCTCGTCGAGGCTGTGGATCTGGTCAATGGGGACCTTTGCTGTTCCGGCGCGAACCCGGTCCAGGAAGTCCTGCAGCACAGGCGCCGGCAGGTCGCTCGCATCCCCAGAATATGCGCAAAGCCGAATGCAGCGCGGCAGGTACGCGATGGGGTAGAAGTCCCTCACGGTCCATTCGTTGGAGAGCATTCCCGTGAAGCAGACGGTGCCCCGGTTGCGGGTCGCCCGCAGGGTGTCCGGCAAGGTGGGCGTGCCTACCAACTCGAGTGCGGTGTCCACGCCCTCGCTATGCGCGAGAACCTGCGATGCGACATCGCCGTCGTCGATGAGTACGTGGTCGACGCCAGCGTCCACCAGGACCTGTCGTTTGGCTGTATTGCGTGTTGTCGCATACACGGTCATGCCGCGTTGCTTTGCCAGTACGGCGGCGGCCAGTCCCACCGAGGATGTGCCACCCCTGATCAGGATGGACTGGCCAGGTTGCACATCCAGTGCGGCCGTCAAAGAGCCATAAGCGGTCTGAAGCATCTCCGGTATGGCCCCCAACGTGCTCCACGGAAGATCGCTCCGGAAGGCAATCGCCTGGCTTACCGGCACGCAGGTGTACTCCGCGTAGCCGCCGTCGTACGTGCGTCCCATGTTCCCCATCATTGCCGCCACCTGTTGACCTGATTGAAGCTCCCCGCCGGGGCAGGCTTCGACTACGCCGCAGGCTTCGATACCCAGTACGCGCGGAAAAGTAACGCCCTCGGCGAGGCCCAGCCTGGTGTGCAACTCCGACCGGTTGATGCCGAAAGCGCGAACGCGAATCAGCACCTCGCCTCGCCGAGGAACCGGCACCGGCAATTGGCGAATGCGAAGCGCCTCGGGAGGGCCCGGGGCATCCAGAACCACGGCTTTCATCATCGGTTTCATCGGCATCTCCGTGCAGCATTCATCAGGCTGCGTAACCCTTCAGGAAAACTTCGACACAAGCCGCGCAGTAGCGCCTTGTCTGTGCGCCTGTTCGTCGGCACTGCAGGCCAAGAATCAGTCGAAGCTGCTCGTTTCCGCGAACCATCGCGGCGAACTGTTCGGCCGCATCCTGTGCATGAGCAATTCTGAGGCTGCGAACGCGATCACAGGCCCTCAGGTATTTGATGAGTGTCGTGATCACTGCCTCCGGACCGCTCTCTAGGAAGCTGGTCGAGAGGTCGACATTGCGGGCTCCGGACGCATTGAGCATCCGGACGTGTTGGATCACTGCCGCATCCGTGATCAGACCCAGATAGCTCTGTGCAACGCGAAGCAGTGCTTCTCGCGGATTGCCCGGATCCAGCGACGCGATGTCCAGGTCCAGCGCCTGGCGCACCGGCTCGTTCACGGTCGCGTTGAACAGGGCCTCCTTGGACGGAAAGTACTTGTAGAGAGTGACTTTCGAGACTCCCGACGCTTCGGCAATGCCGTCCATGCTGGAGCCTTCGAGCCCGAGTTGGGCGAACTGCTCACGGGCGGCAGAGAGCATCCGGTCAAGGCGGGCGGGGTCGCGCGGTCGGCCTCTCGGCCGCGCAGACAACCGTGTCGTGGGTGGGGAAATGCTGCTCATGCCGAATCCTGTTTATTTGTTTGCTGTACTGTTCAGTAAATAAATTTGTATTTTACGCGCTGCCAACCATGCGGCGCTCTCCCAGCGATGAAGCAATCGACGAGTTCCACCATTCGAGGCGCCCAGGGGCTTCTCTCGCGCCATGCCCTGCTGCTCATGCTGGTCTTCTGTCTCACAACGACGGACTTCCTTCAAAGCACCATCGTGGCGATCAACGCCGCCGCGATCATCGGGGATCTGGGCGCGAGTCCCGAGGAGTTCAGTCTTGCCGCAACCATGTATGCGCTGGTGGCTGTCGGTGCGATCTACAAGCAGCGTTGGCTTGTCGAGCGCCTGGGCTGGCGGCTGTTCACGCAGGTCTCTATTGCGATCTTCGTCGCGGGTCTGCTGGTCAGCTCGACCGGCCGCTCCATGGTGCAGTTCGTCGTCGGGCGGGTGTTGATGGCTGCAGGCGGCGCGACGTTCGTGACGGTGGCAAGAGTCATCGTTAATCACATCCCCCCGTCTGCGCGGCGCTTCGACGGCGTGAGGTTTTTCGCCTACGGTCTTGTTGCGGGCAGTGTGCTTGGGCCCCTGGTTGCCGTCATGGCGCTCGATCACGGGTCATGGCGGTATGCGTTCTGGATACTGGGCGTGCCGGCGGTGGTGATGGCCGCTCTCGCTACCGTGGTGCTGCCCGAGGAGTCGGCGCCGGCCGAACTCCGCTCCGAAGCACATCCGACTGGCCTGCTTCTTCTGATGCTCGGTACCTTCGCGCTGCTTCACGCGCTGCAGCGGTCCAGCTATGACTGGTTCCCCGATCGCTCGACGATCCTTGCATGGATCCTGCTGGCCATCGCCCTGCTCGCGCTCTACGCATTCAGGGAGCGGCGGCGGCACCGGGCGCCGCTTCAACTTGCGCGGCTGGGTCACGGTCGCTACCTGCTGGGAGTCGTGGCGTTCACCGTCGCGTACATGGTCATGGCCGGCGATAACTATGTCGTTCCGCTTCTCATCAGGCAGGGCCTGGGCCTGCCGCTGCAGACCGTGGGGTCGCTGCTCGCCACGGGAGCTGCAACAGGTGTCGTTACCTGGTTCTTCATGGCTCGCCTGATGAAGCGCCATGCGCTGTCGACGCCCTTCTATGCACTGGGTTTCACGTGCCTCGCGCTCTACGGCACATTGCTGGCGCGTCTGACACCGCAGGTGCACCCATGGCTGCACATCGCACCGGTCCTCATGTTGCATGGCATGTTCGTGATCCTCGTGCTCGCGACGACGGCGGTGCAGACCTACCGCAACGTTCAGCACGACGAGGCTGTCTTTTCGACTGCCAACCAGGTCAAGAACATGTTGGGTCAGTTCGGCACGGCCGCAGGCATTGCGCTGGCCACGCTGGTGACGCAGTGGCGCACCGCCTGGCACTACGACCAGTTTGCTCAGGACATCGTGCGAGGGCGGCCCGGGGTGAATGAAATGCTTGCGCAGCTCACCACCCACTTTGCCGCCACGGATGCACCGCTTCTTGCGGCGCAACGCGCGCTGGGCTACCTGCAGCAGCAGGTGGCTGTGCAATCGACCTTCATGGCGACGACGGACTATTTCTGGGGCATCTCCGCGCTGGGCCTGCTCTGCCTCCTGCTCGTGGCCATCGAATGGGGAGTTCGACGACCCGCGAAACAGGTGGCTTGAGCAGGCCGGTGGTCAGCAATGACGGCCAGGAGCACCCATCGTGCCTTGCATGAACCTCAGATCGGATACTGCTGTCCGGATGGCTCGATGGTGATCCACTTCAGCTCGGTGAATTCATCGATGACCGCGCGTCCGTCGAAGCGGCCATAGCCGCTGTGCTTGGTTCCGCCGTAGGGCGCCTGTGCTTCGTTCTGAACCGTCGCGCCGTTCACGTGGCACGCCCCGGTGTCGATCTGCATCGCAACATTCAGGGCACGCATGACGTCCTTGCAGAAGACGGCCGCGGAGAGTCCGTAGGCCGTGTCGTTGGCCACGGTCGCGGCCTCCTGGTCGCCGTTGACGCGAACGATGGTCGTGACCGGCCCGAAGGTTTCCTCGTCGTAGATCTTCATGTCGCGGGTGACGTGATCGACGATGGTTGCCGGCATCGACGCGCCTTCGGCACGGCCGCCGCACGCCAGCTTTGCGCCTTTGGCGATGGCGTCTTCGAGCAGCGAATTGAGTCGCGGGCCGGAGTCCTTGGACACCATGGGGCCGATCACGCATTGCGGGTTCTTCATCGGGTCGCCCGCCGGCAGTTCCTTCGCGCGTGCGGCGAACTTCGCGACAAATTCATCGGCAATCGATTCATCGACGACGATCCGTTCGGTGGACATGCAAATCTGGCCTTGGTAGAGGAACGATCCGAACACGGCCGCGTTCACCGCATCGTCGATGTTCGCGTCCTTCAGGATCACCAGCGGCGACTTCCCGCCGAGTTCCAGCAGGCAGCGCTTCAGATGCACGGCGGCCTTTTGCGCAATGATGCGGCCGACACGCGTCGAGCCGGTGAAGTTCACGCGTCGCACAGCCTTGTGGGCAATCAGCGCATCGATCACCTCCGGTGCGTCCTGGGGCGCATTGGTCAGGAAGTTGAGCACGCCAGGCGGGAGCCCTGCATCGACCAGCGCCTCTGCCACCAGCATGTGAGTGCGCGGGCTGGCTTCGGATGCCCGGAACACCACGGTGTTGCCGCACATCAGCGGGTAGGCGATGGCCCGGGCGGCCAGCACCACCGGACCGTTCCACGGCACGATGCTCAGGATCACGCCCACGGGCTGGCGCACGGTCATCGACAACGCGCCGGGCTTGTCGGTCGGGATGGTCTCGCCCTGGATCTGCGTGGTCATCGATGCGGCCTCGCGAAATGCGGTTGCAGCCAGGACGACGTTGAATCCTGCCCAGAGTGCAGCGGCGCCGACTTCGGCCGCCATGGCTTCGATGAAATCCGGCATCCGCGCTTCCAGCGCGTCGGCCGCCTTCAGCAAGATGCGGCGTCGCTCCGACGGCGAGCTGTGCCGCCACGATTGAAACGCGATGCTGGCCGATTCCGCGGCCGCAATGGCATCGGCCACGTCGCCCGCGGCAGCGCGGGTGACGATGTCGCCGCTGGTCGGATGCCGGCGCTCGAAGATGGCGTTTCCGTGGGCGGCACGCTTCTGGTTGTCGATGAGCAGTTGTGTTTGCATGAGAGTCTTCCGTCGATGGGGTGTTGAATGAAAAGGGATAGTGAGGTCGGTGGGGGAGCGGGTGTTCAGGCTTTCGGGCGCAGGAGCTCCGCCATGCGTTCGCCGATCAGCGCGCAAGTCGCCATGGTTGCGACCGCCGGGATGGTCGGCATGATCGAGCTGTCCGCGATTCGCAGGTTCTGCACGCCGTTCACGCGCAACCTGGCATCGACCACGGCTTTCGCATCCTTGCCCATGCGGCAGGTGCCGACCTGATGGAAATAGGTTGTTGCGCCGTTGCGCACGAAGTCTTCCATCGCCTTGCCCGACAGCTGCTCGCCCGGTGCGACCTCGCGCTTCACGAAATCGCGCATGGCTGCCGAATTGCCGATCTCCCTGCACACCTCGATGCCGTGCGCCAGCGCCTTGACGTCGTCGGGGTGGCTGAGAAAGCGCGCATCGACGATCGGACGGTCAGCCGGATTTGCCGAGCGAAGCCGGATCTCGCCGCGGCTCTTGGGGGCCACGAGGCCTGCGCACAGGGCCCAGCTGCTTGGCGGTGGGGAAAACTGCTTGCCGACGACGTCGCTGGCATAGGGCAGCTCGATCTGCACGAGATTCAAGTCCGGCGTGTTCAGGCCAGCGTGACTCTTGAGGAAGCCCGACACGTTGGCGGCGCTGTTGCGATGCGGAACCTGCTCCTTCGGCTCCCAGATGCAGCCGCCATGCAGCAGGTGGTCGTGGAAGTTCTGCCCCACATCCGGCGAATGCGCCACGGTCTGGATGCCGTGTGCGCGCAACTGCGCCTCGTCGCCGATGCCACTGAGCATGAGCAGCTTTGGCGTGTTGATCCCGCCCGCGCTCAGGATGACTTCGGACTTCGCCTGGATGCGAACAGGCCCCGCGTTGTCGCGCGTGAGTTCCACGCCCGTGACGCGAGTGCCGCTGAACGTCAGGCGGTTGACGTGCGCCTTGACGAGGACCGTGACGTTCTTTCGCCCGAGGACGGGGTAAAGGTACGAACGCGCCATGCTTTGCCGGCGCCCGTTCCGGATGATCTGGTTCATCAACGCGAAGCCGCCGGCTCCGACTTCCCGGGCGCCGTTCAGGTCGTCCAGGATGGGCATGCCGAGCGAGCGGCATGCCGCCAGCATGCCCAGCGCGACGGGCGGCGGATCGAATGCGGGCTGGACCCACACCGGCCCGCCTTTGCCGCGGTAGTGCCTGTCGGCCTTGCCCTGCCAGTTCTCCATCCGGCGATAGATACCCAGGCCGTGCTCATAGCCCCAGGCAGCGTCACCGCTCTGCGCAGCCCAGTGTTCGAGGTCATTGCGAAAGGGCCGTGCCCAGATGGTTGCGTTAATGCTGCTACCGCCGCCAACCACCTTGCCCATGTGCTCGGGAATGGCCCGACCGTTTGTGCTGGACGAGGGCAGTGCGACGTCCTTCCAGTCGAGTTCGGTCCCCAGGTTGGTGAACCACAGCCGCGGGTCCATGACGGAGGGTGCGGTATCCCAATCGCCCGCTTCGATCACAAGGATGCTCGCGCTTGTCTTTGCCGCCAGACGGCCGACGAGTGCGGAGCCGGCGCTGCCGGTCCCGACGACGATGTAGTCGTAGGCAGGCAACAACGAGGCGGTTCGCTCGGCCTGATTGGCTCGCGCGGCATCCAGCTCGTCGGCGAGCGAATGCAGGCTCGTCGTGGCGATGCCTGCCGCGGCGGCTGCTCGCAGGAAGCCTCGTCGATCGAGCCGTCCGGCGATCAATGCACGTTCCAATCGGTCCAGCTTGTCGTCGTTGTCTTTGTCGTTCTGGGAATGCGGAGAGAGTCGCATGGCGTATCCACCTCGGGTTGGGAGAAAAATGCTCGTTCGATACCGCCCCGGACGAAGGCCGAAGTCGTATCGGAGGGGGAAGGTAATTCACCGCATACGGTGACCGAAGCATCGGGAAAACCCGGTCGATGCGGGTGTTCCGTTTCGGAACGGTGGATGGTGCGAAGCTAGCGCTTGGCCTGCGCGCGATTGCGCAGTCGCCGATAGATCAACCCGCGCGAAACGCCGAGCTTCTCGGCCGCCTTGGTGACGTTGCCGCCGTAGGTTTCCAAGGTTCGATCGATGAGATCGTTGCCGCATTCGCGAAGCCTGACCGATGGCTCGCTGGCATCGCGAGGCGCTTCAGGTCCGGGCGGTGAGGAGGCGACGTCCGGCTCTTCGATTGCGCTCGCGGTCGCAAGCTCGGCAGTGCTCTCTTCGTCGCTCGGCACGGCCAGGGCGCAAGGGGAAGTCACTGCTGGTGCAGGAGTGGGGTCACGTTTCCCGAACTCATCGACCCCCGGGAAAAGGCCGCGGTGACCATCGGCGGCGCGCATCTCGCCGCGGGCCCAGACCATCAGTCCATTCGCCAGTTGCAATGGCGCCGAGCCCGATCGGGGCAGTGATGCCAGTTGCGCGATGCTGGCGCCCATGGCCTCTTCCACGGACGAGGTATTCGCGCCGCGCTCGGCTGGCGGCAACCCCAGTAGACGGGCCGCCGCACCGTTCATCCAGGCGAGCTGGCCGTTGATGTCGATGCCGACCAGCGCGACAAATCTCGAATCGAGCAGCATTGCATCCACTTGAAATCGCACCACGAGATGCTGGTCGGACTGCGAGATGAAGAGCCGGTTCTCGATGGCCGCGGCATACAGTCCGACCACGGAGATCGCATCGAAGCTGAATGGAATGGCTTCACTCGATATATCGAGCACACCAACGAGTCGGCCACGGGTGTCGTGAATAGGCGCTGCGGCACAATGCATCGCCTTGACTTCGTCGAAGAAGTGCTCCGCGCCGTCGACCGACACAGGACGACCAGTGCGCGCAGCCACGCCCGGTGCGGTCGTGCCCACTGCTTCCTCGCAGAGGTTCACGCCAGTGCGGGTCGCGATCGGCATGATGCGTTCGTGCGAACGGCCCACGCACGTTGCCCCGATGAGTACGCCTGTTGCATCGGTGAGCATGGCCGCGCAAGACGTCGCGCCCAGCACCGACTGCAGTTGGGGGAGTTCTTCGAGCCAGGCGTGGACGAGATCGCGATTCTTCTGCAGCGCCAGATGCGCCCGGCTGGTCGAAACCGGCTGAAAGGAAACCTTTGCGCCAGGGCCGTCATGCAGGCGCTGGCACCGCGCCCAGGACTGATACACCGCGTCGCTCACGACCCCAGAGGGCAGCAGTCCTTCCTCGAAGTAGCGTCGGCGCGCGAGCGCAAGACGCTCGGTCCTGGAGTTGAAGAACAACGACGTTCCGGGGGAGTTCATCGACGACTGCGTGGTCAAACTTCTTGCCGTGCGTTTCTCTTGCGAGTGTCCCCCAGCAGGCGCTGCTGACAAGCCGGACTATCCCTGCGTCCGTGCCTTGGTGGCTCGCTGGGGCACTCGCGTCACTCGAGCTCGGCGGAGGCAGTTCTATGCGAGTGGAGCGCCTCGAGAATCGGGGCGTCGCTGAAGCGGAACAGGTCGAGCGATCCGGGGCAGGTCTCATCGCAGTGGGCCGAGAAAGGCTGCCACGACGGTACGACGAACATGTCGCCACGCTTGACAGTCCAGGTGTGATCGCCGACCTTCACCTTGCCGCTGCCTTCGAACACCTGGTACACGGACGAGCCCACCTCGCGCCGCGAAAGGGTGCTGGCACCGCTTCGGATGCGGTGCATCTCCGTACGGATCGTGGGCAGCACATCGCGCCCGTTGCTCGGGTTGGTGAAGCGAACGGCCGCATGACCCGGGCTGAGCGTGGCTGCATGGCCCTCGGCTTCCAGGATCAACTGGTCTGCGAGCGCCTTGTCCGTGTCGACCCAACGGTAAGCGAGCAAGGGCGTGGCCACCGGGGACTCGGGCTGCGACAGCGGTCGCAAACCAGGGTGTCCCCACAAGTGCTCCGATCGCGAACGCTCGGGCGTCGACTGCTCGGCCGTGCTGACGCGTTCGCGTCCGAACTCGAAGAACTGCGACTCGGTGTAGTAGGAGAACGGAATGTCCAGCCCGTCGATCCATGCCATCGGTGCGCTGGCTGCGTTGTGGTGCGAGTGCCAGTTCCAGCCGGCCTGCGGCAGGAAGTCGCCACGCGACATGCGGACCGGATCGCCATTGACCACGGTCCATACGCCTTCGCCTTCGACCACGAAGCGGAAGGCATGTTGCGTATGCCGATGTTCCGGGGCGTTTTCGCCCGGCATCAGGTACTGGATCGCGGCCCACAGCGTGGGTGTGGCGAACGGCCTGCCGCCGAGCGCGGGATTGGCCAGCGCAATCGCGCGGCGCTCCCCGCCGCGGCCGACAGGGACGATGCGCCCGGCTTCGGCGGCGAGCTCCACGAGCCGGTCCCAACGCCAAACATGCGGGGCTGCCTTGCTGCGCGGGTGGCGGGGCATCAGGTCGCCGATCTCCGTCCAGAGGGGGACCAGCAACTCGCGCTCGAAGCCTCGGTAAAGCTGCTCGAGCGCCGGACTGGGGTCGGGCTGGGACGGGCCGGCGACGGCCTTCAGGTGCACAGGGGAGGGGACGGTATCGGCGGTCATCGGCGGTTCCTTTGCGGGGCTGCGAGCGCGACTGGTGCACGGCGCAGCTTGGCTGTTCAGCGTTGCTCTGGGGAGCCTTGTTGCATCATTCGGCCGGGCCGACCGTGAGGGTGATCTCTCCGACGCCGGCAACGCTGCCTTCGACGCGATCGCCCGGCTGCAATGCACCGACGCCCTCGGGTGTTCCCGTGAAGATCAGGTCTCCCGGCTCGAGGTGGTAGAACTTCGAGAGATCCTCAATCAGTTCGGGAATGTTCCAGATCAGCTTTGAAAGGTCGGAGCTCTGCCGCTCCTGGCCGTTCACGCTGAGCCTCAGGGCGCCCTGGTCGAGCACCTTGCCGGCCATTGGCACCACTTCGGATACGACGGACGATTGCTCGACGTCCTTGCCGAGGTCCCATGGCCGGCCTTTGTCGCGGGCAACCAGTTGGAGGTCCCGTCGCGTCATGTCCAGACCGCAGGCATACCCATAGATCAACTTGTGGGCGTCGTCGCGATTGACACGGAAGCCAGGCGCTCCGACCACCAGCACCAACTCCATCTCATGGTGGTAGTTCTTGGTTTCGGGCGGATAGGCGACGGTCACACCCGACTCGACCAACGTCGAGGGGCTCTTCGTGAAATAGAACGGGACCTCGATGGTCTTGTCGACGGGTCGTCCCATCTCCACCGCATGCGCGTGGTAGTTGCGGCCCACGAAGAAAAGCCGGTTGATGGGCAGGCGCTGCGAGGTGCCGCGCACCGGCAGCGAAGGAACGGCAGGGGGATTCCAGAGATAGGTGGGGGTCATGATTTAGGTCTGTTGAATGTGAAAAGCCGTCCGGTCGTTTTCGACCTTCAGAGCTTGGAAAGAGGGACCTGGAGGTCGGCGAGTTGTTGGGGATCGACGCTCGTGCGGCGCTCGATCAGGCGTCGCGCAAAGCGCAGGTCGCGTGCCGCGTTCGGCCCGAGCGCAGCGGCAACTCTGTCTGCCTCAAGAAAGAACATGACAAAGCTGTTGGAGCCCACGTCGCCGCGTACGACCACCTGGTGCCTGGGTGTCGGAACGCCGAATATCTGCAGATTGACGTCGTATTGGTCGGACCAGAACCACGGCAGCGGCTGATGGTTCACCGTGGTTCCCAGCGCGGCGCGCGCGGCCGCGATCCCTTGCTCCTGGGCGTTCTGCCAGGACTCCAGTCGCATGCGTCGGGCAGTCCAGTCGCAGTGCCAGACCGCGACGTCGCCAGCGGCAAGAATGTCCGGATCCGAGGTCCGGCACTGGGAATCGACCAGGACGCCGCCTTCACATGCCAGACCCGCTTCGCGTGCGAGTTCATCGTTCGCGATCAATCCAACGCCGAAGAGAACCACGTCGCAAGCCAGCTCCCGTCCGTCGCTGAGGGTCGCCGTCAGGTCTTCGCCCGGCCCTTGGGCCAACCGCTCGATCCCCGCACCCAATTCGACCTGAACGCCATGCGCGGTGTGAAGCCGCAGCAGATAACTGGAAATCTCCGCAGGCACCGTGCGCTCGCACAGCCGGTCCATGGCCTCGACGACGATGACGTCCAGGCCCTTCTTTCGGGCGGTTGCCGCGACTTCCAGTCCGATCCATCCTCCGCCCACCACAAGCAGTCGCTTTCCGGCGACGAGCGCCGCTCCGAGCGCTGCCGCATCGCCGATGCTGCGCAGGGTGAAGATGCCAGGCAGGTCGGAACCCGGGATGCCCAAACGGCGCGCACGCCCTCCGGTGCAGAGGATCAAGCTGTCGTAGTGAATCGGCTCGCCGTGGCTCAGATGCAGTCGTTTCGCGGTCCTGTCGATGCGCGTTGCGCTGACATCGGGGCGCCAGTCGAGGTTCAGCGCATCGAACGCTTCCGATTTCTGCAGGTAGGTCGTGTCCGGGTGCGCATCGCCTGCGAGCACCGCCTTTGACAGGGGCGGCCTTTCGTAGGGGCGGTGAGGTTCGTCGCCGATCAGCACCACCCGGCCATCGAAGCCGTCGCTGCGCAGCGTCTGCGCAGCCCATCCTCCGGCCTGACCACCGCCCACGATCACGATCGTTCGGTCACTCATGGGGCCTCCGGGCCGCTGGGGAACGGTGTGTCTGTGCTCGGTGCGCAAGCATCGCCATGTGACGCATTGATGTCTCCATTCTTCTTGGTGCGAGGGGAAGCGGACGTTCGTGTTCCGCTTGTCGAACTGCCGTCCTGCATCGGCGCTTCACGCCGCCGCAAGGGCATTGCCATGCAGCTGAATCAGCCCAGTGAAAGAAACACCCGACCGCCTTCGATCTTCACCGGGTAGGAGCGGATCGCTTCCGTCACGGGGGCGCACGTCGGTGCGCCGTTGCGCACGTCGAACTTGCCTTGGTGCAGAGGGCACTCGATCTCGTGTCCCTCCAGAAAGCCCTCGCACAGGCGGGCGTGTCCGTGGGTGCAGATGTTGTCGGTCGCATAGATCTGACCGTCTACGCTGTACAAGGCAATGTCGCGTCCGCCGACGAGCATGCCCACGACATCGTCTGCCGGTACTTCATCGACCGGAGTCGCGTCGGTCCATTGGAAATCAGGATCGCTCATGGGTTGCCTCACAACGGGTAGATGACGGAGTTCGGGATCATTTCGCTGTCATAGATGACCTGCCGCGAAGCGAATTTCAGTCCCTGTTCGGTCCGTACGACGACGTCGATGTAGCGCCCGACGCTGAAGACCGTCGAAAGCTCGGAGAGCTTGGTGCGAAACACCGCGTAGTTGGCCTCCGACTCGAAGCGGTTGGCTTCGGCCTTCAGTACAACCGGTGTTCCGACAATGTGGCGCTGGTAATAGGGGTCGTGAAACAGAGTTTCGCGAATCCCGTAGACACGGTCCTTGAGCATCCCCTTGCTCTCGAACGAGAGCGTCGCCAGCGGAAAACCGCGGTCGTAGTTTTCTCTCGGCTGCAGCCGATAGGTGCAGTCTTCCGTGAAGAATTCGGGCCAGAGTTCCCATTGACTGGAGCTGACGGCCTGGGCGTAGCTGGCGTAGAGCTGGGACAGTTCGAAGTAATCTTTGAAGTCCACGTTAAGCCTCCATCACCTTGCGCCAGTACTCGTACATGCCCCGGATCAGGGTTTCGGTGACCATGTGATCCGTGTCGCCGACCTCGCGTCCGCCAAGCTCGGCGAGCGTGCGATGAAAAGGCTTCTGCTCAAAACCCTTTTGCGACAACTCGATCACTTCACCGTCGTCCGCGGACACGAATCCGGCGGGTCCGAAGAGATTGGCCTGACGCAGCCGGCGCTGCGTCATTTCTTCGGCATCGTCCTCGAATCCGAAGTGGGTCCAAACAAAATCGAAGGCGCCGGGGCCGCTCGGTTGGATGTGGCGCGTAGAGACGCTGTTGACCTGCTGTTGAAAGATCACGCTCGGGAACAGCGTCATCATCACAGCCGTCGGTCCGCCCCACCAGGGCTCCGGCACGATGTCGAGGAAGCGAGGGTCGTTGAGCTGCATGCTCTCCTTGAAGCTCGACACCTGGGTGACTTGGTCGGCCTTGCCGCTCGCACCGCGCGTTGAAATCATGGCGGCATGCCGATGGTGCCGGTCCATCCTGAGCTCCGACTTGTTGTCGGCACGCCAGAGGCCGAAGGTCACGAACCAGGTGTGCAGCAGACCCGGGTGGTACGGGTCCTTGATGTTCTCCTGCATCAGCTTCCAGTTGCCAGGAATGCGCTGGCGGTTGTAGCCGAGGATCTTCAGCTTTCGTCCGTTGAACAGCCGATCGAAATAGCCCAGGATCTCCGGCCCCATGAAGTCTTCGAGCGATTCGACGTTGGGGTCGAAGGAAGCAAAGACAACGCCCCCGCGGGTTGCAACTTTGAGTTTGTTCAGACCATGCTCGGCGGGCTTGAAGTCGGCGGGCATCCCGCCGTTGACTTTTCCATCCTGCTTGACGCCCCGGCGGAAGGGCACTCCCTGCAGGTCGCCGGTGAGCGTGTAGTTCCACTGGTGGTAAGGGCAGGTGAACCCCTCCGCCTTGCGGTTTCCATGGCGCTCGCGGCAGAACTGCATGCCTCGGTGAGCGCACACGTTCTCGACGACGCTGATGGAGTCCTCGGCGTCGCGCACCATGATCACGGAGCGTTCGCCGACGACTGTTCGCTTGAAGTCCCCGATCTCTGGAATCTCGGCTTCGAGGCCGACGTAGCACCAGTGGTTTCGGTAGAAGAGGCGTTCCAACTCTTGCCGATGCTGATCAGCCTCGGTGTAGGCCATGAAGGGAATCCGGCTGGTGCCTTGGTTTTCCCAGTGGATCTTCTGGGGGAAGACGGCTGATGTGTCATCCATGTTTTGTGTCTCCTGTGCTGCCGTAGGGGAACAGCGTCTTGTGGGTGCAGCAATGATCTCCATTCCCGTGCCATCGCTCAATAGAATATGGGGAATAGTTCAGATTGATTTTGCGAATATGAGGCGCCATGGAACTCAAAGACATCGACCTCAACCTTCTGGTCGTTTTCCATCAGTTGCTCGTCGATCGACGTGTTTCGAAGGTGGCCAGCAGCCTCGGTCTTTCCCAGCCGGGTGTGAGTAACGCGCTGGCTCGCCTGCGCAAGCTCACCGATGACCAGTTGTTCCTTCGAACGCCAAACGGCATGGAGCCGACGCCGTATGCGCAGCAGCTTGCAGGACCCACCGCGAGCGCATTGCAAGTCATCCACGCGGCCATCAACCAGAAGGCGTCATTCGACCCGTCGACTTCGAAGCGCGCCTTCACGGTAGGCATGACGGACATCGGCGAGATCTACTTCCTGCCCAAGCTGATGAAGGAAGTGGCACGTGTTGCGCCGAATGTGTCCATCAGCACTGTTCGCAACACGGCCGTGAATCTGCAGGATGAGATGGAAGCGGGTCATGTGAACCTTGCGATCGGTCTGTTGCCGCAGCTCAAGGCCGGGTACTTTCAGCGCCGGCTGTTCAAGCAGCAGTACGTTTGCATGTTCCGGCGTGGGCATCCCCTCGACAAGAAGACGGTTTCATTGAGCGAGTTTTCCTCGGCCGATCACGTCGTCGTGATCTCCGCGGGAACGGGACACGGGAATGCCGACGAAATCCTCGGCCGGAAGAAGGTGGTGCGAAAGGTGGTCCTCACCGTTCCGCACTATGTGGCGGTGGGCCACATCCTTCACGACTCGGACCTGGTGGCAACCGTTCCTGAGCGGCTCGCCCAGGCGCTGGCGGGGCCCTTTGGCCTGTCCTACATCCGTCACCCGGCCAAGCTGCCGGAGATCGCGATCAACCTGTTCTGGCATGGTCGCTTTCACAAGGACCCGGCCATCACGTGGCTGCGCTCGCTGATCGTCGGGCTGCATGGGGAAGGCGCGCCCGACTAGGGCTTTGAAGGTCGGCGCCTAGCGTCGTCTGAGCTTCTTCAAAAGCCAACAGGAAAGCACTGGCTCGGCTTTCCGATGCGACACCGATGTGTCGCAAAGTGTCGCGGCCGGGACGGCGCATCGCGACTAAGTCCTTGATTTGATTGAGATCCGCTTCGGGCATGCGATCTGCAGAGATCGTTGGGAGCGCATCACCAAACCAACTCAGGAGACTTCCGCCATGTCCTCGCTCCCCGATTCCTCTGCCGCACTCGATGTCGCAACCGCATTTCGAGACGCCATGCGTCGCGTTGCGTCCTCGGTCACCCTGATCACCACACGCGATGCGAATGGCGAGCCTCACGGGATGGCCGCTTCCGCCGTCATTCCGGTGTCCATGGACCCGCCGGCCATCCTGGTGGCGGTGAATCGCACGTCAGGGCTGCATCCTGCGCTCAGCGCACAGGGGCGCTTCTGCGTGAACCTGCTGGCGGGGGCCCATCACCCCTTGCTGGGCGCGTTCTCGCAGAGTTCGCGCAGAGGCGAGCGCTTCGTCACCGGCGATTGGCAAGACAGCTCGGACTCGCTCCCTTGCCTGACCTCGGCACTTGCCGCGGTCTCCTGCGAAGTCGACCAGCGCGTCGAGTACGCGACCCACACCTTGTTCATCGGTCGCGTCACGGCCGTGCAACTGGCAGAGGGCCAGTCGGACCCGCTCGTCTGGTTCGACGGAGCGGGCATGGCCGTTTCGAGCCGCTGCAAGGCAGCTGCGGAACAAGCCGTGGCCTGAGCCTTTCCATGTTCCCCGCGCGGCATCTGCTGCGCTTTTCAACCCTGCAAAAAAGGAGACTTCATGAAACTCGGATTGTTCGGCATGCCTCTGCATCCACCCGCCCGGCCCAAGTCGGAAAGCTTCACGGAAACCACCGAGAAGATCCTGTACGCCGATGAAATCGGCTTCGATGAGGTGTGGATCGGCGAGCATATTTCCTGCACGACGGAGCCGATCTCGTCGCCCCTCATCTTCCTTGCGTCACTGATCCACCAGACCAAGCGCATCCGCTTCGGAACGGGCGTCATCGCCTTGCCGAACCACCATCCGGCCGTGGTGGCCGCAGAGATCGCACAGTTCGATCACATGAGCAAAGGACGCCTGATGTTCGGCATCGGTCCCGGTGGCCTGGCCAGCGACATGGAGCTGTTCGAAGTGCTCGATGGCGCCTATCGGACCGAGCGGATGATGGAATCGATCGACACGATTCTCAAGCTCTGGTCGCAAGATCCACCCTATGACATCCAGGGAAAGCACTGGAAGATTTCTCTGAAGGACATGGTCATCCCCGAGTTGGGCGTGGGCTTCATGCCCAAGCCGTACCAGCTCCCATATCCCGAAATCTCGATGACCGCGATGTCTCCATTCTCCGATAGCGTGAAGACGGCTGCAGCGCGCGGGTTCGGTGCGATGAGCGCCAACTTCTGTCCGGAGTATGTGATTGCCAGTCACTGGAAAAAATATGTCGAGGGGTGCGAGTCCGCAGGCCGCGAACCCACCGGGCACGACTGGCGGGTCGCCCGAAACATCGTCATTGCTGCCAGTGATGCCGAAGCACGCGAGCGGGTGATGGATCCGGCCGGCAGCAACTACTACTACTTCGACTATTTGTGGCGCGTTCTCAAGTCCGTGAACTACACGGCTGTCATGAAGGACGACCCCAAGCAGCCCGACGATGCCGTGACCGTTGAGCAACTCATCGACAGCATGGTGATCTATGGATCTCCTGGCACCGTGGCGGACAAGCTGGTGGCGTTCCGAGAGCGTACGGGGCCGTTCCATGGATTGATGATGGCATCGATGGACGGATCCGGTGTCAACCGCGAATGGGAATGGGAGACCATGCGCAGGCTTGCACAGGATGTGATGCCGAAGGTGCGCAAGGCGTCTTCGCGGGGCTGACGCGCGGTCCCGCCGGCGTGACACCAGGGGGAAAAGGATGCAGAATCCTTCGATAAGGGCCGGCTCCAGACCCCCTGCAGGAGACAACGCGTCGTGGACAAAGCATCCTATTCGAACGTACTGCGCGCCGGCGCAGTGCTCGCGCCCTTCCAGGACGAACTGAAGGAACACGGAAGCGTGGCTGCCTCGAGAGAACGCTGTGTTTCGCTCCATGGTCTCAACCCGGAAAAGGTGGGGCGCCCTGACGTTCTCACAGCAGTCGAAATTCAGGATCATCGCGAGCCAATCGCCGATCTTCTATCTCTGTCGCAAGGCGAAGTTCAACGCCTGTTCGAACTTCTGGCCGAACAGGATTACGTTTTGATGCTGACCGATCCCCAGGGCGTCGCTCTAGGTTTTCGCTCGACCGAGTTGGTTCTTGACGCGTGCAGCAATGCAGGCGTTTTGCCCGGCTCGATCTGGTCGGAGGAAATGCAAGGCACGAATGGAGTCGCGCTCTGCATTCGCGAGCAGAGAGCGCTCTCCGTCGTCATGCAAGATCATTTCGCTTCAAGCTTGGCGAGCGTGAGCTGTACGGTAGCGCCCGTTTTTGGGGCTGGCGGTCAGCTAGCCGCGGCTTTGAATGTCACGACGTTCAGGGCATCCGACCGCGCGGCTCAGGCTGTGGTTCGCCAGGTTGTCATTGCCTCGGCGCGACGCATTGAGAATCTCTACTTCGATCGTCGCAACGCCGAGCACACAATTCTTCGCGTGTCCAGGCATGGCGACTTCTGTGATGCGGCCGTGGAGTCGCGCGTCGCCCTTGATTCATCGGGCAGAGTGCTCGACGCCACGCCATTGGCACAGTGCATTCTGCTGCCTGTGGGTGCGCCGTTGATCGGTCGGCCATTGTCTGAGATTTACGGGATGGACCAGTGGCAAAAGGCCTTTGATGGTGGGGATCTGACGCTTCAACTCGCTAGCGGGCGGCACTTCTTTCGCGTGGAGCGCCCGAGGCGGAAGTTGCAGACTGTGTCTGCATCAGAAAGACTTGATCGCACCTTTGACATCAGTCAGCCTCCGGCCGAGGAAATCATCGGAGACGACCGGACGGTACGCGAAGCGGTGTCGATGGCGCGCAGGCTCATGGCCCACCAGGTTCCGGTGTTCGTGCACGGAGAGACTGGAACGGGAAAGAGTGCTCTGGCGCGCGCATTGCATGTAGCTGCCGGCGGCAGGCCCGACAAGTTCGTTGGTATCAACTGCGCCGCGATCACCGCGGAGTTGATTGAAAGCGAGCTCTTTGGCTACCGTCCCGGTGCCTTCACTGGTGCATCCCGGCACGGCTCGCGAGGCCGGCTTCTGGAGGCGGACGGCGGAACCTTGTTTCTCGATGAAATTGGCGATATGCCGTTCGGCTTGCAGACGCGGTTGCTGCAAGTGTTGTCAGATGGTGAATTCACGCCTGTAGGTGCGACGCGGCCGGTGCAAGTGCGCTTTGCCCTTATCGCGGCAAGTTTGCACGACGTGGCGCAACTGGTGCGAGAAGGGCGTTTTCGCGAAGACCTCTATTTCAGACTGGCTGGGGCTACGGTGCGCTTGCCGGCGCTGCGGCGGCGCGACGATCTCGAGCAACTGATAGAGCGGGCCGTGATTGGCGCCGCGCAACGCGTCGGACGGCGGGCTCCCGTGCTGACGGCTGCCGCCGTGAAGGCGCTGCTCGCGCACGATTGGCCCGGAAATTTACGTGAGCTCCACCATGCCATGCGATTCGCCGTTGCGATGGACTCGGACGGAAAGATCGACTTGGCCGATCTTCCTCCACCTTTGGGCCAAAGAGGAGTGTCGCGAAACGCTCGTCCGACTGGTAGACGTTCTGCAATCGAAGCCGCTCTGGAGCGTTGTGGTTGGAATGTGTCTGAAGCTGCAATCTCGATGGGCGTGTCACGGGCAACCCTCCATCGTCACATCCGGGAGTTGGGAATTTCTCGTCCCACCGACTGATGCGCCTAGATGTCGAAAAAGCGTAACCGTCGCCGGCTCGGTTTGCAGGAGAAGGCAATTTCGACGGCTGCCTCTGGCAGCTTAGCGACCGTTGGATCGGTCTGAGCGTTTGAGGATGCTTTCCCGTTCGGTGGGATTCAAGCTTCCCGACGAAACCATTCCACCAGCACGCACTGACAGCGTTCGGGCTGCCACGCCTAGTCGTTCGGTCACTTCTGGAATTGACTTCCGCTGAATCTGGTCGATCCGCTCGGCATAGGGCACTGTGAGGGCTGCAATGGCACACCCCTGAGTATCGAGAATGGGATAACTGATTGCGTAGAGACCGCGGACTTGTACGCTCGGGATCGACTCATAGCCGGTGGCGCGAATCGAATCGAGGATGGTGTCGATCTGCGCGTTGGCCTGTTCAGGCCGCCGCTGCACGGACTCTTCGATGCGGAGCTTGCGAGTTTCCTCGTCCTGGAACGCCAGCAAGACTCGACCGGAAGCCGAGATCAGCACATCGAGTTCTGCACCGGCGCGCACCGCAAAACCCATCCCGCTGGGCGTGTCGACCTTGCAGAGCACCACCTGTTTGCCTTGGCCGTACACCGTGAGATGGCAAGATTGGTCAAGCTCACTGGCCAGTCTTTGCATGATGGGTGTGGCTTCAAGAAGCAACCGGTGCGTCGGCGGGTTGATGTGCGCGAGCTCGAACAGCTTTGTCGTGATCCCATAGCTGGTCTCGTCGACCAAGGTGACGTAATTTCGATCGACCAGACACGCAACCATGCGGTAGAGCTCGTTCACGCTTCGTCCCAGGCGCTGAGCGATGTCCTTCTGCGTGAGGGGATGCTCGCTACGGCAAAGCGTCTCTAGGATGTCAAGTCCCTTCTCCAGCGCTGGCGCCGAGTACGAACGACTTTCGGCTTCGGACACTGTCGCCACTTCGTTTGCATCGTCTTTCATTTGTTTCAGCTCCTACCTTTGTCCAAGACAACCTATATCAACACCGGTGCACATTCGTGTCGATTTATGCGCATCAATTTTGCGCCATCATTTTGCTGCCTCAGTATGGACCGCGCCGGCAGAAGCAAACATCTCGATCTCGGCCTCGCTGTACCCGATCTCGCGCAAGAGATCACAGGTGTCAGCGCCACGGGGTTGAGCCGGGGGGCGGCGTGGCAAATAGTCGTCCTCAAAGCGAATGGATGATCGGATCGACTTGATCGTGCCTTCGGTCGAGTGCTGCTCCAAGCCGATCAGTCCGACAGCCTCCAGGTGGGGGTCATGCGGAAGTGACTCAAGGGTATGGCATGGCTGGGCTGCAATGTCTGCCGCACGCAAGATGTCCAGCCACTCGGCCGTGGTCTTGGTTGTTAATGCAGCTCCCCGCACTTCGAACCACTCGGCAACATACCGTGCACGCGCCGCCACGGTGGCGAAGCGCGGGTCGTCGATGAACTGTTGTCGCCCAGTCGCCTCTAGGAATGCGCGCACCTGTGGATCAGTGTTGATGGTGAATGCGATCCATCCGTCCGCAGTTTTCACTGGCTTGTTGTGTGGACTGAGCAGGCGCAGATCGCCAGGAGGACCGACGGGTGGGTCAAAGCTCTGTTGAGCCAAATGCTCTTGCAGCACGAACGCGGCCATGGTTTCGAACATCGGCACTTCGACGCTGCATCCTTCGCCAGTTGTCTTGCGTTGGACGAGCGCAGCGAGGATGGCACCAGCTGCGATTTCACCTGCCACATGATCGCAAATCAGCATCGGGACATAGGCGGGAGCCCCGTCGCGTGCAAGCATCAAGCCAGCCATTCCGGTCACACCCTGCACAACACTGTCGTAAGTGGGAAGCCCAGCGTACGGTCCATCGGTACCGTAGCCAGTGATGAGGCAATAAATCTTGTCAGGATGCCGGGCCCGCACCGTTTTGGCGTCAAGTCCCAGCCGCTCGAGAGCCTGTGGGCGCATGTTCGCGACGATGACATCGGCAGATGCGATAAGCCGTTCGATGACCAACCTTGCGCCTTCTTTCTTCAGGTCGAGACAGATATTCCTTTTTCCGCGGTTGAAATGCAGATAGGCGCCAGAATGTTGACCAGTGGGCGACATCCCGCCTAGTCCGCGCATCAGGTCACCCTCGGGGCTTTCGACCTTCACGATTTCGGCGCCGTACTGCCCTAGCCGCCATGTGCAAACGGGACCCACCACAACGCTGGTCAGGTCCAAGACGTGAACGCCCTTCAACGGTTCGAAGCTCATTGCGCGGTTACCTCCATATCTACAGCAAGCCGGTTGCAGTCGTCGTAAGCCCGGAGGCGCCAATGCTCGCCAGCGCGATCTGCCGCTAGGGTGATAGGGCGATTGCAGAACAGCGGTGCGATGTGGCGCGTTTGGAGCGATGCGGGTAGGACGCCAAGATCGCGACGAAGAAACTCTGTGAGCAAAAGCGTTGCAAGACCGCCGTTCACGACGAGATCCGGAAATCCTTCCACATTGCGGGCGTGCTCCCGATCGATGTGGATCTTGTGTGAGTTGAAGCCCAGCGCGGAGTACTGGAACAACAGGGTTTCGTCTGGGACGACCGTCGTCCGACGATCGGCGACGATCTCGTCTGGCCCAGGTGGATTGGGACGAGAAGAGCTCGCTGCCGGCGGCGCGAGCAACAGGTAAGTTTGAGTCTCGACAAGAGCGGGGTCGTTCCGCTCAGGAAGGCGCAACTCGTGCAAGAGCGTGACTGCAGCCATCGGCCCCGAAGCGGTGGTCTTGTGCGCAACACTCTGCACAGAGCTCGACCTAACGATATCAACACCGACCGGAATGTCGTGGTGAAAGGCCACCGTTCGGCCGCCAAGCATGAGGCGTGGCAGGCCGAGGTCCGGCATCGGTACACCGAGACCAGGGAAGCCGTCGTTGCGCAGAGCTGAACGCCGCGTATCTGCTCCCATCATGAAGAACTGCCATCCGCGTGGGAGCGGCATCCCGGTCGTTATTTCCTTGAAGTCCTGGTCGAGCATTGCAGCGATGCGTCGCACCGAGGTGGTATTGCAGGTTTCGTCCCTGAGGACGGTTTGGAGGGGAGACGACACGTTCTTTCTGGCGGCAGCCAGATCTCCTTTTTCATAAATGAATAGAAAAACTCTCCTGTGAATTCTAGTTTGCGCTTTGTGAATAAGTTTGATCCGGAAAAGTGCTAGGTGTTTCCACCTATGAAGTATTGACTTCATATATGAATTTGCTAACGTGTGAGTCAGTTGTTCCGGTCGCGGCCAAAGTCCGCAATCCAGGACCTCAGAAACAGCCTGGGAATGTGCTTTTGTGTGATTCCAAGGTTGGCCTTCCCCTCACCAACTTCTGCAAGGACCCGCCATGAACTTCAAGTTCCATCACATGAACCTGTGCACTGACAGCCTGCCCAGGCTCACCAAGTTCTATCAAACGCTTTTTGATCTGGGGACGATCAATGACGAGGAGCACCGGCGAGTTGACGCCAACAGCGACCGTACTGGCTATAACGGCAAGGTGGACTTCCTCAGCGATGGCGCGATCGAGTTCCATTGGGCCGAGCGCGATCTCAATACCGGCTTCAAGATGAAGCAGATCGTCAATCCGATGGCTCGCGGGCACTTCTGCTTCCGGACTGACGACATCAAAGGTTTCATGCGCAAGTGCGATGAACTCGGAATCCGGTATTCGGACTATGGACGCTGGGCCATAGCCGGCTGGCACCAGGTCTTTCTGCAAGATCCAGACGGCAACGTCATCGAGGTTCACCAGCCCAACGTGTTCGGCTGACCCAATCGACAACAAAAAGGAGACATGCATGACAACGATTCAGCTTACGAATGCTTTGCCCGAGCGCGCCAGCGCCACCAAACGCCGAGACGTTCTCCTGCAGATGGCAGGTGTCGCCGCGGTGGCCATGGTGCCCGGAATTTCGATGGCACAAGGTGCCGGCAAGTACAACTTGAAGATCGCGATCTCTATCCCGGAAAGCCATCCGACGGTAGTAGCCCTGAAGGCCGCCAGCGCCGAGATTCTGAAGGAGTCGAATGGTCGGCTGACGCTCGAGGTCTATCCAAGTGGCCAACTTGGTGGAGACACCGACACGGTGTCTCAAGTTCGTTCAGGGGCGATCGACTTCGTCTGCACCGCAGGCACCATCTGGGGCAATTTGGTGCCGGTGACTTCAATCAATACGGTGGCATTCGCATTCCCGGACTACGCGACGGTATGGAGTGCGATGGATGGCGACCTCGGTGCACACATCCGCAGTGCTTTCGACAAGGTCAACCTCGTTCCCGTTGGCAAGGTGTTTGACCATGGGTTCCGTCAGGTGACTCACACGTCCAAGCCGATCGCGACGCCGAAGGACTTGGTTGGGATGAAGATTCGTGTCCCCGCAAGTCCCATCCTGACCTCACTCTTCAAGGGGCTGGGAGCTTCGCCGGCAACCGTTCCGATCGGCGAGCTCTATACGGCATTGCAGACGAAGGTCGTCGATGGTCAAGAGAACGCGCTCCCGACCATCGAATCGACGAAGCTTTACGAAGTGCAAAAGTACTGCTCTGACACCTCGCATGTGTGGGACTGCTTCACCCTCGTGGGCAACAAGCGCAATTGGACCGCATTGCCGGAAGACCTTCGAGCCCTCGCGACACGCATCCTCGACGCGCAGGCTATCAAGCAACGCGCTGCGCACGAAGCGTTGAATGCCTCGCTGGAAGTTCAACTGAAGAAGTCAGGAATGGTGTTTAACAAAGTGGATGGCAAGCCCTTCCGCCAAGAGCTTCAGAAGGCTGGGTACTACGCAGAGTGGCAGAAGAAGTTTGGCCCCGAGGCGTGGGCACTGCTTGAAAAGTACAGCGGTAAGCTGGCCTGAGCAGCCTTCCCGGCACCTGATGTTCAAACATCGGTGTTAGCACGTCGCCCGGGGATGACGCTCGGCAACGGCGGGTGAGTATCCGTGGGGCGATGACCGACCTTGAACATCCGCGCCTAAAAAAATGGAGACATCGACGTGAGCATCAACGCGCTTTCCGACAACACGCCACTACCCGAACCACTGATTCGCAACTCGCCGCCATGGCGGCGAGCGGTTTCATGGGTCGATCAGATTTTGGGCTGGGCGACGGAAGTGCCGGCTGCACTTCTGGTCGTCTTGGAGATTGGCATCCTGTTCTCAGGTGTGGTGAGTCGCTACATCCTGCATGCACCAATCACTTGGTCGGATGAATTGGCATCACTGCTGTTCCTATGGCTGGCTATGCTTGGCGCCGTAGTGGCCTTTCGTCGGTCTTCGCACATGCGCATGACTGCCTTGGTAGATCTTGCGTCACCCGGGGTGCGATCCTTCCTCGACCTCCTGGCGGTTGTCGCCGCAGCGATGTTCCTAGTGCTCGTTGCTCATTCTTCATACGAGTTTGCAATGGAAGAGGCTATCGTCACGACGCCTTCTCTCGGAATCTCCAACGCATGGCGCGCGACCGCGTTGCCTTGTGGCATAGCGCTGATGGGTATCGCAGCAGCTGTGAAGCTTGCCGAAGTCGCAGACTGGCGCCACCTCTTGGCCGCTGTGTTGCTGGTCGTCGTGGCGGCCGCGGCTCTCTATCTGCTGAGTCCGCTGTTCCAGGACCTGGGAAACTGGAACCTGCTTATCTTCCTTGTGGGAGTCGTGGCGATACTGGTGCTCGCAGGAGTGCCCATCGCATTTGCTTTTGGTCTGGCGACCTATGGATACATCGCTCTAACGACCTCGAAGCCGACGATCGTTATCGTTGGTCGAATGGATGAGGGCATGTCGCACCTGGTGCTTCTGGCTGTGCCGCTGTTCGTGTTCCTGGGCGTTGTATTAGAACTGACCGGCATGGCCAAAGCGATGGTGAAGTTTCTGGCATCGCTCATTGGTCACGTGCGCGGTGGGCTTTCGTATGTCCTGGTTGGTGGCATGTACCTCGTATCCGGAATTTCCGGTTCCAAGGCGGCCGACATGGCAGCACTCGCGCCGGTTCTGTTTCCGGAAATGCGTGCCCGCGGCGAGAAGGAGGGCGAGATGGTCGCCCTCCTGGCTGCGACAGGGGCCCAAACGGAGACGATTCCTCCGAGCATCGTCCTCATCACGATCGGATCGGTGACGGGCGTCTCCATTGCCTCGCTGTTTGCTGGTGGCCTCGTGCCGGCGCTGGTCCTGGCAGTGTTGCTTTGCCTCGTTGTTTGGTGGAGGAATCGCAAGACGGAAGCCGGTGCGAAGCGCGCAGGTTGGCCAGAGATTCGCCGCGTATTTCCAATCGCGCTGCCTGCCCTTGCGCTGCCTTTCATCATTCGAGCTGCAGTCATTGAAGGTGTCGCGACTGCCACGGAGGTATCGACGATTGGGATTGCCTACACGATCGTTGCCGGTCTTTTCATCTATCGCGAACTCGACGTTCGAAAGCTCTGGCCGGCGCTGGTTGACACCGCCGCGTTGTCGGGCGCGATTCTCTTGATCATTGGTGCGGCGACAGCAATGGCCTGGGCGCTGACGCAGTCGGGCTTCTCGAATCAACTCGCACAGGCAATGAAGGGTTTGCCAGGAGGGGCGGCAGGTTTCATGGTCGTCTCGATCATTGCGTTCGTCGTGCTGGGGAGTGTTCTCGAAGGTATTCCCGCCATCGTCGTGTTTGGCCCCTTGCTCTTTCCCATCGCCAAACAGTTTGGTATCAACGAAATCCACTACTCCATGGTCGTGGTCCTCTCGATGGGTATTGGCCTCTTCGCACCTCCTTTTGGTGTCGGGTACTACACCGCCTGCGCTATCAGCCGGGCAAGTCCAAGCGTCGCGATGAAGCCGATCATCGGTTACATCGTCGCGCTACTTGTTGGAACCATCATCGTCGCGGCCTTCCCTTGGTTATCGACTGGGTTTTTAAAGTAGGAATGATCATGACAACGTATTTCGTCACTGGCGCGACTGGTTATATTGGCGGCTCAGTCGTGGCAAGTTTGATCGAAGGGGGGCATGCGGTAAGAGGTCTCGCGCGAAATGAGCGAAACGCCGAACTCCTCGCCCAGCGAGGGGTCGAGCCGGTGCTCGGCGACTTGGACAACCTCGATCTCTTGTACCGTGAGGCCAAAGCGTCTGACGGTGTAATCAATACCGCCAGCGCGGATCATGCGGCTGCCATTGGCGCTCTGATCGACGGATTGCGGGGGGCGGGAAAGCCGCTGCTGCACACCAGCGGATCCAGTGTCGTGGGCGACGATGCCCGAGGCGCCCGCAATTCAGAAAAAATCTATGATGAGGATACGCCTTTCGTTGTCGCGCAACTGAAGCAACCACGCCGTGACATCGACCTGACTGTGCTGGCTGCGGCTGAGAAAGGCGTTAGATCCATTGTCATTTGTCCTAGCCTCATCTATGGACGAGGACGCGGGATCCACCAGGACAGCGTGCAGATTCCCTTTCTGGCTTCGAACGCGATAGCACAGGGGCATGTTCAAGTCGTTGGCTCGGGCTTGAATGTTTGGTCGAACGTTCACATCGAAGACGTCGTCAGCTTGTACTTGCTCGCAATCCAAAAGTCCGTGCCCGGCGCCTTCTATTTCGCCGAGAACGGCGAGGCGTCGTTCGCTGACATTGGAGCTGCCCTTGTAAAGCGGTTGAATCTCTCGGGTGTCCAGTCCCTGCCTGCCGAAATCGCTGCTGAGCGATGGGGCGAGGCGAAGGCGTACTTCTCTCTTGGCAGCAACAGCCGGGTTCGAGGTCTCCGTGCGCGGCGCGATCTGGGGTGGGCTCCCAAGCACAGGTCAGTGTTGAGCTGGATCGAGCACGAAATGCCTGCCTAGTCGATGCCTGTAATTCATCTCTCCCTCATTTGGACGCTATTGCATGTTGCTTAAAGACAAAGTTTGTGTGGTTGCGGGCGCCGCGTCGCTGCGCAGCATCGGCTATGCCGCGGCCGAACTTTTCGCCGAACATGGTGCGAAGGTCGTGGTCGCGGATCTCGCCATGGACGATCAGGTCACTGCAAGCATCAAAGCCTCCATCGAGGAGCGCTTGCATCGAACGGTCATCCTCCATGGCTTTCAATGTGACATCAGCAGTCCGGAGGACTGCCAACGACTGGCCACGAACATCGTTTCTTTGCACGGGACCATTGACTGCCTGGTCAACTCGGCTGCGATCGTGAACTCGCGTCCGTTCCTGGAGATCGATTCAAAGAATCTCGACGCGATGTTGAACGTGAACCTGAAGGGTGCATTTCATCTCTGCCAGAGCATGCTGAGGGTATTCGCTGAGCGGAAGTCGGGAACCATCGTGAATGTGGCCTCGGTCGCTGCTCAGAGAGGCGGTGGGCTGGTGGGTGGTGCGCACTACGCGGCCTCAAAAGGCGGCGTAATCAGCTTGACACGATCGATCGCGCGCGAGTTCGGACCTTTGGGGATTCGTGCAAACGTTGTCTGTCCCTCGATGACGGAGACTGGGATGTTGGACGGAAACGTTTCGGACTCTATGTTCAAGGATGTGATCGCGCAGATTCCTTTGCGGCGAGCTGCCAAGCCTGCCGAAATTGCAGGTGCTTGCTTGTTCCTGGCGTCGGACTTGGCCGGCTACGTCACGGGCGCTACGGTCGACGTGAACGGCGGCAGTCACATTCACTGAATCGAAGGAGTCTGAAGCATGATTCTCGAAGTGGCGGACATCCAGATCGAACCCGGTCAGCAAGCCGACTTTGAAGCAGCGGCCCACCATGGTCTGAGCACGGTGTTCCCGAAGGCCAAGGGTTTCCAGGGTTACGAGGTGAGGCGAAGCATCGAGTCATCGGAGCGCTATTTGCTGTTGCTGCGTTGGGATACGCTGGAGGACCACACGGTTGGCTTCCGGCAATCGCCTGGGTTTGCGGAGTGGCGGGCCACCGTGGCCTCATATTTTGTAAAGGCGCCGTTCGTTGAGCATTTCAGCCTTTGCTGCGTCGGCGAATGACGTGCTGAATGGCCGCTGTCGGCATCATCGTGAGTGCCGATCACGAGGAAATGCGATGGTGGCTCCAATGAGGCGACAAGAGGTTCAACGACAAGGACATCCGAGTCGTCGCTGCAGAGCGGACGCTCTGCGTATTTCAACGATCATGGGCGCCGGCTTCAGAGTGATCGTTGGTGGCGTTTCAGGCTGATCATGGACGATCGCCAACGTGCGCGAGTGTGGTGTTTCTCGTATCGCAGTCGTTCTGATGAAGTTAGAGCGTCGAGACGTTGTCCACGCTGGCGCGTCAGCGCCGGGGTGGGCAACGCGGCGCCGCAGGTGGGTCTTGTGTTTGCTGAGGGCAATTGATCACCAAGGCCGGTTATTCGTCGCCCGCGATGAACGGATGCCGCGGTAGGCAAGCCGTGTTGCCGTGCGCGGTCGTCTTCGCCTACTTCTTGCGTATCGATCCGCCCTTGAGGGTGATCTTGTGTGCCGCGTGCACGATGCGGTCCAGGATCGCATCGGCCAGCGTCGGCTCGACGAGCCACTCGTGCCAGATCGAGGCCGGCAATTGGCTCGTGATTGAGGTGGCTCGCGTACCCACCCTGTCATCGAGCAGTTCCAGCAAAGTCATTGCGCTCGGCCGGCGCGATCGCGAAGTCGTCGAGTGCGAGCAGATCGATGCGCGCCAACTGAGCAAGGCACCGGGTGAGGCTGCCATCGCCGTGCGCGACGCGAAGCTCTTCCAGAAGCCGTGGTGCGCGCACTGAATCGCCCGGGACGATTCACGATGGTGTTTCGGCGACCAGTTAAGAAGATGGTCAGATGTACATACACTTTGGAAATAATGTCTGAAATCGTGAGTCTTGATTCATTGAGTGGCTTGCTGGCCTTCGCAACCACTGTAGATGCAGGTGGCTTTACGGCTGCTGGCCGAAAGCTCGGGGTCTCTGGCTCTGCGGTAGGAAAGTCTGTGGATCGCTTGGAAGGCCGTCTTGGCGTAGTGCTTCTCCAGCGCACCACGCGGTCCATCGCTTTGACCCGTGAGGGGGAGGCGCTTTATGCACGCGCCAAGCAGATCCTTGTTGACGTACGAGACGCCGAAGACGTCATACGGCGAGCCCGCGTGACGCCGGAAGGAAGAGTCAGAGTTAGTGTGCCGGCTGTGCTGGGGCGCATTGTCATCATTCCCGCCCTTGCTGCCTTCGTTGATAACTTTCCTGATGTGGAGGTCGAACTGTCGCTGGAAGACCGGATCATCGACATCGTCACTGAAGGTTTCGATTTGGCGATTCGGCTGGGCGAAATGAGCGATTCCACGCTGATCGCACGCAAGATCGGGCCGCACAGATTCACGACATGCGCTTCGCCGAGCTACCTTGCCGCCTGCGGAGTGCCTAGCAATCCCGACGATTTGGCATGCCATCGTTGTATTCGCTACAGATTCCCGTCTACAGGCCTGCTCGAACAATGGGAATATGCTGGTAAGAAAAGATCACCCTCATTGGGTCGAGGGCTGGTCCTCAATGATGGCGAAGCCCTCGCGACCGCAGCCATTGGAGGATTGGGGCTGGTGCAACTGCCGACGTACCAGGTTGCGGCCCACCTATCTAGCGGGCGTCTCCATGCAGTTCTCGAAAAGGATGAGACACCCAGAGGAGACATTTGGTTGGTATGGCCGCCAGGTCGATCCGATATTCCGCGCGTGCGTGTATTTGCAGAGTTCATAACCACGCTACTCAACAAATGAGGGCTAAGGCTATCTGGCAGTAGGATCGAAGCTGTCAGTGACGCCACGTGGAGCACCGAAATTCGGGAGCTTGCTAGTTGTTCGGCTGATGAATCCTCTTCCAAAGTAAGCAAAGCAGTGCTGCCAGTGCCGCGCAAGGTACGAGGAGCGCCCAGAAGCCCACGTGCGCGTAGCCCAACCCGCCGCAGAGTGAGCCAAGTGCGAAGGCAGTGACCGGTGCCCAGGTCTTGTGTACGCGGCCCGTAGCCGCAGCTGCCGTCGGTGAGCGCGTGGCCATGTCGACGAGATCCATCACAAGTTGCGTCACATTGCCGGTCATTACCGTGCTGGGCGTCAGTCGCGCGAAGACGCTGCGCGCGGCGGTGTTCTGGATCGACATGGTCAGCACGCCCACCAAGCCGACAACGATGGCCGGCGCGCCGTTGCCGCTCGCAAAGGGGCTGGCCCACACCCCGGCCAGCATGAAGGTCACGAGGAGGAGCAACTGCGCGGCCATTAGCGGCCCTGCCGTGTCGAGTCCCTCCTGCTCGCGCCGCAGTTGGAACATACGCGTGGCCGCCACACCGAGCACAAAAGTCGGGAGGGCCAGCAACTTGCCGACTACGCCCGAATGCTCGCCCCCAGCCATCGCCGCGCCGATGAGCACAAAATTGCCCGTGACATGCGCGGTGAACAACCCGAACAGCGCCACGAAGCCAAGGGTGTCGACGAAACCGGCAGTGAAGGCCAGTAGCATGCTGTGCCATGCGCCGTCGGACGGGCTATCGGCAGCGGGTGCCGATGCAGTGGTTGTGGGCGTGGTGCTGTTCGTCATTCGTGCAGCGTCTTTCGCGACGCGTCGGCCAGCACGGCCGCCAACGCGAGACCGCCCACCAGTCCAATGTGCTCGAGGAAGGTATTGAACTCCCGAAAGCGTTCGCCAGCATCCTGCACCTGCCAGAAGTTGTGCGCGATCAGTGTTGCCAGCACCGTGAACACACCGAGCGCACCGGCACCGAGCCAGGCCAGGCGCCCGGCGATCAGCAAGGCGCTGCCGATGAGTTCGACCGCGATGGTCAGTACTGCGACGGCCATGGCACCCGAGGGACCGACGAAGTGCTGTGCCTCGGCGAGCGCGCCCTCAAAGTCGAACAGCTTGGCGAAGCCGCCCCACCAGAAGGCGCAGGTCAACGCGATGCGCGCGGCGAGTGCGAAGGCGGGCGAGTGCAGCAAGGCGGCGATGGGTGCGGGTGCGTTGGCCACCTCACACCGCCCAGCAGCCGCAGCCGAACGCACCCCAGAAGCCGCGCGCATCGCTCGTGGGCGCCTCTCTCCGAAGGGCCGCCGTGTGATCGTGGCCATGCACCGCGCAGCCGCTGCTGCATCCACACATCGACGCCATGCGCGCGGCGCCGGGCTGGCCTAAACGCCGCTGCTGGTAGCCGCCGAACTTCTTCACCGGCGACCACTCGGGCAGCACCGGCAAGGTCGGCGGTGCCAGCGACGAGAAGTCGCCCTCGCCATGCACCACCTTGCCGCCGAGCAGCGTGAGCACCGCGCCCAGGTGCGTGATCTCGCTCTCGGGCACCTTGAAGTAGTCGTCGGTCAGCACCGCCAGGTCGGCCAGCTCGCCGACCGCGATGCGGCCCTTGCGGCCCTGCTCGTTCGAGAACCAGGTGTTGGCCTCGGTCCACAGACGCAGCGCCTGTTCGCGGTCCAGCCGGTTGGCCGGCGAGGCGAGCTGCGCGCCGCCCACGGTCTTGCCGCTGACCAGCCAGGCGAGCGAGACCCATGGGTTGTAGCTCGCCACGCGGGTGGCGTCGGTGCCCGCGCCCACGGGCACGCCCGAGGCCAGCATGCGCTGGATCGGCGGCGTGGCCTCGGCCGCGCGCGCACCGTAGCGGTCGATGAAGTACTCGCCCTGGAAGGCCATGCGGTGCTGCACCGCGATGCCGCCGCCCAGCGCCGCAATGCGGTCGATGTTTTTCTGCGTCACCGTTTCCGCATGGTCGAAGAACCAGTGCAGCCCGTCGAAGGGGATGTCGCGGTTGACCTTCTCGAACACATTGAGCGCACGATCGATCGACTCGTTGTAGGTGGCATGCAGGCGCCAGGGCCAGCGGTTCTCGGCCAGCACGCGCACCACGCCTTCGAGGTCTTTCTCCATGTCGGCGGGCAGCTCGGGGCGCGGCTCGCGGAAGTCCTCGAAGTCAGCGGCCGAGAACACCAGCATCTCGCCCGCACCGTTCATGCGGTAGGTGTCGTCGCCGGCGCCGGGTTTGGTCATGCCGGTCCAGCGCTTGAAGTCGTCGACCTCGGCGCCAGGCTTTTGCGTGAAGAGGTTGTAGGCGATGCGCAGCGTGAGTTCGCCGTCGGCATGCAGCTTCTCGATGATCTCGTAGTCGTCGGGGTAGTTCTGGAAGCCACCGCCCGCATCGACCACGCTGGTCACGCCCAGGCGGTTGAGTTCGCGCATGAAGTGGCGCGTGGAATTGAGCTGCTGCTCGGGCGGCAGCTTCGGCCCCTTGGCGAGCGTGGCGTAGAGGAGGTTCGCGTTGGGCTGCGCCAGTAGCAGGCCCGTGGGCTCGCCCGCGCCATCGTGCACGATCTGGCCGCCCGGCGGGTTGGGCGTGTCGCGGGTGTAGCCCACGGCGCGCAGCGCGGCGCGGTTGAGCAACGCGCGGTCGTACAGGTGCAGGATGAAGACCGGCGTGTCGGGCGCGGCGGCGTTCAGTTCGTCCAGCGTGGGCAGGCGTTTCTCGGCGAACTGGTGCTCGGTGAAGCCGCCGACCACGCGCACCCATTGCGGCGACGGCGTGATCTGCGCCTGCTTCCTGAGCATTGCCATCGCATCGGCCAGTGAAGGCACGCCGTCCCAGCGCAGCTCCATGTTGTAGTTGAGGCCGCCGCGAATCACGTGGATGTGGCTGTCGATCAGGCCCGGAATGGCGCGCCGGCCGCGCAGGTCGATGACGCGTGTTTTCGGTCCGCGCGTCGGCATGATTTCCTTCGCATCGCCCACGGCACTGAAGCGTCCAGCCGTGATCGCCACGGTCTCGGGGTTGGGGTGTGCACGGTCCAGCGTGGTGAAGCGGCCGTTGGTTAGGATGAGGTCTGGATGCATGGCGTTCTGCTTTCCCTGGTTGCCGGGTTGTGCGTGCGAGAGGGCCGGCCAGAGAGAGGCAGCACCCATGGCTTGGAGGAGTTCGCGGCGACGCGTCATGACTTCGCTCCTCGCGTTTCGTTGTGTGCTGCAGACGGCGCAACCGCCGCGGTGGGTTGCAACACCCGCCGAACCATCAGCACCGCCTGTTCTCCGCCCAGCATGCCGAGCAGGCCGAGCAGTGCAATCACCGGAGGCGCCGGTGACTTGACCTGCAGCAGGGCGTAGATCACGCCGACAAGCGTACCGATGCCCAATGAAATGGCATGCGCCTTCATATTCACTCTTTCTTCCTGTTTCCGATCGGCAAAAAGATAAGCGCAGAGCCTTGCTTGAACAACCTCGAAAATCACAAATCAAATTTCCATTCTTCGGAAATTGCAGTCATGTTCGATCAAGCAGACGATCTCCGATTACTTGCACATCGGGTTGATGTAAGCAGCCGTCGATGATGGCTGCGTGATGGAGTCGGTCTTGCTAGGTCACTTCACCATGCCGAAAGGGTCGGGAACCACATGCTGATTTGCGTTGTTCCAGAAGTTTTGCAGCACGAATCCGTACTCGGAAAGGTTGTTGGTAAATGGGGCCAGCATGTCGTTGGCGGTCGGGTGCTTCCAGTCTGCTTGCAACTCGCAGCCCAGTGCAAAAGTCGTGACGAGCTGGGCGCCTGCCGTAGCCATGCGCGACATGGCGGCTTGAGCCTCATAAGAGTTCCATGCACCGCAAGCATCAACGACCGGAAAGACCGGGTACCCGTCTTGAAGCATCGACAGCGTGGGAAAAACGCAGCAGGTTCCGATGGTCACTGCCGAGATGATGATGTGCCGACGTCCCGTCGATGCACAAAGATCCTGAAGTGCCTTCCGAAAGGTCGGGTCTTCGTAGCAGTTGATGATGCCTGTACGTCGATAGATAGGCTCGCCTTCGAAGATCTCCTTGATCTCGGGCAGCGTGTCACCGTTTTGCCACTGGGCATTGGACGATGAAATCAAGACAGGAATCTTGAGGGCCTTCGCGATGCGGGCAAGTCCCACGATGTTGCTTTTGTACTCCGCGAGGGATGTGAAGTCGCGCACGCCGGCCATAAGACCTATCTGGTGATCGATGAAAAGCACGATCGAGTTCTCAGGCGTCGGCTTGTCATAGACGAAACGCCCGGCTTTACGCGCTTCATCGGCCGAGACGACCTGGCTTGCAATTTGATCGGTTGTCGGACTGACAATGTCGATGGAACGGTTTGGCATGATGAGCTTCCTATGCTGTGTGCTACGAGATGACCTTGAGCGCATCTGGCGCTCACCTGGCGGCGAGCATAGTGAACATGGTTGTGTTGCGGAAGGTCGTTACCGCAAGGAAAGCAGGAGCGGAAAATGGATATGAAAACTGTTGTGTCGGAAGCGCCGTTCGAGTCTGCTAGGCGGTGCTCGCTGGAGCGATACCTGGATGCCGTTTCGGGGGCATGGACGCCTCGCATCTTGTGGTGCCTGTTGGAGGGACGGCCCTATCGCTTTGCAGACCTCGAGCGCACTGTCGTCGGAATTTCACCGAAAGTACTCACTCAAAAGCTTCGCAACCTCGAGCGCCATCAGCTTGTGAAGCGGATGGTGCATGCTTCATCGACACCGCATGTCGAATACTCATTGACGGACCGCGGATGGGCACTCGCGCCAGTATTCAGAGCGATGGAGTTGGCGGCAGTCGAGCTGTTCTCCGACACTCAATCATGAAGAGCTGCAGCATTCCGTAGTCGGCATGATCCACTGGGGCAACGCACATGCACCGTGTGTCGCCTCCTTTCTAGTCCGCTGCTCCTAGCCGCAGTTCTTGGAAGCCGTGACCTGATGCTTCAGGCTTTCAGCTGTTCTTGGGTCAGGCCAGCGCCGCGGGCCTGGCGATGTAGCGCTCGCGGATCGCCTTGGCCGACCAGTAGGTCAGCGCCGCCACCAGGCCGGTCGGGTTGTAGCCCAGCCCCTGCGGGAAGGCC
>NZ_JBPJZL010000009.1:0-340506 GCF_051216835.1 Variovorax multivorans
TCGCACCGGAGCCCTATGTTTAACCTTGGAGAAACTTGCAATGAAAAAATCTCTAGTTGCTCTGGCTGCCCTGGCTGTTGCCGGTGTTGCCTCGGCTCAGTCGTCCGTCACGCTGTTCGGTGTGGTCGACGCGTCGATCAGCGGCTACTCGTCCAGTTCGCGTGACCTGAGGCCCACGAATCTGGGCAGCGTGAAGGTCAGCCGTACGGCGCTGGCCAACTCTGGCTACAACACCAGCCGCCTGGGCTTCCGTGGTACGGAAGATCTGGGTGGCGGCCTGGCAGCCAGCTTCTGGCTCGAAGCCCCGATTGCCAATGACGACGGCGCAACCGGCCTCGCAACCTTCGTACGTCGCTCGACCGTGAGCCTGTCGGGTGGTTTCGGTGAACTTCGCCTGGGTCGCGACTACACCCCGACGTTCTGGAACGACACCGTGTTCGATCCGTTCGGCACCAACGGCGTTGGCTCGAACCTGATCAACACGGCCAACGGCTTCAACGCTGTAACCAACGGCGCCAAGGACACCGGCGGCTTCGGCGGCAACCAGAACTACTCCCGCGCCAGCAATTCGATCGGCTACTTCCTGCCGTCGAACCTGGGTGGCTTCTATGGCCAGGTGATGTACGCGTTCCACGAGAACGACAAGTACAGCAACGGCGGTTTCACCCCGAAGGACAGCGCAACGTCGAAGAGCCGCGCAGGCCGTTACATCGGTGGTCGCTTCGGCTACGCCAACGGTCCTCTGGACGTGGCGGTCGCCTACGGCAACAGCACGGTCGGCGACCAGTACTACGCCGGCACCACCGACTCTGTAAAGACCTTCAACCTGGGTGCCTCGTATGACTTCGGCCCCGTGAAGCTGTTCGGTGAACTGTCACGTGCCAAGAACTCGCGCGACTATGAAATCACCCCCATCGCCGGCGGCCGCCCCGACGTCGATCTGAACGGCTATCTGCTTGGCGTGACCGTGCCGGTTGGTGCTGGTTTGATCAGGGCGTCCTACTCGGCCGTCAAGTACGACTACAACCTGCCAGTCACCGCCAACCAACGCGACCCGAAGGCCAACAAACTGGCACTCGGCTACGTGCACAACCTGTCGAAGCGCACCGCCCTTTACGCCACGGTTGCTCGCGTGAGCAACAAGAACGGCGCAGCATTGACCGTGGGTGGCCCGGCTTTCTACAACGCGGCTGCTGGCGTGTTCACGCCGAAGACCTCGACGGGCTACGACTTCGGCATTCGTCACGCGTTCTGATCTTCTTCGTTTGATCCCGATGCTGGCTCTTGCCAGTTCGAATCAGCAAAGCCTCAAGTCGCCCGGCTCACGCCGGGCGGCTTTTTGTCCTTGCTCCCCTTCTTTCTCTTTCTCAGCTCGCCCGGCTACGCCGGCTTTGCAGCAGCCCCACATTCATTTCTCCGCTCAACACCGATGCGTAGAAACGCTCGACCATGTTGACGCTCGTGCGCGCATTGCGTGCCAAGGTCAGCATGTCGATCCCTTGCCCGTACAAGAGCCGCAGCGTGATCGCGGTATGGCGCAGGCAATACAGCGTTCTCGATTGACCCAGTGGCCCTTTCTCGAGCCCCGCCTTTTCGAGCACCCAGTGAAAGAAGAAGTTGAGCACCGCCAGCGCATGCTCGCGGTTCTTCAGCTGCGGCAGGAAGATGTAGTCCTCCGCCCCGTCATACCCATGCTCGCCGCGATACGCGAGCAAGCATTCGTAGACCCGCACCGCAGGACACAGGCTCACGATGGGCTGACTGTGCCGCTTGGTCTCCGGCAGGTTCATCCGCAGATAGACGTGCTTGCCGCGCACGACCTCGATGTGCTTGTGCTTCATGAGCTTGATGTCGCTCGGACGCACGAAGGTGTTCACCATCCAGCGGATCAGCCAGGGCAGCTCGTCCGGCATGACGAGCAGTTCGCGCGCAATCCAGAAACGTTCGCCGGCCGCGAGTTGATCGAGCACCGGATGCGAGTGCCCACGCAAGCTGCGCGCGGTCTTGATGATCGTCCGGTACTCCGCAACGCTGAAGCTGCCGCGCGGCTGGCTGCGCACCTTGACCTTTGGAAAAGGAGGCGCATCGCGAAGCACACCGATGTGCACGCCGTGCATCACCACCTTGCGCAACAGCACCAGGTACTGGGCAATCGTCGTGCTGGTGAAACCTTGCTCTCCGAGGTGATCGATCAAGCGTTGCGCGTCGGCGGTTGCAAACGACTGCGCCGACACATCGCCCAGCAGCGGAACGATGTGCGCACGCAATCTGTTGCCCATCACCTGCCATGTGGCACGCCCAATTTCTTTTCGCTGAACGCGCGCGGCCTCCGCCTGCATCAGCCCTTTCGAAAGGTCACTGACAGAAATTGATAACAGATTCTGCTCATTTGTAAATTGATTGGCGGTCGGATGAATCGCGGGATACGCGCGTCCAAAAAATCCCGAATCATTTGCAGCTGGGGCTTTGCTGAAGAGGTTTATGACATTTGTGTCCATGTCATATCTCGCATGCAATCCCGATGCCTCTTATCATCAACAGTTAGCAAATGAAAACTCCCATGGAAAAAATCGTGCGCAATGCGCCTGTTAATCCGGCGCTCACGCCCGCCGACTATCTCAGAAAAATACTTAACGCTCGGGTCTACGACGTTGCCGTCGAATCAGCGCTCGAGAAGGCGCGCGCGCTCAGCGAACGGCTCGGCAACACCGTGCTGCTCAAGCGCGAAGACCAGCAACCGGTCTTCAGCTTCAAACTGCGCGGCGCCTATAACAAGATGGCGCATCTGAGTGCTGCGCAATTGGCAAGCGGCGTAATTTGCGCATCGGCTGGAAATCACGCGCAAGGCGTTGCATTGGGTGCGCGCAAACTCGGCACGCGCGCGGTGATCGTGATGCCTGTGACCACGCCCAAACTGAAAATCGATGCGGTGCGTGGTTTCGGCGGCGAAATCGTGCTGCATGGCGACAGCTATTCGGATGCCTATCTGCACGCACTCGAATTGCAGGCACAACAAAACCTGACTTTCGTGCATCCCTTCGACGACCCCGATGTCATCGCGGGCCAGGGCACCATCGCAATGGAAATCCTGCGACAGCACCAGGGCCCGCTCGATGCGGTGTTCGTCGCGATCGGCGGAGGCGGCTTGATCTCCGGCGTGGCCAACTACATCAAGGCCGTGCGACCCGAGATCAAGGTGATCGGCGTGCAGATGAACGACTCCGACGCGATGATGCAATCGGTCGCGGCCCATCAACGCGTGAACCTCTCCGACGTCGGCCTGTTCTCCGACGGCACGGCGGTCAAGCTGGTCGGCGAGGAAACCTTCCGCATCGCCAGCGAGCTGGTCGACGAATACATCGCCGTCGACACCGATGCCGTTTGCGCCGCCATCAAGGACATCTTCGTGGACACGCGCAGCATCGTCGAGCCCGCTGGTGCGCTGGCAGTTGCGGCCATCAAGGAATACGTTGCACAGCACGGTCGCCACGGCGAGACCTATGCGGCCATCCTGTGCGGCGCCAACATGAATTTCGACCGGCTGCGCTTCGTTGCCGAACGCGCCGAAGTCGGTGAAGAGCGTGAGGCATTGTTCGCCGTCACCATGCCCGAAGAGCGCGGCAGCTTCCGCCGCTTCTGCGAATTGATCGGCGAGATGCCCGCGAGCGATGCCGAAGCCACGGGCGGTGGCGCACCGCGCAACGTGACCGAGTTCAACTACCGCATAAGCGACGCAGCCAAGGCGCATGTGTTCGTCGGTCTCACGACCTCGGCGCGCGGCGAGTCGGCCTTCATCGCGCGGACCTTCGACGAGCACGGATTCAACACGCTCGACCTCACGCACGACGAGCTTGCGAAAGAACATCTGCGGCACCTGGTGGGCGGACGCACCGGCCTCGCACACGACGAGCGCCTGCTGCGCTTCGTGTTTCCCGAGCGCCCTGGCGCGCTGCTCAAGTTCCTGAGCCTGATGCAGCCGAACTGGAACATCAGCCTGTTCCACTACCGCAACCAGGGCGCCGACTACGGCCGCATCCTCGTGGGCCTGCAGGTGCCAGCCGGCGAAGCAGCCGAGTTCGACGCCTTCCTCGAAACGCTGGGCTACCCCTACGTCGAGGAAACAGCCAACCCGGCGTACCGGCTCTTTCTGCAGGCCTGAAAAAGCAGAAGCCGGCTCAAGGCCGGCTTCGATCGTTGGTGGGTCGCTCGCTCGTTCAGCTGTCCGCTGCTACTGCGCGGGTGCCTGTTGCGGCGGCGGTCCACCCGGTTGCTGCTGTTGTTGCGGCAACTGCGGCGGGGCCACCACGGCGGGCATCGTCGCAGGCAGAGGCCCAGGCGGCGCAGACATAGGCACTGCCGGCAACCCGGGGCTGGAAACACTGATCGGCGCGCGCACCGGCAATTGCAGCGTGAACGCCGCCGGGCCGTCGGCCTGCGTGCCGATGGTCGCCGAGCGCAGACCCACTGACTGCAGCACATAGTTGTCGCCGACCACCGAACCGACACGGAACGGCCGCGGCGGCTTGCCGTCGATGGAGATCAACGCGGCCCCCTGCTTCGAAGGGTCGGCCACCACACCCGACAGCGCAAAGCGGCTGGCCGCTTCGGGCGCCACCTGAGCGGTGCGTGACGCGGGCAGCACGCCCAGCAACCGGGCCACCGCATCCGAATCGGCCGTCACCGAAGGCCGCGGCATCGTCGCGGCCGCCGCCACGGCGTCGGTCGGCGAAGCCAGGCGCAGCGCCCAGAACACCGCGGCACCGGCCGCCAGCGCCCAAAGCCCCGTCGTTGCAAGTGGGGCATGCCAGCGAGCGGCTGAGTAGGGACTTGTCATGGCTGCGGATTATCATGCAGCGCGCTTTCCGAATCATGTCCGCCCAAGCTATGAACAAATTCCTCCGTGCCGCCACCCGCACCGCCCAACGCGGCTTCACGCTGATCGAACTGATGGTCGTGCTGGTCATCATCGGCGTGCTGGCGGCGCTCATCGTGCCGAACGTGATCGAGCGCGCCGACGACGCCCGCGTGACGGCCGCCCGCACCGACATCAACAACCTGATGCAGGCACTCAAGCTCTACCGTCTGGACAACCAGCGCTACCCCACCGCCGAGCAGGGCCTGCAGGCGCTGCTCACGCGCCCGACCACCGGTCCGGCCGCACCCAACTGGAAGGCCTACGTCGAGAAGCTGCCCAACGACCCCTGGGGCCATCCGTACCAGTACATGAATCCGGGCATCAAGGGCGAGATCGACGTGCTCTCGTTCGGCGCCGACGGCCAGAGCGGCGGCGAGGGCAAGAATGCCGACATCGGCAGCTGGCAATAGCGGCTCGGGCGCGCTGCGCCGCAACCGGTATCCACGCCCCCACATCCACCCGACCCGCGGCTTCACGCTGCTGGAGCTGATCGTGGTGATTGCCATCATCGCGATCGCCACCGCCGCCGTCAGCTTCGCGATACGCGACACCAACGCTGCCAAGCTCGACCGCGAAGCCGACCGGCTCGCCGCCCTGCTCGAATCGGCCCGCGCCCAGTCGCGCGCCAGCGGCATCGTGGTGCGGTGGCGGCCCGTCGAGGGCAGCTTCGTGTTCGACGGCCTCCCGCCTGGCGCACTGCCCGCCAACTGGGCCGCCGAGGGCATCACCGCACAGACCTCTCTCGCCAACGGCACGCTGGTTCCCGCGCTGCAACTCGGGCCCGATCCGATCATCGCGGCGCAGCAGGTCATGCTCTATTCCGCCGGCCCGCCCGCGCGCGCGCTGCGCATTGCGACCGACGGCGTTCGCCCCTTCACCGTTTCGGCCGTGCAATGAGTGCGCGACGCCCTGCCCCGTCCTCCCGCATCGGCGGCTTCACGCTGATCGAAGTGCTGATCGCACTCGGCATCGTCGCGCTGGCGCTGGCCGCGGGTTCGCAGGCCACCATGTCGCTCACGCGCAATGCACAGCGCCAGTCCGACCTCGTGCTGGCCGACCTGTGCGCGGAGAACGAACTCGCCAAGGCTCGCCTGTCGCGGCAGATGCCGGCAATCGGCGACTCGGGCTCCATCTGCCTGCAGGCCGGCGTCTCGTTCAACGTGACCACTTCGACCACGTCCACGCTGAACCCGAATTTCCGGCGCGTCGACGTGCAGGTGCGCGACGAAGCCGACGCGCCGATCCTGCGCATCTCCACCATCGTGGGGAGGTACTGATGCTCGCCCCCAGGTCCCGCGGCTTCACGCTGATCGAACTGCTCGTCGCCATCGCAGTGATGGCCCTGCTCTCGCTCATCAGCTGGCGCGGGCTCGACAGCATGTCCCGCGCCACCACGCAGAACCAGCAGCGCGCCGATGCCGTCCTCACGCTACAGGCCACGCTCGCGCAGTGGGGCGCCGACCTCGATGCCGTGACCACGCTCGCGCAGACCCGCCCGATCGACTGGGACGGCCGCGTGCTGCGGCTCACGCGCCGTGGCAGCGACGACGCGGCGCCTTCGGTGCAGGTGGTGGCCTGGATGCTGAAGTCCGACTCCGACGGCGTGCGCTGGCGGCGCTGGCAATCGCAGCCCTTCACCACGCGCGGCGAGTGGCAGCAGGCCTGGAACTTCGCCGCCGCCTGGGCACAGGACGGCGGCGCGAGCGCAGCCGGAGGCGGCTACAGCGACGTGCCGCTGGTGCCAGCCAGCAACTGGCAGCTCTATTTCTTCCGCGACAACACCTGGGTGCCGGCCAGCCAGTTGCCCGCCGTCGCGCCCAACCCCAACAATCCCGCGGGCCCCGTCGTCGCCATGCCCGACGGCGTGCGCCTCGTCATCACGCTACCGCCCGGAGACGGCCTCTCGGGCACTCTCACGCGCGACTGGGTCAAGCCGACCGTCGGATCGGCGAAATCATCATGACGGCAACAAAGAAGCACCAGTCCGGCGCCGCCCTGCTCGCCGCGATGCTGACCGTGATGCTCGTGGCCACCTTCGCCGCCGCGGCGCTGTGGCAGCAATGGCGCGCGGCCGAGGTCGAAGGTGCCGAGCGCGCGCGCGTGCAGGCTGCGTGGGTGCTGGTCGGAGCGCTCGACTGGTCGCGCCTGATCCTCAGCGAAGACGGCCGCACCGGCGGCCCCGACAACCTGGCAGAGCCCTGGGCCGTGCCGCTCGAGGAAGCGCGGCTCACGAGCTTCCTGGCGGCCGACAAGAACGTGTCGAGCGACAGCCTCGAAGGACTGCCCGACGCCTTCCTTTCGGGCCGCATCGTCGATGCGCAGTCCAAGCTCAACGTGCTGTCGCTGGTCGACAACGGCAAGCCAGTGCCCGCCAGCGTGGCTACCTTCACCCGGCTGTTCAACCTGCTGGGCCTGCCGGCGTCGGAACTCAGCCGGATGACCACGGGCCTGGTGGCCGCCCTTGCCACGGGCACCGCGACCGACGGCAACAGCAGCAGCGACGCCGGCGATCCCAGCGCCGCGCCGCTGATGCCGCAGCAGGTCTCGCAGCTGGTGTGGCTGGGCCTGTCGCCCTCGACCGCCGCCGCGCTCGAACCGTACGTGACGATCCTGCCGGTGAAGACCACGCTCAACCTCAACACCGCGAGCGCCGAAGCCATCAGCGCCAGCATGGAGTCGCTCAACATCGCCAGCGCGCGCCAACTGGTGGAGCGCCGCACGCGCGCCTTCTTCAAGGACATTGCCGCCGCCAACGCCGCGCTGCCCAGCGGCAGCACGCCCTTCAATGCGGCGCAGCACGGCGTGGGCACGCAGTACTTCGAGGTCTACGGCAGGCTGCGGCTGGAGCGCACCTACGTCGAGGAGCGCTCGCTTCTACAGCGCAACGGTGTCACGGTAACGACGATCTGGCGCACCCGCGGCGCCGGCGCAACGGACACTACGGTCAAACCCTGATTTCGATGCACTATTTGTAGACAAAAAGCCTTCGAATGCGCATGGCGTCTGCGCAACACGCTATCGAAACAAGAGCGTCCGCCTGTCAGACGCGCACCTACAATCACCGGCTTTTCCAAGATCCACATGACTCCCCTGCTGCTCATTGCCCCCCTCCCTCCGGCCGATGCCGCGGGCGAGTACGACTGGGCCCAGGCAGGCGACGACGGCATTGCATTGCGCAACCAGGGCCGTGCGTTGCTGGCGCTCCTGCCCTCGAGCGCTGAGGTCATGCTCGGCATTCCTTCCGTCGCGCTCTCGTGGCACCGCGTCACGCTGCCCAAGGGCAGCATGGGCAGCGCGTCGAAGCTGCGCGCAGTGCTCGACGGCCTGCTCGAAGAGCACCTGCTCGACGAACCCGAGGCCCTGCACTTCGCGCTCGAACCCGATGCCAAGGCCGGCGCGCCCGTGTGGGTCGCGGCCTGCAACCGCATCTGGCTGCGCAGCGTCGTGCAAGGGCTCGAAGCGGCCGACCGGCGCGTGGTACGCATCGTCCCTGAGTTCGCACCGCAGCCGGCCGACGGCCCGCCGCTGCTGCTGGTCACTGGCGAGCCCGAGGCGCCGCAGCTCACGGTGTGCGACGCCGACGGCGTGGTCTCGCTGCCGCTGGCCGGCGCCGGGCTGGCCCTGTCGGGCGGCCTGCCGCTGGACACCGCCGTCATCACCACCGAGCCCGCCGTGGCCGAAGCGGCCGAGCAGTTGCTCGAACGCCGCGTGCCCATAGTGCAATCGCCGCAGCGCTGGCTGCAGGCCGCGCGCACGCCCTGGGAGCTCGCGCAGTTCGACCTCGCCGCGACCGGCCGCGCACGCGCCGGCAAGAAATTCGCGTCGGTCCTGCAAACACTGCGCTATGCGCCCGAGTGGCGTGCAGCGCGCTGGGGCGTGGTCGTGCTGCTGCTGACCCAGCTGGTCGGCCTCAACGCCTGGGCCTGGAAGGAACGCAGCGCGCTCGAATCGAAACGCCAGGCCGCCAAGGCCATGCTGACCCAGACCTTCCCCTCGGTGAAGATCGTGGTCGACGCGCCGGTGCAGATGCAGCGCGAAGTTGCCGCATTGCAGCAGGCCGTGGGCGACGTGGCGGGCAGCGACTTCGAACCCATGGTCGGCGCGCTCGCCGCCAACCTGCCGCCCGGCAAGGTGCCGAGCGCGGTCGACTACAGCGCCGGTCAGCTGCGCCTGCGCGGCCTCGGGCTGCAGCCGTCGGAGGTCTCGCAGATCACCGGCGCGATGGCGCCGCGCGGCTACAACGTGCGCACTGAAGGCGACCTCCTGCTGGTGCAGGCCGAGGCCAACCGATGAATTTCAGCGAACAGCTCAAGGCCCACTGGGCCACCCTGGAGGTGCGCGAGCGCCGCATGGTCTACGCCGCCGCCGCACTCGTGGCACTGGCCTTGCTTTGGTGGATTGCGCTCGCCCCCGCGCTGCGCACGCTGGCCGCGGCACCGGCCGAACACGCGCAACTCGATGCGCAGCTGCAGCAGATGGCCACCTTGCAGAACCGCGCAAAGGCACTGCAATCGCAGCCGCGCCTGAACCGCGACGACGCGCTGCGCGCGCTCGAGACCTCGGTGCGCGACAGCTTCGGCGCCGGCAACGCGCAGCTCGTGACGACCGGCGGCGACGGCGCTGCTGCCGTCTCGCTGCGGTCCGCGCCCGCTGCCACCGTCGCCCAATGGCTTGGCCAGGCCCGCGGCAACGCGCATGCCGTGCCGCGCGAAGTCCACCTGACCCGCGCACCGACCGCAGCGCCGGCCGCACCGTCGCCCGGCGCAAAGGACACGCCGAAGACGCCGCAGGTCCGCTGGGACGGCACCGTCGTCATGGCGCTCCCCGCGGCGCGATGAGCGCGATGAGCAACAGGCCCGCATGCTGACCCGCCCTCCGATCTCCGAACCCCGGCCGCGCCGCGGCTGGCGCTGGGCCCTGCTCGGCATCACGGTCGGCGCGCTGCTGGCGGTGGTGCTGTTCGCGCCGGCGCGCTGGCTGTCGGCCGCACTGTCGAACTGGAGCCATGGCCGCCTCGTGCTGGCCAACCCACGCGGAACCGTCTGGAACGGCACGGCCGCCGTGGTCTTCGCCAGCGGCGCCGGCGGCGCGCAGGCGGTGTCGCTGCCCGGCCTGCTGCACTGGCGCATGCGCCCGGGCTGGAGCGGCATCTCCGCCAGCCTCGATCTGCCCTGCTGCGCCGCGCAGCCGCTTGAACTCAAGGCCAGTCCGCGCGCGGGCGGCATGCAGCTCGCATGGCAGGACAGCCGCTCGCGCTGGCCCGCCACCCTGCTCACCGGCCTGGGCGCGCCCTGGAACACGCTCAAGCTCGAAGGCGCGCTCGACCTGTCCACCAAGGCCTTCTCGATGCAGTGGGACGGCCCCGCGCTGCGCGTTGCCGGCCAGGCCACGCTCGACGCCACTGATGTTTCCTCCAGCCTGTCGACCCTGCGGCCGATGGGCAGCTACCGGCTCACGCTCGAAGGCGGCACCCGCCCCACGCTGCTGCTCAGCACGCGCGAGGGCAGCCTCGAACTGAACGGCAGCGGCAGCTGGAACGGCACTTCCTTCCGCTTCAACGGCGAAGCCAGTGCCGCGCCCGGCCGCGAAGACGCGCTTTCCAATTTGTTGAACATCATCGGACGGCGCGAGAACGCGCGTTCGATCATCACCCTGGGTTGATCCTCATGATGAAGCCACTGTTTTCGACCGGCACCGTCGCACTCGCCGTGCGCGTGCTGATCGCCGCCACGTTCCTGCAGGGCGCACCCGCCGCGTTCGCGCAGACCGGCGATGCGCCGCGCCGCGGCGAGCCGATCACGCTGAACTTCTCCAACGCCGACATCGAGGCCGTGGCCCGCACCATGGCGGTGGTCACGGGCCGCGACGTGGTGGTCGACCCGCGCGTCAAGGGCACGATGAACCTCGTCACCGACCGCGCCATCCAGCCGGCCGCCGCCTTCAACCAGTTCGCCTCGGCGCTGCGCCTGCAGGGCTTCGCAGTGGTGGAGGCCGACGGCCTCTACAAGGTGGTGCCCGAGGCCGACGCCAAGCTGCAGAGCAGCACCGTCAACACATCCATCAGCGCCACGGCGTCGAGCGGCAGCAACCAGATCGTCACGCAGATCTTCCGGCTCAACTACGAGTCGCCGAACAACCTGCTGCCGGTGCTGCGCCCGCTGATTCCGCCGAACAACACCATCAACGTGAACCCGGGCAACAACTCGCTCGTGATCACCGACTACGCCGACAACATGCGCCGGCTGGCGCGCATCATCGCGTCGCTCGACGTGCCGAACGCGTCCGACATCGAGGTCATCCAGCTCAAGCACTCCGTGGCCACCGACATGGTGCCGCTGGTGCAGCGTCTGGTCGACGGCGGCGGCTCCGGCGCTCCGGGCGGCGCCGCACCCGGTGCGACCGATGCGTCGTTCCGCACCACGCTCATGGCCGACCCGCGCAGCAACTCGCTGATCTTGCGCGCGGCCAACCCGGCGCGCGTGGCGCTGGTGCGCACGCTGGTCGAGAAGCTCGACCGCGCGCCGACCGAAAGCAGCAATGGCTTGGCCGGCAACATCTACGTGGTCTACCTGAAGAATGCCGACGCGGTGCGCCTCGCCGCCACGCTGCGCGCCGCGATGGCGGCAAACCAGCAGAACACAACGCCGGGCGCGGCCGGCGCCGCGGGTGGCGGTGCGACGCCCCAGCAGAGCACGCCGCAAGCCATGCAGGTGAACCTGAACAGCGGCGGCAGCCAGAGCGGTGGCTCGGCGGCCGCCAACGCGCCGCTGAACAACGCGAACCAGCCCTCGACCGGTGGCCAGATCCAGGCCGACCCGACGACCAACTCGCTGATCATCACCGCGCCCGAGCCGCAGTACCGCCAGATGCGCGCCGTGATCGACAAGCTCGATGGCCGGCGCGCGCAGGTCATGATCGAGGCGCTGATCGTCGAGGTCAACGCCACCAAGGCCGCCAAGTTCGGCGTGCAGTGGCAAAGCGCGCTGGGCAACAACGCCGTCATCGGCACCAACTCCACCCTCAACGGCGGCAACATCCTGGCGCTGACCCAGGCGCTGGCCACCAAGGATGCCTCCGGCCTGGCAACGTCGGTCCAGTCTGGCCTGAACCTCGGCATTGCCGGCAAGATCGGCGGCCAGTACATCCTGGGCGCGGTGGCGAATTTCTTCAGCAACGACAACGACGCCAACGTGCTCTCGACGCCCAACCTGCTGACGCTGGACAACGAAGAAGCCAAGATCGTCATCGGCCAGAACGTGCCGTTCCCGACCGGCTCCTACGCCAGCACCTCGGGCTCGGTGGGCGTGAACCCGTTCACCACCGTCGAGCGCAAGGACGTCGGCCTCACCCTGCGCGTGCGTCCGACCATCAACGAGAACGGCACCGTGAAGATGACGATCTTCCAGGAGATCTCGAACGTCGCACCCGGCACCACCACCGACCCCAACGGTCCCACCACCAACAAGCGCTCGCTCGAATCCAGCGTGCTGGTGGAAGACGGCGGGCTCGTCATGCTCGGCGGCCTGCTGTCGGACACCTACGGCACCAACACTGAAAAGGTGCCCTTCGCCGGCGACATCCCGGTGGTCGGCAACCTGTTCAAGAGCGAGAACCGCTCGCGCGTCAAGAACAACCTGATGATGTTCCTGCGCCCGGTGGTGATGCGCGACGCCACGGCGACCGAAGCCTTCGCATTCGATCGCTACGACCAGATCCGTGGCCTGCAGCAGGCGACCCAGCCCAACACCGACAACGTGATGCTGCGCAACGTGAATGCCGCACCCGTGCTGCCGGAGTCGCCGCCGTTGGGCACAAGCAGCAACAGCCGGGGCGGCCTGCGCGAGCAAGGCACCCAGCTGATCCCGCCGCCCGCTCTGCCCGCCGACAACCGCAAGCTGGCGCCGAGCACCCTGCGCGGCGCCCTGCCGCCGACCGCCGACCCCGTGAGCACGCGCGAACTGCCTTGATACTGCATTGATGTCCATGCGCTACCCCCTGCCCTACGCCTTCGCACGCAGCCAGCAGCTTTTGCTCGAGGAGACCGACGACGGCCGCTACACGCTGTGGATGTCGAGCCACCCGGCGCGCAGCGCGGTCGGCGAGGTGTCGCGCAAGTACGGCGTGCAGGCCTTCGAGGTGCTGGCCGACGGCGCGCTGGCGCAGCGCATCAGCGCGGCTTACGCGCAGGGCGAGTCGAGCGCCGCCGCGGTGGTGAGCGAAGTGCAGAACGACGCCGACCTCTCGCGCATGATGCAGGAGCTGCCCGCGGTCGAAGACTTGCTGGCGAGCGCTGGCGACGCGCCCATCATCCGCATGCTGAACGCACTGCTCACGCAGGCCGCGCGCGACGGCGCGAGCGACATCCACATCGAGCCCTACGAACGCACCTCGTCCGTGCGCTTTCGCATCGACGGCACGCTGCGCGAAGTGGTGCAGCCCAACCGCGCGCTGCACGCCGCGCTGATATCGCGCCTGAAGATCATGGCCGACCTCGACATCTCCGAGAAGCGGCTGCCGCAGGACGGGCGCATCTCCTTGCGCATCGGCACGCGCGCGGTCGACGTGCGGGTGTCGACGCTGCCGAGCGCGCACGGCGAACGCGCAGTGCTGCGCCTGCTGGACAAGAGCGAATCGAAGCTCACGCTCGAATCGGTGGGCATGCAGGGCGACACGCTGGAGCGCTTCGAGAAGCTCATCTCGCAGCCGCACGGCATCATCCTCGTGACCGGCCCCACGGGCTCGGGCAAGACCACCACGCTGTACGCCGCGCTGGCCCGGCTCGACGCGAGCCGCAGCAACATCATGACGGTGGAAGACCCCATCGAGTACGAGCTGCCGGGCGTGGGCCAGACGCAGATCAACGCCAAGATCGAACTCACCTTCGCCAAGGCCCTGCGCGCGATCCTGCGGCAGGACCCGGACGTCATCATGATCGGCGAAATCCGCGACTTCGAGACTGCGCAGATCGCCATCCAGGCCTCGCTGACCGGCCACCTTGTGCTGGCCACGCTGCACACGAACGACTCGGTCAGTGCCGTCACGCGCCTGACCGACATGGGCGTGGAGCCTTTTCTTCTGAGCTCATCGCTGCTCGGCGTGCTCGCACAGCGCCTCGTGCGCAAGGTGTGCACGGTGTGTGCCGGCGCGGGCTGCGAAGTGTGCGGCCAGACCGGCTACCAGGGCCGCACCGGCATCTTCGAGCTGCTTGTGGCCGACGAAACCGTGCAAGGGCTGATCCACAGCAAGGCGGCCGAGAGCGAACTGCTCAAGGCCGGCGCGCGTGGCGGCCTGCGCCTGATGCGCGAAGACGGCGAACGGCTGGTGCAGGCCGGCGTCACTTCGCGCGCCGAGTTGCTGCGCGTCACGCGCGACTAAGCCGCTCCGGCGCTCCCCATGCCCGCCTATTCCTTCGAAGCCATCGACGCCAGCGGCCAGAGCCGCGAAGGCGTGCTCGAGGCCGACACCGCCCGCAGCGCGCGCAGCCTGCTGCGAGCGCAGGCGCTCATTCCGCTGTCGGTCAAGCCGGTCGGCAGCGACCACGTCAACGGCACCGGCCAGCGCAGCACCCTCAGCCGCTGGCTCGGCGGCGGCAAGCGCGTCTTCAATTCCACCGGCCTCGCGGTGTGGACGCGGCAGCTCGCGGGCCTCGTCTCGTCGGGCCTGCCGCTGGAACGCGCGCTCACGGCACTCACCGACGAAGCCGAGTCCGAGCAGCAGCGCAACCTTGTCGCGTCGCTGCGCGCCGAAGTCAACGCGGGCTCGCCGTTCGCGCGTGCGCTGTCGGCGCACCCGCGCGAGTTCTCGCCCATCTACACGGCCGTGATCGGCGCCGGCGAGCAGAGCGGCAACCTCGGCCTTGTGCTCGACCGCCTTGCCGACGACCTCGAAGAGCGCCAGGCGCTGCAGCAGAAGCTGATAGGCGCGGCGCTGTACCCGGCCATCGTCACGCTGGTGGCGATCGTGATCGTGATCTTCCTCGTGAGCTACGTGGTGCCGCAGGTGGCGCAGGTGTTCGCGGGCACCAAGCGCTCGCTGCCGTTCCTCACCACCGTGATGCTGTCGCTGAGCGCGGGCGTGCGCAACTACGGCTGGTGGATGCTGTGCGCGGTCGTGCTCGCGGCCATCGGTGTGCGGGTGGCGCTGGCACAAGAGGCCTTCCGCCTGAAGTTCGACGCGGTCTGGCTCAAGCTGCCGCTGGTCGGCAAGCTTGCGCGCGGCTACAACGCGGCGCGCTTCGCGAGCACGCTCGCCATGCTGGCCACGGCCGGCGTGCCGATCCTGCGTGCGCTGCAGGCGGCTTCCGAAACGCTGAGCAACCGCGCGATGCGTGCCGACGCGCTCGACGCGCTGGTGCTGGTGCGCGAAGGCGCGCCGCTGGCCTCGGCGCTGGCGCAGAAGAAGCGCTTTCCGGGCCTGGTGTCGATGTTCGCGCGCCTCGGCGAGCAGACCGGCACCCTGCCGCTGATGCTGCAACGCGCGGCCAATCAACTCAGCGCCGAAGTGCAGCGCCGCGCGATGCACCTGGCGACCATCCTCGAGCCGCTGCTGATCGTGGCGATGGGCGGGGTGGTGATGCTGATTGTTCTGGCCGTGATGCTGCCTATCATCCAGCTGAACCAGTTCGTCAAGTAACAACGGCCAGCCAGCAAGGCGCACCATGCCCGTAACGCTCGAAGACAAGCTCGTGGTCGCGATCTCCTCGCGTGCCCTGTTCAATCTCGAAGAAGAAAACAAGATCTTCGAGGCCGGGGACAACGAGGGCTACATGAAGCTGCAGCTCGACCGCATCGACGTGCCGGCCGCGCCAGGCATTGCCTACTCGCTGATCCGCAAGCTGCTTCGCTTCAACGAAGACGGCGTGCAGCGTGTCGAGGTGGTGATTCTTTCGCGCAACGACCCGGTCTCGGGCATGCGCATCTTCAAATCGAGCGCGGCGGCCGACATCAAGCTGCAGCGCGGCGTGTTCACGCAGGGCCGCCCGCCCTTCGGCTACCTGCGCCCGCTGCGCGCGCACCTCTTCCTCTCGGTCAATGCGCAAGACGTGCGCGAGGCGCTCATCGCGGGCTTTCCGGCCGCGCGCGTGCTGGTCGAATCGGTAAAAGCCAGCGACGCCTGGCCGAACGAAGTGCGCATTGCCTTCGACGGCGACGCGGTGCTGTTCTCGGACGAGGCCGAGCGCGTGTTCCAGGCCGAGGGGCTCGATGCCTTCCAGGCCCACGAGCTCAGCAAGGCCGACCTGCCCTTGCCCGAAGGCCCGTTCAAGCCGCTGCTGATGGCGCTGCACCGGCTGCAGATGGCCGGCAATGCGCAGATGCGCATCCGCACCGCGCTCGTCACCGCGCGTAGTGCACCGGCGCACGAGCGCGCGATCCGCACGCTCATGAAGTGGAACATCCGCGTCGACGAGGCCATGTTCCTCGGCGGCCTGCCCAAGGGCGAGTTCCTGCGCGAGTTCGAACCCGACTTCTTCTTCGATGACCAGACCGGTCATGTCGATGCGGCCTCGCGCCACGTGCCCGCCGGGCATGTATCGAGCGGTATCAGCAACGAGCCCTGAGCTCTGCGCCTGAACGCGGCGCCAGGCCGCGCCACGCCGTCATTCCACTGATTTCGACGCCGCCACTGGGCGGGGCGTTGTCACGCGCCTGACTTCTCTGCGTCACCGCGAGTTAACCAGTTGGTAACGGGTTCTCCCTAGTCTCGTGGCCCAGGTGCGCCCCCTCACGCGCCTTCCAGAACCACATAACAAAGGACCGATCCATGCGACTTCTTTTTCTTCGCACGCGGCTTGCGCCCGTGCTGTTCCTTGCCTGTGCGCTCTCGGCGTGCGGTGGTGGCAGCGGTGGTGGCTTCTTCGGCGGCACGCCGACGACGCCGACCACCCCCACCCCGCCCGACAACACCCCGAAGCCCGAGATGCGCTGCGCTCCGTGAGCGCCGCCAGGAACAACTCAATGACCTCCCGCCGCAAATTCCTCACGGGCACAGCCACGACTGGCGCTGCCGCTCTCGCACTCTCGGCTTTTCCGCCGAGCATCCGCCGCGCGCTCGCCATTCCCGCCAACAACAAGACCGGCACCATCCAGGACGTCGAGCATGTCGTGATCCTGATGCAGGAGAACCGCTCGTTCGACCACTACTTCGGCATGCTCATGGGCGTGCGCGGCTTCGGCGACCGCTTCGCCATTCCGCTGATCGGCGGACGCCGCGTGTGGGAGCAGAGCGACGCCGACGGCAAAGTGGTGCTGCCGTACCACCTCGACCAGACCCTGGGCAACGCGCAACGCGTGAGCGGCACGCCGCACAGCTGGCTCAACGCACAGGACGCCTGGGACGGCGGGCGCCTCAACCAATGGCCGAAGTACAAGGCCACCGACACGGCGCCCTTCACGCAATCGATGGGCTATCTGCAAGAGGCCGAACTGCAGTTCCAGTACGCACTGGCCAACGCCTTCACCGTGTGCGACAGCTACCACTGCGGCATGCACACCGGCACCAACTCCAACCGCCTGTTCCACTGGAGCGGCACCAACGGCCCTTCGGGCCAGACCAGCACCGGTGTGGCGGGCGTCGCCTCGGTGGACAACACCTGGGAGAACCTGCGGTTTCCATGGGACCCCACCGACAACCCCGGTGTCGATTCGACCACCTTCGGCTGTAACTGGAAGACCTACCCTGAGCGCCTGCAGGACGCCAAGGTCAGCTGGATCGTCTACCAGAACCTGCCCGACAACTTCACCGACAACCCGCTGGCCGGCTTCCAGCAATACCGGGTGGCCAACAAGGCTTCAGGCAAGAACAACGAGCGCTACGACGGCGACGCCAGCCCACCCGTGGGCACGACGCTGCCGGCCTACGACCCCGCCAGCGACGACGCGGCCAACCCGCTCTACAAGGGCATCGCCAACACCATGCCCGACGGCGGCCTGCTCGGCGCGTTCAAGCAGGATGTGGCCAGCGGCAAGCTCGCACAGGTGTCATGGATCGTGGCCCCGGCCGCGTACTCCGAGCACCCCGGGCCTTCGAGCCCCGTGCAGGGCGCCTGGTACATCCAGCAGGTGCTTGATGCGCTCACCGCCTCGCCCGACGTGTGGAGCAAGACGGTGTTCATCGTCAACTTCGACGAGAACGACGGCTACTTCGACCACGTGCCCTCGCCTTCCGCGCCTTCGATCAACCCCGACAAGAGCGCGGCGGGCAAGACCACGCTCGGCGACGCCGATGTCGCGTTCGAGCGCTACAACCACCCGCTGGTGCCCGGCACACCCGGCGACGTGCCCCAGCCGGACGGCCGCGTCTACGGCCCCGGCCCGCGCGTGCCGATGTACGTCATCTCGCCGTGGAGCCGTGGCGGCTGGGTCAACTCTCAAGTGTTCGACCACACCTCGGTACTGCGCTTCCTCGAAGCGCGATTCGGCGTGAAGGAAACGAACATCTCGCCGTTCCGCCGCGCGATTGCCGGCGACCTGACCAGCGCCTTCAACTTCGCAACGCCCAACAGCGAAGTGCTGCCCACGCTCGCTGGACGCAAGACCCAGGCCGAGGCAGACCAGCTGCGCATCGACCAGGAAGCGCTGGCGCAGGTTCCGCTGCCGATCACGCCAGCGCTGCCGCGGCAACCCACCGGCACCCGCCCCTCGCGCGCGCTGCCGTACGAACTGCACACCAGCGCAAAGGCCGACGTGGTCAATGGCAAGCTGCAGCTGCTGTTCTCCAACACCGGCAAGGCCGCGGCCGTGTTCCATGTGTACGACAAGCTGCATCTTGATCGCCTGCCGCGCCGCTACATGGTCGAGGCCGGCAAGATGCTCGACGACACCTGGGCCGCGATGACCGACGACGCCGGCGCCTACGACCTGTGGGTGCTCGGTCCCAACGGCTTCCATCGCCACTTCAAGGGCAACCTCAACGCACTGCGCACCAGCAATGCGACGCCCGAAGTTCGCGTGTGCTACGACATCACCAACGGCAACGTCTACCTGAGCATGCGCAACGACGGCAAGACGGCGTGCCGGTTCACCATCAACGCCAAGGCCTATCGCAACGATGGCCCATGGACCGCGACGGTGAACGGCGGTGCCAGCGTCGATCAGCACTGGGAGCTTGCGAACAGCGGCCAGTGGTACGACTTCGCAGTCACCTGTGATGTAGATCCGACCTACTACCGCCGCTTCGCCGGCCGCGTCGAAACCGGCAAGCACACGGTGAGCGATCCGGCCATGGGCATGGCCGACCTCTGAGCGTTAGTTCTTTTCGATGACAGGGTGGGCGCGCGTGCAACTCGCGCTTACACCTCGTCATTGCGGATTCATCCCGACGTCACCGCTGCTTTCTAGCCTCGAAAGCACCACGACCATCCTGAGGATCTTCCTATGCGACTCGTCTCACCGCGCGCGTGCCTCGCGTCCGCGCTCATCATCATGGCCTGCGCCCTCTCCGCCTGTGGCGGCAGCGGCGGTGGCGGCTTCGCCGGCCTGCCCGGCACGGGCACCACGCCACCGCCCAATACGCCGCCCGACACCGGGGTACAGCCCGAGAAGCGCTGCGCACCCTGACCTCTTGTCCATGAAGAACCACAACAACACACCCATGACATCACGCCGCAAATTTCTCACCAGCACTGCCACCACGGGCGCCGCCGCCCTCGCGCTCAGCGCGTTCCCGCCGAGCATTCGCCGCGCGCTGGCCATTCCGGCCAACAACGCCACGGGCACCATCAAGGACGTCGAGCACATCGTCATCCTGATGCAGGAGAACCGAGCCTTCGATCACTACTTCGGCACGCTCATGGGCGTGCGCGGCTTCGGCGACCGCTTCACCATTCCGCTGCCCGCCGACCGCAAGGTCTGGCAGCAGCTCGACGACGCCGGCAACGTGGTGCTGCCCTACTACCTCGACAGCACGCAGGGCAGCGCCCAGCGCGTGTCGAGCACGCCGCACACCTGGGTCGATGCGCACAACGCCTGGGATGGCGGGCGCATGTACCAGTGGCCGCGCTACAAGAAGGCCGGCAAGACGCCGTACCTGCAGTCGATGGGCTACCTGAAGGAAGCCGAGCTGCCGTTCCAGTTCGCGCTGGCCAATGCCTTCACGATCTGCGACGACTACCACTGCGCGATGCACACCGGCACGCACGCCAACCGCTCCTTCCACTGGACCGGCACCAACGGCCCCACCGGCGCCAACGTGGCCTACGTGAACAACGTCAATGCCTGGAGCTCCACCGGCCCGTCGACCGAAGGCTACGAATGGAAAACGTATGCCGAGCGGCTGCAGGAGGCCAACGTCAGCTGGATGGTCTACCAGAACATTCCCAACAACTACGGCTGCAACCCGCTGCTGGGCTTCAAGCCTTACCGCAAGGCGAACGAAGCCTCGGGCAAGCCGGTGAGCACCTCGCTGCCGCAAGGCGCATCGCCGGCCTACGCGCCCGGCGACGACGTGGGCAACCCGCTCTACAAGGGCACGGCCAACACGCTGCCGGTGGCCGACCAGGCAGCCTTCGACGCGGGCGCGATCATGGATGCGTTCCGCGCCGACGTGAAGAACGGCCGGCTGCCGCAGGTGTCGTGGGTGATTCCGCCCGACGTGTACTCCGAACACCCCGGCCCGTCGAGCCCGGTGCAGGGCGCCTGGTACATCCAGCAGGTTCTGGACGCGCTCACCGCCGTGCCCGAGGTGTGGAGCAAGACCGTGCTCTTCGTGAACTTCGACGAGAACGACGGCTACTTCGACCACGTGCCCTCGCCCTCCGCGCCTTCGCCCAACCCCGATGCATCGACGCTCGCTGGCAAGAGCACGCTGCCTTCGCAGGACATGAGCTACGAGTACTTCACGCACCCCGCGCCGCCCGGCATTCCCACCGCGCAGCCCACGCCCGACGGCAACGTGTACGGCCCCGGCATGCGCGTGCCGATGTACGTCATCTCGCCATGGAGTCGCGGCGGCTGGGTCAATTCGCAAGTGTTCGACCACACCTCGGTGCTGCGCTTCGTCGAGGCGCGTTTCGGCGTGAAGGAAGACAACATCAGCCCGTTCCGCCGCGCGGTGTGCGGCGACCTCACGAGCGCCTTCAACTTCGCGACGCCCAACACCGAGGTGCTGCCGGTGCTGGCGGGCAGCCGCACCAAGGCCGAGGCCGACAAGGTCCGCGCCGACCAGGACGTGCTGCCGCAGGTGGTGCCGCCAGCCAACGCGCAATTGCCGCAGCAGGCCACTGGCACGCGGCCTTCGCGCGCCCTGCCCTACGAACTGCACACGAGCGCCAAGGTCGACGCGACCGGCGGCAAGCTTCAGCTGCTGTTCGCCAACACAGGCAAGGCAGCGGCGGTCTTCCACGTGTACGACAAGAAGCATCTCGATCGCCTGCCACGCCGCTACATGGTCGAGGCGGGCAAGACGCTCGACGACACATGGACGCCCGCCGCCGGAGACAACGGCCTCTATGACCTGTGGGTGCTAGGGCCCAACGGCTTCCATCGCCAGTTCAAGGGTAATGTGACTGCGCCGGGCACGAGCAACGCCGCACCCGAAGTACGCGTGTGCTACGACATCACCAACGGCAACGTCTACCTGAACATGCGCAACGACGGCAAGGCCGCGTGCAAGTTCACCATCGTCGCCAAGGCCTACCGTACAGACGGGCCATGGACCGCGACGGTGAACGGCGGCGCCAACGTCGACCAGCGCTGGGATCTCGCAGCCAGCGGCCAGTGGTACGACTTCGCTGTTACCTGCGATGCAGACCCAGCCTTCTACCGTCGCTTCGCCGGCCGCGTCGAAACCGGCAAGCACACGGTGAGCGATCCGGCGATGGGCTTGCCCGAGCTCTGAGCCCCGGCAAGAATGCCGGCATGCTGATGATTCTTCGACATGCCGACGTTCTGCTCACCATGGACGCCGCGCGGCGCGAGATCGCCGACGGCGCGGTGGTGTGCGACGGGCCCGCGGTGGCCTGGGCGGGCCCCACGGCCGACCTTCCCATCGCTTATCACGAGGCTCTGCGCAGCGGCCAGGCCGAGGCCATCGACATGCACGGCCACGTGGTGATGCCGGGCCTGGTCAACGCGCACCACCACATGTACCAGAGCCTCACGCGTGCCGTGCCCGAAGCTCAAGACGCCGAGCTGTTCGGCTGGCTCACCAATCTGTACCTGCTGTGGGCGCGCCTCACGCCCGAGATGATCCGCGTGTCCACGCAGACCGCGATGGCCGAGCTGATGCTCTCCGGCTGCACCACCACCAGCGACCATCTCTACCTGTTTCCCAACGGCTCAAAGCTCGACGATTCGATCGAGGCGGCCGATGCGATGGGCATGCGCTTTCATGCGGCGCGCGGCAGCATGAGCGTGGGCCGCAGCGCAGGCGGCCTGCCGCCCGACGAGGTGGTGGAAACGGAAGAAGCCATCCTGCGCGACAGCGAACGCCTCATCGGCCGCTGGCACGACGCCTCGCGCCACTCGATGCGCCGCATCGTGCTCGCGCCGTGTTCGCCGTTCTCGGTGTCACGCGACCTGATGCGGCTTTCGGCCGAGCTGGCGCGCGAACGCGGCGTGTCGCTGCACACGCACCTGGCCGAGAACGACAACGACGTGGCGTACTCGCGCGAAAAGTTCGGCATGACGCCGGCCGAGTACGCCGAAGACCTGGGCTGGGTCGGCCGCGACGTGTGGCACGCGCACTGCGTGAAGCTCGACGAAGCCGGCATCGCGCTGTTCGGCCGCACCGGCACGGGTGTGGCGCACTGCCCCTGCTCCAACATGCGGCTGGCCTCGGGCATTGCGCCCATCGGCGCGATGCGCCGCGCGGGCGTGCCCGTGGGGCTGGGCGTGGACGGCAGCGCGTCGAACGACGGCGCGCACATGCTGGGCGAAGCACGGCAGGCCATGTTGGCCTTCGACATGCGCGGGGTCGCGCATGCGGGTGCGGGGCACGACCCGGTGGCGGCGCTGGTGCTCTGCACGCCGGGTTCGGTGTCGCTGAGCGTGATCAACGGGGTGGTCCGCATCCGCGACGGCGGCTTTACCGGGCTGGAGCTGGCTCCGCTGCTGGCAAGGCATCGCGACCTTGCACGCACGCTCTACGACGGCGCGCGGCACCCGCACACGGCCTGAGCCCCCCCGGCAGCGCCGGTTGAGTGCCCTCGGACCCTAGGCACCAACCCTTATTGCCAACGCCGGAGCCCCTCCGCAGAATGCGCCGACCGAATAGAACGACCGTTCTATTCGGTGGCCGAGCGCCCCCGTCGGCCTTCCCAAGACTCACAACAACAGGGAACTCCCCGATGAAGCGCAGAGACATCCTCAAGTGGTCCGCCTCGGCGGGCGGCCTCGGCCTGCTGGCCGGCAAACCCTCCATCGCATCGGCAGCCCTGCCGGTGCTCAAGCCCACGCTGCCGCAGAAGATCGACCCGATCAGCGCCACGCTGCGGCGGCTCGAGCTGGTGGGGCGGCAGGCGACTTACCTCTGGACCGAATCGCACATCAACCTGGCCGGCGTGCCGATGGGCGCGGTGGTGCCGGCGACCGAGCTGCCGGCGCTGGAGCACCAGCTCAAGACCATCGCGAAGGCCGTGGAAGCCGTCACCAATTTCGCGGCCTCGTTCGCCACCAGCGCGCTGGCCTCGGGCAGCCTGCAGTCGCTCGACAACCTGCGCACGCGCCTGGCTGGCCTGCAGGCCAGCTTCGACCAGCTGCTGGCCGCCAACGGCGGATTGGCGACGCTGCCGGCCGCGGTGCTGAGCCTGCTGGGCACGCTCACCGGTACGGCGGGCGACATCGCCACGCAGCTCAAGCAGATTCACCACGACCTGCTGTCGCAAGGCCCGCTGGGCGCGCTGAACGGACCGAAGACGGTGGCGCAGTACGACGCGCTGTTCGTCACCATCGAGAAGCCCGCCATCTCGCAGCTGCTGCACGACAACGACCTGTTCGCGGCCATGCGCGTGTCCGGGCCCAACCCGATGCTGATCCAGCGTGCGACGGCACTGCCCACCAAGTTCCCGCTGAGCGACGCGCAGTACCGGCAGGTGATGGGCGCCAACGACAGCCTCGCCGATGCGGCCGCCTCAGGTCGGCTCTACCTGCTCGACTACGAAGGCCTGGGTGACATGGCGCAGACAGGCCCGCAGGTCAAGCCTCTCACGGGCACCGCCTACATCCACGCGCCGCTCGCACTGTTCGCGCGACCGAAGACCGGCCGCTCGCTGGTGCCGGTCGCGATCCAGTGCGGGCAAGACCCGACGCTGAGCCCGATCTTCCTGCGCGTGGACGACACCGCCAACGCCGAGGCCTACTGGGCCTGGCAATCGGCCAAGACCGCGGTGCAGGTGGCTGACTTCAACTACCACGAGATGTTCGTGCACCTGGGCCGCACGCACCTGATGTCGGAGGCCTTCACGATGGCCACGCAGCGCCAGTTCGCGACCGCGCATCCGCTGAGCCGGCTGCTGTCGCCGCACCTGGAGGGCGCGATGTTCATCAACGAGTTCGCGACGCTGATCATCATGGCGCCGCTGACCACGGGCGACGTGATCCTCACCGCGCCCATCGAGACGCTGCAGCAGCAGTGCGGGCGCGACCGGCTGGCCTACGACTTCTACGACCGCATGATGCTGCCCAACGACCTGCGCACGCGCGGCGTGGACGACACGGCGGCGCTGCCCGACTACCCGTACCGCGACGACGCGCTGCTGGTGTGGAACGCCATCGCGCAATGGGTCGGCGACTACGTGGCCACCTACTACCTGAGCGACGCCGACGTGACCGGCGACTACGAGCTCAAGGCCTGGGCCACCGAGCTCGCGACCAGCGGCAAGGTGCACGGCTTCCGGCCGATCACCACGCGCGCACAGCTCATCGACGTGCTGACCGCGATCATCTTCAACGCCAGCGCGCAGCATGCGGCGGTGAACTTCCCGCAGTACTCTGTGATGACCTATGCGCCCTTCAGCGCGGGAGCAGGTGGCGTGCCGGCGCCGACGAGCAGTGCGGGCCAGAACGAGGCGAGCTGGTCGCAGATGCTGCCTTCGCGGCTGGCGGCGCAGGAGCAGATCCTGCTGTTCCACATCCTCGGCGGCGTGTACTACCGACCGCTGGGCGAGTACAAGGACAACGTGTTCCCGCATCTGCCGGTGCTGCTCGACCCGGCAATCGCCGGGCAAGGCGGTCCGCTGGAGCGCTTTCGCAACGCGCTCGTCGGCATCGAAGCCATCATCCGCCAGCGCAACACCACGCGCACGCGGCCCTACGAGCACCTGCTGCCGAGCCGCATCCCTTCGAGCACGAACATCTGAAGCAGATGCGGGCGCCGCTCAGCGGCGCATGGTGTCGAGCTGCGTGACGGGCGCGCTGTCGTTGCCCCATGAGCCGCGCACATAGGTGAGCACGGCCGCGACCTCGGCCGCATCCAGCGTCTGGCCGAACGGCGGCATGCCGTAGGGACGCGGATTGCCGGGCGTCGAGGGCAGGAAGCCACCGTGTGCGATCACCTGGATCAGGTTGGTGGGCCGAGCCATGTTGACGGCGCGGTTGCCTGCGAGCGGCGGATAGGCGCCGGCCGCGCCCTGCCCCTGGTCGCCATGGCAGTAGGCGCAGCGCTGGTCGTAGATCTTCGCGCCGCGCGTCATGGTGCCGGCATCGCGGCGGATGGGGGCCTTCGCGACAACGGCATCGGCCTCGGGCTTCGGTGCGTCGGGCAGGTCCTTCAGGTAGCTCGCCATGGCCGTCAGGTCGGCCTCGCTCAGGTACTGCGTGCTGCGGAACACCACGTCGGCCATCGGACCCATGACCGAGCCGCGCGGTGCAACGCCGCTCTTGAGCAGCGCGACCACGTCGGCCGCGGGCCAATCGGCCACGCCGGCTTCATGCGGATCGTTGAGCGACGGCGCGTACCAGTTCTCGACGGCGATGAGGCCGCCCGAAAGCCCCAGCTTCGTCTCGGTCGCGCCCAGCGAATTGCGGCTGCCGTGGCAGGCGATGCAATGGCCCAGGCCGTTGACCAGATAGGCACCCCGGTTCCATTCGGCCGGCTTGCCGGCATTGGCCACGAAGGGCTCGGGCTTGAACGACAGCACGCGCCACACGGCCAGCGCCGCCTGCGTGTCGTAGGGGAAGCGCAGCCGGTGTGCCTTGTTGGGCTCGGGTGCGGGCGGCACGCTGCGCAGGTAGGCGTAGATCGCGTCCGAATCCTCGCGCGTCACCTGCGTGAAGTTGGGGTACGGAAACGCCGGGTACAGCAGCCGCCCGTCCTTGCTGCGGCCGTTGTGCATCGCGCGCCAGAAGTGCGCGCTGCTCCAGCCGCCGATGCCAGCCTTGTCGTCGGGCGTGAGGTTGCTCGAATAGATGGTGCCGAAGGGCGTTTCGATCGGCAGGCCGCCCGCATAGGGCTGGCCACCGCGCGTGGTGTGGCAGCCCGCGCAGTTGCCGGCCAGCGCGAGGTAGCGTCCGCGCTCGATGAGCTGCGGCGTGGCGGTGAAGGCTTCGGCTTGCGCGGGCAGCGGGTCTTCGCCGCGCAGGTTCATGGCCACGATGCCGCCGGCGGCGGCTGCGCCGAGCACGATCAGCGTCAGCAGCGTCCAGGCCAGGTGTCGGAGTTTCATGGGCGCGGCTCCGTCACTTCGGCATGCCGCCGCAGGTCACGGGCAGCGGCGCGGGGAGCGAGGCCGCGGGCTTCGTGTCGGCCGGCATCGGCTGCACGGCGAGCCAGCTCGCGACGGCGTTGATGTCGGCGGTGCTCATGCGCCGGCCGATGTCGGCCATGCAGTCGGGCGGCAGTGCATGCCGCTCGCTCGTGAGCCATGCGCCGAGCTGCGACGACACATACAGCCGCGGCAGCCCCAGCAGCCCCGGAATGGCCGGCTGCACGCCCGTGAGCGCCGCGCCGTGGCACTGCACGCAGGCGGGTATGCCGCGCGCGGCATCGCCTTCGCGCACGAGCTGGCGGCCGCGCTGAAGCTGTTCGGGCGTCGCGTCGCTGGTGGGAGAAATCGGCGGGTAAGGGAGCTGCAGCCCGGCGAAGTATTCGGCCATCTCGCGCAGGTACGCATCCGACAGGTGCTGCACCATGTACGCCATGTCGCTGTTGAAGCGCCGGCCGTCCCTGAAGCTCACGAGCTGGTTGAACAGGTAGCCGGCCGGCTTGCCCGCCAGCCGCGGAAAGTAGCCCGCGTTGGTGGTCGCGCCCTCGCGGCCGTGGCAGGCAATGCAGGCGGCCACGCGCTGCTCGATGGTGTCGGGCACCGTGGCAGGCGTCGCGGCGCCCGCCATGCCCTGCACGGCAAGCAGCAGCCCGGCAACGGCGAGGCAGATGCGCAGCTTCATGTACCCGCAGCGTAGTGCGCCAGTGCCAGCAGCCCCGCGATCAGCAGCAGCACCATCACGAACGCCACGCCTATCAGCGGCAGGATGCCGACTTGCGCGGTCCGCTTGTCGGCGTCGGCGCGGCGACCGCCCAGCCCGATGAAACTCCAGAGAACGGCGCGCACCGCGCGCATGAGATTCGACATGGAGCCAAGTGTGGCCCAGGCGGACCCAAAAAAACAGATGCAGATCCGCTTCAATTGACCGGTGCAGATAAAGTGCTGCCGAATGAAGAACACCCTGCGATGAAGCGATATGAAGCCCTGGCCGCCGACATCGAGGCCTCGATCCGCAACGGCACCCTGAAGACCGGCGACCGCCTGCCCTCGGTGCGCCACACCGGGCAGAGCCGCGGGGTCAGCGCATCGACCGTGTTCCAGGCCTACTACCTGCTGGAGGCGCGCGGGCTGGTGCGTGCGCGCGACCGCTCGGGTTACTACGTGGCCGGTGGCGGCCTTCGCGATGTGCCGCCCGAGTCCACCCTCACCTCGCGCCCGGCCGAGGGGCCGCTGTCGCTGGACGTGAGCGACAAGGTCTTCGACATCCTCGAAGCCAGCATGTCGCGCAAGGTCGTGCCCTTCGGCTCGGCCTTTCCGAGCCCCTTGCTTTTTCCGCTGGCGCGGCTCGGGCAGTTCATGGCCGCCAGCGCCAAGTCGCTCGACCCATGGAGCACGGTGGACGACCTCACGCCCGGCAGCGCGGCGCTACGCCGGCAGATCGCGCTGCGCTACCTGGCCGACGGCATGCCGGTGCCGGCCGACGAGATCGTCATTACGAACGGCGCGCTCGAAGCGCTGAATCTCTGCCTCGCGGCGGTCACACGCCCGGGCGACGCAGTGATCGTCGAGTCGCCCACCTTCTACGCCGCACTGCAGGCGCTGGAACGCATGGGCCTGCGGGCCATCGAGGTGCCGACGCATCCGGGTGAAGGCATCGACCTCGAAGCGCTGGAACTGGCCATCGCGGCGCACAAGCCCACCGCTTGCTGGCTCATGACGACCTTCCAGAACCCGCTCGGCAGCCTGATGCCCGATGCGAAGAAGAAGGCGCTGGTGGAGCTGCTCGCGCGGCACGAACTGCCTCTGATCGAGGACGACGTATACGCCGAGCTCTACTTCGGCGAGCGCCGTCCCGCGCCTGCCAAGGCCTTCGATACGCAGGGGCTGGTGCTGCACTGTTCGTCGTTCTCGAAATGCCTGGCGCCCGGCTATCGCATCGGCTGGACCTCGGCCGGTCGATTCGCGCGCAAAGTCGCACGACAGAAGCTCACGACCACGCTAAGCACCTCGGCGCCCGCGCAGCTGGCGCTCGCGGGCTATCTCGAAAAGGGCGGGCTCGACAAACACCTGCGCAAGCTGCGGCAAACGCTGGCAATGCAGCAGGCCACCTTCGCGCAAGCCGTGGGCCATTATTTTCCGCCGGGCACGCACGCGACGCGGCCGCTGGGCGGGTACTTCCTGTGGGTCGAGCTGCCTGCGCGGGCGAACGCTCTGGAGATTCACCGCAAGGCGCTGGAGCTGGGCATCAGCGTCGCGCCCGGGCCGATCTTCTCGGCCACGCGCGCCTTCACCAACTGCCTGCGGCTGAACTACGGCCACCCGTGGAGCGCGCTCAGCGAGCAGGCAATGCAGACACTCGGCCGGCTGGCTGCCGAAGCGTCCTGAACAGCAGGAAGGCCGCGATGCTCACGTTCACCAGGTTCCAGCCGATGCCGTTCAGAAAGGCCGCGTGGTAGCTGCCCGTGAGGTCGAACACCTTGCCCGACATCCACCCGCCCAGCGCCATGCCGAACAGCGTGAACATCAGCACCGTGCCCACGCGCGCCCCCGCCTCCTTCGGCGGAAAGTGCTCGCGCACGATGATCGCGTACGACGGCACGATGCCGCCCTGGAACAGCCCGAACAGCGCCGAGATCACGTAGAGCGGCACCAACCCGTCGAAGGGCAAAAACAGCAGCAGCGCCACGCACTGCAGCAAGCCGCCCAGCAGCAGCGTGCGCAGTCCGCCGATGCGATCGCAGATGGCGCCCGACGCCAGCCGGCTCACGATGCCGAAGCCCAGCATCAGCGACAGCATCATCGCGCCCTGCGCCGGTCCGTAGCCCAGGTCGCCGCAGTAGGCCACGATGTGCACCTGCGGCATCGCCATCGCCACGCAGCAGGCCACGCCGGCAACGCACAGCAGGCTCTGCGCCGCACCCATGCTCAGGCCGAAGGGGCGCGTCATGTCGCGCACCGCGGCCCTGTTCGAAGCGTTGGCGGGCGGTACATCGGCCAGCGCGGGCGGCCGCGCGCGGAAGAACAGGGCGAGCAGCGCCATCGTCAGGCCGCAGAAGATGCCCATGCCGATGTAGGTCTGGCGCCAGCCCACGATTTCGACGAAGTGCTGCGCGATCGGCGGCCACACCGCGCCCGCCAGATAGTTGCCGCTCGCGCACACCGCCACCGCGATGCCGCGCCGCTTGACGAACCACAGCGAGGTGTCGGCCACCAGCGGCGCAAAAGCCACCGAGCTGCCGAGCAGGCCGACCAGCAGCGCCTGCGCGATGGTGAATGACTCGATACCGCCCGAGAGGCCAGTCGCGATGTACCCCGCGCCGAGGAACACCGAGCCCATAAGCAGTGGCCGCATCACGCCGATGCGGTCGGCCAGCTTGCCCATCAGCACGCCGCCGAAGCCGAAGCCCAGCATCAGCAGCGTGTAGGGCAGCGAGGCATCTGCGCGCGCGACGCCGAACTCGGCCTGCACCGCGGGCAGCATCACCGACACCACGTACATGCCGCTGCTGCCGACCGTCATGACCAGCAGAGTGAGGCCCAGGCGCACCATGGCGTAGCGTGAATCCGCCTGATGGGCGGTTGTCTCGTTTGTCTTCATTTTTGTCTCCGCGACGAGGATACCCCGTGACGCGAAAACGCGAGGCACGCAAAGAGCCCGGTCAGGTCGGACGCTGCCTCTTCTGGCTACAGGTCAGGCGACGACAGGCCGCTCGCCGCGCTGCAGCCGCCGCTCGATGTCTTCCAGCACCTGCGGCAGGTCTGCCACGCTGTCGATCACGTAGTGCGCGCCGGCAGCTTCGAGCTCGGCGGTGGCGCGTGCGCGGCGCTCCTGCTGCTGGTTGGTGTCGAGCGCCTGCCATTCGGCCAGCGTGAGACCGTTCACGTTGCCGCTGACGGCCACGCCCACGGCCCAGGTGCCCGCGTTGAGGCCTTCCTGCAGGCCGACACCGGTGTCGTCGACCTTCACCACGGTGTGCGGCGGCCACACACCGAGGTCGGCGAAGCAGCGGTACATCATGAGCGGCGACGGGCGGCCTTCGGCGAGGTCGCCGCCGCACACGAGGTTGTCGGGCGCATAACCACCGGCCGCGGCGATGGGTACGACCACTTCCATGATCGGGCGGTTGTAGCCGGTGGTCGAGCCTATCTTCAGGCCGCGCCGGCGCAGCACGCCGACTGCATCGAGCGCGCCCGGAATGAAGTCGGCGTGGTCGCGCGCGCTGGCTGCGTTCATGGGCGTGAAGATTTCGTACAGCTTGTCGGCATCGGCGTCGTTGAACGCATGGCCGTGCTTTGCTTCCCACTGCGCATTGATGCGCGGCAGCGTGCCCAGCGCCTTGATGTGGTCCCACTTGGCCACGCCCATCGGGCCACGCGCCTCGGCGATGGTGATGTCTATGCCGAACTGCTCGAAAAGCTTCACGAAGGCACCCATGGGTGCGCAGGAGCCGAAATCGAGGATGGTGCCGGCCCAGTCGAAGACGACGGCCTGGAGCTGGGAGTGGTTGTGGGCGTTCATGGCGGCTGAGATGAAGAGGTTCGGAAGGAAGGCAACGGCCTTGCAGCCGTCACCAGGCGTTGAAGACGTCGTGCGCAATGCCGAAACCGGTGCTCGCCCCACTGCCGCTGGTGACCAGCACCACGCGCGTCGCGTCGTCGGGCGCGTCGATCACGCAGGGCGTGGTCTTCGATGAGGGGTACACGCCGGTCCAGCGCTCGGTGATCTGCGCGGCCTCGAGGTTCAGCGTGCTGCGCAGGTGGCGCAGGATGAGCTGGTCGACCTCTTCCATCGCGAAGGGCTCGGGCGCGTCGGCGTAGTGGTGCGAGTCGCCGACCACCAGCGAGCCGTCGGCGCTCTGCACCACGATCAGGTGGATGCCGTGAGCGAGCGATGCGGCCTCTTCCTGCTGCAGGCGTGCGCGCAGCGCGGCGGCTTCGGGCAGTGTGCTGTAGCCCTCGTAGCGCACGAGGCTCAGGTCCATCATCACGGAGCCCGGCAGACGAAAGCCCGCTTCGGGCTTCACGCGCAGCATCTGCAGGCGGCACAACGTGAGCTCGTGTGCGGCAATGCGGTCGGCGAACAGGCCGTGCAGGTCGGTGTTGGTGCAGACCACCACGCGCGCGGCATGCAGCGTGCCGCGCGAGGTGCGCACGCGGGGCGTTTCGACTTCGAGCACGGCTTCGCTGAAACGGAACGTCACGCCGTGCACCTCGGCCAGCCACTTGGTCAGCAGGCCGATGGCGGTGCGCGATTCGACGCGCAGTTCGTGCGGGCTGAAAAGCACCGAGCGCGCATCCGCCAGGCTCAGCGTCGGCGCCTTGGCCTGCGCATCGGCGGCGTCGAGCAGTTCGCAGCCCTTGCCCATCGGCGTGCGCATGAAGGCTTCGAGCACGTCGTGCGCCTCGGGGCGATAGGCCGCGAGCCAGAGGTTGCGGTGCACGACCTCGATGCCGGCCTGCGGCGCGACCTCGTTCCACACACCGCGGGAATGCATCGCGCGGCGCCACATGTCGCCCGGCGCCTGGCCAGTGATGGTGATGAAGCCGAAGTTGCGGATCGAAGCGCCGATGCAGGCTGCATCACGCTCGACTACGCAGACCTTGAGGCCGCGCTGCACGGCGCTGTAGGCGTGGGCCAGACCGACGATGCCGGCGCCGACCACGATGAGATCGAAGCTGTCCGGGTCGTGTGCGGGGGCAGCGATCATCGTTGTCTCCAGGCCTGCGTGCGCTTGAGCGCCCACTGCCCCGCCAGCGCGAACACGCCCCGGCCGATGGCGGCAGTGAGCATGATCAGCGAGGCCATGGCGGCGGCGGGCGCGACGTCGCCGGCGTCGTCCATGTTGAGCACGGCGATGGCGGCGAGCGTGGTCTGCGGCGAGTAGAGGAACACGACGGCCGACACGGTCGTCATCGCATTGACGAAGAAATAGCCGCCCACGTTCAGCACGGTCGGCAGCGCCACCGGCAGGTGCACGCGCCATAGCGTGCGCCAGAACGGCACGCCCATTGACTCGGACACCAGCTCGTATTCGCGGTCGAGCTGGCGCAGCGCCGTGAGCGAGGTCAGGTGCGCCACCGAGAAGAAGTGCGCCACCGTGCACACCACGAGGATGGTCATGCTGCCGTAGATGGCGCGCAGCGGGTTCGAAGGCGAGATGAAGAAGAAGATGTAGCCCACGCCCAGCACCAGCCCCGGCACCGCGAGCGGCAGGTTGGCCAGCAGGTTCAGCAGCTCGCGCAGCAGGCCGAAATGGCGCGGCTTCTCGACCAGATATGCCGAGATGAAGGTGATGAACGCGCCCGCCACCGCCGCGCACACGGCCAACCGCAGCGAGTTGAAGTAGCTGCCCCAGCCGCCTCCGTCCATGTTGCTGAAGTCGTAGTTCTTGAACGACGGCACGAGGTTGTAGGGCCAGAAGGTGGCCAGCGAGGCGAACACCGCCATGCCGATCATCACCAGGATGCCGCAGGCCGTGAGCACGCAGAAGGCCAGCAGCGCGCGGTCGCGCACCTTCACGGGCTCGGGCTGGTAAGGCGTGGCACGCGCCGACAGCGCCGCCGCCTGCTTGCTGCGCACATGGCGCTCGACCAGGAACGACAGCACTGCCGGGATCAGCAGCACAAGGCCGACCACAGCGCCCATCTGGAAGTTCTGCTGCCCGACCACCTGCTTGTAGATGTCGGTCGCGAGCACGCCGGTCTGGCCGCCCACGACCTTCGGCACGCCGAAGTCGGTGATGACCAGCACGAACACCACCATCGCGGCCACGATCAGGCCGTAGCGCGAGGCCGGCAGCGTCACCGTGCGGAAGATGCGCCAGCGCGAGGCGCCCAGCGTCTGCGCGGCCTCGTAGAGCCGGCCGTCGGAGGTGGCCATGGCGGTGGTGAGAATCAGCAGCGCATGCGGCAGCGTCCAGAACACCGAGCCGAGCACGATGCCCAGCGGGCCGTAGATCGACGCGCCCCCCAGCAGCCCCTTGAACAGGCCCTGGTTGCCAAACAGGTAGACAAGGCTGATCGCGGGCAGCAGCGAAGGCGCCAGCAGCGGCACCAGCGCCACCGCGCGCAGCAGGCCCTTGGCCGGCATGCACGACAGCGTGAGCCCGTAGGCGTACACGTAGGCGATGCCCGTGCAGATCACGGCGCTGAGCGCCGCGAGCCCCAGGCTGTTGAAGGCCGACTGCACCAGCGCCGGGTTGTCGAGGTAGCGCGCGAAGTTGGCAAGGCCCACGAACGCGCCTGCATGGTCGAAGAAGCTCTGGCCGACCAATGCGCCGACCGGCAGCGCGACGATCACCACCAGCAGCAGCACGACCAGCAACACGGCAGCGCCCGTCAGCCAGCGCTCGCGGTCGAATGCGCTGGCGCGCGCCACCACCACCGGCACAACGGCGATGGCGTCGGGAGAACTGCTCATGCTCAGTTCGCCAGGACCGACAGCGCGTTCAGGGGCAGCTGGATGTGCACCATGCTGCTGGGCACCAGCGGATCGCTGCCGCCGCCGCGTGCATCGGCGGGCAGCTCGGCCTCGATCTCGATGCCCAGCGGCTCGCAGGCCAGACGGGCCGAGGTGCGGTTGCCGAAGAACTCGGTGTCGAGCAGGCGTGCCGCAAAGCTGTTGGCGCCAAGCTCGGTACCGAAGCGCTTCACGACCACGTGCTCGGGCCGGATGCCCACGGTTGCCTGCGACCCGACGCTGAGGCTGCCGGGTGCACAGAACAGCTCGCTGTCGCGCACGCGCACCTTGCCGTCGGCCAGCACGGTGGCCGGCAGCATGTTCATGCGGCCCACGAAGCCCGCCACGAAGCGGGTACGCGGCTGGCGGTACAGCTCGTCGGGCGTGCCTGCCTGCTCGATGCGGCCGTTGTGCATCAGCACCACGCGGTCGGCCATCGAGAGGGCTTCTTCCTGGTCGTGCGTGACCATGATGGTGACGATGCCCAGGCGCTTCTGCAGCGCGCGGATTTCGCTGCGCAGGCTGGCGCGCACCTGCGCGTCGAGCGCCGAGAGCGGCTCGTCGAGCAGCAGCAGGCGCGGGTTGGGCGCCAGTGCGCGCGCCAGTGCAATGCGCTGCTGCTGGCCGCCCGAGAGCTGGACGGGGTATTTGTCGGCATGCGCGGTGAGGCCGACGAGGTCGAGCATCTCGCGCGAACGCTTGGCCATCTCGCGGGCCAGTGCGCCCGTGGGATGCAGGCCGTAGGCGATGTTCTGCGCAGCGGTCAGATTGGGAAACAGCGCGTACGACTGGAACACCACGCCGAAGCCGCGCGCCGCGGGCGGCAGGCCCGCGATGTCCTGGCCGCCGAGCAAGATCTGGCCGCTGTCGGCACGCTCGATGCCGCAGACGATGCGCAGCAGCGTGGTCTTGCCGCAGCCCGAGGGGCCGAGCAGGCACACGAACTCGCCGGGCTCGATGTCGAGATCGATGCCGTCGAGCACGCGGGTGGCGCCAAAGGACTTGCCGATGCCGCGGAGGGAAAGAAAGCTGTTCATAGTCAGAGCCCCTCAGTCAAGGAACACCGCGGAACCGGCTTTGCCGGGCCGCTGGTGTTGCCCCCGGTAGGGGGTTGGCGAAGCGACACGAAGTGCGCGAAGACTGGGGGCGAGCTCATTACATCGGCTTCTTTTCCGACTTGGACTCGTAGCGCTTCGACCACTCCGTCAGGATGCGGTCGCGGTTGGCTGCCGCCCAGTTGAAGTCGTTCTTGGCGAGCAGCTTCTCGACGTCACCCGGCACGAATTCGAGCTTTTCCTGGATGCCCGGCAGCGCGAGCACAGCGAAGTTCTTGGCATACAGCTCGTTGGCCTGCTTGGTCACGGCCCAGTCGGCGAGCGCCTTGGCGGCGTCCTGCTTCTTGCTGGTCTTGATGATGCCGGTGGCTTCCATATCCCAGCCCAGGCCTTCCTTCGGCAGCACGATGTCGATGGGAGCGCCGTCGCGCTTGGTCTTGTTGGCGCGGTATTCGAAGGACATGCCGAGCGCGAATTCGCCTGCACCGGCCTGGCGGCAGGGCTTGCTGCCCGACTGGCTGTAGATGCCGATGTTCTGGTGCAGCGCGTCCATGTACTTCCACGCTTTTTCTTCACCCATCATCTGGATCCAGCCCGACACCATCAGGTAGCCGGTGCCCGAGGCGGCCGGGTTGGGCATGGTGATCTGGCCCTTGTAGACCGGGTTGGTCAGGTCGGCCCAGCTGGTGGGCTTGGGCAGGTTCTTCTTTTGCGCTTCGGCGGTGTTGAAGCAGATGGCCGAGGACCACACGTCCATGCCGACCCACTTGGGAGGGTTGGCCGCATCGCGCATGGTCGGCTTGATGGCGTCGAGGCCCTTGGGCGCGTATGGCTGGAGCATGCCTTCCTTGTCGAGCAGCATCAGCGAGGTGGCGGCCAGGCCCCACACCACGTCGGCCTGCGGGTTGGCCTTTTCGGCCAGCAGCTTGGCGGTGACGATGCCGGTCGAGTCGCGCACGAACTTCAGCTCGATGCTCGGGTTCTCCTTTTCGAATGCGGCCTTGTAGGCCTGCACCTGGTCGGCTTCGAGCGCGGTGTAGACCAGCAGCTCGGTGCGGCCCTGGGCCGATGCGGCGAAAGCCAGCGAGAACAGGGCGGCCGGCACGAAGGCCCAGCGGAGTTGACGGTGCAGCATGGTGGAGGTTCCCCTTGGGAAAAATAGAAAGGACGCGATGCGGGACACACGAACAGGCAAGCGAAAGTACGCAAGTGCCGTTCAGCGAATGCGGGCGATGCTGGCACCGGCATGTGACAGGAATTTGTCATATGCCCCAGAAACACCCAAGTGCCCAAAAATGCACCAGAGGCCGGCGATTTCGCGATGGTCTCGTCATCCGCATGTCATTGCGTCAGGTCAAGCTACCGGAGTTATTCCCTGCGTTTTCGCCTCGCTTTCATGACACTCGACCTTGCCGAGATCGCCCGCCTGTTCGCTGAGCGCGGTGGAGTCGCGTACGCGGGCGAGCCCGTGTCCCAGCTCGAACACGCGCTGCAATGCGCCTGGCTCGCGGAGCAGGCCGGTGCGAGCGATTCACTGGTCACCGCCGCGCTGCTGCATGACCTGGGCCACCTGCTGATCGCCGAGCACCAGACGCTATCGCAGTCTCCTACCCAACTGGGTATCGACGACCGCCATCAATACATCGCATTGCCACTGCTGCGCGGCGCCTTCGACATCGAAGTGCGGGAGCCGATCCGCCTGCATGTGGACGCCAAGCGCTACCTGTGCGCCACGCGGCCCGACTATTTCTCGAAGCTCTCGCCCGATTCGGTGCGCAGCCTGGCCCTGCAGGGCGGTGTGATGGACGCGGAAACGGCTCAGCGCTTTGCCACGCACCGCTGGTCGGGCGACGCGGTGCAGCTTCGGCTGTGGGACGAAGAGGCGAAGGTCGAAGGGCTGCAGACGCCGCCTCTGGCCCACTTCCTGGCGACTGCAGCCAGGGTCATGCTGCACTGACGGGCCGATTTTTCAGGGCTGGGCCAGGTTTCCGGCGGATTTCAGGCCGGTTTAAGAAACATTTGTCTACGATGGTTTCTTCATGATGACCGGCGCCGCACGGGCGCCTGCGAGGAAACCACATGTCTTCACCCGTCACCGCGCGCGCAAGCACGTTCATCCAGGTATTGCGCCGCGTCTTCTCGCTCGCGGCGCCCTACTTCCGGTCAGAGGAGAAATGGCGCGCCCGCGCCATGCTGCTGACCATCGTCGCGCTCAACCTCTTCTATGTATATGTGGCGGTGCTGGGCAACCAGTGGTATGGGCGCTTCTACGACGCGCTGCAGAACAAGGACGTGACGACCTTCTGGCGCGAGGTGCGCGTGTTCGGCTGGATTGCCTTCTTCAACATCGCGGTGCAGGTGCTGAAGTTCTACATAACCCAGCTGCTGCAGCTGCGCTGGCGCACCTGGATGACGCGCAGCTACCTGTCGCGCTGGATGGCGGACCGCACCTTCTATCACCTGGAGCTGGCGCGCTACGCCAACAAGGACGGTCACACGCCGGACAACCCCGACCAGCGCCTCCAGGAAGACATGCAGATCTTCACCAGCTCCACGATGACGCTCTCAATGGGCCTGTTGAATGCCGTCGTCACTCTCCTGAGCTTCATCGGCCTGCTCTGGGGGCTGTCGGGCAATTTCTCGTTCACCTTCAACGGCACCACCCACCAGATCGTCGGCGCGATGGTCTGGCTGGCGCTTGGGTATTCCATCGTTGGCACCGTCGTCACGCATTTCATCGGCCGCCCGCTGATCGGCCTGAACTTCAGGCAGCAGCGCTTCGAGGCCAATTTCCGGCATCACCTGGTGCGCGTGCGGGAGTACAGCGAAGCCATCGCACTGGACCATGGCGAGAAGGTCGAGCGCGGCCAGCTCGACCTGCGCTTCGGCGATGTGCTGCGCAACTACCTGCTGCTGATCAAGCAGCAGAAGAACCTCGTCACCTTCACCTCGTTCTTCGGACAGGCCGCGGTGATTTTTCCGTTCCTGGTGGCAGCGCAGCAGTACTTTGGCGGCGCGTTCCAGCTCGGCCACCTGATGCAGATCGGCTCGGCCTTCGGCAAGGTGCAGGAGTCGCTCAGCTGGTTCGTCGACAACTACGACAGCGTGGCCGTGTGGCGCGCCACCACCGACCGCCTTACCAGTTTCGATGACAGCATGACGGCCCACGCCTCGCGGGACGATGCCCTGCAGCGCGCGCCCTCGCAGATGCTGCAAACCGACGACCTCGCAGTCGCGCTGCCGAACGGCACGCCGCTGCTCGCCGGTGCCGCTCTGGCGGTGAAACCCGGTGACAGCGTGCTGCTGCAAGGGCCCTCGGGCAGCGGCAAGTCGACGCTGTTCCGCTCGTTTGCGGGCATCTGGCCGTTCTCGAAGGGCAAGCTGCAGGTGCCCGACAACGTCGCCTTCATGCCCCAGCGGCCCTACGTGCCCGACGGCAAGCTGCGCGATGCGCTGACCTACCCCAACCCCGCATCGAACTTCAGCGACGACCAGCTGCGCCAGGCCCTGACCGACGCACTGCTGCCCGACCTCGTGAGCCGCCTGGACGACAGCGACGCCTGGAGCCAGAAGCTCTCCGGCGGCGAGCAGCAGCGCCTGGCCATCGCGCGGGTGCTGCTCAAGAAACCGGCATGGCTGTTCGCCGACGAGATCACCAGCGCGCTCGACGCGCAGGCCGAGAGCGTGCTCTACAAGCGGCTCGCCGCCACGGTGCACGCCGCCGGCGGGGCGATGGTGTCGATCGCGCACCGTGCGGCCGTGGGCGACTTCCACAACCAGCGATGGACGCTGGTGCCGCAGGAAGACGGCGCCACCGGCGGCGCGCGCTACCGGCTGAACACTTCTGCGGGAGTTCAGCCCGCCGCGGCGTAGCGCTCCCAACCCTTCTTGCGCAGGTCGCAGGCGGGGCACTCGCCGCAGCCGTAGCCCCAGGCCTGGCGGTGCACGCGGTCGCCGAGGTAGCAGGTGTGGGTCTCTTCCACGATCAGGTCGACCAGCGGCTCGCCGCCCAGGCGGTGCGCCATGGTCCAGGTTTCGGCCTTGTCGATCCACATGAGCGGCGTCTCGATGACGAGGCGTCGCTCCAGCCCCAGCGACAGCGCTAGCTGCATCGCCTTCATGGTGTCGTCGCGGCAGTCGGGGTAGCCCGAGAAGTCGGTTTCGCAGACGCCGGTGACGATCACCTGCAGCCCGCGCCGGTAGGCCAACGCCCCGGCCAGCGTGAGAAACAGCAGGTTGCGCCCGGGCACGAAGGTGTTGGGCAGGCCGTCGGCCTGCATGGCGAAGGCGACCTCTTCGGTGAGCGACGAGCCGCCGAGCTGCGCCAGCGCGGCGAGCGTGAGCACATGGTCTTCGCCCAGGCGCGGCGCCCAATCAGGGAAGCGCTCGCGCATCTTCAAGAGGATGGTGCCGCGCACGTCGAGCTCGACGCGGTGGCGCTGCCCGTAGTCGAAGCCCAGGGTTTCGACGCGCTGGTACTTCGAGAGCGCATCGGCAAGGCAGGTGGTCGAGTCCTGGCCGCCGGAAAACAGAACGAGGGCGGTGGTGTGCAGGGGCATATCCGTCAACGGCGGGGCCGCTGTAGTCCAAATGTGCGATTTTCGCAGGCCGGGCAGAGCCGCGGATACGATCCCACGCATGAGCGCTAAACACCTGGCTGCATGGGCCGTCACCTTCGTGGTGCTGCTGGTGGTCGACATGACCTGGCTCGGTGTCGTTGCCAAGGGCATGTACCAGGAGGCGATGGGCGAGCTGATGTCGCCCAACCCGCGTCTGGGCTTCGCGGCCCTCTTCTACCTAATGTACCCCATCGGCCTGCTGGTGTTCGCGATCGTGCCGGGGCTGAAGGCGCAGGGTGTGATGCGGGCCGCGCTGCTGGGCGGCCTGTTCGGCCTCTTCTGCTACGCCACCTACGACCTGACCAACCTGGCCGTCATCCGCAACTGGCCGCTGGCGCTGTCGTTCATCGACATCGCGTGGGGCACGCTGGTGAGCGGCGTGGCGGCTGCAGCGGGCGCGGTAACGCTGCGCTGGTTCGCGTCGCGCTGAGTCGCCTCCGCTAGCCCGGAGTGCATGACACGCCGAAGACAGATCGCGTATTTATTTCAAGAGGAAAGCTGAACTTTCAATCTGCTTTCAACTCGTCACGGCCGGGTCATTCGACGTCTTTAGATTGCATCTCCAGAAATGGTGCGCGGTGCGCGCACCTCTCGAATAACCACCCGAGGGATTTGCATGACCCAACGCTTCATTGCCCCAGCGCTGCTGGGCGTCTCATTACTGCTGTCCGCTTGCGGCGGCAGCAACAACAACGGCGTCGTGTTGCCGTTCATTCCGCCGACGACGACCCCGCCGCCGGCCGCGCAGGCACCCAAGAATGTCCTGTTCTTCCTCGGCGACGGCATGGGCATCACCACCATGACCGCCGCACGCATCTACAAGGTCGGCGAAGACGGCGACCTCACGATGGACACGCTGCCCGAGACGGCCTTCGTCCACACCTATTCGAACGACGCGCAGGTGACCGACAGCGCCCCTTCGATGTCGGCCTACATGACCGGCGTGAAGATGAACAACGAAGTCATCTCGATGAGCCCCGAAACCAAGGCCGCCGACGCCGCGGGCAAGGCCTACCAGGTCAACTTCGACAGCACCTGCCCCTCGGGCAACGGCCAGGCCGTTGAAACACTGCTGGAGCAGAGCAAGGCCAAGGGCTACGCAACCGGCGTGGTAACCACCACCCGCATCACGCACGCCACGCCCGCCGCCACGTACTCGCACGTGTGCCACCGCGACGCCGAAAACACCATCGCCGCCGCGCTCGTGCCGGGCGGCGCCGGCTACAACGGCAAACTGGGCGACGGCGTCGACGTGTTCTTCGGCGGCGGCACCGATTACTTCATCGCCAAAGAAGCCGGCGGCAAGCGCAACGACAAGCGCGACCTGATCGCCGAACTGAAGACCGCCAAATACAGCTTCGCCGCCGACAAGGCCGAGTTCGACAAGCTGCCGGCCGACGGCACCACCAAGATCGCCGGCCTTTTCACCAAGAGCCACATGGCCTACGACCTCGACCGTGTCGCCTCCAAGGAGCCGAGCCTGGCCGAGATGACCGGCAAGGCCATCGACGCGCTGGCCGCGCGCAAGAAGGGCTTCTTCCTGATGGTGGAAGGCGGGCGCATCGACCATGCGCTGCACGCCACCAATGCACGCCGCGCACTGCAGGACACCGGCGCCTTCGACGACGCCATCAAGCTCGCACTCGACAAGATGCAGGCCATCGATCCAGGCCTGAAGAACACGCTGGTTGTGGTCACGGCCGACCACGACCACACGCTGCAGCTCAACGGCTATGCCGCGCGCACCGGCAAGACCGAGGCCGGCAAGCCGGGCGTGCTCGGCCTGGTGAAGGACTATGTCGACACCAGCAAGACCAGCAAGGACGTGGACGGCAACCCGTACACCATCATCGGCTTCGGCAACGGCCCGCGCCGTCTCCCCACGCGCGGCCCGATCGCCGACGCCGACGTGGAAAACGCCGATTACAAACAGGAAGCCGTGGTACCGATGGATGCGGCCAGCGACTCCGAAACCCATGGCGGCGCCGACGTATTCCTCGGCGCGCAAGGCCTGGGCGCCGACAACTTCGCCGGCGTGATCACCAACACCGACGTGTTCGCCCTCATCAAGAAGGCGGTCGGCCTGTGAGGGGCGGCCATCGCTCCAGGACGCACACAACCATGAACACGACCATGAACCGCACCATCCGCAAGACCCCGAAGACCCGCCTGGCCGCCGCCCTTGTCTGCGCTGCAGCAGGCACCCTCGCCGCGCTCGCCGGCACCGCCCACGCCGCCGGCGAAGCCAAGAACGTCATCTTCTTCCTCGGCGACGGCATGGGTCCCGTCACGGTGACCGCCGCGCGCATCTACAAGGGCGAGAAGCAGCTGGCCGCCAAGCCCGGCTCGCTGGTGAGCCCCGAGCGCGCCAACCTCGTCATGCAGTCGCTGCCGTACGCGGCGCGCGTGAAGACCTTCTCGCTCGACGGCCAGACCACCGACAGTGCGCCCTCCATGGCCGCCTACATGACCGGCGTGAAGATGCGCAACGAGGTGATCTCGATGTCGGGCGACACCACCGCCGTCGACAGCACCGGCAAGCAGTACATCAACGGCGAGGACACGACCTGCCAGCCGACCAACGGCAAGGCCGTCGACACGCTGCTCGAACTCGCCAAGGCCAAGGGCCGCGCGGTGGGTGCGGTGTCGACCACGCGCGTCGGCCATGCCACGCCGGCCACCACCTACTCGCACATCTGCAATCGCAATGGCTACAACACCATCGCCGAGCAGAGCGTGCCGGGCCATGCCAACTACAACCCCAAGCTGCTCGACGGCATCGACGTGCTGATGGGCGGCGGCCAGCGCAACTACCTGCCAGTCGCGACCAACCCCAGCAGCAAGCGCACCGACGGCGCCGACCTGGTGGCCGCGATGAAGGCCAAGGGCTACACCTACGTCGACACCGGCACCAAGCTCAAGACCGTCGACACGGCTGCCACCGGCAAGCTGCTGGGCCTGTTCTCGCAGAGCGAAATGGCCTACGAACTCGACCGCGTGAAGCAGAGCCTCGACCAGCCCAGCCTGTCGGACATGACCGAGAAGGCGCTCGGCGTGCTCAGCAAGAACGACAAGGGCTTCTTCCTGATGGTGGAAGGCGGCCGCATCGACCACGCGTTGCACGGCACCAATGCCAAGCGCGCGCTGGAAGACACGCTGGCCTTCGACGCGGCCATCCAGACCGCGCTCGACTACATGGAGAAGAAGGACCCGGGCTTGAAGAACACGCTGGTGGTGGTCACGGCCGACCATGACCATGCGATCGCCTTCAACGGCTATCCGAAGATCGGCAACCCGATCCTCGGCAAGGTCAACAGCTACTCCGACGGCAAGCTGGCAAAGGCGACCGATGGCAAGCCCTACACCACGCTGGTGTTCGGCAACGGCGGCCGGCCTAACGCGACGGGCTCCAGCCAGGTCAATGCGGAAGACGGCAACAAGCCGTGGATCGCACCGGCACGCGCGGCTTCGCGCGACGACCAGACCGCGATGGATACCGAGGACGATAACTTCCTGCAGGAAGTCGGCATCAACCTCGGCACGCCCGGCGCGGAAACCCATGGCGGCGGCGACGTGATGCTGTTCGCCGGCGGCGCGGGCTCGAAGATCTTCAAGGGCACCGTGGAGAACATCAAGGTGTTCAACAAAGTCAAAGAGGCGGCCGGCCTGTGAGCGTTCCCTCGACACTCAAGACGCTGCTGGCGGCTACGGCCCTCGCAGCGCTTCCGCTGGCAGCCAGCGCCGCGGGTGACGCCGCGGCGCCCGACCAGAACCTGCGCATCCAGCACCATGTGCTGACGATCGGCAAGGACGGCGTTCAGCGCGAAAGCCGCTACGCCGACCTGATGTTCCGCCGCGCGGGCACGGTGTGGATCGAGCGCGAGCTACCGCCCGCACTGCGCGCCGACCACGACCACGAGGCCAGCGAAGGCAAGGTGCACATCGGCCACTCGCACGCCGACAACACCGCCGCGCCACTGTGGCTGCGCCGCGATGCGGCCGGCAAGGTGCAGGTGGGCATGGTGCTGCGCCAGCAGCGCAAGCTGATCGAGGTCGACAAGGCCAACTACGGCAACGTGGGCTACGGCGGCTCTTGGGCCAATGCCTACTGGCTCGTCGACCCCGCCAGCCTGCCGCACATGAAGGCGCTGGGCACGGCCGGCAACAAGGGCGTGCAGCGCTACGAGGTGCAGCAGGGCGAGAGCACTCTGCGCATCGACTGGGACGTGGCAGGCCGCTACGCCCGCAAGATCGAGCAGCGCAATGCGCACGGCACCTCGCTCAATGTGATGACGGCTTCGGCCATCCCGGCGCCGAAGACGCTGCCGTGGCAAACGGCCGACGCCTACGAGCGCGGCGAGTACTCCGACCTGCTGGACTGATCGAACCGGGCCGGGCGCCTCAGAGGAAGCGCTCGAGCAGCTTGCGCGAAGCCCGGTCGAGCGTCTTCACGTCGGGAATGCGGAACTGCACACCGTGCGCGCTCGCAATCAGCAGCGCACCGCCTTCGAGCCGGCGGATGTCTTCCTCGGCCTTGAGCACGAAGGTGGTGTCGCCGCGGTCGGTGCTGATGGTCCAGGTGCTGGGCACGCCGAAGCTCGACACGCCGTGCAGGCGCAGCAGCGTGGGCGCGAAATCGCGCACTGCAAGTTCTTCCTCAAGCAGCGCCTTGGCTTGCGCCGGCAGTTGGTCGACGCTGTCGATCCAGACCAGTTCGCGCCCTTCGCTGCCGACCAGCGAAATGCCGTGGCCAGGCGCGCTCAGCGGAAAGGCCCGCACGGGCACGACGCCCACATGGCGCTCGCCCTGCGCGTCGGCCAGCACCAGGCGGCCGAAGGCATCGCGTTCAAGTTCAAAAGATGGGGTGTTGTGCTCGGTCATGCTTCCCCCGCCGGATGAGCTGCGTGGCTGATGGCCAGCGGCGCCTGCGCGTTGGCGCGCTCGTCGGCAGCACCTTCGCTCGCATCGTCGTCGCCCTGGCGCAGTTGCGCCTGGTAAAGCCGCCAGTAAGCGCCCTGCTTCGCCATCAAGGCATCGTGCGGCCCCACTTCGACCACTTCGCCGCGGTCCATGACCACGAGCCGGTCGGCCTTGCGCAGCGTCGACAGGCGGTGCGCGATGGCGATGGTGGTGCGGCCCTGCACGAGGTTGTCGAGCGCCTTCTGGATTTCCTTCTCGGTCTCGGTGTCCACCGCCGAGGTGGCCTCGTCGAGGATCAGGATGCGCGGGTCGATCAGCAGCGCGCGCGCAATGCTGATGCGCTGGCGCTCGCCACCCGAGAGGCCCTGCCCTCGCTCGCCCACCAGCGAGTCGTAGCCGTGCTGCAGCCGCAGGATGAAGTCGTGTGCGTGGGCTGCGCGGGCCGCGGCGACGATTTCTTCGCGCGTGGCGTCGGGCTTGCCGTAGGCGATGTTCTGCGCGATGGTGCCGAAGAAGAGGAAAGGCTCCTGCAGCACCAGCCCCACGTGGCGCCGGTAGTCGGCCACTGCGAAGCGGCGGATGTCGGTGCCGTCGACCTTGATGGCGCCGTCGGTCACGTCGTAGAAGCGGCAGATGAGGTTGACCAGCGTGCTCTTGCCCGAGCCGCTGTGGCCCACGAGGCCGATCATCTCGCCGGGCTCGATCACCAGGTCGAGGTCATGGATCACGGCGCGCGAGCCATAGCGGAAGCCCAGCCCGCTCATCTCGATGCGGCCCTGCACGCGCTCCACCTTCACCGGATTGGCCGGCTCGGGCACGTTGCTCACATGGTCGAGGATGTCGAAGATGCGCTTGGCGCCGGCCGCCGCCTTCTGCGTGACCGAGACGATGCGGCTCATCGAGTCGAGCCGCGTATAGAAGCGGCCGATGTAGGCGATGAAGGCGGTGAGCACACCCACCGTGATGCTGCCGCGCGCCACCTGCCAGATGCCGAAGGCCCAGACCACGAGCAGGCCGATTTCGGTCAGCAGCGACACGGTCGGCGTGAACAGCGACCAGGTGCGGTTGAGCTTGTCGTTGACCTGCAGGTTGTAGACGTTGGCGATGCGGAAGCGCTCGGCTTCGCGGCGTTCCTGCGCAAAGGCCTTGACCACGCGGATGCCGGGAATGGTGTCGGCCAGCACGTTGGTCACCTCGGACCAGACGCGGTCGATCTTCTCGAAGCCGGTGCGCAGGCGGTCGCGCACCACGTGGATCATCCAGGCGATGAAGGGCAGCGGCACCAGCGTGACCACGGCCAGCAGCGGGTTGATGGAAAACAGGATGACCGCGGTCATCACGATCATCAGCACGTCGTTGGCGAAATCGAGCGCATGCAACGACAGGAAAACGTTGATGCGGTCGGTCTCTGAGCCGATGCGCGCCATCAGATCGCCGGTGCGCTTGCCGCCGAAATAGTCCAGCGGCAGGGTCAGCAGGTGTTCGTAGGTGGTGGTGCGCAGGTCGGCACCGATGCGCTCGGACACCAGCGCGAGCAGGTAGGTGCGCGCCCAGCCCAGCCCCCAGCCGACCAGCGCCGCGATCAGCAGGCCGCCCAGGTACACGCCCACGCGCATGGTGTCGATCTTCTGCCCGTTCTGGAACGGGATCAGGATGTCGTCCATCAGCGGGATGGTCAGGTACGGCGGCACCAGGGTGGCGGCGGTGGAGATCAGGGTCAGCAGAAACCCTGCAATCAGCTGCTTGCGATAGGGCTTGGCGAAGCGGCCCAGGCGCAGCAGCACCCAGGTCGAGGGTGGGGTCTGGAGCTCGGTGTCGCCCGGTTCGTCGCCATCGGCAACTTCGATGACTTCGGGTGTCTCCTTAGCGACACCAGCCATGCGCTGGCCGAAAAGCTTGAGCAGCCGCAGGGCCGCGGCCTGCCCGGCCAGGGTGTAGCGCCAGCGGCCCAACCGGCCCGCAGGCCCCGTCAAATCTAGGGTTCCGACGCCGGAGTGGTCGGACAGGCGCAGTTCGAGGGCCGCGTCTGTTAGTGGCCACTCACGCCATTCGCCACCCGGATCGAGGGCGATCAGCCTCTGGTCAGTCAGGGCCACTAGGCCGGAAGCGAAGCGAAGTTGGTCGTCGAGGTCAACCGACAGTATTACCAGAACGTTTTCCGCGACTGCGAGCCGGTTTTTCAGCGCGTCTGAAGCCGCCTCTGTTTCGCCCTCCCGGGTGCCGACTGGATCGTGATGTTGCATTGTGTTTCTTTGACTCTTGCCCGTCGCGGGCCGCATGGACCGCGTCATGGCGCCCTTCGTCGGGCGCCGATTCTGACTGATCGCCATGGGCGCGCTTGAAGGCGCCGTGGTGCTCGGCCAAAGCACATCGAACGTTTGCATGACCCGTTTCGACGACATCCAACTGCTGCGCATCAACTATTTGCGCGGTCCCAACCTCTGGACCTACCGTCCGGTGCTCGAAGTCTGGCTCGATCTGGGCCAACTGGAAGATTACCCCTCCAACAAGATCGACGGTTTCACCGACCGCCTGACCGGCCTGCTGCCGGCGCTCATCGAGCACCACTGCGGCGTGGGCGAGCGCGGCGGGTTCATCCAGCGCCTGACCGAAGGCACCTGGTCGGGCCACGTGCTCGAACACGTCGTCATCGAGCTGCTGAACCTGGCCGGCATGCCGACCGGCTTCGGGCAAACCCGCAGCACCTCGGAGCACGGCGTCTACCGCATGGTTTTCCGCGCGCGTGACGAGCAGGTCGCCCGCGTGGCGCTGGCCGAGGGCCACAAGTTGCTGATGGCCGCCATCAACAACGACCCGTTCACCGCCGCAGACGTGCAGAAGGCCGTCGACGCGGTCAAGGCCAAGGTCGAAGACTGCTACCTCGGCCCGAGCACCGCCGCCATCGTGGCCGCCGCCACCGACCGCGGCATTCCGCACATGCGCCTGAACAGCGGCAACCTGGTGCAGCTGGGCTACGGCGCCAACCAGCAGCGCATCTGGACCGCCGAGACCGACTACACCAGCGCCATCGGCGAATCGATCGCCAGCGACAAGGAACTGACCAAGTCCCTGCTCGCGAGCTGCGGCGTGCCCGTGCCCGAAGGCCAGGTGGTCGCCAATGCCGAAGAAGCCTGGGAAGCCGCCGAGGACATCGGCCTGCCGGTGGTCGTGAAACCCTCTGACGCCAACCACGGCCGCGGTGTGTCGCTCGAGCTGACGACGCGCGAAGAAGTCTTTGCCGCCTTCGCGGTCGCCGAGCCCGAAGGCAGCGACGTGATGGTCGAGCGCTTCATCCGCGGCCACGAACACCGCCTGCTGGTGGTAGGCGGCGAGGTGGTGGCGGCCGCGCGCGGCGAGATCATCACCGTGACCGGCGACGGCCAGAGCAGTGTGCGCGACCTCATCGACAAGCAACTCAACAGCGACCCGCGCCGCGGCGCCGAGGAAGAGTTTCCGCTCGACGTGATCGTGATCGACACCGACGCCAAGCTGCAGCTCGAACTCAAGCGCCAGGAGCTGGACGCCGACGCCGTGCCGGCTGCCGGCCGCGTGGTCACGATCCAGCGCAACGGCAACATGGCCAACGACTGCACCGACCAGGTCCACCCCGAAGTCGCGCATGCCGCCGTGCTGGCCGCGCGCGTGGTGGGCCTCGACATCGCCGGCATCGACCTTGTGGCGCAAGATATTTCCAAGCCGCTGGGCCCGCAGCGCGGCGCAATCGTCGAAGTCAACGCCGGCCCCGGCCTGCTGATGCACCTGAAGCCGGCTGTCGGTTCGCCGCGCCCGGTGGGCCGCGCCATCTGCGACCACCTGTTCCCCAACGACGCGCCCGGGCGCATTCCCGTGGTCGGCGTGGCCGGCTCGCGCGACACCGCCGTGCTGGCGCGCCTCGTGGCCTGGCTGATCGGCCTGGGTGGTCGCCACACCGGCCTCGCCTGCCGCGACGGCCTTTTCCTCGAACGCCGCCGCGTCGATGCGCGCGACAGTGCCAACTGGGACGCCGGCCACCGCCTGCTCGTGAACCGCGCCGTGCAGGCAGTGGTGATCGAGAACGGCGCCGAGACCATCCTGCGCGACGGCCTTTCCTACGACCGCTGCGAAGTCGGCATCGTCACCGACCTCGACGGCTCTGAAGCGCTGGCCGACTACGACATCACCGAGAGCGACCAGATGGTCAAGGTGCTGCGCACGCAGGTCGACGTGGTGCTGTCCGAAGGCACCGCCGTGCTGAACGCGGCTGATCCGCGCGTGGCCGGCCTTGCGCCGCTGTGCGATGGCGCAGTCATCCTGTATTCGGCCGACTCGCAGGCCGCCGACCTCACCGCGCACCAGACCGCTGGCGGCAAGGCAGTACTGGTGCGGCAAGACCGCGTGGTGCTGGCCAACGGCAGCAGCGAATCGTTCCTGCCGGGCCTCGGCCGGCTGACCGTGTGGCGCGCCACCCATGCCGGCGTGAGCCTCGAAAGCCTGCTGGCCGCCGTGGCCGCGGCCTGGGCCATGGGCATTCCGCTGAACCTGATCGGCGCCGGCGTGGAGGCCTTCGAGGCCGACCTGCAGGCGGCGCTGGCCTCGCTGCAGCTGTCGCAGACCCAGCCGCTCCAACCCCAACCCCAATTCGCCTGACTGAGCCTTGCATCGCATCGCTCCGTATCGCCTCGACAAGACCGTAGCCCTCGCCGCCCCATGAAAGTCACCCGCATCCGAGCCCTTCGCGGGCCCAATCTCTGGAGCCGCCACACCGCCATCGAGGCAGTCGTGGCCTGCGAAGGCGACGAGAACGCCATCAGCAAGCTGGCCGGCTTCGAGGCACGCCTGCGCGCGCGCTTCCCCACCATCGGCGAGCTGCACCCGATGGTGCTGGGCCAGCCGCTGGCGCTGGCCCACGTGCTCGAGAACGCCGCGGTGGCGCTGCAGGCCCAGGCCGGCTGCGCCGTCAACTTCGGCCACACCTCGCCCACCGTGGAAGACGGCGTCTACCAGGTCGTGTTCCAGTACAGCGAAGAAGCCGTCGGCCGCCGCGCGATCGAAGTGGCCGAGCAGCTCATCGCCGCCGCCCTGGCCGACACCGCCTTCGACGCCAACGCCGCCATCACCGAGCTGCGCGACCTCGACGAATCCGAGCGCCTGGGTCCGAGCACCGGCTCCATCGTCGATGCCGCCGTGGCACGCGGCATTCCGTACCGCCGACTCACCAGCGGCAGCCTCGTGCAATTTGGCTGGGGTTCGAAACAGCGCCGCATCCAGGCCGCCGAAGTCGACAGCACCAGCGGCGTGGCCGAATCGATCGCACAAGACAAGGAACTGACCAAGCAGCTGCTCAACGCCGCAGGCGTGCCCGTGCCGCTGGGCCGCCCCGTCAGCAGCGCCGAAGACGGCTGGGCCGCCGCCAATGAGATCGGCCTGCCGGTGGTGGTGAAGCCGCAGGACGGCAACCAGGGCAAGGGCGTCACGGTCAACATCAACTCGCGCGAAGAACTGTTCGCGGCCTACGACTCGGCCGCCGCTTACGGCGAGGTGATGGTCGAGAAGTTTCTCCCCGGTTTCGACTTCCGCCTGCTGGTGGTGGGCGACCGCCTCGTGGCCGCCGCGCGGCGCGACCCGCCGCAGGTGATCGGCGACGGCAGCTCCACGGTGCGCCAGCTGGTCGATACCGTGAACCTCGACCCGCGCCGCGGCGAGGGCCATGCCACCTCGCTCACCAAGATCCGCCTCGACGACATCGCCATCGGCCGGCTCGAAGCCCAGGGCCTCGCGCCCGACAGCGTGCCCGCACGCGGCCAGCGCGTGGTGCTGCGCAACAACGCGAACCTTTCCACCGGTGGCACTGCCACCGACGTGACCGACACCGTGCACCCCGAAGTGGCTGCGCGCGCTGTCGATGCGGCGCAGATGGTCGGCCTGCACATCTGCGGCGTCGACATGGTCTGCGAGAACGTGCTGCGCCCACTCGAAGAGCAGCACGGCGGCGTGGTCGAAGTGAATGCCGCGCCCGGCCTGCGCATGCACATCTCGCCCTCGTTCGGCCGCGGCCGCGCAGTCGGCGAAGCCGTGATGGACACCCTCTTCGCCCATGGCGACGACGGTCGCATTCCCGTGGTTGCCGTGACCGGCACCAACGGCAAGACCACCACCGCGCGCCTCATCAACCACCTGCTCGCGTCGAGCGGCCTGCGCACCGGCATGACCAACACCGACGGCGTGTACGTCGACGGCCGCCAGACCGACAGCGGCGACTGCAGCGGCCCCAAGAGCGCGCGCAACGTGCTGATGCACCCCGACGTGGATGCGGCCGTGTTCGAAGTGGCCCGCGGCGGCGTGCTGCGCGAAGGCCTCGGCTTCGACCGCTGCCAGGTGGCCGTGGTCACCAACATCGGCAGCGGCGACCACCTGGGCCTGAACTACATCACCACCGTCGAAGACCTCGCGGTGCTCAAGCGCGTGATCGTGCGCAACGTGGCGGCCGACGGCTACGCGGTGCTCAACGCAGCCGACCCGAACGTCGCGGCCATGGCAGCAGGTTGCCCCGGCCACGTGATCTTCTTCACCGCAGACCGCATGCACCCGGTGATGGCCACGCACCGCGCGCAAGGCAAGCGCACCGTGTACGTCGACCAGGACACGCTGGTCGCGGCCGAAGGCTCGTGGCGCGAACGCATCGCGCTGCGCGACGTGCCCATCACGCGCGGCGGCACCATCGGCTTCCAGGTCGACAACGTCATGGCCTCGGTCGCCGCAGCCTGGGCCGTGGGCCTGGACTGGGACACCATCCGCAGCGGCCTCGCGAGCTTTATGAACGACGCGGCCGGCGTACCCGGACGCTTCAACGTCATGGACTACCGCGGTGCCACCGTGATCGCCGACTACGGCCACAACACCGACGCCATGCGCGCACTGGTGTCTGCCGTGGACACGATGCCGGCGAAGAAGCGCTCGGTGGTGATCAGCGGCGCAGGCGACCGGCGCGATTCGGACATCCGCGACCAGACGGCCATCCTCGGCCAGGCCTTCGACGACGTGATCCTTTATCAGGATGCGGCGCAACGCGGCCGCGCTGACGGCGAGGTCATGGCATTGCTGCGTCAGGGCCTGCAGGGCGCAGCGCGCACGCGCTATATCGACGAGATCCGCGGCGAATTCGTCGCCATCGACACGGCGTTGGCCCGTCTGCAGCCCGGCGACCTGTCTTTGATCCTTGTCGATCAGGTCGAGGAAGCGCTCGCTCACCTCGCACAGCGCATCGCAGCGGGCTGAAGCTCCGCTTGCCGGACACGTCCCACATGCAGGGGCGCGTCCGGCCCAGTTCATGGGTGCGGCTGTCCCACAGACCGCAGGCCCCGACCGACACCAGACTGTGGCTCCGGTCACGCACCTCCCGGAGGGCGTGGCTTCACCAGGAGCCCGCATGACAACAACAGTTCGTTCGATCCTCTCTGCCACGGCCCTCTTCGCCGCCAGTGGTTTCATCGTTTTCGGCGCACAGACGGCCAGCGCACAGGCACCGGGCTCCGACGCCCGCATGCAAAAGGAACGCGCCACCTGCGACGGCGTGCAGCAAGACCGCGCCGCATGCCTGCGCGAAGCCGGCGCAGCCCGTCAGGAAGCCGGACGCAGCGGTCTCACCAGCCCCAGCCCAGCCCGCGAGCAGGTCAACGCCCTCGCCCGCTGCAGCGAATTGCCTGCCGTCGAACAGCCTGACTGCGAAGCCCGCATCAAGGGCGGAGCACGCACCACCACCGAAGGCAGCGTGATGGGCGGCGGCGTGATCCGCGAAACCGTGACGCCCCTGCCGCCGCAGACCCTGCCGGCACGTTGACCGAACCCGGCCTCCTGTCCTCCTATGGGAGGCCGAACATTTCCCTGGTTTTTCAGCTCGCTTCAAGGAGTCATCCATGAAAAGCACTACTCGCAACACTCGTTCAATGCTCTTCGCCGTGCTCGCCGTTGGCGCGCTGGCGGCCTCCACCGCTGTCTCGGCCGCATCGCCGCGCCGCGGTGAAGCGCCCGGCATCTACCAGCAGGAACTGGCCGTCTGCGGCCACAACCAGCAAGACCGCGCCGCCTGTATCCGTGAAGCCGGTGCCGCGCGCCAGGCAGCCGCCCAGGGCGGCCTGACCAGCGCACCTGACTACCGCGCCAATGCGCTCGCGCGCTGCGGCCTGCAGCAGCAACCGGACGACCGCGCCGCCTGCGAGGCTCGCGTGCTCGGCAGCAACGGCAACACCCAGGCCAATGTCGACGGCAGCGTGATGGGCGGTGGTGTGATCCGCGAGTCGGTCACCACCATCGTGATGCCCGCGCCGGCCATGGCACCGGAGCCGATGCCCATGCCTCGGCCGATGCCTCGCCCGATGCCCGCGCCCCTGCGCTGATTGAGCTTTGCCCCCGAGGTGTCGCCAGGCCCACTCAGTGGGCTGGCGATGCCCCTACTGTCACATTACTGTCACAAAAGGCAGTTGCACGCTAGCTATAGTTCTCGGTCCCTGCCTACCGAGGAATCCTTTCCCATGAATGCCATCAAGGTCGCTCGCCGATTCATCGAAACGGACCCGGCCAACGAATCGGCCAAGATCCTGGCCCAACTCGTGTTGGCTCTAGAGTCCGAACGCAGCTTCGAACTGGTCACGCTTTACAACCTCGACTACAAGAGCTTCCAGCTTGCAATGGACATCCTGAAGGAATGGCGGCTCGACCGCTACTACGCCAGCAAGTCCAAGCTGTTCGATCTGTCGCTGCAGGTCAGCGAACTCGAAAAGAACAGCACCCCCGAGGCCTGAGCGGCCTCTTTCCCCGTCCCTACTTCCCCCAGCGCAACACCATCGGATCGAGCCGCTTTGCGGTTTCGATCAGGCCGGCACGCGTGTCGTGGTGCATCGCCGGCAACGGGTGACGCGGCGCTTCGCAGGCGATCACCCCGCCCTCCTTCATCAGCGATTTGCAAGCCAGCAGGCCCGCCTGCCGGTTTTCGTAGTTGATCAGCGGCAGCCATTGCTGGTACAGCGCGAAGGCCTTGTCGCGGTCGCCTGATCGGTGCGCCTCGATGATCGGCCGGATGCCGTCCGGGTAGCCGCCGCCGGTCATCGACCCGGTCGCGCCGGCGTCGAGGTCGGGCATCAGTGTGATCGCCTCTTCGCCGTCCCACGGGCCTTCGATGGCGTCGCCGCCCAGGCGAATCAGCTCGCGCAGCTTCGCGGCCGCGCCGGCGGTTTCGATCTTGAAATACGCGACGTGCTCGATCTCCTTGGCCATGCGCGCGAGGAACGGCGCCGACAGCACCGTGCCGCTGGCCGGCGCGTCCTGGATCATGATCGGAATGCCCACAGCGTCCGACAGCCGCGCATAGAACTCGAAGATCTGCGGCTCGGGCACGCGGAAAGTCGCACCGTGGTACGGCGGCATCACCATCAGCATCGCGGCGCCCATGTCCTGCGCGCGGCGGCTGCGTTCGGCACACACCTTGGTGCTGTAGTGCGTGGTGGTCACGATCACCGGCACGCGACCTTTCACGTGTTCGAGGATCGTGCGCGTCAGAACCTCGCGCTCTTCGTCGGACAGCACGAACTGCTCCGAGAAGTTCGCCAGGATGCACAGGCCGTCCGAGCCCGCATCGATCATGAAATCGACGCAACGCTTCTGGCTCTCGATGTCGAGCGCGCCCTGTTCGGTGAAGGTGGTGGGCACCACCGGGAAGATGCCGCGGTATCTGGGTGTCATGGTGAATCAGTGTGAATGGCGGGGAACGGCCGAGCCTCTGCAGCCGACCAGAAAATCGAAATCGCAGCCTTCGTCGGCCTGCAGCACGTGGTTGACGTAGAGCTTCTGGTAGCCGCCGCCGCGCGTGCTCATCGGCTGTGCGTCGGAGGCGGTCAGCGACGCCAGGCGCGACGCCAGCTCTTCGTCGCTGATATCGAGATGCAAACGCCCCGCATCGCAATCGAGCTCGATCCAGTCGCCGTCGCGCACCGCCGCGAGCGGTCCGCCATCCGCTGCCTCGGGCGCGACGTGCAGCACCACGGTGCCATATGCCGTGCCGCTCATGCGCGCATCCGAGATGCGCACCATGTCCTTCACGCCCTGGCGCAGCAGCTTCGGCGGCAGTCCCATGTTGCCCACCTCGGCCATGCCGGGGTAGCCCTTGGGGCCGCAGTTCTTCAGCACCATCACCGAGCTGGCATCGACGTCGAGGTTTTCATCGACGATGCGCGCCTTGTAGTGCTCCAGGTTCTCGAACACCACCGCCTTGCCGCGGTGCTTCAGCAGCTCCGGCGACGCGGCCGAGGGCTTGAGCACCGCACCGCGCGGCGACAGGTTGCCGCGCAGGATGCGGATGCCGCCATCGGCGATCAGCGGGTTGCTCAGCGGGCGGATCACTTCGTCGTCGAGGCTGGGTGCATCGCGCACGTTGTCCCAGATCGAATGGCCGTTGACGGTCAGCGCATCGGGGTGCGGCAGCAGACCGTTCTCGCCGAGCCGGCGCAGCACAGCCGGCAACCCGCCGGCGTAGTAGAACTCCTCCATCAGGAAGCGCCCCGAAGGCATCAGGTCGACGATGGTCGGCGTGTTGCTGCCGATGCGCGTCCAGTCTTCCAGCTCCAGATCGACGCCGATGCGCCCCGCGATTGCCTTCAGGTGAATCACCGCATTGGTCGATCCGCCGATGGCCGCATTCACGCGAATCGCGTTCTCGAAAGCCTCGCGCGTGAGGATCTTCGACAGCGTGAGCCCTTCTTTCGCCATCTGCACGGCGCGCATGCCCGACATCTGCGCGAGCACATAGCGCCGCGCATCGACCGCCGGAATGGCTGCGTTGTGCGGCAGCGAAGTGCCCAGCGCCTCGGCCATGCAGGCCATGGTCGAAGCCGTGCCCATGGTGTTGCAGGTGCCTGCCGAGCGCGACATGCCGCCTTCGGCCGAGAGGAACTGGTGCAGGTTGATCTCGCCCGCCTTCAGCGATTCGTGCAGCTGCCATACGGCCGTGCCAGAGCCGATGTTCTTGCCGTCGAGCTTGCCGTTGAGCATCGGCCCGCCCGTGACCACGATGGCCGGGATGTCGCAGCTCGCCGCGCCCATCAGCAGCGCGGGCGTGGTCTTGTCGCAGCCCGTGAGCAGCACCACCGCATCGACCGGGTTGCCGCGGATGGCCTCTTCCACGTCCATGCTCGCAAGATTGCGCGTGAGCATCGCGGTGGGCCGCAGGTTCGATTCGCCGTTGGAGAACACCGGGAATTCGACCGGGAAACCGCCCGCCTCCGAGATGCCGCGCTTCACGTGCTCGGCGATCTTGCGGAAGTGGGCGTTGCACGGCGTGAGCTCCGACCAGGTGTTGCAGATGCCGATGATCGGCCGGCCATCGAACTCGTGGTCCGGAATGCCCTGGTTCTTCATCCAGCTTCGGTACATGAAGCCGTTCTTGTCGGCCGAGCCGAACCATTCGGTCGAACGAAGTTTCTTTGTCATGGGTTGAATCAGCGCCGTGGAGAGCGCGAGGTAAAGAAGCGTTGCAGCAAACAGAAGACGAACAGCAGTGCACCAACCACGATGCGCGTCCACCACGAGCTCAGCGTGCCGTCGAATGAAATGAGCGTCTGGATGATCCCGAGCATCAGCACGCCGAACAGCGTGCCCGCCACATAGCCCACACCGCCCGTGAGCAGCGTGCCGCCGATCACCACCGCCGCGATGGCGTCGAGCTCGAGCCCTATCGCGTGCAGGCCGTAGCCCGAGAGCATGTAGAAGGTGAAGATCACGCCCGCCAGCGCCGAGCAGAAACCCGAGAGCGTGTACACGCCAATGAGCGTGCGGCGCACCGGCAGGCCCATCAGCATCGCCGAATGCTCGCTGCCACCAATGGCGTACACCGCGCGGCCGAAAGGCGTGCAGTGCGCAATGAAAATCGCCGCCAGCAGCACCACGATGGCGATCACCGCGCTGATCGACACCGAGGCCTCTCCCCAGATGGGAATGCGGATCTGCGAGACCTCCGAGTAAAACTCGTTGGTGATGCTGATCGAGTCGATGCTGATGAGGTAGCACAGCCCCCGCGCCAGGAACATGCCTGCCAGCGTGACGATGAAAGGCTGCAGCCGGAAGCGCTCGATGAGCAGCCCCATGAACGCGCCGAAGGCCGTGCCCATCACCAGCACCAGCGGAATCACGATGCCTGGGCTCCAGCCGTGCTTCTCGACCAGCGAGGCCGACACCATGGTGGTCAGCGCGATCACCGAGCCCACCGACAGGTCGATACCGCCCGAGAGAATCACGAAGGTCATGCCCACGGCCACGACGATCAGGAAGGCGTTGTCGATCAGCAGGTTGAGGAACACCTGCGCAGAGAAGAAGCCGTCGTAGAAGACAGACCCCAGCGTGGCCACAAGCACAAACAGCGAGATGGTCGCCGCCAATGGCAGGTACTTGGGATTGAGCCCCTTCTTACTCCCTCTCTCGCGCGCGGGAGAGGGCTGGGGTGAGGGTGCCGCGTCGATCACCGCACTCATGAATGCGCTCCTTCATGCGCCGGCCGCTGCACCAGCGACCGCACTTCCGCCCTGAATTCAGGCGACTGCAACAGCATCACCGCAAACACCACACCCGCCTTCACGACAAGATTGATCTCCGGCGGCACCCCCAGCGAATAGATCGCATAGGTCAGCGTCTGGATGATCAGCGCGCCGATCACGCTGCCAACGAGACTGAAGCGCCCGCCGGTCAGCGCAGTGCCGCCCAGCGTCACCGCCAGGATCGCATCGAGCTCGATCAGTTGCCCTGCGTTGTTGCCATCCGCACTCTTCACGTTGGAGCTGATCAGGAGCCCCGCCACGCCCGCGCAAGCACCACAGAAGGCATACGCACCAACAATCAGCCGCCGCGCCTGCACACCCGCCACACGCGCTGCTGTCGGGTTGATGCCCACAGCCTGAATGAACAACCCCAGCGCCGTGCGCGTGATCGCCAGATACAGCAGCACGAACACCGCCGCCACTATGAACAGCGAAAACGGCAGCCCCAGCAGATAACCACTGCCGAGGAAGAAGAAGGGCTTGTAGTAGATCGTGATGATCTGCCCATCGGCAATCAGCTGTGCAATGCCGCGCCCCGCCACCATCAGGATCAGCGTCGCAATGATCGGCTGCATGCCGACCTTGGCCACCAACAGCCCGTTCCACAGCCCGCACAGCAACGCAATGCCGATGGCCGCGATGATGGCAAGCGACATCGGGAATCGGCTCACGTCATTGGCTACCGAGCCGCCAATCATCCAGGCCGCGAGCGCCGCCGCAATGGCCACCACCGCGCCTACCGAAATGTCGATGCCGCGCGTGGCGATCACCAGCGTCATGCCCAGCGACACCAGCACCAGCGGTGCCGCGCGGTTCAGGATGTCGATCAGGCTGCCGTAGAGATGGCCCTCGCGCCATTCGAGGTGCAGGAAGCTGGAGTTGAAGGCGGTGTTGACTGCGAGCAGGAGCGCGAGCGTGATGATGGGCCAGGCGAGGCGATGACGCATCGCGTTCGTCAGGCGATTGTTGTTGGCGTTGGTCATGTCAGTTGCTCCACCGGGGCGGCCTTGCCCCCTCTCCCGCTTGCGGGAGAGGGCTGGGGTGAGGGTGCGGCCTGTACCGAGGCCCGCTGCTTGTCGAGGGCCCCTGCCCTCACCCTAACCCTCTCCCGCAAGCGGGAGAGGGGACAACACGAAGAGGGAGTTCGCATCACGTCGCCGCAATCATTTCGTACACCTCGTCCTCGGTCGAGCCACCCGGCAACTCGCCCACCTTCTTCCGGTCCCTCAGCACCACGATGCGATGCGCCACGCGCACCACCTCGCTCATCTCCGACGAGATGAAGATCACCGCCATGCCCGCCTTCGCGAGCCGCAAAATTTCTTCCATGATTTCCTGCTTGGCCGCCACGTCGATGCCGCGCGTGGGCTCGTCGAGGATCAGTAAACGCGGCTCGGTCGCGAGCCAGCGCGCGATCATTGCCTTCTGCTGGTTGCCGCCGGAGAGCAGGCCGATGGGGGTTTCAACACTCGCGGTCTTGATGCCCAGCGACTTGACGAAGCGCTCTGCCATCTCGGTCTGCTCAGCATGCGACAGGAATCGCCGCGTGCCCAAGCGTGCCTGCAAGGCAAGCGCAATGTTCTCGCGTACCGAAAGTTCGGCAACGATGCCATCGGTCTTGCGTTCCTCGGGGCACAGCGCAAGGCCTTCACGGATTGCATCGGCCGGATTCGAAAAACTGACAGCGCGGCCATCAACCTTGAGCACGCCACGGTCGGGCGACTCCAGCCCGAACAGCAGCCGAGCGAGTTCCGTACGTCCCGCGCCCAGCAGGCCCGCGATGCCGACGACCTCGCCCGCGCGCACGCGCAAGTCAGTTGCCTGCAGTTGCCCAGCCTGGCCCAGCCCTTCGGCCTGCAGCAAAGCCGGTGCGGCCTCGTCGAACGCAGGCAACGCAGCAGGCCGCGCCGATTGCGCCGCCAGCTCGCGCCCGAGCATCGCGGCAATCAACGCCTGCGGCCCCAAGTCGGCCACGCGCCATTCGCCGATCCAGCTGCCGTTGCGCAGCACCGTGATTCGGTCCGACACCGCATACATCTGGTTGAGGAAGTGCGTCACGAAAACGATCGCCAGTCCCTCGCCGCGCAGCCTGCGCAGCACCTCGAACAACTTCTCAACCTCGTCGTCGTCAAGGCTCGACGTCGGCTCGTCGAGGATCAGCACCTTCGACGACACGCCCAGCGCCCGCGCAATCGCCACCATCTGCTGCACTGCCACCGAGTAGCTCGACAAAAGCCGCGTCACGTCGATGTCGAGCCCGATGCGCGCCAGCAGTTCTTCGGCGCGCCGGTTCACGCAAGCCCAGTCGATGCGAAAGCCCTGCGCCACGCCGCAGCGCGGATAGCGCCCCGCGAACACGTTCTCCGCCACCGACAGGTTCGGGCACAGGTTCACCTCCTGGTAGACCGTGCTGATACCCAGCTTCTGGGCCTCCAGCGGCGAGTGCGGGTGAATCGGCTGGCCGTCGAGGAATATCTCGCCACCGCTGGACGGCAGCACGCCCGTCAGCACCTTGATCAGCGTCGACTTGCCCGCGCCGTTCTGTCCCATCAGTGCGTGGATCTCGCCCGGGTACAACCGCAACTGCACGTCGCGCAGCACCGGAATGCCGCCGAACTGCTTATGGATACCCTTGAGCTCCAAGACGGGCGAGAGAGTGTCGTCGTCAGCCATGTACAGCCGTCACTTGTTCTTGTTGTAGACGTCGATGAACACCGCCGCCAGCAGCACCAGCCCCTTGATGACTTGCTGGTAGTCGATGCCGATGCCCAGGATCGACATGCCGTTGTTCATCACACCCATGATGAAGGCGCCGATCACCGCGCCCATCACCCGGCCCACGCCACCCGAGGCCGATGCGCCGCCGATGAAGCAGGCCGCGATCACGTCGAGCTCGAAGCCCAGGCCCGCCTTGGGCGTGGCCGTGTTGAGACGCGCCGCGAACACGAGGCCCGCCAGCGCCGCCAGCGCGCCCATGTTCACGAAAGTGAGAAATGCGAGCCGCTGCGTCTTCACGCCCGACAACCGCGCCGCCTTCTCGTTGCCGCCCAGCGCATAGATGCGCCGGCCGATGGTCGTGCGGTTGGTGACGAAGTCGTACACCACGATCAGCACCGCCATCACGATCAGCACGTTGGGCAGGCCCTTGTAGGTCGAGAGCAGGTAGCTGAAGAACAGGATGATGGCCGCGAAGAACAGGTTCTTCACGAGGAAGAATGCATACGGCTCCTGCTCCATGCCGTGCGCCGCCAGCTTGGCGCGCCCGCGCAGCTTGAAGAACACCAGCGCCGCGGCGGCCAGCGCACCCACGATCAGCGAGGTGGTGCGCAATGCATCGCCACCCAGCGGATCGGGAATGAAGCCCGAGCTGAGCCGCTGAAACTCCACCGGGAACGGCCCCACCGACTGCCCCGCCAGCAGCGCCAGCGTGAGCCCCTTGAACACCAGCATGCCCGCGAGCGTGACGATGAACGAAGGGATCTTGCGGAACGCCACGAACCAGCCCTGCGCCGCGCCGATGACCGCGCCCGCAAGAATGCTCACGATGGCCGTGGGCACGAAGTGCCACTCGTACTCCACCATCAGCACCGCAGCCAGCGCCCCGATGAAGCCGCACACCGAGCCCACCGACAGGTCGATGTGTCCCGCCACGATCACCAGCAGCATGCCCAGCGCCATGATGACCACGTAGCTGTTCTGCAGCAGCAGGTTGGTGAGGTTCAGCGGCCGCAGCAGCGTGCCGTCGGTCAGCACCTGGAACAGCACCATGATCGCGACCAGCGAGATCAGCATGCCGTATTCGCGCAGGTTGTTCTTCAGAAATCCGACATGCAGCTTCGGCGCTTCGGAAGCGGGAATGGCGGCCTTCACCGCGTTCACTTCAGGCTGCGACATGAACAGAGCTCCCCGCACTCACGATGGCGTGCATGATGCGTTCCTGCGAGGCCTCGGCCGCCGGAAACTCGGCGACGAAGCGCCCCTCGTTCATCACATAGATGCGGTCGCACATGCCGAGCAGCTCCGGCAGTTCCGAAGAAATCATGAGAATGCCTTTGCCCTCGCTCGCGAGCTGGTCGATGATGGTGTAGATCTCGTACTTGGCGCCCACGTCGATGCCGCGCGTGGGCTCGTCGAGAATCAGCAGTTCGGGCTTGGTGAAGAGCCACTTGCTCAGCACCACCTTCTGCTGGTTGCCGCCAGACAGGTTGACCACCAACTGCTCGACGCCCGAGCAGCGGATGTTGAGCGCCTTGCGGTACTCGTTGGCCACCTTGAACTCGCGCCCGTTGTCGATCACCGAAGATTCGGAAATCGCATCGAGATTCGCCAGGCTGATGTTCTTGCGGATGTCTTCCTCCAGCACCAGCCCCAGGCCCTTGCGGTCTTCGGTGACGTAGGCGATGCCGTGGTCGATGGCCTTGCGCACCGTGCTCACGTCCACCTGCTTGCCGTGCATGAACACCGAGCCGCTGATGCGCTGCCCGTAGGACTTGCCGAAAACGCTCATGGCCAGCTCGGTGCGTCCCGCGCCCATGAGGCCCGCAATGCCGACGATCTCGCCCTTGCGCACGTTCAGGCTCACGCCCTTGATCTGCTCGCGGTCGGCATGCAGCGCATGGTGCACGCGCCAGTCGCGCACCTCGAACACGGTCTCGCCGATCTTCGGGTCGCGCTGCGGGTAGCGGTGCGCCATGTCGCGCCCCACCATGCCGCGGATGATGCGGTCTTCGCTGATCGCCTGCCTTGCGCAGTTCATCGTCTCGACCGTGGCGCCATCGCGCAGCACGGTGATCGAATCGGCCACCTTGGCAATCTCGTTGAGCTTGTGCGAGATGAGGATCGACGCGATGCCCTGGCGCTTGAGCTCCAGCAGGAGCATCAGCAGCGCATCGCTGTCGTTCTCGTTCAGGCTGGCGGTGGGCTCGTCGAGTATCAGCAGCTTCACCTCCTTGGCCAGCGCCTTGGCGATTTCCACCAGCTGCTGCTTGCCCACGCCCAGGTCGGTTACCAGCGTGGTCGGCGGCTCCTTCAGGCCCACCTTGGAAAGCAGCTCGCGCGTCTTCGCGTACGCGGCAAACCAGTCGATCACGCCGCCGCTGGCAATCTCGTTGCCCAGGAAGATGTTCTCGGCAATGGACAGCAGCGGCACCAGCGCCAGCTCCTGGTGGATGATGATGATGCCGAGCTTCTCGCTGTCGGCAATGCCCCGGAAGCGGCGCAGCTCGCCCTCGAAATGGATCTCGCCGGTGTACGAGTCGCACGGGTAGACGCCGCTGAGCACCTTCATGAGCGTCGACTTGCCCGCGCCGTTCTCACCCACTACCGCGTGGATCTCCCCGGCGCGCACGCTGAGGTTGACGTTGCTCAGCGCCTTCACGCCGGGGAACGTCTTGGTGATGCCACGCATCTCGAGGATTGCACCAGCATCGGCGATGCTGCTTTCGATGCTCACTTGATCTGGCTTTCCTTGTAGTAGCCGCTGTCGACCAGCACCGTCTTCCAGTTCGACGCATCCACGCTCACTGGCTTCAGCAGGTACGAGGGCACGACCTTGATCCCGTTGTTGTAGGTCTTGGTGTCGTTCACCTCGGGCGTCTTGCCCGAGAGCATGGCGTCGACCATGGCCACCGTCACCTTGGCCAGCTCGCGCGTGTCCTTGAACACGGTGGAGGTCTGCTCCTTGCGCAGGATCGACTTGACCGAAGGCACCTCGGCGTCCTGACCCGACACGATAGGCATCGGCTGCGAGCCCGAGCCGTAGCCCACGCCCTTGAGCGACGACAGGATGCCGATGGACAGGCCGTCGTACGGCGACAGCACCGCGTCGACACGGTCCTTGGTGTAGTAGGCCGACAGCAGGTTGTCCATGCGCGCCTGTGCCACCGCGCCGTCCCAGCGCAGCGTACCGACCTTGTCCATGCCCATCTGCTTGCTGCGCACCACCAGCTTGCCGCTGTCGATGTAGGGCTTGAGCACCGAGAGCGCGCCGTTGTAGAAGAAGAAGGCATTGTTGTCGTCGGGCGAACCGCCGAACAGCTCGATGTTGAACGGACCCTTGCCGCTCTTGAGCCCCAGCGCGGCCTCGATCGACTGCGCCTGCAGCACGCCGACCTGGAAGTTGTCGAAGGTGGCGTAGTAGTCGACGTTCTTCGAGCCCTTGATGAGCCGGTCGTACGCGATGACCTTCACGCCCTTGTCGGCCGCCTTCTGCAGCACGTCGGACAGCGTGGTGCCGTCGATGGCCGCAATCACCAGCACCTTGGAGCCCTTGGTCACCATGTTCTCGATCTGCGCGAGCTGGTTGGGAATGTCATCGTCGGCGTACTGCAGGTCGGTCTTGTAGCCCTTGTCCTTGAAGTACTTGACCATGTTGGCGCCGTCGGCAATCCAGCGGGCCGACGACTTGGTGGGCATCGAGATCGCGATCAGGCCCTTGTCCTGCGCGTTGGCCAGTGGCGTGAAGCCGACGATGGCGAACGCGATGCCCGCGAGAGAGGCTTTGAGGAATTTGCGTTTCATGGGTGTGGGCTCTCAGTACTTGCGATTGGGAAACTCTTTCGCGGCAACTTCCATCGGGAAGATGCCCTCGACCGTCACGATGCGCTTGGGCAGCGTCTTGCCGTCCTTGATGTCTTTCACGGCCTGCATCAGCTGCGGCCCGAGCAGCGGGCTGCATTCGACCGACACGTTGAGCTTGCCGGCGATCATGGCTTCGAAGGCGCCCTTCACCCCGTCGATGGAGATGATGGTGATGTCCTTCGCCGGCTTCAGGCCGGCTTCCTCTATGGCCTGGATCGCACCGATGGCCATGTCGTCGTTGTGCGCGAACAGCACATTGATCTTCTTGCCCTCGGCCTTCAGGAAGGCTTCCATCACTTCCTTGCCCTTGGCGCGCGTGAAGTCGCCGGTCTGCGAGCGGATGATCTTGAACTTCGGGTCGGCCTTGATGATTTCCTCGAAGCCCTTCTTGCGATCGATGGCCGGAGCCGAGCCCACGGTGCCCTGCAGCTCGACGATGTTCACATCGCCCTTCTGGTCCTTCATCTTCTCGACCAGCCAGCGGCCCGCTTTGCGGCCTTCCTCGGTGAAGTCGGAGCCCATGAAGGTCACGTAGAGCGAGTCGTCCTTGGTGTTGACGGAGCGGTCGGTCAGCACCACCGGGATCTTGGCGGCCTTGGCCTCGCGCAGCACGGTTTCCCAGCCCGACTCCACCACCGGCGAGAACGCGATCACGTCCACCTTCTGTGCGATGTACGAGCGGATGGCCTTGATCTGGTTTTCCTGCTTCTGCTGCGCATCGGAGAACTTGAGATCGATGCCGGCCTCCTTGGCCGACGACTTGATCGACTCGGTGTTGGCGGTGCGCCATTCGCTCTCGGCCCCCACCTGTGCGAAGCCGAGCACCAGTTTTTTCTGCGCGAGCGCAGAGATGGGCAGCATGCCACTGAGGGCAGCAGCGGCGAGCGCGGTGTTGAGGGTGCGGCGATTCATGGTCATGGGATGTCTCCTTCTGTTGACTTGCTTGTTGAGAACCGTTTTTTCGTCGCGGCTCAGGCCAGCATGTAGCCGGTCTTCACCGTCGTGTAGAACTCCGCGGCGTGGCGCCCTTGTTCGCGCGGCCCGTAGCCCGACCCCTTGCGGCCGCCGAAGGGCACGTGGAAGTCCACCCCCGCGGTCGGCAGATTGACCATCGTCATGCCGACCACGGCATGGCGTCTGAAATGCATCGCGTGCTTCAGCGAATTGGTGCAGATGCCCGCGCACAGGCCGAAGGGCGTGTCGTTGCACAGCGCGAGCGCTTCGTCGTAGTCGTCGGCGCGCAGCACGCAGGCCAGCGGGCCGAAGATCTCCTCGCGCGCGATGCGGTGCGAGGGCTTGGCCAGGAACAGCGCGGGGCTCATGTAGTGGCCGACGGTGGCGCGCTCCAGCGCTTCGCCGCCCCACACATGCTCGGCGCCTTCTTCGCGCGCCACGTCGACCCAGGCGAGGTTCTGCGCCAGGCGTTCTTCGTCGGCCACCGGGCCGATGTCGACGCCGCGCTCCAGCGCGTGGCCGATCTTCAGTGTCTTGAGCCGCTGGCGCAGCTTTGCGACGAAGGCGTCGTGCACTGCCGCTTCGACGATGAGCCGGCTCGACGCGGTGCAGCGCTGGCCTGCCGAGAAGTACGCGCCCTGCACCGCGCAATCGACGGCGCGGTCGAGGTCGGCATCGGCCAGCACCACCAGCGCGTTCTTGCCGCCCGTCTCCAGCTGCACCTTGGCGCGCCTTGCGGCAGCGGCCTGCAGGATGCGCTCGCCATTGGCCATGGAGCCCGTGAAGCTCAGCGCATCGACCAGCGCGCTGTCGACCAGCGCCTGCCCCACTTCGCGGCCGCTGCCCATCACGAGATTGAAGGCACCGGCCGGCAAGGCGGCGCGGCTGATGATCTCGGTCAGCGCCCAGCCGCAGGCCGGCACCAGTTCGGCGGGCTTGAACACCACGCTGTTGCCATGGGCCAGCGCGGGCGCGATCTTCCACGCCGGGATGACAAAGGGCGAGTTCCACGGCGTGATGAGCCCCACCACGCCGACCGGTTCGCGCGTGACGTCGACCTGCACGCCCGCGCGCACCGAGGCCACGTTCTCGCCGCCGCCGCCGCGCAGGGCTTCGCCCGCGAAGAACTTGAAGATCTGGCCCGCGCGCGCCACCTCTGCAACGGCTTCGGGCAGGGTCTTGCCCTCCTCGCGCGCCAGCAGCAGGCCCAGGTCGTCCTTGCGTGCGAGCAGTTCGGCGCCGATGCGGTCGAGCACGTCGGCGCGCCGCTGCGGCGTGCTGTGGCTCCAGTGGGGAAAGGCCTCGGTGGCCGCGCGGATGGCGGCTTCGGCCTGGCGGCGATCGGCACGTGCGTACTCGGCCACCACTTCGCTGGTGTCCGAGGGATTGGCGCTCACACCCGTGGTCGCGCTGGTTTCCCAGCGGCCATTGATGTACTGCCGCACGTTCTGATGGAGCTCGCCGTGAATCACCGGGGCGCAGACCTTGTCTCTGTTGTTTTTGGAGTGCTGCGAGTCTATGAATAGATTTGATATCAATCCAATCGTTTTTTAAGCAAAATGGATATCGATCATCGGATTCTGGAAAACCCGATCAGTCCTTCGTTTCAAGAGACATGACCAACTACAACCACTGGTTCATCCGCGCCCGGCTCAAGACCCGGCAACTGCTGCTGCTCGTGGCCCTGGCCGAGGAAGGCAACATCCACCGCGCGGCGCAGGTGCTCAACATGACGCAGCCCGCCGCCTCCAAGCTGCTGAAAGACCTGGAAGACGTGCTGGAGGTGCCGCTGTTCGACCGCCTGCCGCGCGGCATGCGCCCGACCTGGTACGGCGAGACCATGATCCGCCACGCCCGCGTCGCGCTCGCGAGCCTGAACCAGGCGCACGACGAACTCACCGCGCTCAAGGCCGGCCGCTTCGGCCAGGTGAGCGTGGGCGCCATCACCGCTCCGGGCCTCACGCTGATGCCGCCCGCCGTGGCGATGGTGAAGCGCGAACAGCCCGATCTGCGCGTGTCGCTGGAGATCGAGACCAGCCCGGTGCTGATCGAGCGGCTCGAGCAGGGCAAGCTCGACATCCTGGTGGCGCGCCTCTTCGCCGAGCACGACAAGTCGCAGCTGCGCTACGAGGCGCTAAGCGAAGAGCCGGTGTGCGCCCTGGTGCGGCCGGGCCATCCGCTGCTGGGCGTGAGCGGGCTCACGCTGCGCGACGTGGTGAGCGCCGGCTGGATCGTGCCGCCCGCGGGCAGCGTGCTGCGCCACCGCTTCGAGCTGATGTTCCAGGAAGAAGGCCTGGCGCCGCCGACCAACACCATCGAGAGCCCTGCCCTGCTCTTCATCACGCGCATGCTGCAGCAGAGCGACATGGTGGCCGTGCTGGCGACCGACGTGGCGCGCTACTACGCCGCGCACGGCATCGTGTCGCTGCTGCCGCTGGACATGCCCTGCCACATGGACGCCTTCGGCATCATCACGCGCACCGACCGGCTGCTGTCGCCGGCGGCGAAGGTGATGATGAAGGCGCTGAAGACAGCCAGCATGAGCGTCTACGGACGCAAACTCGAAATCGATTGACCGGATTCATTCGCGGAATGCCGCGGAACCGGCTTTGCCGGGCCGCTGGCATTGCCCCCGGCGAGGGGGTTGGCGAAGCGACACGAAGTGCGCGAAGCCTGGGGGAGTGCCTGATTACGTCCAGCCTGCGTCGACGGTGAACTCTTGAGCGGTGCACATCTTCGCGTCGTCAGACGCGAGGAACAGCACCATGCGCGCGATGTCTTCCGGCATCAGCTTGTCGGGCAGGCACTGGTTGCGCTGCAAGGCCTTCTCGCCCTCTTCATCGAGCCACAGCTTCACCTGCCGCTCGGTCATCACCCAGCCGGGCGACACGGTGTTGATGCGAATACGGTCACGCCCCAGATCCACCGCGAGCCCGCGCGTGAGGCCGTTCACCGACGACTTGGCGATTGCATAGCAGGGGTAGCCCGAGCCCTTGGTCTGCCAGCCCGTCGAGCCCAGGTTGACCACCGAGCCGAAGCCCAACCGCTTCATGCCCGGCACCACCGACTGGATCGCGAACAGCGCGGGCCGCTCGTTGATGGCCATGCGGTTGTCGTAGTAGTCGGGCGTGACCGATTCGAGCGTGTGGCGGTCGTCGCTTGCCACGTTGTTGACCAGCACCGCGAAGTCGCCGAGTTCGGCTGCTGCGTCGGCAATGGCCTTCTGCAGTGAGGCGATGTCGCGCACGTCGCAGGCGCGCCACCATGGCGCCGCGTGGCCGGCCTCCTTGATCTGCTGCGCGAGCGCCGCGCTGGCGCCCTCGGCAATGTCGACGAAGGCCACGCGCGCGCCCTGCGCCGCGAATGCGGCGACGATGGCCGCACCGATGCCGCTGCCGCCACCGGTGACGAACACCGTGCGGTCCTTCAGGCTGGGATGAATGGAAAGCTGGGGGGAATTCAAGAAAAGTCTCCGAGGTACGCATCACACGACATTGCAATATGAATATCAGTTGATGCCAGTATTTTCAATTTCCGTTATCAATATGCCTTGATACGATCCGCCGCGTCAAGAAGACATCACAAGGAAAGAACAAATGAAAGAGACAAGCCCCTCCCTCCCGTTGCCCGCGCCTTCGGTCGCAGGCGAGCCCGAATGCATCTGGCCCGCCGGCGCCGAGCTCGGCGAGGGCACGCTCTGGTCGCAGCGCGAACAGGCGCTCTACTGGATCGACATCCTCACGCCGCGCCTGTTCTGGTTTCGCCCCGCCGACGGTGCACGACGGGCCTGGACCTTCGACGAAGAGATCACCGCGATTTCCGAGCGCGCAACGGCGCCGGGCCTGATCCTCACGCTGCGCCGCGGCTTCGCGCTTTTCGACACGACACAGCTGCCTGGTGCCGGCGCCAAGCCGCACTACCTGCACCAGCCCGAACCCGAGCGCACCGGCAACCGCTTCAACGACGGTAAGTGCGACGCTCGTGGCCGCTTCTGGGCCGGCAGCATGGACTTCGACTGCAAGGCCCCCACCGGCGCGCTCTACCGCTACAACGCCGACGGCCGCTGCACAAAGCACGACGACGGCTTCGAAGTGACCAACGGCCCGACGTGGTCGGCCGACGGCCGCACCATGTACTTCAACAACACGGTGCTGAACAATCTCTACGCCTACGACTTCGACATGGAAGCCGGCACCGTGTCGAACCGGCGCGTGTGGCACCGCTTTCCGAAACCCGATGGCCTGCCCGACGGCATGACCACCGACGCGGCCGGCCGCTTATGGATCGCGCACTGGGGCGGCTCCTGCGTAACGTGCCATGACCCGGTGAGCGCAGCCGAGCTGTGCCGCATCGCGCTGCCCGCGAGCCACGTCACCGACTGCGCTTTCGGCGACGCCGATCTGCGCACGCTCTACATCACGACTGCACGCAACGGGCTCACTGCAGAGCAGCAGGCGGCCGAGCCGCTGGCGGGTGGGTTGTTCAAGGTGCGCATCGACAGCCCCGGCGTGCCAGCGGCGCTGTTCGCAGGCTAGAGCACCTCTCTATGCACGAAAGAATGATCGCGCACTAGTTCACGCAAAGCGCAGACACCTGATGCGGTGTCATTGCCGTTGGCACATGGGCTCCCAGAATCCCGCCCAAACAAGTTCTTCGCCCTCGGCACGAGAGGCGATCACTATCCAGGGAGCCCAATGTCCAACTTCGACGGCGCGCACGTGCGCGCCCTGCTGCCATGAAGCGGCGGGTAAGCATCCGCACGCCTGCGGGCGATGCAATTCAATTCCACCGCCTTGCGGGCCGCGAGGCACTGAGCCAGCTCTACAGCTTCGACCTCGACCTGCTGGGCAGCGACAACGCAATTGATCCGAATGCGATGCTGGGCAAGTCCGCCAGCGTTGCCATCAAGACCGAACGCGGCGGAGTGCGATACCTCGACGGCATCGTCACCAGATTCGGTCTTGCGCGCGAAGACGACCGACACTGCTTCTACAGGATGCAGCTGCGCCCATGGCTGTGGCTGGCCACGCGCCGCAGTGATTTCAGGATCTTCCAGGACCAGAGCGTTCCCGAGATCATCACAGCCGTGCTGGAGCGCTACGACTACCCGCTCGAGCAGAAGCTCAGCCGCGACTACCGGCGCTGGGACTACTGCGTGCAGTACGGAGAGAGCGACTTCGACTTCATCTCCCGGCTCTGCGAACACGAGGGCCTGTACTACTTCTTCCGCCACGAAGAAGGGCAGCACGTGCTGGTCTTCGCCGACGACATCGCCAGTTCGCACGGGCCGCTGCCCGGCGGCGAAGAGCTCCGTTTCCATATCGACGAACAAGCCGGCATGACCGGCGGCCTCGATGCAGGCGAGCGCATCTACGAATGGGCAGCTTGCGAAGAAGTCCGGTCCGGCCGTTTCCTGCACGACGACTACGACGACCTGCACCCCAAGGCAGACCTGAGCCAGTCGCAGCACAAGCCAGGCGGCCACGACCACGACCGCTACGAGCTGTACGAGTGGCCCGGCGGCTACACCCGGCTCGCAGACGGTGAAGCCTATGCGGCCATCCGCAACGAAGAACAGCTGAGCGAGCGCAGCCGCGCAAGTGGCCGCTCCAACAGGCGCGACCTTGCGCCGGGTTTCACCATGCGCCTGGCAGAGCATCCCCGCACCGATCAGAACCGGCAATACCTGCTGCTCGGCGTGAGCTACGACCTTCAGGAAAACCTCAGGGCCACCGAAGGCACGCAGACCTCCGAAGGCTCCGTCCAGCGTTTCGCCTTCGACGTGCAGCCCACGAGCAATCCGTGGCGGCCCCGTCGCACAACGACCAAGCCCCGCACCCACGGCCCACAGACCGCCGTCGTGGTCGGCCCGTCCGGCGAGGAGATCTGGACCGACCAGTACGGCCGCATCAAAGTGCAGTTCCACTGGGACCGCATCGGCCAGAACAACGAGAACTCCAGTTGCTGGATGCGCGTGTCCTCAAGCTGGGCAGGCGCGAACTTCGGCGAGGTGGCGCTGCCGCGCATCGGGCAGGAGGTAATCGTCGACTTTCTCAACGGCGACCCGGACTACCCCGTCGTCATCGGCCGCGTGCACAACGCCGACCGGATGCCGGCATGGGCCCTGCCCCACCAGAAGCATCTGGCCGGCTACCGCAGCCGCGAACTCGGCGGCGGTGAGCGCGGCAACCATCTGGCGCTCGACGACACAAGCGGCAAGGTACAGGCCCAGCTCAAGAGCGACCACCTGAGCAGCAGCATCAGCCTGGGGCACATCGGCCGCATCGAGGGTACGGCTGGGCGCGAAGACGACCGGGGCCAGGGCTTCGAGCTGCGCACCGATGGGCACGGCGCCATTCGCGCCACGGCCGGCCTGCTCGTCACCACCGAATCGCGCCCGAACGCGCAGGCGCACATCACCGACATGCGCGAGACAGTGGCGCGGCTCACGCAGGGGCGCGACCTGCACGAAGGCCTGAGCCAGATGGCGCAGGAGGCCAAGGCGCACGACTCGGGCGATCAGGACGAAGTGGCCCGGAAACTGAAGGAACAGAACGATGCCATCAGGGGAAGCGGCATCGACCCGGAGCAAGGCCAGTTCCCCGAATTCCGGCAACCGCACCTGACGCTGGCCAGCCCGGCAGGCATCCAGGCCACGGCGCACGGCTCGACGCACATTGCCAGCATGGGGCACAACGCGCTCACCAGCGGCGGGCACACCAGCATCAGCGCAGGCAAGAGCTTTCTTGCAAGCGCGAGGGATGCGGTGCGCCTGTTCGCCTTCAAGGCCGGCATCCGCCTGATTGCCGGCAATGCGGATATCGACGTCCAGGCCCTGCGCAACAGCATCAACCTCCTGGGCAGACTCAACATCAAGCTCGAGGCTGAGCGCATCACGATCACGGCCAAGGAAGAAGTGCTGATCACTGGCGGCTCCAGCTTCAGCCGTTGGAACGCGCAGGGCATCGTGCACGGCACCAGTGGGCTGTGGCGCGAGCATGCGGCGACCCACAGCCTGATGGGGCCGGCCAGGCGCACACCTGACGTTGTGAACCGGGATGTGAAGGCGGCTTTCGATCGGGAGCTCATCTTCCATCAACTCGACGAGGAGAACACGGCTGCAGCCAAGCAGGTTTTCAGGCTCACACGCGGCGACGAATCGCCGACGCCGGAGCCCATGGCCTCATCCGATGCCGCCGGGCTTCCCCGCGCACACACGAACGCCTCCGGTGCAATCACCGGCGCCGACGGCACCACGCAATTGCAGCGCTCTGATAGTCCCGAGGTCTACAGAGTGCTCTGGATGGGGAGGAAGAAATAATGGCTGTTCAAGGCAAAGAAGAAGACATCTGGCTGGATCTCAGCCTCGGTATAGGTGGCTTCGCGGATGTGGCCGTTGTCACGACACCCGTGGCCGACAAACGCAAGGTGCGCGTGCGCGTTCCGCCGGGCAAGCTCATCCCCATCGTGTTACTGCCCGGCATCATGGGCAGCAACCTGCGGCTATCCAAGGCGCGACAGGCATTGCTCAAGCGCAGCGACAACATCGCCTGGCGACCCGACGATATTGCGGACGGCTGGAACCGACGCAACGCCGAACCGGCCGACCGCCAGATGCGCCTGGACCCCGACGAAGTGGAAGTTGACCGCTATGAAGTCACCGACGACGGCACCGGTCGCTTCGATGCCACGGGCGACGCTACCGTCAGCTCCGACAAGCGCCACGACAACGTGCCCGACGATCTGGGTCGCGTCGGAAAGCTGCTGATCGACGACCCCAAGGCCGACCCGAACCATCCGCTGGCGAACAACAGGCTGAGCTTCACGGCCGCGCAGAAGGCCCGCGCGCGCGGCTGGAGCGAGGTGATGTTCAAGGCCTACGGCGACATCATTAAGCGCATGGAGTACCAGCTCAACGACATGCTGCGAGGCCACGGCGCAAACGCAAAGCTCTCTCCGATCTGGACTTCCGCAGGCAACCACCCCGGGCCGGTACGGTCCGAACGCGCGGTCATGCGCGACCCCTCGGCCTTCGGCGCCACGGGGGCGGCAGCGCTGACCGAGGCCGATATCAAGAAGATCGGCAACTGCTGGTACCCAGTGCACGCCTTTGGCTACAACTGGCTCAAGAGCAACGGCGACGAGGCCAGGTCACTGGCACCCAGGATCGAAAAACTCATACAGACGTACAACGAGAACGGCTTCGACTGCCCGGGTGTGATCCTCGTGACCCACAGCATGGGCGGCATCCTGGCACGCGCGCTGATTCATCCCGACTACGGCAACATCAAAAGCAAGGTGCTGGGCATCGTCCACGGCGTGATGCCCACGACCGGCGCAGCGGCGGCCTACAAGCGCATGCGCGCGGGCTTCGAGGGCGGCGGCTTCGAGGACAACATCATCCAAGGCGTGCTCGGGGACGATGGCGCAAAGGTGACTGCCGTGCTGGCCAATGCGCAGGGCGGACTGGAACTACTGCCTGCGGCCGCCTACGGAACACAGTGGCTGCACGTACAGGATCAGAACGGCAACTTTCTGGCCAAGCTCCCCCAGGGCAATGCGGTGGACGAAATCTATACGCAGGGGCCGCAGAAGTGGTGGCGATTGATCAATCCGGAGTGGATTGATCCGGCTGGGCAACTCAGAAAGCCTCCGAAAGAAGGAGGCAAGACCAAGAACCAGATAGGCCCAGAAGCAACGATGAAGCGCGTCAGGGAGGCGATGAGATTCGCCAACGCCATCGAGAACACGTTCCATGAGCGTACCTATGCCCACTACGGCAACGATCCAAAGCACTTGGCCTGGAACGAGGTGTCATGGCGCGTTGTTGATGGGGATGCGGCGAAGGCGGGTGACCCGGCGAACTGGACGATCGTGCCCGGTGAGAAGGGTGACAACAAGACAGGCCTGCTGAAGGTGCGTGGTAACTACGGCGTGGAACTCATATTGAAACTTCAGCCGCCCATTGCCGCGGCCGATGGCACGGTCCCGGTGGAGCGCAGTGCGAGCAAAGTGAAGGCCAAGGTCAAGTTCACCCAGCGCGGATACGACCATCAAGACAGCTACAAGAACCTGGATGCCGGTGCCTCGACGCTCTACGGCATCGTGCGCATCGCCAACGAGTTCGATCCACCGTGGTGGGACAAGAAGGACTGAAGTGCCCCACTCCAATCATGAACAAGGAAACAACCTGATGACAAACCCTCGCATCGAGCGACTGTTCGAGCACACCAAACTGCTGTGCTTCGGGCGCTATGTATTGACGGCACCTGTGGAGTCGCGCCTGGCCTTCGGCAGAGACTTCCCAACCTTGCCTAATCAAGCCAACGACATAGAGAAGGTGATGGAGTCCGAGAGGAAGAAGATCTTGAAGGCGGACAAAACAGCTGAGATCACCTATTTTGGCAAGGGGCCGACTCCGACCACGTGGTTAATTCGCTCGTTCGAGAACGTGTCAGCAAAAGAGCTGGAATTGGAAGAGTTCCATTTTTACTATGTCGTTGGGCCACATATTTTTCTGGATGGTGATGCAACAGCCAAGAGCCAAAACATAAGCGTCGACTATTTGCTCAAGGATGCAGTGGAGACTGCGAAGAACCTCCGCTCCCGTGAACCCGACGAAGTGCCTACCGAACAAGGTCTTTGCCACGAGTTCGGCTTCCGTCGACTGGATGGCTCCAAAGGCAACGTGCTCACGCAAGTTGGCCTCCACATGGCGGCACTACCTGACGTGGTCTTCAGCGTCCAAAGCAACCAGACCATCAACGCCAACTTCCCCGGCAACAACGACGGCCTGCTCAAACTCATCGCCGACCGCAAGCGCGAGGCTGGCAGCAGATACCCCAAGCTCACAACCTTGCGCGAGGGCAAGAAGAAGATTCACGGCTGGGACGGCGAAGAGTCGCTGGTGCGCCGCCCCGACGGCACGCAGGACTTCGAGTGGATGTTCATCGGCGAGAACGGCGGCAGCGTCGCGCGCCCCGGCAATCTGAGCGTGGCGATGCGCACCAAGGTCCAGGCAGACCGCGTCGGCGCGGCCGCGGCCTCTTCGCTCAACGACGAAGAGGCCATCGCGCTGTGGGACAAGCTGCTCGACGGCCTGAAGTTCCGCGTGGCGGTGCCGGGTGCGCCTGCCGATGCGGTAGCGATCAGATGAGGACGTCCACGATGACATCGAAGCAACACCCGACACGACGCAAGGCGCTGCAACTAGCGACGGGCGCCGTGGCGATGGGGGCGCTGCCTATTCCAGCGCTCGCGCGACTTAAGACCATTGCCGGACTAACTGGACCATCGAGCAATGTGCTGTGGAGTCCCATGGACGATGCCCCGCGCATTGGGACGCGCCCCTCTGATCGACATGTCAATGACGAACCCTCGCATTGAACGGCTGTTCGAGCACACCAAGCTGCTGTGCTTCGGACGCTATGTACTGACAGCCCCTGTGGACTCGCGCTTGGCCTTTGGGCGCGACTTCCCGACCCTACCCAACCAAGCCAAGGACATCGAGAAGGTGATGGATGCCGAACGGGCGAAGATTCTGGCGGCATACAAGACGGCCGAAATCACCTACTTCGGCAAGGGACCAGCGCCGAACACATGGCTGATTCGATCGTACGAAGACAAGTTTGCGAAGAAACGTGAACTGGAGGGCTTTGTTGTTTACTACATCGTAGGATCGCACATCTTTGTCGGAGGAGGTGCGACGGCAAAGAGCTCAAACACAACCGCGGATTCGATCCTTCAACGAACCGTTGATGTCGCAAAAAACTTGCGCGCTCGTGAACCCGACGAAGTACCTACCGAACAAGGGCTATGCCACGAGTTCGGATTCCGTCGACTGGATGGCTCCAAAGGCAACGTACTGACGCAAGTCGGCCTCCACATGGCTGCATTGCCCGACGTCGTCTTCAGCGTCGAGAGCAACCAGACCATCAACGCCAAGTTTTCTGGCAACACCGACGGCCTGCTCAAACTCATCGCCGACCAGAAGCGCGAGACGGGCAGCAGGTACCCCAAGCTCACAACCTTGCGCGAGGGCAAGAAGAAGGTCCACGGCTGGGACGGCGAAGAGTCTCTGGTGCGCCGTCCCGATGGCACGCAGGACTTCGAGTGGATGTTCATCGGCGAGAACGGCGGCAGCGTCGCGCGCCCCGGCAATCTGAGCGTGACGATGCGCACCAAGGTCCAGGCAGACCGCATCGGTGCAGCCAAAGCCTCTTCGCTCAACGACGAAGAGGCCATCGCGCTGTGGGACAAGCTGCTCGACGGCCTGAAGTTCCGCGTGGCGGTGCCAGGTGCACCTGCCGATGCGGTGGCAATCAAGTGAGCAGATCAGGGAGGAATCAATCAATGACGAAAAACATCATGAATACGGGTGACGCTCCGTCTGACCCGAAGGCGGCCTCGACTCTTTCGCGCCGGCGTGCCTTGCAGGCCGTAGGGACCATGGCTGCATTGCCCTTTTGCCCTGTGGTGCTGGCCTATGCCGAGCCAGCGCATGCGGCGCAGTTCGTGGCCAACAGGCTGTGGCAACCAACAGCACATCCGATTTCCAGCCGTCGCGGACCGCTCGAGGCTCTGTGAAGTGATTCAGATTGCGGCGATGGCTTCACGCGAAGAAGCGGTGCTCCGTCGCACTGCGAAACACCTCCCCCGGCCGCAGCACCGTAGACGGAAACCCAGGCTGATTCGGTGAATCCGGATAGTGCTGCGTCTCCAGGCACAACCCGTCCCCCTGCCGCAGACTTGCACCCGCGCTGCCCATGAGGCTTCCGTCGAGAAAATTGCCCGAATAGAACTGCACGCCGGGCTCGCTGGTATGCACTTCCATCACGCGGCCTGTGGCCTCGTGCTCCAGCCGTGCCGCCAGAGCAAGGCCGCGATCGACCTGAGCACGGTCCAGCACCCAGTTGTGGTCGTAGCCATGCGCAAGCAGCAACTGTTCGTGGTCTTCGCGGATGCGCTCTCCGATGTGCGTTGCAGTACGAAAGTCGAACGGCGTCGAAGCCAGGTCGGCGATGCCTGTCGGAATCAGCGTCGCATCCACTGGGCAATAACGGCTCGCGGGAATCGTCAGCCGGTGGTCCATCACCGAGCCGCTGCCCGCGAGGTTGAAGTAGTCGTGGTGGCTCAGGTTCAGCACGGTGGGCTTGTCGGTCAGGGCGCTGTAGTCGATGCGCCATGTGTTGGCGTTCGCGCTCAGCGTGTAGCGCACCGTCAGCTGTACCTCGCCGGGGTAGCCTTCTTCGCCGTCGGCGCTGGTGTAGCGCAGCTCGATGGCGATGTCGTCGCCGGCCTCTTGCGCCGACAGCGGCACGATCTCCCAGAAGCGCGTGCCGAAGCCCTTGGCGCCGCCGTGCAGCGAGTTGACGCCATCGTTCAGCCCCAGCTGATGCACCGTGCCGTCGAGCGTGAAGCGCCCCGCCGCGATGCGGTTCGCGAAGCGTCCGACGATGGTGCCGAAGTGCGGATGCGGCTTGCGGTAGTCGGCGAGTGTCGGCAAGCCCAGCACGATGTTCGCGCTGTGCCCATCGCGGTCGGGCACGCGCAATGCGGTGACGATGCCTCCGTGGTTGATGGCACTCAGGCTCAGGCCGCGGCCGTTGTCCAGGGTGTATTCGGTGACGGCGCGGCCGTCGGGCATGCGGCCGAACTCGCGCGATGTGATGCTGTTGCTCATGTGTCTCCTGCCTGCCGGAATTGTTTAGGGGAACAACGCCTCGCGCGCGCACTGCGAAGCGGTGCGCAGCGCGATGCGGTCCTTGAGGTCATGGTAGTCGGGCGGCTCGGCGGCGTGCGTGCGCAGTTCGATGCGATGGCCGGCCTTGGACACGGCGTCGGCAAAGCGCTCCTGCAGCGCGAAGGGCGTGTTCCTGTCTTCGCGATTGCCGATCAGCACGATGCGTCGCGCCGGGTCGCGCACGATGCCGACGACATGGTCCATCGGGTCGTAGAACTGCGTGCTGCCCGTGGTGTCGGTGCGACCGTCTCTCGAGCGGCCCAGCATGCGCGCGCGCTCCAGCAGGCCGTAGGCGCCCGAAGTCAGCACCGCGCAGGCCACGCGCGTGCGGCCTAGCGTGAGCAGCGCAGCGCCTGCGGTGGCGCCGCCGCTGTGGCCGACGATGACGATGCGCTGCAGCCTGTGGCGCTGCATGAGCGCGTCGAGTGCCGCATCGAGTGCGTGAAACTCCACCAGCTGCCGGCGCTTGCGGTGGTCGCCCGACGATCCGTACGTGCCGGGCCGCGCCACGAAGATCCACGGCACGCCCGCTCGATCGCGGCTGCGCTGCGCATCGAGCGTGCGCAGGTCTTCGGTGTTATCGGGAATGCGCGTGGGCGCCTGGTCCATCACGCTGTCGCGGTCGCCCGAGAACTGCACGATGGCGATGCGCGCGCCCTCGATGTCGTCGCTCGCGAAGTAGCGGATGCAGGCGGGGCCCTCTGCGGTCTGCACCCACAGGTAGCTGTTGCGGTCGGGGCAACTGGCGCGGTCGGCGGGCTGGTTCCAGTGCAGCACTTCGTCGTTGGCCGCGGCAAAGGGCCGAGGCACGTCGGGGCCGGTGCGCTGCGCGCAGGCGGCCTGCGCCAGCGCGAGCAGCACGAGGGCGCCACGCGCGCACCGCAAAAAGAAGAGGCCCGGTTTGGTCATAGCCGTTGCAGCAGTGCGGGGATGCTACCGAAGTCGGATCGGTCGCGGTCGCCCTTCACCAGCACCAGGTCGCCGTCGCGCAAGAAGCCTTCGAGGTAGTTCGCGAGCTGCACGGCGTTGTCGAAGTGCGGGCCGAGCAGTTCGGTGGGCACTTCCTCGCGCAGCCAGCGCATCTCTTCGCCGTGCGTCACGAGGTGCTGGATGCCTGATGCCAGCAGCGGCGCGGCCAGGCTGCGGTGCATGGCCTCGGCGTCGTTGTCGAGGTTGACGATGCGCCCGAGCACGCCGATCTTGCGCACCACGGGGCCGTTGCTCTCCGCGCGCTTCCAGGTGCGCACGAACTCCATTGCGTTGTGCATCGACATGACTTCGGCGTTCCAGCTGTCGTCGATCAGCGTGGCCTGCACGCCGGCCTGCGTGCGCAGCGCGCGCACCTGCATCACCGAGGCCGGCAGGCGCACATGCGGCATGCGCGCGCAGGCGGCTTCGCCATCGAAGCCCATGGCCAGCAAAGCCGCGAACGCGAGCGCCGAGTTGCGCACCAGCCCCGCACTCTCGACCGGGAACAGGTACTCCAGCGTGCGCCCCGGCACGGCAATGCGCACGCGGCAGCCGCCACCGGGCTCGGGCCGGGTGTCGACAATGCGCACGTTGGCGTCGGGCCCGGTGCCCACCACCCAGATGGCGCCCGCCGTGCGCGCGGCCGCTGCCACCACCTGCTGCAGGCAGGCAATGTGATCGGGCACGATCGCCACGCCGCCGGGCTCCAGCCCCAGGAAGATGCGCGATTTGTATTCGGCCGTGAGCTCCAGCGTCGAGGCCTGGCGCGTCTGCGACAGGCCGATCTCTGTGATGAGTGCCACGTGCGGCCGCGCCACCAGCGAGATCGGGCCGCGGTCCATCCACAGCCCGCTCTGCGCCATTTCGAGGATGCACACATCCACGTCGGACCCGAGGTTGGCCAGCATGGCGGGCACGCCGACGCGCGAGTTGTAGTTGTCGATGGTGGTGTGCACGCGCGCGCGCTCGGGCAGCAGGTCGCGCAGCATCGCGATGGTGGACGACTTGCCTACCGTGCCGGTCACGCCCACCATCAAGCCCTTGTAGCGCGACCGCGCGGCAGCGCCCATGGCGAGCATCGCGGCAATGGGGTCGTCCACCTGCAGCAGCGGGAAGGCCGGATCGAGCCCGTCCACCGCGTGCGCGACCACGGCGCCTGCCAGCTCGGAGTGCAGGCGGGGCAATTCGAGGTGGCGGTCCCAGTTGTCGGTGCGCGGCTTGCTGTAGTTCTCGTGCGCGGCCAGTGTGCGGTAGTCGGAGGCGATGAAGAGCGAGGGCTTCGGCAGCAGTTCCATGTGGACCGGCCCGCGCACCACCGAGTTGGCGAACCAGCCCGGCGGCGGCTCGACGAGCCAGCGGCCACGCGTGGCTTTTTTCAGTTGCTCGGCAGTCCACACAGGCGCGGGGTCGGGGCCCGCACCGGGGCGGTCGGCCATGAGCACGGGCGCGGCGCGTTCCGGCAGCGGCGTGGGAGCGTCCGGCACGCGCAGGCCGCACCACAGCGCGAGACGACGTGCGGGCGGCAGGTCGGGCAAGTCGCCGCGCACGCTCACTTCGAGCTGCAGCACGTCACTTTCGAGCAAGCTGCCGCGCGGCGGGCGCAGGCCGTAGCGGTCGCGGTAGATGCGGCCGGGCTCCCAGCGGCTGGTGGGCCACATCCAGTCGCAGGGGTCGTGATCCATGCTCTCGCCCCAGGGCGGCATGCGGGTGCTGCGCATCGGCATCGCGCGGAAGTACAAGCGCAGGTCGGCCGCGACGGCCTCATCAGCGGTCCAGAAAGATTCGACCCACAGTATGCGGCGCCCGACGATCTGCCGCGGCGTGCAGCGCAGGCCCACGAGGCGCAGCGGGCCGATCTGCAGCGGCGTGATGCGCGCGTCGTCGGGCACCACGTCGACCAGCCATTCGGGCCGTGGCACATGCACTCGCTCAACGACAGGCGCCGGGCTGAAGACCGGAGCGGCTGCGGAGGCCAGGTCGGGCTGGAAGGCAGGCCGCTCGGGCGGCGACAGTCGCACCATGCAACGGCCGCCAGACACCGGCAGCATCTCCGTGCCAAGCGCGCGGCATTGCGCAGCAAAGCGTTCGCTCAAAGCCTGGGCCTTGTCTCCTTCGAGCTGGCGCGAGAAGCCGAAGCCGATGCCAATGGGCGTGAACATCACCTCCTCGACGCCGCGCGGGCCCAGCGTCAGCGAGAACACGCCCGAGTCCCCGAAGTCGTTGCGCACCGAGTCGAACAGCAGGTCACCGGCGTCATGCAGGATCGGCCGGCCGCGATAGATCTCGATGCCCTGCAGCACATGCGCCGAAGTACCGAGGATCGCGTCCGCGCCGGCATCGACGATGGCGTGGCCGACGGCGATCTCGGCTTGCGTGGGTTCGGTCTCGAGGTTGGCGCCCCAATGCACCGCCACCAGCACCACGTCGGCTTCGCGGCGCGCGGCCTCGATGCGCGGCACGAGCGTGGCGGTCCACGCGGCCGGGTCGTCCAGTGGCAGCCACGCGGCGCCCGCACGCTCGGCGGTGGCGGCAAATTCCGGCTGCGTGGCGTCGAGCGAAAACAGCGCCACGCGCAAGCCGCCCGCGCGCCGGAACGCCGGCCGCAGCGCGGCCTCCAGCGTGCGGCCGGTGCCGGCATGAGCGATGCCCGCGGCGTCCAGCAGGCCCTGCTGCTCCATGAGCGCATCGGGGCCGTAGTCGCCGCTGTGGTTGTTGGCGGTGGTGACCATGCCGATGCCGGCCTCGGTCAGCACCGCGAGCATTTCGGGGCGGGCGCGGTAGTAGTAGGGCGCGGTCTCGTCCTTGTCGACGCCCTGCTCGCCGACGGTGGCGACCACGCATTCGAGGTTCGCGATGCGCAGGTCGGCCTCGCGCAGCGCGGCGATGCCGCCGAGCATCTTTTTCGCGCCGCCGAGTTCGTGCAATCGGTAGTGCTGGCGGCGCGAGAGATTCACGTCACCGCCGCAGGCAACGATGCCGGTAGCTGTTGTTGCTTGCGTGTCTTGCTGTGCCTCGCGCTCCTTCAGCATCCGGTGGTACGCCACATACCCCGAGAGGTAATGCTCCACGTCGTCGATGCGCACGCGAAAGCTGTGGTGCTTGATGAAGAACGAGCCGGCAATGCGCGCCGGGTTGCGGAAGAACATCGCCAGCTCGGGCCAGAAGTGGCCATTGGCGAGGTAGCGCGCGCGGTACGCCAGCGCGCGATCGAACTTGTCGCGGTCGAGCCCGGCCAGCAACGGGCGCAATGCGGGGTCGGCTTCGAGCCGCAGCACCATGTCGCGCGCGGCCATCATCAGTTCGAGCAGCGTGGGAAAGGTGGTGATGCGCTCCAGCACGAAGTCGAGATAGCCCGCCACGTTCTGCAGGCCGAACTGGTAGTAGCGCGTCTCGGGCCGGTAGCGCGTGAGTTCGTTGACGCAGTAGCTCAGCCAGTGGTCGTGCGCGCGCCAGTGTTCGGCGGCAATGAAATGATCGAAGGCCTTCTCGACGACAGCGAGCCAGCGCTCGTCGCGCGTGAGGCCATACAACCGCATCAGACCGAAGGCCGCTTCGCCGTCGTAGTAGATGACGCGGAACCTGTCCTTCACGTCGAGCGCGGGCGCATTCAGCACGTGCACGAAGCTGCCCGTCTCCGCGTCCTGCATGTGGCGGATGCCGAGCGCGAGCTGCTCCAGCAGCGGCAGGTATTTCCTGTCGCCGGTGAGCTCGGTGTACTTGACCAGTGCGAGCAGGCACACAGCGTTGCCGCCGAGCTTGATCTCGCTGCCGATATCCAGCAGATAGGCAGCGCGTGTGCCGTCCGGCAGATGGGCCGGGCGGATCAGCGTGCCGGTGAGGAAGGCCAGCGAGCGGTCGATGGCTGCCTTGAGCGTGTTGTTGCGCGTGAACTCCCATGCTTCCAGCATCGCGTAGGTGGAGCTGGCGTGGCGCAGCGTGTTGTAGGTGGGGATGGCGCGGTCGAAGCAGGGAAACCAGCCGTAGTGGAACTCGCCCGTGGGCTGAACCTGTTCGGCGAGGTAGTTTCCGGCGTTGTCGACCAGCGCGTGGATCTGCTGTGCGTTCCACTCGCGCAGCTCGCGAAAGCCGGCCGCCTGGCCTTCTGCGGTGATGGGCCATGCGCCCTTCGCGTCCACGTACACGGCCCGCGTGGTGAAGCACCAGACGGGCGCTGCGTCGTCCGCGGGAAAGTCGATCTCGCGGCCGAAGCGACGCTTGCAGTGCAGGCGCAGGTTGCCGGTGTTGGGCTCGGCATGCTCCACGTCGCCGTTGTAGAGGATCGCGCTGCCGTGCATTTCCTGCGCGAGCAGCGCGAACTCGAAGCGCGCATCGAAGGCGATGCCTTCGTTGAAGTAGTTGCGCTTGGTTTTGGCCAGCTTCGCCTTCAGCGCGGCCCAGCTCATGGGCGTGACCTTATCGACCACTTCGGCGCGCAGGTGCAGTGGTGTCTGGCCGGTGCGTCTGGCTTTCTCGGTGGCGGCGCGCCATGCGGCATCGATGTCTGCGCCGCGCCCCGAGACCACGCGAGCCCGGCTGTCGTCTTCACCAGTGGCAAGGAACACCACGCACCCTGCTTCGCCGGTGGCGGGCGTTGCCGCGGGCAGCACACCCGCCGGGTCCGCCAGGGCTTGTCTGGCGCGATTCAACAGATCGGCAAGAAAATTCTTCGAGTCGTTATTCATGCAGCCGCGAATGATGACAGGCCCAAGCGTGGCCTGCCATCCCGGCAATCCATGGAAACCGACTGCAAGCCGGCCCCGATCTGACGACCGTCAGCTGACCGCCGACTGACCGCGCGGCTACAGCCGCAGCAGCTCGACGCGACGGTTCTTCGCGCGACCTTCTTCGTTGGTGTTCGGCGCCACCGGCTCCTTGGAACCGGCGCCGCGCGAAGTGAAGCGCCGCGCATCGAGCCCCGTCCTCGCAAGCGCAGCAATGACCGACACGCTGCGCCGGCGCGAGAGGTCGGCGTTATGCGGCTCTTCGCCTTGCGCGTCAGTATGGCCCACCACCTGCACGCGCAGTTGCGGGTTGCTGCGCATGAGCTTGGCGATCTCGTCGAGCGTGGGCTGCGAGTCGGGCTTGATGCTGTCCTTGTCGAGGTCGAAGTGAATGCCGTAGAGGCTGATGCGGCCGTTCTCCGCCAGCCCCTTCTGCATGGCCGTGGCATCGACGAAGACGATCTTGTCGGACTCCATCGCCTTGCTCTCGACCACGCGCACGAAAGCAAAGTTGCCGCGGCTGTTGCCTTCGGCAAGCGCGATGCTGGCGTAGACCCTTCCGTTGGGGCCGTCATATTGCGCGAGCAGGTAGCGGCCGCTGTTGTCGAAATAGTTGCTCACGAACTGGCGGCCGCGGCCGATCATCGGCCACTCGGGCGTGTCGATGGTGTTGGCCAGCACCGAGACGTCGGTGAACGGCGTTTCGCGGTCGGGGTCTTTCTTGTAGCAGCTGCTGTCGGTGGTGGCGCACGCGAACAGTGTCTGGAAGCCCTTGGCTTTGAGGGCGGCCTCGTAGTTGCGTTGCACTTCAAGCAGCGAGCGGCCGTCGGGCAGGCGGTAGTAGTAGAGCGAGACCTTGCCCGCGACTTGCAGCAGCCGTGGCTTGGGCACGGGGTCGCCCCAGTTCTGGATCGGTTCGCGCAGCAGGCCGACTTCGTCGTAGTCCTTGCTCTGGAAGGCGTCCATCACCGAGCCTTCGTAGCGACCGACCAGCGGGTGGTCTTTGGCGGGCTCGGCGGCCGATGCGAGGGTGGCGGTCGCGAGCAGTGCGGCACACGCCAGTAGTTGTTGCAGGCGCCGGCCGAAGTTGGGCCGGAACGCGGAGGGTGAATGAGCCATGTGTGGTTGTCCGTTTTCCATGCGAATCGCGCCTCGGATGAGGCGCGATTCGAAGGTATCGGCGGCTCGTTGCGCGGGCAATAAGCCGTTTGGCATGTCTGTTAAGAAGAAGCTTTTAAGAATGGGCACTGGGGGTGCAAATAGCGCCGACTTCGGGTGTGTTCAGTTCATTCAGGGTGCGTGCGAATGACACCGGGTACTCCCCTCCGCGAATGTCCCCCGGCCTGCGGCCTCCTCCTTTATTTCGCTGCGGGGAGCACCCGGTGCCATTCGCACATGGGCGCGGCTGTTGTGCTGGCCGATCAACCAGTGCTCTGAACGATCACGTCGATGGTGTGCTCTGCGCAGCGAAATAAAGGAGGAGGCCGCAGGCCGGGGGACATTCGCGGAGCAGAGCACACCGTCGGCGTGAGCGCGCCCCCGAACGAACAACACCAAGACTCAGGCCCAAGCCTCCATCACAGCACTGCGCACAGCATCGACCGCAACAGGCCGCTTGCCCTCAGCAGGCGCAACCCAGCACAACCACGTGTGCGAACGCCATCCGTTCCAGATCGCGAGTTCGCCATTGCGCTCGCCCTGCTCCCCCTGGTCGAGCCGCATCAGGCCCGCGCCCATGCCGCTCGCGACCATGCTGCGGATGGCACTCTCGCCATCGGCAGTGCGGCCCTGGCGGTATTCACGGCCCGCGCCAGCGAACAGTTTCTCGAGATGCACGCGCAGGATGCACGAAGGCGGCGTGCCCACCCACGGCAGGTTCGTGAGCTGATCTAGCGAGAGGTCGGGGTGCGCTTCGGCCACCGGCAGCGGCAGGGTCACGACGAGATCGATCACGCCAAGGCGATGCAGCTCCAGCCCATCGATCTGCTCACCGTCGCTGAGAACGTAAGCGCAGTCGAGATCGCCGCGCTGCACTGCCGACAGCGTTTCGTACGACAGGCCCTGCTTCAGCTGCAGCGCGACCTGCGGATGGCGCTCCGCCAGCTTCACCAGCACCTCGCCGAGCCGCAGCGCCACCGGGTCGACCACGGTGCCGAAGCGAACCACACCCTGCGCCGCACCACGCAGCTGGTCGGCCGCCGAGCGCATGCGCGACGCGGAGGCCAGCGTTCGTTCGGCCTCTTCCAGCAGGCTGAGGCCGGCCTCGGTGGGCGACATGCCCTTCGGCGTGCGCTCGAACAGCTTCACGCCGAGCTCGTCTTCCAGCGCCTTGAGCTGGGCGCTTACTGCCGGCGCGCTGGTGAACACGCGCTCGGCGGCGCGGGTCAGGCTGCCTTCCTTGGCGATGGCGACGAAGGTCTTGAGTTGGTAGAGCTCCATGAGAGCGGATTGTGAGCTTGGTGGCCGCCGCAGTCTGTTCGCTTTTTTGGAGACCCCTGTCCAAAGAAGCGAATGGCATTTGCGGGCCCCAGCACCGATTCTCGGGACATTGATTCATTGCAAGAAAAGGCTTCCCCATGTCCCATCGCCAACGCCTGCTCGGCATCGCCGCGCTGCTGCTCGCCACCTCCGGGTGGGGCGGCATGTTCCTCGTCAGCAAGGGCGTACTGCACCACGTCGAGCCGGCGTGGTTCACGCTCATCCGCTACAGCATGTCCGCGCTGCTGTTCGTACTGCTGATTGTTCCTCGCGGCACGGCGCCGTGGCGCAAGCTGCGCCAGCATGCCGGGCCGCTGGCGGTGCGCGGGTTCGCGGGCTTCGGCATCTTCAGCGTGATGCTGCTGGCGGGCCTGGCGCACTCGGTGCCCTCGCACGGTGCGGTGATCATGGCGACCACGCCCATGACCACGCAGCTGCTGCGCTGGGCGCTCGACGGCGTGCGGCCTAGCCGTTCCACGCTGCTGACCACGGCGCTGTCTCTGCTGGGCGTGGCCATCGTGTCGGGGCTGCTGTTCGGCGCTGGGGCATCGGGCGAGTCGACGCTCTATGGCGACGCTGTGGCCTTCGTCGGTACGCTGGGCTGGGTCTGGTACACGCGCGGCGCTGCGCGCTTTCCGGAACTCGACGTGATCGAGTACACCGCGCTCACGGTGCTGGCCTCTTGGCCGCTGCTGCTGGCCACGGCCCTGGCGGGCACGCTGCTGGGCTGGACGCATGCGCCCAGCGTGGAAGGACTGCGCCTGTCGTGGCAGGCATTGCTGTACGTCGGCCTGGTGTCTTCGGCCATCGCTGTGCTGGCTTTCAACTACGGCGTGCGCACGCTGGGCGCGGTGACGGGCACGGCCTTCATCAACTTCGTGCCGGTGTCGGCGCTGCTGATGAGCGCGGCGCTGGGCAGGCTGCCCACGGTGAACGAGGCGGTGGGCATGGCGATGGTGGTCGGCGCGCTGCTGATCCATACCGCCCTGAGCCGCAAGGCTTCCGCGCCGGCCCCGGCACCGATCGCGCAGACCCCGCAGAATTCGCGCAACTACAGCACCTGTGGAGCCGCATCGTCATGAGCACCAGCACGCCCCGTCTCTTCGAGCCCCTGCGGCTCGGCCCTCTTCAAATCGACAACCGCATCGTCATCGCGCCGATGTGCCAGTACTCCGCCGTCGATGGCACGCCGGGCGACTGGCACCTGATTCACCTGGGCCATCTCGCGCTCTCGGGAGCGGGGCTGCTGATCCTTGAAGCGACGGCAGTGGAGGCCGAGGGGCGCATCTCGCCCGGCGATCTCGGGCTGTATTCCGATGCCAACGAAGAAGGCCTGGCGCGCGTGCTGCATGCGATGCGTGCGCACTCGCCCATCAAGATCGCGATGCAACTGGGCCACGCGGGGCGCAAGGCATCGAGCCGCGCGCCATGGGAAGGCGGCAAGCAGATACGGCCGGAAGAGCCGGGCGGCTGGAAGGCATACGCGCCCTCCGCCGTGCCGCATGCGCCCACCGAAGACCCGCCCATCGCGCTCGATGCCGCAGGGCTCGCCCGCATCCGCACCGCCTTCGTCGAAGCCGCACGGCGCGCTGCGCGGCTGGGCCTCGATGGCCTGGAGATCCACGCGGCGCATGGCTATCTGCTGCACCAGTTCCTCTCGCCGCTGGCCAACCACCGGGAAGACGAATACGGCGGCAGCCTCGAGAACCGCATGCGCTTTCCGCTCGAAGTGTTCGATGCAGTGCGCGAAGTCTTCCCCACCGACAAGCCGGTGTGGGTGCGTGTCTCGGCCATCGACTGGGTGCCGGGCGGCTGGGACCTCGAGGGCACCGTCGCCTTTGCCAAGGCGCTCGAAGCGCGCGGCTGCGCGGCCATCCACGTATCGAGCGGCGGCGTGTCGCCGAAGCAGGCCATCGCGCTTGGCGCGGGCTACCAGGTGCCGTTTGCCGAACGCGTGAAGTCGGAGGTCGGCATGCCGGTCATTGCCGTGGGCCTCATCACCGAGCCGCGGCAGGCGGAGGAAATCATTGCCAAGGGGCAGGCCGATGCGGTGTCGCTGGCGCGCGCGATCCTCTACGACCCGCGCTGGCCGTGGCATGCCGCCGCCGAACTGAGCGCGCAGGTAAAAGCGCCGCACCAGTACTGGCGCTCGCAGCCGCGAGAGTTCAAGGACCTGTTCGAGAACGCGGCGTTCGGGGCGCGCTAGGCCACAGCCTACGTGCACGGTGGCGTGCTACTTGCATGGTGTGCTGCGCCATGCCTGCCACGCTCCTGACCCCGCCGGTGCCGCTGAATCTGCGGCAGATCGAAGTCTTCCACGCCATCATGATTGCCGGCACCCTCAGTGGGGCGGCGCGCATGCTGTGCGTTTCCCAGCCGGCCGTCAGCCGCGTGCTGGCCACGACAGAAAGCCGGCTGCGCATGCTGATGTTCGAGCGCGTGCGCGGGCGCCTGCAGCCCACGCCCGAGGCGCGCCGCCTGTTCTCGGAGGTGGAAAGCATCCTGGAAGGCGTGCGCCGCTTCAATGCACTGGCGGCCGACCTGGTCGGCGGCTCCCATGGCGAGCTGTCTTTGGTCTCAAGCCCCAGCTTCAGCGAGTGGCTGATACCGGTGGCGATCAAGCGTTTTCGGGCCCGCTATCCCGATGTGCGCATCAAGTACAGGCCATTGCCGTTCGACCAGTTGCTGCCGCACGTGCTGCTGGGACACGCGGACCTGGCGATTTCCTCGATGCCGCCGCCGCCCAGTGCCAACGCGGCGGCGCGGGCGATCGGGCACAGCTTCATCGAATGCGCGGTGCCCGAGCGCCATCCGCTGGCGCAGGCCGAGGCGATCAGCGCGAGCGACCTGGTGGGCCAGACCTTCATCGGCTTCGGGCGCGACACGCCCTTTGGCCGGCTTACGGCCGATTTCCTTGCCGCGTCGGGCCTGCCTTTGCGTGCCGACATCGAGATCCGCTCCACGCCCGAGGCGATGGCGCTGGTGCGTGAAGGCGTTGGCGTGGCGCTGATCGAAGCCTTCGGTGCGCGGCGCTCGGTAATGACGGACGGCGTGGTGCTCAAGCCGCTCGTGCCCGCACTCGCGCACCGCATCTACCTGATCCACACCAACGTGAGCCCGCTGTCGGCCATGGCCAAGGAGTTCCTGGCCGTCTTCAAGCGGCTGTTGAAGCAGGAGGGGCGCGACAGTGCGCTCGCCCCCACGCTGCCGGAGCACCCGGGCGAGGATGCGCCCGTGCGCGCGCCCCGCCCCTGAGCCGTGCCGTTCGTTGCGCGCCATTGACAGCGCGGCCCGGGTGCCCATCACCTTTTGTCCCAAAGCCATAACGCGCGGTTATCGACGGGCTGGCCGGGGCGCCTTGGGCACCGCGGGTTTTGTCTTTGAAATCAATCACTTGCGGTAGATCCGGAGCATGCCCTCGCGGCCTGCCGGGGCGATTCAGGCGCAGTTGGCCGCGGAGGCGGCGGGCCAGATCATCCGGCTCAGACCCACTCTTCTGCCGCCATGAACCGCTTGATCACCGTCGCCGCCGCCCAGCTCGGGCCCATCCAGAAAGCCGAAGGCCGCGATGTCATCGTGGCTCGCATGGTGCGCCTGCTGGAGCGCGCGCATCAGCGCGGTGCCAATGTCGTGGTGTTTCCCGAACTGGCGCTGACCACTTTCTTTCCGCGCTGGTACGTTGAAAACCTCGACGAGGCCGACCCGTGGTACGAAGAGGCGCTGCCCTCGCCCGCCACGCAGCCGCTCTTCGAAGCCGTCCGCCGCTACGGGCTCACCTGCTACCTGGGCTACGCCGAGATCGCCCACGAGCCCGACGAGACCGGCGTGGTGCGCAAGCGGCGCTTCAACACCTCGGTGGTGATCGCGCCTTCGGGCGAGATCGTGCTCAAGTACCGCAAGGTGCACCTGCCCGGGCACAAGGAGTTCTCCACCATCCGCAAGGTGCAGCACCTGGAAAAGCGCTACTTCGAGGTGGGCAACCTGGGCTTTCCGGTCGTACGCGCCCCGGTGAGCGACGTGGACGGCGTGAACCTGGGCATGCTGATCTGCAACGACCGCCGCTGGCCCGAAGCGTGGCGCGAGCTCGGGCTGCAGCAGGTCGAGCTGGTCATGCTGGGCTACAACACGCCGGCGGTGAACCAGGAAAACCGCGGCTTCGAGGCGCACCACCTGCGCAACTTTCACTCCCAGCTTTCCATCCAGGCCGGGTGCTACCAGAACGCCACCTTCGGCGTGGGCGTGGCCAAGGCCGGCAACGAAGACGGCTTCGAGTTGATGGGCCATTCCGTCATCGTGAACCCCCAGGGCGAGATCATGGCCATGGCCACCAGCTGGGACGACGAGCTGGTGGTGGCCGACTGCAACCTGGACATGTGCCAGCTGGGCCGCAACACCATCTTCAACTTCGCCCAGCACCGCCGCCTGGAGGCCTACACCCGGCTCACCAGCCAGACCGGCAGCACCGAGCCCCCGGTGTGGCAACCGGCGTGAAGGAGGCCCGCGCGATGACGAGCACCTCCTCCACGGCGCTGCCGGACCACATCGAGCACGCGATGCTCGGCACGATGCGCGTGCCCCGCTTCGAAGACGTGCTGCGCGCCGCACAAGCCATTGCGCCATACGTGCAACGCACGCCGCTGCTGCGCTCGCCCGCGCTGGACGCGCTGGTGGGCGGCACCGTGTGGATCAAACCCGAGAGCCTGCAGGTCACCGGCTCCTTCAAGGCCCGCGGCGCCTTCAATGCCATGCTGGCGCTCACGCCGCAGCAGCGGGAGCGCGGCGTGGTGGCCTATTCGACGGGCAACCACGGCCAGGCGATTGCCTGGGCGGCGCGGCAACTGGGCGTGTCGGCCACCATCGTGATGCCGGTCGATGCCCCGAAGACCAAGGTGGCGCGCGCGCTCGCGCAGGGCGCGAAGGTCGTCCACTACGACCGCGAGAGGGAAAGCCGCGAGGACATCGGCATGCGCCTGCTGACCGAGACCGGCGGCACGCTGATTCCGCCGGGCGACCACCCCGAGGTGCTGGCCGCGCAGGGCACCGTGGCACTGGAGGCGCTCGAAGACCTGCCGGCCGGTGCGCGCGAAACCCTGGGCCTGTTCGCAGCGCCCTGCGGCGGCGGCGGCCTCATGGCAGGCTGCTGCCTGGTGCTCGATGCGCTGAGCCCCGGCCCGCGGCGCGTGGCCGTCGAGCCCGCGGGCTTCGACGACACCGTGCGCTCGCTGCGCAGCGGCCGGCGAGAGACCAACGCTCCCGGCGCCCGCACGCTGTGCGATGCCCTGCAAGCCGTCACGCCTGCCGAGCTGCCATTCGCCATCAACCAGCCGCTGCTGCACGAGGCCGTCGCCGTGACGGATGCGGAGGTGGCCCGCGCGATGCGATTCGCGCTGGAGGAACTGCACCTCGTCGTCGAGCCTGGCGGCAGCGTGGCGCTCGCAGCCATGCTGGCCGGCCATGTCTCGCTGCGCGGGCAGAGCGCCGTGCTCGTGCTCTCGGGCGGCAACGTCGACCTGCCGGTCCTGCAGTCCGTGATGGCGTAGCGCCCATTTCATCCATTCCCATAGCAACGAGGCCGACGCCGCCATGCCCCGGCGCAGCGTCGCCCAGGAGACCGCAAGCCCCTCCATCGATCTTCTTCAGAAAGCCTTGACCATGTCGTTCTTCAACGTCCGTTCCTTTGCCTCCCGCCGCTGGCTCTTGAATGTGCTGGCCGCGCCGCTGGCCGCGCTCGCCCTGTGCGGCTACGCGCAGGCCGCGTACCCCGACAAGCCGATCACCCTGATCGTGCCCTTCAACGCCGGCACCACGCCCGACATCGTCTCGCGGCTGCTCGCCGATGCAGTGGGCCGCGACCTCGGCCAATCGGTGGTGGTGATGAACCGCGTCGGCGCCTCCGGCATCATCGGCACGCAGGCCACCATCGCCGCCCCCGCGGACGGCTACACCATCGCCTATGCCAACGTGGCAACGCTGGCGATCAACCAGTCGCTCTACAAGAAGCTGCCCTACGACGCCGACACGCAACTCGCCCCGGTGGCGCTGACCGGATTCGTGCAGAACGTGCTGGCCGTGCGCAGCGACCTCGGCGTGAAGGACGTGGCCGGCCTCATCGACATGGCCAAGAAGCAGCCCGGCAAGCTCACCGTGGCCTCCGGCGGCAACGGCACCACCGGCCACCTGAGCGCGGAGATGTTCAAGTCGATGGCCGGTGTGTCCATCGTGCACATCCCGTACAAGGGCGGGCTTGAGGCCGACATGGCGCTGATGCGCGGCGAGGTGGACCTTGTGTTCGAGAACATCACCTCCATCGCTCCGCACCTCAAGGGCGGCAAGATCACGCCGCTGGCCGTGACCGGCGCCGCGCGCGACAGTCGCCTGCCCGAGCTGCCCACCATCGCCGAGACCGGCCTGAAGAAATACCAGGCCGTGGCGTGGACCGGCTACGTGGCGCCGGCCGGCGTCGATCCGAAGATCCTCGATGCCCTCAACGCGGCTTTCAACAAGGCACTGAATTCGCCTGCCGTGAAACAGCAGCTGGCCGCCCAGGCCTATGAGGTCCACACCGGTCCGCGCCAGGATCTGTTCGATCTCGCGAAGAAGGAGCGCCCCGTGTGGGCCGACGTGGTCAAGCACTCGGGCGCCAAGCTCGACTGAAGCGCACGCACATGGCCGACTTCGACCTCGTGGTGCGCCACGGCACGCTGATCGACGGCACGGGCAGCGCACGGCGCCAGGCCGATGTCGGCATCCGTGGCGCGCGCGTAGCCGCCATCGGTGATCTGTCGGCGCTGCGTGGCGCGGCCGAGATCGATGCCACCGGCCGCATCGTGGCGCCGGGCTTCATCGACTCGCACACGCACGACGACCGCTACCTCCTGCTCGACCCGGACATGCCGGCCAAGCTGAGCCAGGGCGTGACGACGGTCGTCACCGGCAACTGCGGCATCAGCCTCGCGCCCTGGGGCGCGCCGGCAGGCGCCACCGTGCCGCCGCCGCTGAACCTGCTGGGCCACGACCCGGCCCTGTTCGGCGATGCCACCTTCGCGGCCTACCTCGCGCGCCTGGAGGCTGCGCCCGCTGCGGTGAACGCAGCCTGCCTGGTGGGCCACACCACCTTGCGCGCGGCGACGATGGAGCGCCTCGACCGGGCCGCTACGCCGGAAGAAATCGCACGCATGCGAACCCTGCTCGACGAGGCCATGGCCAGCGGCGCCATCGGGCTGTCCACCGGCGCGGCCTACCCCACGGCCATGCCGGCCACGACCGAAGAGATGGCGCAAGTCGCCGAAGTGATCGGGCCCTACGGCGGCGTGTACGCGAGCCACATCCGCGACGAGGGCGACCATGTGTTCGCCGCGCTGGACGAAGCCTTCGCGATCGGCCGCGCGGCGCAGGCGCCTGTGGTGGTGTCGCACCACAAGCTCATCGGCCCGCGCAACCATGGCCGTTCGGTGCAGACGCTGGCGCACGTGCGCGAGGCGATGGCGCACCAGCCCATCGCGCTCGACTGCTATCCCTACTGCGCGGGCTCCACCATCCTGCGCAAGGACCGCATTGCGGTGTCGAGCCGGATCATCGTCACGCAGTCTCAACCGCACCCCGAGTTCTCGGGCATGGACCTCGACGCGATCGCGCAGCGCCTCGGCGTGTCGGTGGAAGACGCAGTCGACCTGCTGCAGCCGGCCGGCGCCATCTACTTCCTGATGGACGAGGCCGACGTGCGGCGCGTGCTGGCCTTTCCCCAGACCATGATCGGCTCCGATGGCATGCCCCACGACACCTCACCGCATCCGCGCCTGTGGGGCACCTTTCCGCGCGTGCTGGGCCACTACTGCCGCGACGTTGGTCTGTTCTCGCTCGAACAGGCGGTGCACAAGATGACGGGGCTGACGGCCCGGCATTTCCGCCTGCCCGGCCGCGGCGTGCTGTGCGAAGGCGCCTTTGCCGACATCACCGTGTTCGATGCCGGCCGGATTGCCGACCGCGCGACGTGGGAGACCCCCACGCTGCGTGCGGAGGGCATCGATGCCGTCATCGTCAACGGGCGGCCGGCGTGGCGCGATGGCGAATCGCTCGGCGTGCGCAGCGGGCGCGTGGTGCGACTGACCGACTGACTGACCGGCTGCGCATGGCAGCTGGCGGCACTCAGTTGTCCGACGCGGCGCGCACCCAGCGTTGCGTCTTGCCGAACAGCGGCAGCCCGACGTACGCACGTAGCAACAGCTCGCCCGCCGCGTTGCCGTCGGTGCTGACAGACATGTTGCAGCTGTAGGTCTTGCCGTTCTCGCGGTTGTAGATCTGACCGGCCCATTCGGTGGGCGGCTGGGACGGATCGGTCGCGTCGACGGGCGTGAAGTCTTTCAGCAGCGTCATGCCGAGGGCCGGCCGGCTGTCGGCGGGTTGCATGTCGCCGCCGCCGGGTGCCATCGATCGATTGCCGAGGACCTTGGTGACGGTGCCGCACAGCGCGGCGCCGCACGGTGCGAGTTCAACTTCGAGGTTGCCGTTCGCGGTGATCCAGCGGCCGCGCGGATCGGTCGCCGCGGAAGACGACTGTGCCTGCGCGGCGAAGGCTGCCGTCAGCATCAGGACGGCTGCCAGCGCGCGGCCTGATGGACGATGGAACGAGTGCATGGTCATGGCGGGCTTCGTGTCGAGTGGATGAAGCACCCATTGCATCGCAGCACCTGCCTTCGCAGTGTGTCAGGGACGCACTGAATGGTCGCGCTCCGTATCTGGCCGCGTGCCAGACAAGGTGCGATACAAATCTGTGCCGCTCAGCCTGCCGCCGGTGCCTGTGCGCGGGCCTCCAGCGCGCGATAGAAGAAGGTGGTGCTGCACGGTTCGCCCTCCGGCAGCAGTGCGAATCCGGGGATCACACCCACGCGCTGCCAGCCCATGCGGGCATAGAGCCGCTCGGCTTCGGCGCTCGACGTGTCGAGCACCAGCAAGGTCTTGCCGTGCGCATGCGCCTGGTCCTCGGCCGCCTGCATCAGCAGCGCGCCGATGCCCCGGCGCCGCGCCCTGCGGTACACCAGCATCTTCGAGACCTCCGCGCGGTGGGGCTGGTTCTCGGGCTGGTCGAGCACGAGCTGCACTGTTCCGAGGAGGCCCTCGGCGTCTTCGGCCACGAGCAATGCACGTTCGCCGCGCGCCACGCCGTCGGCCACCTTCCGCCAGAACGCGAGGGCGCGCTCGCGGGCCAGCGGGAGCATGAAGCTGACAGACGCGCCGCCCTCGACGCAATCGATCAGCAGGTCGGCCAACGCCTGCACCTGGGCATCGCTCACCGTAGAAAGTACATGGATGCGGGGCGCTTCGAAATTCGTCATGTTGTTCATCTCCACGAAGAGGGCACGGTCGCGATCACGACGGCGTAGCGGGTGGTAGTGCGCGAGGGGTTGTAGTAGCTCATGGGACGGTCGAGCACCATTGCCAGGCAGTCGCCGGTGGCGAGCCGGTGCTGGTCGTCGCCCAGCGTGAGTTCGATGACGCCGTCGAGCACCCACACCTGCTGGTGGATGACCGGTTCGCGCGCCGCGGTTTCATAAGCCACACGGGCCTTGGGCGGAAACAGCACCTCGACGATCTGGATGGGCGACGCAAAGCTGCCTGGCGACACATTGCGCCGCACATAGCCGGAGTGCGGGTCGCGCCACTGCAGCTGGCTGGCCAGGCGCGACACCGGATCGGCGGCGGGCGCGGGCGCCTCGAACAGCGAGGCCAGCGACACGCCGAGGCCGGTTGCGAGTTTTTCGAGCAGCACGGCGGTGGGGCTGCTTTCGCCGCGCTCGATCAGCGAGATCATGGAACGGCTGACGCCGCAGTGCGTGGCCAGTGCATCGAGCGAGAGGCCGCGTTGCGCGCGCAGGTCGCGCACACGCTGCGCGATGCGGTCGTTCAGGCCGGACGGTGTTTCTTCTATTTCCTTCATATTGGATTAAATATCCAATATGAAGGAAATTGCGTCAAGCCTCCCCGCGAGTTGCCTTCAGCGCGGAGGGCCGATCAACGCGGCGCGCGCCGCTTCTGACGGAAAGACGCACGCCACGTCATGCGCGCAGCCCGGCACCACCACGACTTCGCGACGCTTGGCCGGCGCGAGCAGCGTGCGGTCGTACTGCGCATAGGCCAGGCCGCGCTGCAGGCGGAACGAGCCTTGCGCCATGGCCGCACAGGACTTGTCCAGGACGCGGTAGGCCGTGCCCTTGGCGTCGTTGCTGTCCAACGCCTTCGAGGTAGCTGATGTCGGCCTCCGCATACTGCCGGCGCGCCTGCTCGGCGCTGCGCCCGAGGTGCGCGGGCAGGTCGTCGGTGCCGTATTTCCAGCGGTTCATCTCAGGGCACGCCGCGGCATCGGGCACCGCGAAGCCCGAGACTAACGCACCGTCGGACGACAGCTGCGGGCGCACCGGATCGAAATAGAGCCACGTGCTCGGATCGGCGACCACGTAACGCATGGCCACCTTGCCCGCCGTGCCGCCGTTCTGCGCGAAGGCGGCATAGCGCTGCACGAACTGCCCGCCGGCCGAGAAGCCGGCGATGGTGACGGTGCGCAGGCTCGGCCAGCGCTGCACCAGCTCGGCCACGAGCGCGTCCATGACCGCGAACGAGCCGGTGCGGCTGCCCGACGCCGAGCGGCCGCCTTCGAGCCATGAGCCGCAGGTCCACAGCAGGTCGCCGGGCTGCGGCGCGGGCAGGCCCGGCGAGTTGCACCGGCTGGCAGCCTTGTCGGCAGGCACCTGGAAGAGCGGCGCGACCACCAGCGTGTCGTCCAGCGCACCGGCGTTGCGGACGGTGCGCAGCGTTGCCTCGAATGTCTTGTTGGCGTCGCGCGAATGGCCATGCATGGCGATGAGCGCCTTCGTCGGCCCGGTGGTTGCCGTCGGAGCATCCGGAGCGAGCGACGAGTAGTAGTGCAGCGCGCCTCCGGCACCGGCCGGCGTGAAGCTGCGCAAGCAGTCCGTGGCCGCCGAAGACGTGCAGGCGGAGGGGTCGGCTGCCGCCGCGTGCGCCGGCCAGGATGCCGGCCAGGATGCCGGCAGGCATACGGCCATCAGGAAAGGAAGGGACCATCTGTAGCTGTGCATGTTCGCGAGACTCCAGGGACGGAACGCGGATTCTCTGCCCGCCACAAGCTGTGAACCTGACTGACCTAGCGATTTGCTCTACCAAAGCGCCGCTCTTCGAACACAAATTCGGCATCAGGGCGCGGATCATCCAACTTATCACCAGCACGAGCCGCCCATGAGCACCACCACCAACGCCGACCCCCTGCCCTCTTCCTTCGCGGCGTTTGCCGATGGCTTGTCCGAGCCCTCCTCGGCGCTGCGCGAGCAGATCACCGCAGCCTGGCGCCGCGCCGAACCGCAGGCGCTGCCGCCGCTCCTCGCACAGGCGCGCCTGCCAAGCGGCCAGGCCGAAGAAGCCCAGGAACTCGCCTACCGCATCGCCCGGCAACTGCGCGAGCGCAAGAACGCAGGGGGCCGCGCCGGCCTCGTGCAGGGCCTGCTGCAGGAATACGCGCTGTCGTCGCAGGAAGGCGTGGCGCTGATGTGTCTGGCCGAGGCGCTGCTGCGCATCCCCGACTCTGAAACGCGCAACGCGCTGATCCGCGACAAGATCGCGCACGGCCAGTGGCAGTCGCATGCGGGCCGCAGCCCGTCGGTGTTCGTCAACGCCGCCACCTGGGGCCTGCTGCTGACGGGCAAGCTCGTGGCCACGCACAGCGAAACCAGCCTGTCGGCCGTGCTCACGCGCCTGATCGGCAAGGGCGGCGAGCCGCTGATCCGCAAGGGCGTGGACATGGCGATGCGGATGATGGGCGAGCAGTTCGTCACCGGCGAAACCATCGCGCAGGCGCTGGGCAACGCGCGCGAACTGGAGGCCGAGGGCTTTCGCTATTCGTACGACATGCTCGGCGAGGCTGCGCTCACCATGGACGATGCAAAGCGCTACCGCGTCGCGTATGAAGAAGCTATCCACGCGATCGGCAAGGCATCGAACCATCGCGGTGTGTACGAAGGCCCGGGCATCTCGATCAAGCTGTCTGCATTGCACCCGCGCTACAGCCGCGCGCAGCATTCGCGCGTGATGGCCGAGCTGTATCCGGTGCTGCGCGAGTTGGCGCTGCTGGCGCAGCAGTACGACATCGGCCTGAACATCGACGCCGAAGAAGCCGACCGGCTCGAGCTCTCGCTCGACCTGCTGGAGCGCCTTTGCTTCGAGCCGGCGCTCGCGGGCTGGAACGGCATCGGCTTCGTGATCCAGGCTTATCAAAAGCGCTGCCCCTTCGTGATCGATTTCGTGATCGATCTCGCCCGCCGCAGCCGGCACCGGCTGATGGTGCGGCTGGTAAAGGGCGCGTACTGGGACAGCGAGATCAAGCGCGCGCAGATCGACGGACTCGACGGCTACCCGGTCTACACGCGCAAGGCCTACACCGACGTGTCGTACCTCGCCTGCGCGCGCAAGCTGCTCGATGCGCCGCAGGCCGTGTACCCGCAGTTCGCCACGCACAACGCGCAAACGCTGGCCGCCATCTACACGGCGGCGGACCCGTCGCGCTACAAGCCGGGGCAGTACGAGTTCCAGTGCCTGCACGGCATGGGCGAGCCGCTGTACGAGCAGGTGGTCGGCCCGCTCGGGCGGCCTTGCCGCATCTATGCGCCGGTGGGCACGCATGAGACGCTGCTCGCCTACCTTGTGCGACGCCTGCTGGAGAACGGCGCGAACACCTCCTTCGTGAACCGCATCGCGGACCCGACGATCTCGCTCGATGCGCTGGTGGAAGACCCGGTCGTCACCGTTGAACGCATGGCGCAGCAGGAAGGCTCGATGGGCCTGCCGCACCCGGCCATTGCGCTGCCCGCGGCGCTGTATGGAACGCAGCGCGCCAACTCGCAGGGGCTCGACCTTGCGAACGACGACAGCCTGCGTGCGCTGGGCCACACGCTCGCAGGCAGCGCCGATGAAAGCTGGCATGCAGCGCCGATGCTCGCCGCAGCCGCGCCAACTGGCGAAGCAGTCAGCGTGCTGAACCCCGCCGACCACCGCGACGTCGTCGGACGGGTGCAGGAGGCCACGCTGGCCGATGTCGAATCAGCCATCGCCCATGCCCATGACGTCGCTCCGGCATGGGCCGCCACACCACCCGCCGAGCGCGCCGCCCTGCTCGACCGCGCGGCCGGCAAGCTCGAAGAAGGCATGCCCCGCCTGCTCGGCCTGCTGACGCGCGAGGCCGGAAAGACCTATGCCAACGCCATCGCCGAAGTACGCGAAGCGGTCGACTTCCTGCGCTACTACGCGGCGCAGGCACGCAGCGATTTTTCGAACGACACGCACCGCGCTCTCGGCCCGATGGTCTGCATCAGCCCGTGGAACTTTCCGCTGGCGATCTTCACCGGCCAGGTGGCGGCCGCGCTCGCGGCGGGCAATCCGGTGCTGGCCAAGCCCGCCGAACAGACGCCGCTGGTGGCGGCCGAAGCGGTGCGCGTGCTGTGGGAAGCCGGCGTGCCTCATGCCGCTGTGCAGTTGCTGCCCGGCCGCGGCGAAACCATCGGCGCCGCGCTGGTAGCCGACGTGCGCGTGCAGGGCGTGATGTTCACCGGCTCGACGGAGGTTGCGCGCATCCTGCAGAAAACGCTCTCGCAGCGGCTCGGCGCGCATGGTGCACCGGTGCCGCTCATCGCGGAAACAGGCGGGCAGAACGCGATGATCGTCGACTCGTCCGCGCTCGTGGAACAGGTCGTCACCGACGTGATGGCCTCGGCCTTCGACAGCGCGGGCCAGCGCTGCTCGGCACTGCGCGTGTTGTGCGTGCAGGAAGAAGCGGCCGACCGGCTGCTGGAGATGCTCAAGGGCGCGATGGCCGAAGCCTGCATCGGCAACCCCGCGCGGCTGGCGGTCGACATCGGGCCGGTGATCGATGCCGAAGCGCGCGACGGCATCGAGCGCCACATCGCGACCATGCGCTCGAAGGGCCGCAAGGTCTATCGCCAGGGCCGCGAGTACGCGCACGACACGCGCAACGGCACCTACGTGATGCCGACGCTGATCGAGCTCGACAGCATCGCGGAGCTGCAGCGCGAAGTGTTCGGGCCGGTGCTGCACATCGTGCGCTACCGCCGCCGCGACCTCGGTGCGCTGATCGGGCAGATCAACGGCACGGGCTACGGGCTGACGCTGGGCGTGCACACGCGCATCGACGAGACCATTGCGCAGATCGTGGAGAACGCCAAGGCGGGCAACGTCTATGTGAACCGCAACATCGTCGGCGCGGTGGTGGGCGTGCAGCCGTTCGGCGGCGAGGGGCTGTCGGGCACGGGGCCGAAGGCCGGTGGGCCGCTGTACATGCTGCGCATGCTGTCGGCGCGGCCGGACGATGCGATGGTGCGCGCGGTGGCGGGTGGTGCTTCGGCTTCACGGGCCGGGCTGTCGGCGCTGTCGCGCTGGGCAGAAGCAACCGACCACCCCACGCTGGCAGCGCAATGTGTGCGCTTTGCCGAGCAGTCGCGCTCAGGCAGTTCGCGCACGCTGGCCGGCCCGACCGGCGAGCGCAACGTCTACACGCTGGAGCCGCGCGAAGCGGTGCTGTGCCTGGCCGACTCGGAGGCGGACCGGCTGGTGCAACTGGCGGCGGTGCTGTCGGTTGGCAGCACCGCGATCTGGCCTGCGGATGCCGCTGCGCAAAGCCTTCGCGCATCGCTGCCGGCCGAGGTGCAGCAGTGCGTGGCCATCGCGAACGACTGGGCCTCGGACACGGTGGTGTTCGACGCCGCACTGCACCACGGCAGCATGCAGAGCCTGTCGGGCGTGATGCAGCGCATCGCGGCGCGGCCGGGGCCGATCGTCGGCGTGCGCGCCTTTACGCCCGGCGATACGGACATTCCGCTCGAAAGCCTGGTGGTGGAGCGTGCGCTCAGCATCAACACGGCGGCGGCCGGCGGCAACGCGAGCCTGATGACGATCGGCTGAGCGCCGCCGCAGTTATTTGTCGAAGGCCGGATCAATCGGCACGCGGTAGCCGTTGACGAGCCGGTTGGTTTCGTTGGCCATGCCGACCACGCTCATCAGCTCGGCGAACATCGCGGGCGTCATGCCGGCCTTCTCTGCGCCGGCGTGGTGGCTCGCAATGCAGTAGCCGCAGTTGTTGGTGACGCTCACGGCGAGGTAGACCATCTCCTTCACCACCGGGTCGAGCGCACCCGGTGCCATCACTTCCTTCAGGCTGCTCCAGGTGCGCTTGAGCGCGACGGGGTCGTTGGCCAGGTACTTCCAGAAGTTGTTGACGTCAGGCACGTTGCGCGAGGTCTTGATGTCGTCGAAGACGGCCCTGACTTCGTCGGAGGCGTTGGCGTATTCGATAGGCTGGGGTTTCATGGAAGCTCCTGTTGTTGAAGGCCGATAGCCGTTGCCGACAACAGTAGCAGCCTCCACGCCGCGCCCCTCAGTAGGTCTCGAGAAACCTGGCGTGCTCCTGATGCATGTGCGAGCGCGCGAGCAGCCACTTTCTCAGCGCGGCCTGCGTATCGGGCGACAGGTCTTTGGAGCACTGATCGAACGCTTCGCCCAGGAGCTTGAATTCAACGTCGAGATGGCGGCGCGACGGCGATGCGTCCGGCATCTGGTTCTTTGCGAAGGCGAGAAGTCCGGCCTGGCCGAATGCTTCTATCTCCTTGACGAGACGCCATCGCTCCTGCATCAGGCGACGGAATATGGCAGAGCGCCGGCGCACGCCGAAACGGCGAAGTATGGGATTGGTGTCGTCGGTTTGCACCGTCGCCAGGATGATGTCGAGCTGCTCGAGCAGATGCATCCACTGCTCGGGCTGGAAGAACTCCATCGACTCCGCAGGCGCCTTCTTCACGACTAGCATGGTTGTCTCCTGCTGTCATTTTTTTGGATGCGCCCCGGCCTGATCCGGAATCATCCGAAACCAGGCCGGGGCTGCACGGCTGTCACTCACTCGGCGGCGACCGGAATCGGTCGCCTGCAATCACCGCCCGATTACTTCTTGAGGTCGAAGCGATCGAGGTTCATCACCTTGGTCCAGGCGGCCACGAAGTCCTGCACGAAGGCCTTCTGCGAGTCGCTGGCCCCATAGACTTCTGCGACCGCGCGCAGCTGCGAGTTGGAACCGAACACGAGGTCGACGACGGTGCCGGTCCACTTGAGTTCGCCCGTCTTCCGGTCGCGGCCTTCCAGTACGCCTTCGGTCGTCGTTGACTTCTTCCACCCAGTGTTCATGTCGAGCAGGTTCACGAAGAAATCATTGCTGAGAGTCTCCGGACGCTTGGTGAACACACCGTTCTGCGACTGCCCGACGTTCGCGTTCAGGGCGCGCAAGCCACCGACCAGGACCGTCAGCTCGGGCGCGCTCAGGGTCAGCAGCTGCGCCTTGTCGAGCAGCAGGCCGGCGGCGGCGGCCGAGTCGATGCCCTTCTTCAGGTAGTTGCGGAACCCGTCGGCCTGCGGCTCCAGGGGTGCGAAGGATTCGACGTCGGTCTGCTCCTGCGAAGCGTCCCCGCGCCCCGGCGAGAAAGGCACCGTCACGTCCTGTCCGGCCTTCTTCGCGGCGGCCTCGACCGCCGCGTTGCCAGCCAGCACGATCAGGTCGGCGAGCGAGATCTTCTTGCCACCGGACTGCGCGCCGTTGAACTCCTTCTGGATACCTTCGAGCGTCGAGAGCACCTTCGACAGCTGGGCCGGCTGGTTGACTTCCCAGTCCTTCTGCGGGGCGAGGCGGATGCGCGCGCCATTGGCGCCGCCGCGCTTGTCGCTGCCGCGGAAGGTCGAGGCCGAAGCCCAGGCGGCACCCACGAGTTGCGCAATGCCCAGGCCCGAGGCGAGCACCTTGGCCTTCAGGGCCGCGACGTCCTTGTCATCGACCAGCGGATGATTCACGGCGGGAATCGGGTCTTGCCAGATCAGCTCTTCCTTCGGCACCAGCGCGCCGAGGTAGCGTGCGCGCGGCCCCATGTCGCGGTGCGTCAGCTTGAACCAGGCGCGGGCGAATGCATCGGCGAACTCCGCCGGATTCGCCATGTAGCGGCGCGAGATTTTTTCGTAAGCCGGGTCCATGCGCATGGCCATGTCGGCCGTGGTCATCATCGGGGCATGACGTTTGCCCGAATCGTGCGCGTCTGGCACGGTGCCCGCGCCCGTGCTGCCCTTGGGCTTCCACTGGTTGGCGCCCGCAGGGCTCTTGGTGAGTTCCCATTCGTAGCCGAACAGCGTCTCGAAGTAGCTGTTGTCCCATTTCGTGGGCGTGGGGGTCCAGGCGCCTTCGATGCCGCTGGTGGTGGCGTGCGCACCCAGGCCGCTTTCGAAGCTGTTCTTCCATCCCAGGCCCAGTTCCTCGATGTCGCTGCCCTCGGGTTCGGCGCCGACAAGGCCCGGGTCGCCCGCGCCGTGGGCCTTGCCGAAGGTGTGGCCGCCGGCGGTGAGCGCCACGGTTTCCTCGTCGTTCATGGCCATGCGGGCGAAGGTCTCGCGAACGTCGCGGGCCGAGCCGAGCGGATCGGGGTTGCCGTTCGGTCCTTCGGGGTTCACGTAGATCAGGCCCATCTGCACGGCGGCGAGCGGGCCGGCCAGCACGCGGTCGCCGCTGTAGCGCTCATCGGCCAGCCACTTGCCTTCGGGGCCCCAGAAGATGTCGTCTTCCGGCTCCCAGATGTCGGGGCGGCCACCGGCAAAGCCGAATGTCTTGAAGCCCATGGACTCCAGCGCAACGTTGCCGGTCAGGATCATCAGGTCGGCCCACGAAAGCTTGCGGCCGTACTTCTGCTTGATCGGCCACAGCAGCCGGCGCGCCTTGTCGAGGTTGCCGTTGTCGGGCCAGCTGTTCAGGGGCGCGAAGCGCTGCGCACCACGTCCACCGCCGCCGCGGCCGTCCGCAATGCGATACGTGCCGGCGGAGTGCCAGGCCATGCGGATGAACAGGGGTCCGTAGTGACCGTAGTCGGCGGGCCACCAGTCCTGCGAATCGGTCATCAGGGCATGGAGGTCCTTGATCACGGCATCAAGGTCGAGGGTCTTGAATTCCTCGGCGTAGTCGAACGCTTCGCCCATGGGATCGGACTCGGCGGAATGCTGGTGCAGGAGCTTCAGGTTCAGCTGGCTTGGCCACCAGTCTGTATTCGCAGGAGCGCCGGCAAAGCTGTGTGTACGCTTGTGGCCCGGGAAGGGGCACTTTGTTTCATCGGACAAGGGGTTCTCCTTTGGTTGGTGATCGCACGTGGGGTCCGAGACCAGTCTAGGTTTGGATCTTCCGTCAATCAATCCAATTGAGTGAATTGAATTCATAGCGGCGGACTATGATTTCTGCTTCACTCAACTCTTGGCCGGCGCACCCGGCAACCGGTCATGGTTGACGTACTGGCGCCCTGCTTCCAGGAGTCTCGAAGGGTTCTCGACCTGCAGTTCCATCAGATGAATGCCTGACCGCTTGGGCACCCAGCATCGCCACGTCAGATAGACCGTCGCCAGATCGGAGTTCAGATCCACATGGACGCCGTCGAGCATCATTTCCTGAGGGGCAGTGCCTCCATCTTTCCAGTGCGCCATGGCGGACAGCTGCACGCCAGGCAGCCAGACCTGAATGTGGGTGTGGTCCGGATGCATGTGAAGAAGCTGCAGTTCTTCGTCGCCGTTCAGGCGCTCCCGATGAATGAGGTCCGGCGCCGCGTACTGGTAGAAGCGGTAGTCGAAATCGTCCGGCAGCAGAGGATGCTTCGACGCGAGCCATGCATCGTCGAAAGTGCCCGTGTATTGCTGGCGGGAACGCCAGACCGGCGGAAGCGGAGCGAAGCCTTGCGGCACGTAGTCACGGCGACGCCAATCGAGAACGGGATCAGCGGGATCCTCGATGCAAGGTGCGGGAATATCGACATCCGAAGGGCTGTGGTCTTCATCGACGATGCCGCATCCGATCGGGTTGAAGCGATGCACGTCCGTCGGTGTCTCATCGTCTCCCGAGCCGGGTATCGGGCCTCCAAAGGCCCCGCGCCAGTCGAGTGCGACGGCCTTGACGGGACAGGCCTGCGAGAGCGCCCAATCCTTGCCGGTCGATCTGTCTTTTTCTTGTTCCTGCGTGGTGGCGCAGCGCCAGACTCTCGGCCCGTGGACCCTCAGAACCTTTTCGAGCTTGCCCAGACGCACGCCGGTGATCCACGAGCGGGCTTCCACGCCCTGAGGCGCCCAGCTCGCGCCCAGGATGGTGAGGTCAGCCGCCGGCTTGAAAGGCACGATGTCGCAGGTCCGCACCAGCAGGCCGTTGGCTGCGTCGCCTTCGTAGCGGTCGGCAAGTTCGAGTTCGTCCTGTCGGGGCGCGAGCACCAGCGGAGCGTTCGGCACGACATGGAAGCTGCCCCGCACAGCGAGCACGGCCATGTCGGTACCGTCGCTGTGAAACTGCGAAAAGGCCAGAGCGGAAAAAGGCGTGCGATTCTCGAGGTGTGGCGCCATGACTATTGGGTTGAAGACCGTCGAAGCTTGCTTGCCGTCACTGACGCAGCACGGTGAAGATGACGCAATCACCTTCGCGGCGAATGGCAAAGAGTTGGGCCGGGAGCAAGGCCATGGCCTGCGGAATATCGGTGAACGCCGCGGGATCGTCCGTGGTCAGGATGAGCACCTGCCCTGGTGCACTGCGGCTCAACGCCTTGCGCAATCGCAATATGGGCACCGGGCAGCGCGTGCCGCAGGCATCGATCTGAAGGGCGTCGCTGGTTTCGGGCGCAGCCGGGGCTGGCCGTGCGGGCAGGAAGGGAGCGGTCGACGGATCCGGCGACGGGCTCGTCACGGTGTGCCCATCGTGCGGAAGTCGGGCATGGTCACGATGCGCTGCAGATGCAGGCTCTCGATGCCTGCCAGGGTGGGTCTGAATCCGACGCCGACCACGCGGCCATCTGGAAGGTAGTGGACGACGCGGTAGTTGCCATCGCGGAAATCGACACTGCGGCCGAAAGCCGTGTCGGCGCTCAACTTGCGTTTGGCGCTCTGAGGCGTCTCAGCGCTGACGTTGAGACCGAAGGGCAGGGGAAGCCTGGAGGCATCGATTTCGAGGTCATAGAGCACCCACGCTTGCGGATCGGCTGATGCGGCGCGTTCGGCGAAGGGGTAGAGCAGCGTCATCTTCAGACCGCGCGAAAGGCTTGCGTAGTCCACCTTCTTTGCAAGCCCCGAGGGTGGGCACTCGGTAGGCGTCAGCTCTGCCCACGAGGCAAATTCCAGCAGCCACTCGGCGAGGCCGCAGCAACCGATGCGCTGCGCCGCCTCGCTGACCCAATCCATATCGCGTTTCCACCGTGCCATGACTGCCTATCGGATCGGGGGATTACCGGGAAACGGAATGCGTTCCCAGACCGTGCCGTCGAAGCGCACGATGTCGGCATAGCCGATGGACCACAGGACGTCGTCGACCACCTGCAAGACGTGACAGCCGCGAGACTCCGGGACCAGACCTGTTCGGACGGGTTCGATCATGCTTTTTTCGCGGACGTACAACCCATCGGACGCCGCAAGATAGACCCTGCCCTTATAGACCTTCACGTCGCTATAGCTTCGGCTGCCGGCAATTGAGGAGAGGTCCGAAAACCCGTTCGCCTGATTCCCGAGCAGCAAGGTCCCGTTCTTGCCGCACACCCAGACGGATGCCGAATCTCCGATGCAAAGCCCGCTCAGTTCCTCGCTCTCCGTCGCGAGCTTTTGCCATACGTCACCCTTTCGAAAATAGAGCAAGCCGGCGTTCGTCCGCAAGTCCCACCCCACCGCATAGATGGCATCCTTATTCTCACCATCGACGGCATTGAGAAAGATGTTGTGCGTCCCCTCTCGCTCCTGGAGAAGGCCGCGATCGACGTGTTGCCAGGTCCCGTCTTCGTCACGCGCGTAGATTTGCCCGCCGATACCGCAGGCATACAGCCGCTCGCCGATCTGGCGAAGAGCGATCAGGTATCCCCAGCCTTCCGAGTCATCGGCCCACAGGCCGGCGCCAGCGACGCGCTCCAACTCTGGCGCCTTTCCGATCGGCAGGTGGACGATATCGCCGTCCTCCGACGCAAGAACAATGGACGCGGCGGCCATGGACGACGAGCGATACAAGGCGCCTGCCCGAATTGTCAAAGGCAAATCGAAGTACTGCCATTGCACATTCTTGTCTGCATCGAATATGCAGATACGTGCAAAGCTATCGAAACGCTCTTCGTATTTCGAACAGGACACGACCAGGAAGTCGCGCGACGCGGCAACGCCTGTTTCGATCCTGAACTCAACTTCTTCCGGGGAGGTGTTGAACTGTTCCATTGATGTTGCGCTTCGACAATGTCACAGCTATTCACCGGATCGACGGATTGCCTGGGAACGCAATACGCTCCCAACGCGATCCGTCGAAGCGCACGATGTCGGCATAGCCGATGGACCACAGCACCCCATCGACCACCTGCAAGACGTGGCCATCCGCATGGTCTGGATCGAGCCCCGTCTGGACGCGTCGCGTCGTGCCGTTGTCATGGACGTAAAGACCTCTCTCCGTCGCCAGGAAGATCTGCCCGTCGTAGCTCGTGATATCGACGTAGCTACGGGTGTCGTCGAGCTCCGAAACGTCCTTGAATCCATCGATGCGATTTCCGTGCAGAACGGTTCCACGGCGACCGCACGCCCATATTGAATCGTCGCGCTCGGCATGGATGCTGCTGATCGACGCGAAACTGGACGTCATGGGCTTCCAGCCACGGTTGTTCCCGCAGAACAGCACGCCGTCGTTCACGTTCGCGCGCCAGCCTCCGACGTAGACCTCCTGTTCGTGGGGCCCGGCTATGGCGTTGAGGGTGAGCCCGCCAGTCTCGGTCTTGCCCCGCAGCAATCCGGTACCGATCTGCTCCCAGGTTCCGGCATCCGATCGCCGATAGACCTGGCCGCCGCCGCCGCAGGCATGGAGGCGACTGTCGATCTGCGCGATCGCGTTCATGGTCCCCCATCCCTCGGAGTCGTCGCTCCACAGCCCCGATCCCTCGATGCGCTCGGTTACGGCGGGCTCGTTGGGTGGCATGTACATCACGTTGCCTTCTTCCGTCAGAAAGACAAAGGCGGGCACCGCTACCGCGTCATCGGTATGGCGCGTCGGGGAGAAAAAAGTCGCGTCCGAGACTGTGGCCGAGAGGTCGAAGTAGCCCCACGGCGGATTCGCTCCCGCGCGAAATCGACACAGACGAGCAAAGCCTTCAAAGCGCTCCTCTGCGTTGGAACAGGTCAGAAAGAGATCGTCGCGCGTGCCAGCTACCGCTGCTTCGAATTGAAGCTGGATCGCGTCGGGTTTGATCAGAGGTTTCATCGCCGTGCCTTGACGCCGCCTCGCTCACCCGGTTCATGTCTCGCGTCCACAGAGCCACCGAAGCTACAGGATCGGAGGATTTCCCGGGAACGGGATGCGCTCCCAGACTGTCCCGTCGTAGCGAGCAATGTCTGCATAGCCGATGGACCACAGGACGCCGTCAACCACCTGCAATACGTGACCATCGCGGTACTCCGGCACGAGACCCGTGACGACGGGCTCGATGATGCCGTTCTCATGGGCAAACAGTCCCTCAGGAGTGGCAAGGTAGACCCTCCCACCGTAAATCTTGACATCGCTGTAGTTCCTCGAATCGTCCAGTTGAGAGACGTCCGCAAATCCCGTTGACTGATTGCCGTGCAGCAATACGCCGTTGTGACCGCAAATCCAGATGGAATCGCTGCTCTCGATGCACAGCCCAGTGAGTTCCGCCGTATCGACGGCAATGGGCTTCCAGGCACCATCCATGCGAAAGAACAGCAGACCTCCATTGGTGTCTGAATTCCAGCCTGCGGCGTAGAGCGCGCGCTCATCGGTACCGTCAATCACATTCAGGAACAGGTTGTGTTCGCCCTCAGGTTCTTGCAGCAGGCCGTGATCGACATGCTCCCACGCGTCTTCGCCAAGGCGCTGGTAGATTTGTCCGCCGCCTCCGCAGGCATATAGATGCCCACCGATCTGACGCAATGCGTTCAAGTAGCCCCAACCTTCGGAGTCGTCGTCCCACAGGCCTGAGCCGACCACACGCTCCATCTCTGGTGCTTTGCCGATCGGCAGATGGACGACATCGCCGTTTTCCGAAGCAAAAACGAAAGAGGCAGCCTCTGATGGAGAAGGATGATGCAGGGCACCGGCTCGTATCGTGAGAGGCAGATCGAAATAGTTCCATTTGACCGGCTTGTCCGCATTGAATATGCAGAGGCGGGCGAAGCCCGCGAAGCGATCCTCGATCTTCGAGCACGAGATGACCAGCCGGTTGCGCGTCGCAGCGACACCGGTTTCGATCTTGAGTTCGGGGGCTGACGCAGTGGTGTTGAACTGTTCCATGGATGTGTTGATTTCACTCTATTCAATGGGCCATCCCGCGGACTTCAGAGCTTTGCGGGCAGCTTCTTTCACGGCCTTCGATGCCGTCTTGTAGGCTCGAACCAATGCATCCTGCGAAATCTTCTGGAAGTACTCGTCTGTAGCAGCTTCGAACTTCCCCTTGCAGTCCGGCTTGGCCTTGGCCAAGGCATCGTAGGCAATCTGCTTGACCTTGTCGAAGGAGACGGTCCCGGTGGCTCCGCCGGCCGCCTTGATCGCGCCATCCATCAACTCGTGAACGCGGGCATGTTCCGCATCGGTGAGGCAGATCGCCGGGCCTTCGTTGAGCGACGGGGCTCCCGGCAAACGCGCGCCGGGTTCAGTCCGCGTGCCGATCCGCAGGATGTAGTCCGCGATGATGTGGTGCGATTGCTGATTGGGTGGGCATTCGTTCTTGCCGTGGGCACCTGGGTTGCAGGGATCAGGCTTGCCCTCGATCTTCGCGCCCTCTTCGGGATTTGGCTTTGATGAAGGCGTCACCTCCTGTTGGGACTGTGGGGCCGAGGCCTGCTGCTGCGCTCGCGCGCGCTCTTCGGCGATCTGCGCTTCGACGGCCTTGCGTACTTCCGCGTCGTAGTCACTGGCGCTCGCAGGCCACCAGGAGTCGTACGCGCTGGCCTTGTACTGGGCGAGGTGCTCAAAGGCCTGGTCGTAGATCGCCTGTTCCTGCGGTGTCTTCGGATCTATGCCTTCCAGGACTTGTTTTGCGCCAGACCTGCCCAGGATGAGGCTGTCGCCGGGCATAGGTGCGCCCTGGATGAGCCAAAGGATGATCAGGAATCGGCTCGCCGCGCCGGCCTTGCCGGCCAATCCCGTGCCGCCCGACGGACGAGGCATGCCGGGGGGCGGCCGGAAGACGTTGTCGTTGGCAGCCGGACCGGGCTGGAACGTTGGCGTCGGCCTGACTTGGGGGATGGTCGAGGGGCGCACGTCGCTAACCGGCGCGTTGGGCATCGGCTGCAGTTGCGCCTGCGCGAGCAGGATTGGTCTTTCGCCCAGCGCTGTGCGCACAAGGCTCGAATAGCCGGTCGTGCTCGCAGCAGGGATGAGACGCGCCTTGCCGGTTTTTTCCTGTTCCGTCTCGTAGGTCTCTATGACGGCGCCGTCAGCCTGTGCCCGCGCCAACAGTGCTTCGGCCTCGCTGTCGTCGATGGCCGGATCATCGTTGGGTGGCCAGTGCTTGCTCCGATCTTTCTTGTAGATCAACTCGCCGACAGTGTTGCGCCTGTTCATCCAGAAGCTGTCGCCGTCACGCACCAGCCACTGGCCGTTGACGCGCACTATGGTCGATGCCGTCTTGGGTTCTGCGATGTCGCCGACCGTCCCCGACTTGATCCCTGTCGCCGTTCCGGGCTCGTCACCGTTGACATGCGTAACCACACTGTCGAACTTGAACGCCTTGAGGCCGGTGAGAAAGACGTTTTGCGATGTGTTGGCATCGTCACCAAGCTTGCCGGTGATCTGATACGGAATGGGAGGTGTGGAGGATCCGATGGGCGTCTTGCACACATCGGGGGTTGTGCACACCACGATTGCCTCTCCGACGTCCCGGCCTGCTTCAGGAGCTGGATCGCTGCCGGGGGTTTTCGGCCCTGGCTTGCCCAGGATCACCGCGACACGTGCGATTCGACCGGGGATCAATCCGGGTTTGGACGCAGACGCGCCTGCCTTGGGATCCAGTGCCATGGATGATCGATCCTCGCGGCGTCTTCAATCAGCAGAGATCGATGACCTTGCCGTTGATCCGCACCGCGCCAGTGGCGCGGAAGTCGAACCTGGCACCGGTGAGCGTGACCTGTCCGTCCTTCGTCATCTCGAGCCGGCTCTTGCCAACCGTGATGACGAGCTTCTCGCCCACGTCGAGCGAAAAGTCTTCGCCGATGGTTTCGTTCTTGCTCTTGCCGACGGCCACCGTCTGGGTAAGGCCGACCAGCGAGGTCTTGGCTATGCCCACCTCCTCCGACGAGGTGAGCGCCACGAAGCGATTCATGTTCTGCAGCACGGTCAACAGTTCGTTGGCCTTGATCGTCTCCATGCGGTTGTTGCCGATCGTGATGGTCTCGTCGTGGCCCACGGTTTCGGTGCGGTCGTGCCCGACGTGAACCGTCTCGTCGTGGTCGATGGTCTTGCTGCGGTCGTGGCCTACCCAGTGGGTTTCGTCGTTCTCGACCTCGATGTCCTGATTGCGCTCGGCATGCAGCCACACCTGTTCCTGGCCCTTCTTGTCCTCGAAGCGCAGTGCGTTGGCGTTGGCATCCGTTGCGCCTTCGGAACTGCGCGTGAGCAAACCGCTTTGCGTGGCGTTGTCCGGCAAGGTCCACGGCGGCATGTTGTCGGCGTTGTAGACCCGGCCCGTCACGATGGGGCGGTCGGGGTCGCCGTTCTCGAAGTCGACGATCACCTCCTGGCCGATGCGCGGAATCTGGATGCCACCGAAATTGGTGCCGGCCCAGGGCGAGGACACGCGTACCCAGCAGGAGCTGTTTTCATCCTTCGTGCAATAGCGATTCCAGTGAAAGCTCAGCTTCACGCGGCCGTACTGGTCGGTCCATATCTCGCGGCCCGCCGGGCCTGTGACGATCGCGGTTTGCGGTCCCGTGGTTCGTGGCCGCGGCACCGTTGGCGTCGAGGCCCTGTAGACCTTGCTGGTTGGAATGACCTCGAACTCCACACGGCACTCGAACTCCTGCTGCGAACTGGCGTCGCCCACGTCCTGCAGTCGCAGACTCGTGTTCGTCACAAGGTACTGCCGGTTCGATTCGTTCTGGGGATGCCGCTCCAGCGTGATCAGGTACCCCGGCACCACGGCCCGCAGGTTGCCCGCACCGTTGGCGCGCTCGCCCTGGCTGCCCGTCTCTTCCATGCGTGTACGCACCAGCTGCTCGCCTTCGGACTCCACGACGTAGTCGCCCGGCCAGTCGTAGCGCTCCCATGAGTTCTGCGCGGTCTTGCGCGGCATTGCGCTGACCTGCTGCAGCTCGGCCTTGGGGCGCTTGAAGTCGAAGTCGTCGGTGATCCAGCGGCCGCTTTGCAGTTCCTCGCAGGCATTGAAGCGGTCGCAATGCTCCTCCCGCACGGTGGCATCCGCCGCATGGAAAGGAATGGTCTGATAGCCCGCGTGGGCGAATGGCTGGTGCGAAGCCATGTCATCGACGATGACCAGCCTGTGATTGTTCTCTTCGTGTTCGAAGTAGTAGTAGAGCCCCCATTCGTGCAGCAGCCGTGCGACAAAGTCGTAGTCGGTCTCACCGTACTGCACCTGGAATTCGCGCGGCGGGTAGCTGCGGGTGGCCCGCACATCGAAGGGAAGGCCGTATTTGCCGAGGACATCCTTGACGATGTCCAGCACGGTCTGGTTCTGGAAAATTCGGTAGTCGCTGGTGCGCGTCGCCAGGGTCAGCCAAGGCTCGATCGCGGCTTCGTACAACGCACGGCGATTCTCCAGGCGCAGGAACCTCACACGCGTTACCAGGCCAGAGATGTGGCGCCGGTCCGGACCTGAGCCGGGACGACCGTCCAGCACGACATGCGCGGTGAGCGCCTCGCCGACCAACTGCTTGATGGTCACGTTGGCGGCCTGACGCTCGTTGTAGCCAGGCTGCTCGGGCGTGGCGAGCGTGAGGGTGTAACGGAACAACGTGCTCAGGCCTTCGCTGCCTTCGATGGCCACCGGCTCCAGGGCCGGCTCTCCGCCGAGTGTGGGCATGGCAGCCGCAGAAACGCTCAGAACGCGCGCAACTTGCGTAGAGCCTGTTGGCATGTGAGATCTCCCTGATGCTTGAACTTACAAGGCAGGACGGGGACCGTGATGCCCGTGGTCCCGTCGAAACTCGTTCGCTACTTTAGTAAAGACCCGTTACCCATATATGACCTGAAAACCGTCCAAGTCATTTTTCTCATGCGTTTGCGAACTTCTTCTGTAAGAAATACAGCCTCCTCTCCAGCGGCCCCTTTCTTTTCTTAATTCTTTTTTGGACACTGGGCGCTGCTGGCTGTAGCAGGGCAAGAGAAACTTCATCGAGCCGTTTCGGCGGATGTCTGCAGCCGCGTCGCGCAGAATTCCGGCTCGATGGAAGCTGCATCCACATGTTCCTTTCTCGCAAACCGAAGCCGCCTCCTTCGAGGCTCATGCAACTTCACGAGTACATCGACCTGCTCCATGGAGGCACCGAGGATCACGCCGCGAGCGATGCAATCAAACGCAGTGCCGTGGAGCTTGCCGGCAGTCTTTGCGAACCCCTGCGATTGAATGCATGGACGGCTCCCGGGCTGGCGCAGGTTTTTGCCCGCCAGCAGCCCATGCTGGATTGCCCTGATTTCGGCGTGGCGGAGGCGGCGAACGAAGCCAACATCCGTCGCTGGATTCCGTTGCTGAAAGACAAGACGACTGCGTTCGCAGTCATCGAGCGGCGCGGCGGAACGTACATGCAGGTGTTCGCCGACGCCAAGGGCTTTCAAGCGCTGGGAGTGGTTCGAGCTGTAGGCGGCCTTGGGGCAAGGCCAACTCAGTCCAGGCCCTTCCGCGCGAGAAACCCGGACATCAGGTCCGCAACCTGCACGTTGTTGAGATCGGAGAACGGGAAGTGCGTATTGCCGCGGATGCCGAGCTCCGGCAGATGCACCAGCGTTGCGTCGCCGCCGTGGCGGTTGATCGCTTCCGTCCACAGCCGGGCCATCGCCAGCCGCACGCGCCAGTTGTCCTCGCCGAAGTTCTTCGAGGGCTCCTCGGGAATGTTGTCGCCGTAGTAGACGACGATCGGAATCCGCGTCAGCTTCGCAAACTCCGCCTTCGGCACCGCGAATCCTTCGAGCGGGCCCGTCATGCTCTGCATCGGCGCAGGCACCTCGCCTTCGGGAAAAACGAAGCCGCTGCCCGGCTCATAGGACACGACCGCGCGCACATTGGGGTTCTTCATCGCGGCTATCCATCCCAGCCCGCCGCTCTGCGAATGAGTGACGAGCACCCCTGGACCGATGCGGTCGAAGAGCGCCGAAACGGCATCGGTCGCGACCTTCGCGTCGAACGGCCCGGTGTCCGGAACCATCTGCCTGAAGTACTGGTTCAACGCCTCGGGATCTCGCGAGAACTGCGCGCCCGCGAAGAAGTCGGGCCAGCGGCCCAGGCGGAACATGTTGAACCAGCGCTGGTCGTCCGGTGCAGCGCTGATGGTCGTGCCCACCGTGCTTCGCGCCGCACCGCCGCGCCGGGGCTGGTCGACCAGGTAGACCGGGAAGCGGCGTCGCAGGAAGATGGTCTGGTAGCCCTCCCGGCCATCGGCGGTGGTCTCCCATGTCTTGCCGAACTGCCCGAAGCCGTGCCACATCACGAGGGGAAGCTTGCGGGCGTCGACTGGCACCTGATAAAAGACACGCGCATGATCGCCGTGCAAAGTCTGGCCCTCTGCTCCGGGGCTGCGGATCACCGTGCCGCCGACGGCGAAGCTGCCCTGTTCCTTGATCATCAGCGCAGCCGGCTGCGCGTTTCTGTCGTCGGCCGCATGGGCGGGCACGGCGGGCACCACGCAGGTCGCGAGCGCCAGCGCAGCGGCAATGAGTACGCCAGCCACTGGCGAATTGTTCTGCCCGGAGTGCATCTCAGACGCCGAGCCGCCGTTCGCTCATCCACTTGACGATTGCCGGATCGCGATGCGAGAAGAAGCTGCTCGTGCCGGTTTCGAGCTCTGCGATGCGAGCCATGTCCGACTCATCCAGCTCGAAATCGAAGACGTCCAGGTTCTCGACCATCCGCTCCTTGCGCACCGACTTGGCGAGCGCCACGATGCCGCGCTGAACAAGCCAGCGCAGCACGACCTGCCCGACCGACTTGCCGTACTTTCCGCCGATGTCCAGCAGGGCCTCGTTACCGAACAGGTTGTTGCGGCCCTCGGCGAACGGCGCCCACGCCTCGGCTTGCACTCCGTTGTCGTGCATGAACGTCGCGCTGTCGGTCTGCTGATGGAAAGGGTTCACTTCCACCTGGTTCACCGCGGGCGCCACTTCGTTGAAAACCTTGATGTCCATCAGCCGGTCAGGGTGGAAGTTGCTCAGGCCGATAGCGCGGAGCTTGCCGGCCTTGTGGGCTGCTTCCATCGCCCTCCACGATCCGTGCACGTCGCCGAAGGGCTGATGGATCAGGTACAAGTCGAGATAGTCGAGCTGGAGGCGGCGCAGCGACTTGTCGATGGCCAGCAGGGTGCGCTCGTAGCCGTTGTCCTCGACCCAGAGCTTCGTCGTGACGAACAGCTGGTCTCGTGCCACGCCGCTGCGGCGCAGTCCCTTGCCGACAGCCTCTTCGTTCATGTACGAAGCTGCCGTGTCGATCAGGCGATAGCCGGTTTCAATGGCATCGACCACGCTTTGCTCGCACTGCGCCGGGTCGGCAATCTGGAAGACGCCGAAGCCGAGGATCGGCATCCGCACGCCATTGTTCAAAGTCACGTACTGCATATCGAGTCCTTTCATCAAGGCCGCGTCGCGAACACTTCGCGAGCAACGCCGGTTGCCGTCACCGCGTTGGGCCAGCCGGCATAGAAGGCGAGGTGCGTCAGTGCCTCGACCAGCTCGTCTTTGGACAAACCGTTGTCGAGCGCGCGGGACATGTGCGAGCGCAGCTGGTCGGGCCGATTCATTGCGATGAGCGCACTCACGGTGACCAGGCTCCGGTCGCGCGGCGAGAGACCCGGCCGTGCCCACACGTCGCCGAACAGCACGTCGTCGGTGAGCTGAGCCAGCTTCGGAGCGACGTCGCCAAGCAGGCGCTGGGCCTGCGATGGCTGCGCCGGCCCAGCGGCTGCAGCAGCCTGCGGCGCGCCGTACTGCGCATCGCTGACCTGCTCAAGCCAATCCACCGCCTTGCCATCGAGAGCTTCCGTGATGGCGATGTGCGTCATCGCGCTGGTGGGAGCGGCCCCATGCCAATGCTTCATGCCCGGCGGAATGTGCACGACGTCGCCTGCCTTGATCTCTTCGATCGGGCCGCCGAGGCGCTGCACGCGCCCGACGCCAGCGGTGACGATCAAAGTCTGCCCCAGCGGATGTGTGTGCCACGCAGTGCGCGCACCGGCGGCGAAGCTCACCGAGCCGGCGGACGTGCGCTCAGGCCCGGCCGGCGTGTAGAGCATCTCGACACGGACGCTGCCGGTGAAATTCTGTGCAGGCGCACTGTTCGCCGCGCGTGTGCCGGCCCGGGAAATCTGCAACTCGGGCTCGGCGGCCGCCACGGGCGGCAACATCGAAAGGGCCAGCGCGGCTGCGGCGAAATGCTTCATCGGGTTCTCCTTGGTTGGCTGCGCGGACGCAATATCCACGCAGTCTAGGAGCCGCATCCACACCCGAATAGACGGCAAACGCTTGTTGGATTGACAAGCCGGAACGGACAATCGGCGCTGCCGCGCCCGGCTTACTCGCAGCACGTGTTGCGGAGAACATCCTTGGGCCTCGGTGCAACGGACACAGCACGCCTCTATCTCGCGGCTGCCTTGGGCCAACCAATATGTGCAGCGCGACGAAGACTGGCTTTCACAACCTGGCGATGAAAAGGAGCGATAACCAATATGTAGGCTCGGCCCAGGAGGTTGTGGCAGTGGACAACGGTTGAGACAGTCAGTTGACCACCGAGCGTTGGAGACAAGTCGGGCGTGTGGAGTACCGACAGTCTGAAATCGAGGTGCTTGTCGTCCTCGCCCAAGACGATCTCGGTTTCGCTTTTGCCGTAGACCTTGAAGATGCCAATGCGGTCGGCGTTGGCTTCGCTGGAGAGAGTCGCGAGGTGCTTGGCGGTCTTCAGACCAAAGCACGCAACGATTGCATCCCGGGCGTTGGTGAGCCATCCGATCCAGGATGGCTGCTGCGAAATAAGGAATCGCCACAGGACCTCTGGATCGCTAGAGGCGCCAAAAGGAAGTTGAACCGCAAATGCGTCTGCGAGATTCGTTGATTCATAAATAGTAGCGACGGCAGACTGCGTGGGGAGAGCAACCGGCTTTACTGGCGTGAGTTCACTTGGCATGAATGGCACTCCTAGGTCTAACGGATGACATGAGGGGCATCTTATGCCTTGCAGGTCGCACTGGACTCCATAGTGGGCACAAGTGGAGAAGCTCAGCCTCCTGCCCGTCGCGGTATTCGCGGCGGCGACTGTGGAAGCTACAGTGCTCTCATGACCGACACAAACATGCTCCCTCCTGACTTGCAAGCCGCCATGCGTACACGAGACGAAGCCTTCTATGCCGTCGATCCGGCGCAGTGGGGCAAGTACACCGCGAGCGACTTCACGACTGTCCAGCAGAACGGCCAGTTCATGTCTCGGGCCGAACGGATCGGCAACCTTCAAACGCAGAAGCAGCGGCCCTATGTCCCGCGCGAACGTGAGCAACACGAGCAGCAAGGCGACCTTGTAGTCACTCGCTTTTTCAGCGGCGGGCTATGGGTAGTGGAAGTCTGGAAGCGCATTGACGGTGCATGGGCCACCGTCATGACTCAAGCCACCACGGCGACTTCCACCACGCCCTGACCCAACTCACGCCGCTCCTGTTTGCTCATTCAGCGGCCGGCAAACCTCCAGCACCACTCCGCGCAGCCACCGATGCGCGGGGTCCCGATCAAGGCGCGGATGCCACATCTGCGACACGGTGATCTGCTCCGTGGGCATCGGCAGCGGGAACGAGCGCAGCGTGCCACGCGCCCTCAGGTGCTCGAAGTACGAAGACGGTATCAGCGCCACCAGGTCGGTCGCGGCCGCTATCGACAAGGCGGTGCTGAAGCTGGGCACGACGACTGCGGTATTGCGCACCAGGCCCATCGCTGCGAGAGCGTCATCCACCGGTCCCACAGTCCGGCCGTGGCGTGAAGTGACCACGTGGTCGCAAGCGGCGTAGCGCTCGGCAGTGATCCCGGGTTCGGCGAGCAGGAGATGGCCCTCGCGCACCGCGGCGACGAAGCGGTCGCGGTAGAGCGCCTGAACGCGCACCTCCGGACCCGCCTCGCCGAGAACGCCGACATCCAGATCGATCAATCCCTCGCGAAGAGGACGAACGTCCTTGTCGGGCTTGGGCGCGAAGCGCAGGCGAACGCCGGGCGCTTCGTGCGCCGTGCGAGCCACGAGCCGATGCGCGAAGCCTTCGATGAAACCATCGTTGGCCCGTATGGTGAACAGTTGCCGAAGCGTGCGAGGGTCCATGCTCGCGCCGGCGGGCTGAAGCACCGCGCGTGACTCCTGCACCAGCTCCCTGACACGGTCGCGCAGTGCCAGCGCATGCGGCGTGAGCACCATGGCGCGACCCGCGCGCACGAGCAGTTCGTCCCCGGTCGATTCCCGCAATCGCGCGAGCGCCCGGCTCATGGCCGATTCGCTCAGGCCCAGGCGCTCGGCGGCTTTCGCGACGCTGCCCTCGGAAAGAAGTGCGTTCAACGCAAACAGCAGGTTCAGGTCGGCATCTGTTGGCATGCCCGAAACCTAGCACGGCTGCGATGGTTTCGACAGGCGCCGCATGCAGGAACAAGCTGCGCGCCACGCGCTGGGCAAGCCGTGTGTGCGGTTCTAAGCTGGCTTGGCGCAATAGAGCGTGCCTCTCCCAGTTGCCCAATCATGTTGTCCTCCACGCTTCGACCGAACTCTTCTCCCATCATTGCCCGCACCGTCGAAACCCAAGAGGTGAACGACGTGAACGCGGTGCATGACGCCGATGGCTTGCCTCTGTCGCGGCGCTTCGCAGCCGTCGCCGCGATCCTGGGCGCGGGCGTGCTGGTGGTGCTCGACGGCGCCATCGCCAACATCGCGCTGCCGGGCATCGCCCAGCAACTGCAGGCGACGCCCGCCGATGCCGTCTGGATCATCACGGCCTACCAGCTGGCCGTGGTCATGTTCCTGTTGCCGGCTTCCGCTGTCGGGGAGCGGTTCGGGTATCGGCGCGTGTTCGCTGGCGGCGTCGCGCTGTTCACCGCGGCGTCGGTGTTGTGCGCGTTGGCCCCATCGCTGCCATGGCTCGTGGCCGCGAGGTGCCTCCAGGGCCTGGGCAGTGCGGCCGTGATGCCTCTTGGGCTGGCGCTCTTGCGCTTTACCTATCCGCGTCGATTGCTGGCGCGCTCGATCGCCTGGAATGCGCTCGCCGTCGCGGCCGCTTCCGCGTCGGGGCCCACACTTGGCGCTTTCATACTCTCCGCGGCAAGCTGGCCGTGGCTCTTTGCGGTGAATCTGCCGATCGGCCTCGTCGTGCTCGCCGCCTGCGCGGGGTTGCCGAGCCCGCCGCGCTCGGAGCGCCGCATCGACGTGTGGAGCATCGCGCTCAACGCGGTCATGTTCGCCGCCTTCGTGCTCGGGAGCGACCGGCTCGTGGTGCATCCGTTGCACGGCGGCGCGTTGCTCGTGTTGTCGGCCGTTTGCATGATCCTGCTGGTACGGCGCGAGATGCCGAAGGCGGCGCCGTTGATCCCGCTCGACCTGCTGCGCGTGCATTCCTTTCGGGTCTCGGTCATTGCCTCCGTGTGCTGCTTCACCGGCCAGATGGCCGGCCTTGTCGCGCTGCCGTTCTACATCCAGCACGAGCTGGGCCAGAGCGCGGTGACCGCCGGCCTCTTGATGACCCCCTGGCCTCTGGCGGTGATGCTGGCCGCGCCGCTGTCGGCGCGCCTGGCCCAGCGCGTGCCGAGCGCATGGCTGTGCGCAGCTGGAAGCGCTTGTTTCGCGAGCGGCCTGGCCCTGTGTGCCTTGTGGCCGCTGCACGGCAGCAACCCGGCCTTGCCGATCGCCGTGTTCACGAGCCTCGCCGGCCTGGGCTTCGGCTTCTTCCAGACGCCCAACAACCAGAACATGCTGCTTTCAGCACCCAAGGAGCGCAGCGGCGCGGCCGGTGGCGCGCAAGGCACCGCCCGGCTCACAGGGTTGACGCTTGGCAGCCTGTTGATGAGTTTGATGTTCGGGCTGCTGCCGTCCCACAGCGCGGTGCACTGGGGCCTGGCGGTGGCGGCCCTGGCTGCATTGGCCGGGAGCGTGGCGAGCTTGCTCAGGAGTCCCGCAAGGACTGGGGTCACCCATGCCCGAGGTCTCGTCAAATAAGCCCCCTGGTCGCTGCCTTCAAAGTAGCGGCCGCTCGCGTCGAACATTCGAGCTTGAGGAACAGACGTTCGACATGCGTTCGCACCGTGCGCGGACTGATGCCCAGCGCACGAGCAACCTGCTTGGTGCTGTCGCCCCGACTGATGCAGCGCAGAACCTCCAGTTCGCGCTCTGACAAAGACTGCTCGCCGCGCGCCGGCGCCACAGGCTTCGCGGGCATATGCGTATACGTATGCGACAGAACACTGGCGAGCAACGCAGCGATGACTTCCTGGTCGAAGCGGCCCGCCTCGGCCTCTTCCTTCATGCGATCGAGCGCCTCTGCTTCGGTGAACGCCGCTCGCCACGGACGGCGGGTTCGAAGAGAAACCCACTGCTCGGCTGCGGCAACGATCTGCCCCTCCTGCGGCATCGCCGCACCCGATCGGCCGCGGAAATAGCCGGAGCCATCGCACCGTTCGAAGGCGAAGGATGCAATTTCTGCTTCGAGCGCAAGTCCGTCGATTTGTCCGGCGGCGCGGGAGGTCCAGTACGGCACGAGCCGCAGGCGTTCCAGTGACGAGGCTGGCAGCGGTTCGGGCGCATTCCAGATGGCGTTGGGCACCGACGCCCGCCCGATGCCGTGGATCAACGCAGCCTTGTACGTGCGGTGGCACAAGGCCTCGTCCAGGCCGGCACGCGCGCTGCAATCGCGCGCCAGTTGGGCCACGCGACGCGAGTAACCCGTCATCCAGGGAAGCTTGAGATCGATCACGTCGCCCACGAGCTCCAGCCCGACGCGCCGAAGCATCGAAGCGGGCGGGTCGGTAACGCCGGTCCACGGCGGAGCGGCGGAATCCAGCGCTTTCATCCACGTCGAGACCCACGGTGCGCTGGCGTCGACAAGGAAGCCGGGGTAAACGCTGTTTGCGCGTCCGCGGGCTAGCGCGAGCGCTTCGTCGAATCCGTACAGGCGGCTGAAAATCTCGAGGTCGCTCGCCAGGGCCACGACGTACGTCGCAAGCGGCACGTCGTTGCCTTGCAGAAGGCCGGGCACGCCGCCGCCGTCGTAGGTCTCGAAGATGGCGCGCAGCGCCGCTTCGGTATCGGCGCCCAAGCCCAGCGTGTTCGCGATGTCGCCGGCGATTTCGCAATGGATGTTGGCCATGACGAGCATGGCGTTGGGAATGGGCACGCCGCGGGGCGGCTGCTGCGCCGTTCGCGGCTTTTGCGATGCAAGAAGGGCGCTTCGCCCCTGCACGTCGTCCTCCAGAAAGTCCGCGAACTCCTGGGCATTGGCAGTGCAACCCGACCAGCGCAGCAGCGCGACGTGCCGGGCGGCCTCGACCTGCGCTGGGTCGCAGCGGGCCTGCGTCGCGATCATTCCGGCAAGCCACGCGGTGCGCAGCGAATGGTCGGTCGGCTGGCCCATGCTCAGATCGCCGATGAAAGCAAGCGCGCGGACTGCGTCGAAAACGGCAATGGTCGTGTCGTCGGACATGAAATGGCTGCGGCAAAAGCCCAGCATCGCACAGTCGCTCTTTTTCGGGGCCTGTCGGTCATTCGACCGATACCGCGCCTGGTGCCGCCGAAACAGAATCTCCTGCACCGACCCCGCTCAAGGGGCTGCGACCTTCCTACCTACCCGATCTCGCGGTCTTCACCGCCAATGCCATGTCCAACACCAACCAGTCCCCTCTTCAGCGAGCCGCGTGGCTGCGCAAGCTCTACTTCATTCGCGCCGCCTTTTCCTTCGCGTGGGTCGCGCTGGCGTTCACCGTAGCCAAGGGGTCGCCCGCACTCGCAAGCGGCCTGCTGATCGTCTATCCCGCATGGGATGCGCTGGCAAACCTGCTGGACGCCAGGATGACGGGGGGCGCAAAGGCCAACCCCACGCAGGTTCTGAATGCCTGGATGAGCGGGCTGGTCACGGTTGCCGTGGTGGTTTCGCTTGTGCTCGAGCTGCAGATCATTTTGGTGATCTTCGGGGTGTGGGCCATCGTTGCGGGCCTGCTTCAACTGGCGACGGCCATTCGTCGCCGCAAGAGCGATCGAGGGCAGTGGGTGATGATGCTGAGCGGGGCGCAGTCTGCGCTGGCCGGGGGATTTTTTGTGGCGCAGCAAGGCAGTGCGGCGCCCGTTGTGCAAACCTTTGGCGGCTATGCGGCTGTCGGGGCTGTGTACTTTCTGATTTCCGGACTTGTCATCCTGTTTCGTGCGGATGGGTACTATCGGCCCCAAGCAAGGAGACCCGAATGAGAAAGCTCAAGATCATGGAGCACATCTCGCTGGACGGCGTAATCCAGTCCTCCGGCGAAGACGACTTTCCCTACGCTGACTGGACCGCACCCTATCGGACGCCCGCGGGCCGGGATGAAGTCTTCGCCGCGCACGGCGGGCGCTTCGATCTGCTGCTCGGTCGTCGCACCTACGACATGTGGTCGGGCTTCTGGCCAAAGGCACCGAGCAGCCCGATGGCGGATAGCTTGAATGCGGCCACCAAGTATGTCGTTACCCACCGTCCGGAAAGCCTGGAGTGGGGCCCGTTCGAAGGCCTTGGACCGGACATCGTCGAGAGCATTCAACGCATCAAGTCTCAGGCTGGCCCTGACCTCGTCCTCTGGGGCAGCTCCACGCTGACATCGACGCTGCTCGAGCATGGGCTTGCAGATGAAGCAATGCTGGTCGTCTATCCGGTCCTGCTGGGCACCGGGAAGCGCCTCTTTGCGGAGGGAACGCCACCGCGCTCCTTCGAACTCGTCAGCACGAAAGCAATGCCGTCCGGAATCATCCTCAGTGCTTACAGGTTTGCCGGGCCTTTGAAGACCGGCTAGTCAGGCGCTGCGAAGGGCGATCGAATCAGCGGACCTCTTCGCCGCTCGTCAGCACGATCTTGATGCTTGCAAGAACGCGGCGGCTCACGCACCGCTACCGGCAATGGCGAGACGAGACAGGAACAAGTCGACCTGGCTTTCGTCCGTTGCCCATGAGGTGACCAGGCGGATCACGGAGTGGCCGTCGTTCGCCCTTCCCCACACATAGAACGCGAAGTCTTTCTGCAACGCAGCGATCACCGGGTCCGGCAGGATGGGAAACACCTGATTGGTCTCGGTATCCGCGGCCAGTGCGTGGCCCGCCAAGGTGATGCCGGATGCAAGCTTCGCCGCCATTGCATTGGCGTGCCGCGCCATCGACGTGAACAGATTGGCGGCGCCGAACAGCTCCTGGAACTGGATGCCCAGCAACCGCCCCTTCGCCAGCATGCCGCCGCGCTGCTTGAGATGAATTGCGAAGTCTTCCTTCAGCGCAGGGTTGCAGACCACGATGGCCTCTCCCAGCAGCGCACCGACCTTGGTCCCGCCAATCCAGAAAATGTCGGCCAGCGCGGCAATGTCGGCCAGGCTCGCGTCGTTCTTGTGCGAAGCCAGTGCGGCACCAAGGCGCGCACCGTCGAGAAAAAGTAGAAGGCCCCGCTGCCTGGCAAGGGCCGAGATTTTCTGCAGCTCCGCGAGCGTGTAGATGGTGCCCGTTTCCGTCGCGTTGGAAAGGTAGATGAGCCGCGGCTTGGCCATGTGCGGAAAGTGCGCGTTGGAGGCAAGCGCCTCCTCGATCGCCTGCGGGGTGATCTTTCCATCGACCGCCGGAACCACGATGAGCTTGTGCCCGGTCGCCTCGATGGCACCGGCCTCGCGCACGACGATGTGGCCGGAGCCCACGGCAATCACGGCTTCATGGGGGCGAAGGCAGCTCGATATCGAGACGATGTTTGCCATGGTCCCGCTGGCGACGAAGTGGATCGCGCCATCGAAGCCCTCGCCCAGGCGCGACCTGATTTGCGCCTTGGCCTTTGCTGAGTAGGCGTCGTCTCCGTAGGGCGCCTGCTGCACCAGGTTGGAGTCGGTGAGCGCGCGCAGGATGTCGGGATGCGCGCCCTCGCTGTAGTCGTCGAGAAAACTGAAGGTGGTCATTCGGTGCCGTGCAGTTGGATGGACGCCAAGACACGGAAGACTACTGACCGATGACGAAGTCGCCTTGTAAAAAATTGACGCCGGGCCGCTGAAAGCGCGCCGGGGTCACGCCGTAAGCCCGACTGAACGCGCGGGTGAAATGGCTCTGATCGAAGAACCCGACGGCGTGCGCAACATCGGTGATTGCCATGTCGCGGTTCACCCGGATCAGTTCCACTGCGCGCTCGAGCCGCAATCGCAGCAACCAGGCGTGGGGTGTCATGCCGACTGTGCGCTTGAAGAGCTTCAGGAATCGAAAACGCTCCAGGCCGAGCAGGACGGCCAGGTCCTCCAGGACGATCTTGTCGGCAATGTTCGCCTCCATGAAGTCCCGGGCAAGTCCGAACTGCTGCGGCGACAATGTCCCGGCGACGATCTGGGGCGCGGGGCGCAGCAGGCGGGAAAAGATGGACTCGAACAAGTCCATCACTCGGGCTTCGTTCAGCAGCGGATCGGCCGGTGCGTGCCGAAGGCTCGCGTGCGCCCTCAGCAGCTCGCTTGCAAGGTGAGCGTCCCTCAGCACCATCGCAGGCTGTGGGGGAAGGTAGTGACTGCCGGTAACTTCTTCACCCAGGCCCGCCAGCAATGCAGGCGAGATGCGGAAGGTATGCAGCGTGTACGACTCATCTGCGCCCGCCGTTCCGTCATGAACCTCACCCGCGGGCATCAGCTGGATTGCACCGCGTGAAAGCAGCAGCGACTCGCCCTGATAAGTCTGGCGCTGCACGCCATCGGTGACGAGCGCTATGTGGCAGTCGAGGTGGTAGTGAGGCTCGAACCGGAACTCGGCAAACCGGGCCGTGCTCAGGACGAGGCCGGGGATGTCGGCAGCGCGGTCGTATTGGACTTCTTCACGCATGAACGGCTCCAGTCAGTTGTTCGTCGCCGTTGAAGTCTGAGACACACATGTGTATGAGAGTGCACATCTCGAACCCTACGATCTGAGTTTAAAGTCCGAGACGAGGTCCGCGACACGGGAATTTTGTCTCGAACCCGTCCACAAATGTCTGAGACATGTGCAGCCGCCAATGCCTAGATCGCTCGGCCTGATCGGCCTAGGGGCCGCTAGACAAGACTCTTAGCCCTCCGAGAGGAGTGTCCGGAAGACCCGAGCGCGCCCATCTAGAGACCCGCCGAACTCGTCACCTTGGATCAACTGCCATGCCTCAAACTGGCTCACTCGCCGCCAATCTCCACGAAGGATCCCGCTCTGAGTACATAGCTCAGTATGCGCTTTCCGCACTCGGCATGGCAGCACTTCTGCCGCGACAGGAAGATGTGGGAATCGATCTGCAGTGCGCCCTTGGTGAGCGTATCGGCCAGCGCTTGTCCATTCGTAACTACTACCTTGCGCAGGTCAAAAGCACCGATGACTTTGGCTCCTACGAAGGCCAAGACTCCGTGAAGTGGCTATGCGCGCATCGCTACCCATTAATCTTCGTCCACGTCAAAAAGCGCACGGGCGACATTGCGATCTATCAGACGGCTGAGTTGGTCCAAATCACCCATCTCAATGCACTGCGCGTCACCCTGCAACCGGGCGGTCCCGCCCCTTCGTTTTCCGCGCGACACGGCAGCGAGGAGGAGGTCGTGCTGACATTAGGGCCACCGATCCTCGCGTTCAGTGTCGCAAACATTGGTGACGATGGGTGGCGCACCCACGCGCGTCAGATCCTGCGCTTCTGGATCGAACTTGACCAGGCCAACATCGACAAGCGGGTACGGGGCATGGTGTCCTTCGAATTCCCCGAGAGCTACCAGATCAACGCGATGCCGGTCGGGAGGACAGCGGCTCTAAATTTCAAACATGCAAACGTTACAGACAATCTGTTGGACGCACTGGCCATCCGCGTGAGCGTGGCGGCGGCCGATGGCGATCACCAGGCTTTCGGTCAGATCATCGATTTCGTCGCTCACTACGTGATTCCACAATTCCAGGCCGATACCGGCTCCAGCACCATGCGCCATCTGGTGATCGCGGTTAATACGGCAGCCAAGAAGCTGGGCCATCGAGGGCGCCTGGTCATCCATCTGCCCGACGGAACTCCTTGCGTCCTCGAGGCGGACATCGAGTCGTGAGGATTCAGCTGTTTTTGAAATCCGCTTGACCGAGTCAGCCGTTCGGAAGTCGTGCGCGAGAACGGCTGACGATTACTGCATCCAGGCTGGCACCTAGCATCAGTCCTTGCATGACCGCCGTGACCGTGCCTACCTCCTCCTTTACCCGCTCAGGAGCCCGCGCAGAAAGGAGGTTGTAGAGAACAGATGCGCCCACCGAAGCGTAGTAGCCGAAACGGGCATCGAAAGCATCTGCCACTGGCTTTGCCAGCACTCCCACGGCGACTGTGTCGAGTTGCCATTTTTTCAGCCGGTCTCGGCGGCGCTCAAATTTCTGTGTCTCGGCGTTGATCTGTTGGACCACCTCTTCCATGGACTCCAGGGACGGAGCCTGGCGCATAAGGCGTGCGGCGAGAGTTCGGAACCGATGGGCTGGAGCCCCCTTGAAGTTGCGCGCGACCTCCATGGCGGGCACGTCGGCGAGCGCCAACAGGCCATCGACAAGCGTGTGCATACGCGGTGCGACCGGATCGACGGGCTTCCCTTGCGAGCGGCTTATGAAGCTAGCCACTGTGTGGCAATTGCCGGTTTCGTCATAGCCCCCCGAAAAACTGCGGGGGATGAGCGCCGCACCAAGTCCCAGTGCCCACTCCACCGCCGCGCCCGCGGTACTAAGTTCCAGCCGCGCATCCTTACCTTTCAATCGGAAGATCAACTCGCCTAGATAGGCGCCGATCCCGCCGCCCAAACAGGCGGTCGCGCCATTCATCATGAAGGCATAGTGCTGATCCCGCAGGATCGACGCGTAGCTTTGGCTCAAGACGCCCTCAGCACCCGCGGCGCCACTTGTGGTGAGGTGAAGCAACGAGAGCATTCCGGCTCTCTGGGATGCGGTGAAAGGTCCGTAGAGCAACGGATCTTTGGCCTGCCCGGCAATGATCGTCCGCCTAGCAAGTGAGCGCGACAACACAAGCGCCTCCCGGTCGACCTCGGCGACCGCCTCAAGCAACGCAGGCGCATATCGCGCCGCCGAAAACGGCAGGATGATCTTGCAGCGCCCGAGCCCTATCAGTTCCTGCAAGTCCACTATGCCGATGCCGTGGCGTTGCATCCAACTGGGATCGCTGTGGTCCGGAATGAGGTTTACGCGCTCGTACAGTGTCAGCAACTCAGAAAGGCGCACATCACTTTTGTCTGCCGCATCGAAGAGGCAATCTCCGCTCTCGTCGATGGTTGGCTGCATCGGCTCCCGCATGCCCCGCTGCTTGAGAAACACCCGCCACTCGTCCTCATCCTGTGCGAGCAGCAGCCTTACCCCAGGGCCCAGGCGTTCGGATCGGGATGACACCAGTGAAAGATCGAAATCCGCCACGCCTCCTGAGGGTCGTGGCGGATTCTGGTCGGGCCGGGGCACCGTTTCGAACTGCACATCTGCAGTGAACCCCAGCGTCTTCATGGCTGAGCGCAATTGGTTGCGCTGGACTTCGTCCAAGGCCTCGAAGCTCTTGAAAAGCCACCCACCGTCGGGAGTAGCGTCAAGCCCTCCCATTGGTACGTCCGGATCAGCAAGACCAAGAAGCTGGTTCAAAGCAGGTACAGACAAGGGCGAATCATGAAGCCATAGCTCCTTTTCATAGTCCTGCGTGACGTCGATGGGCGTGGCACCGGCGTGAATCGCGTTGACGAGTCGCAGGCGGCAGGTGACAGGTCGGATCTCGTGGTCAACAACAGCCTGGACCGCAACTAGGTCTTCGTTCGGGATGTTGCTGTGCAGCACAAAGCCTGTCGAATCCTCGTACAGCCGAGTCTCGTATTGCGGATAGCGCATCCTGAAAGTGCGGGCTGTCCAGCGCGCCCACCCTCGACTGATCTCTTCTCTTGCGTTCAAGTAAAACCCATTGCGTCTGAAGGGAACTAGGCAGACTATGGCACACGCTTGACGCGACGACCTACGCGACGCTGATCTAAGGGCGAACAATGAATCCTCCGACGCGCAAGCAGGTGCATGGCGGTGCGCCGGTCATCGGCAGAGACACCAAGTTCGGCATGCGCTTCCGAGAGGCTCATCGTAGTAGTAGCAGATTTGTCTGACCGCGGTAGGTTCTAACCCATGACAGCTGGTCGATCCATCTGAAGTCCGGCACCACATCCCCACTAGGGTGGCGTTGCGCTACGCTGCGAACTGGAGGGACTAGCGATGGAACTTGGAGCACCTGTTTTCGACGCGATGAACGAAGCTGACGTTCGCGAGGAAGTGATCGCACCCTTGATCAAGGCGATGGGGTATCGCACCGGCACCGAGAACAACGTCCTGCGAGAACTCAGCCTGACCTACAGCCGCGTGCAGCTCGGGCGCGAAAAAGCGAACGATCCGCCTGTTGAATTCCGCCGATCTCTGACCCTAGATTTCCATTGAATACTGACCCACCCGCTTTGTGAGCTTGAAGGCTTCACGGTGTGGATAAGTGCTTGGTGTTCTCCTTTTTAGGTTGAGGCTTTGCAGAACTGTTTTTGAACCTGAAGCTGTGTGGATCTGCCGCAGATTGCGCCGCTGTTTCCGCGATTTGGTGGCCTCGATCGCGAGCCAGGTCGCGAGCTTCTCGGCATAGGGATCGAGCTTGCTCGAGCCCGTCCGCTTGGCGTAGCGCGGCATTTCTTCGCCGCCTCGCAGGTACTTCTTTACGGTGTTGCGAGACAGGCCTGTACGCCTGGCTATCTCGCGGATGGACATCTGCTCGCGCAGGGCCCAACGTCTGATGACACTCAATGTCGCCACGTCTATCACTCCTAGGATCCCCTGCTTTAAAAAACAGCAGGGTAGGGTTTTACGTGGGTCAGTCTTAGACGGAAATTACTGCGCTAGCTGGGTCAATTTTCGACGGTAAACAACACAGAGTTGACTGCTTGGCGTTGCTTACCGGCGGCCACGTCTCAATCATTAATGCGCTGTCTCGGACTTTAATGCGCTGTCTCAGACATTAATGGCAAAGAACATCAGTCGATGCGCTGTCTCCGGATCACTCCACAGTCACGCTCTTCGCCAAGTTGCGCGGCTTGTCGACATCGGTCCCCCGCGCGCATGCCGTGTGATACGCCAGCAGCTGCAGCGGCACCACATGCAGGATCGGCGACAACGCGCCGTAGTGCTCCGGCATGCGGATCACGTGCAGCCCGTCGCTGCTCTTGATCTTCGTGTCGCCGTCGGCCAGCACGTAGAGCACGCCGCCGCGCGCGCGCACTTCCTGCAGGTTGCTCTTGAGCTTTTCGAGCAGCGCGTCGTTCGGCGCCACCGCCACCACGGGCATCTCGCTCGTCACCAGCGCGAGCGGGCCGTGCTTGAGTTCGCCGGCGGCGTAGGCCTCGGCGTGGATGTAGGTCACTTCCTTGAGCTTGAGCGCGCCTTCGAGCGCAATCGGGTAGTGCAGCCCGCGGCCGAGGAACAGCGCGTTGTCCTTGCGCGCGAAGTCTTCGGCCCAGCCGATGATCTGCGGCTCCAGCGCCAGCACCGACTGCAGCGCGACGGGCAGGTGGCGCATTTCCTTCAGGTAGCGCGCCTCGTCGGCGTCGCTCAGCCGGCCCTTGGCCTGCGCGATGGCGAGCGTGAGCAGGAAGAGGCCCGCGAGCTGCGTGGTGAAGGCCTTGGTCGAAGCGACGCCGATTTCGACGCCTGCGCGCGTGATGTACGCCAGCTTGCACTCGCGCACCATCGCGCTGGTGGCGACGTTGCAGATGGTCAGCGTCTGCTCCATGCCGAGCGAGCGCGCATGCTTCAGCGCGGCCAGCGTGTCGGCGGTTTCGCCCGACTGGCTGATAGTGACGACCAGCGTCTTCGGGTCGGGCACGGAGTCGCGGTAGCGGTATTCGCTGGCGATCTCGACCTGCGTGGAAATCTTCGCGATGCCTTCGAGCCAGTACTTGGCGGTGCAGCCGCTGTAGTAGCTGGTGCCGCAGGCGAGGATGAGGATCTTGTCGATGTCCTGGAACACGCGGTAGGCACTGGCGCCGGTCGCACCGTCCTGCCCGATGCCGTCGAACAGCTCGGGCACGATGCCTGCCACGCCTTCGAGCGTGTCGCCGATGGCGCGCGGCTGCTCGAAGATTTCCTTCTGCATGTAGTGGCGGTACGGGCCGAGCTCGGCCGCGCCGCTGTGGGCGAGCACGGTGCGCACCTGGCGCGTGACCGGCTTGTGGTTCTTGTCGACGATCCAGTACTTGCCCGGCTGCACGTCGACCACGTCGCCTTCTTCCAGATAGATGATCTGGTCGGTCACGCCGGCCAGGGCCATCGCGTCGCTGGCGAGGAAGTTCTCTGCGCCGTCCTTGCCCGCGCCGAGGATCAGCGGCGAGCCCGCACGCGCACCGACCACGCGCTGCGGCTCGTCGCGGCAGATCACGGCGATGGCGTAGGCGCCGTGCAGCTGCAGCACGGCAGCTTTCACGGCTTCGAACAGGTCGCCGTCGTAGAGGCTGTCGACGAGGTGGGCGATGACTTCGGTGTCGGTCTGGCTTTCGAAGGCATAGCCCTTGGCTTCGAGCGCGGCGCGCAGCGTTTCGTGGTTTTCGATGATGCCGTTGTGCACGAGCGCGATGCGACCCGGCCGCGCGGTCTGCGCATCGGCGCCGGGGCCGTGGCTGAAATGCGGGTGCGCGTTGTGCACGGCCGGTGCGCCGTGCGTGGCCCAGCGCGTGTGGGCGATGCCGGTGAGGCCCTCGACCTTGTCGTCGCGCACCTGCGCCACGAGGTCGGCCACGCGCGAAGTGGTGCGCGCCCGCGTCAGGCCGCCGGCATGCACCGCCACGCCGCACGAGTCATAGCCGCGGTATTCGAGCCGCTGAAGGCCCTGGACCAGGACCGGAACGATGTTGCGATGGGACGCTGCCCCGACGATGCCGCACATGGTGAGCTGCCTTTGAATGAAGAAGAGCCTCGATGGTAGGAAGGCGCGAAAGAAATATGCATTCGAAATTTCATATATTTCGGACTTTTATTTCCCCACTTCTTGCGTTTGGACTTTTATTCCATAATTTCACTTAATATGGAATCAATCTCCCTGGATTCAATCGACCTGCGCCTGCTCGACGCCCTCCAGCGCGACGCCTCGCAGACCAATCAGCGCCTAGCCGCCGACGTCGGCATTTCTCCGCCCACCTGCCTGCGCCGCGTGCAACGGCTGCGAGAAGAAGGCCTGATCGAACGCCAGGTCGCACTGCTGTCGCCCGACCGGCTCGCCGCAGCGTTGGGCCACGGCCTGCAGGCGGTGATCGAAATCTCGCTCGACCGGCAGGACGCCGCCTCGCTCGACGCCTTCGAGGCCCGCGTCATCGCCGACGACGCAGTGCAGCAATGCTGGCGCGTGTCGCCCGGCCCGGACTTCGTGCTGATCGTGGCCGCACGCGACATGCCCGACTACGGCGCGCTCACGCAGCGCCTGTTCACGGCCGACGCGAACGTGCGCAACGTCAAGGCCTTCTTCAGCCTGAAGCGCGCAAAGTTCGAGCCCAGGGTGCCGCTGGCACCCCCTGCCTGAGAACCGTCAGGCCTTCGGCTTCTTTTGCGGGCGCTTCCAGTTCGAAAAGCTCACCTGCTTGCCTCGCGCCACGGTCAGTGCGCCCGGCTCGGTCGACTTGTTGATGGTCGAGCCGCCGCCGATGGTGCCGCCCGCACCGATGGTGATGGGCGCCACCAGCACGCAGTTGCTGCCCACATGCACGTCGTCGCCGATCACGGTGCGGTGCTTGTTGGCGCCGTCGTAGTTGGCGGTGATGCTGCCCGCGCCGTAGTTCACGCGCTCGCCCACGGTGGCATCGCCGAGGTAGGCAAGGTGGTTGGCCTTGGCGCCGGCCGCCAGCGTCGAGTTCTTGACCTCGACGAAATTGCCGATGTGCACCTCTGCGCCCAGCTGTGCGCCGGGCCGGAGCCGCGCAAACGGGCCGATGAGCGAGCCCGCACCCACCGTCACGCCGGCCTTCTCGCCTTCGATGTGCGTGAACGGGTGGATCACCGCGCCCGCCTCGATGCGCGCATTGGCAATGACGCAGTTCGCGCCGATGCGCACGCCCTCGCCCAGCGACACCGCGCCTTCGAACACGCAGTTGACGTCGATCTCCACGTCGGCCGCGCATTCGAGCGTGCCGCGCAGGTCGAAGCGCGCCGGGTCGGCCAGGCGCACGCCCTGCTCCATCAGCGCATTCGCCTGCCGCAGTTGCCAAGCGCGCTCGAGCGCCGCGAGCTGGGCCGGGCTGTTGATGCCGGCCACCTGCAGCGCATCAGTGGTGATGTGTGCAACCACGGGCACGCCGTCGGCGGCGGCGAACTTCACCACGTCGGTCAGGTAGTACTCGCCCTGGGCGTTCTTGTTGTCCAGCCGCGCAAGCCAGCCCTTGAGCAGGCGCGCGGGCACGGCCATCACGCCGCTGTAGATCTCGCGCACGGCGCGCTGCGCTTCGGTAGCGTCCTTGTGCTCGACGATTGCTGTGACCTCGCCCTGACCCGCCGCGCGGATGACGCGGCCGTAGCCGCTCGGGTCGTCGAATTCGATGGTCAGCAGCGCCAGCTTGCTGCCCGCGCTGGCCGCGATGAGCGCGCGCAGCGTGTCTTCGCCGATCAGCGGCACGTCGCCCGACAGCACGACCACCGTGCCGTCGTCCGGCAGCAGTGGCGCGGCTTGCTGCACCGCGTGGCCGGTGCCGAGTTGCGGCTCCTGGCGCGCAAAGCGCAGGGTGGCGCCCTCGATGCCGCTGTTCAGCGAGGCCTCGACTTCGGCCGCGCCGTGGCCAGTGATGACCACCACGTCGCGCGCGCCAATGCGTGCGGCGGTGCCTGCCACGTGGGCCAGCAGTGCGCGGCCGCCCAATCGATGCAACACTTTGGGCAGTCTGCTTTTCATGCGCGTGCCCTTGCCGGCCGCCATGATGACGACGTCGACCGGCCCCCGGCTGTCTTGTTGCGGAGTCTGATTCATGCGTTTTTCTTCCCGATTTCGTTGCGCTGCAGTGGCGCGAATTATCGGCGTGCTGCTCATCGCCGCCGCCCTGGGCGCCTGCAGCGCAATCAAGCTGGCCTACAACAACCTGCCCACAGTGAGCTATTGGTGGCTCGACGGCTACCTGGACTTCGACGGCGCGCAGACCCCGAAGGTGCGCGACGAGCTCGACCAGCTACTGGCCTGGCACCGCCAGAACGAGCTGCCGCGCATCGCCTCGCTGCTGCAGGAAGCGCAGGCGCTGGCGCCGGGCGAGGTGACGCCGGCGCAGGTCTGCGCCATGGCCGACCGCGTCCGCGAGCGCCTGCTGGCGGTTACCGAACGCGCCGAGCCCGCCGGCACCGAGCTGGCGCTGAGCCTGACCGACGCGCAGCTGCAACAGCTGGAGCGCAAATATGCGAAGAACAACGCCGAGTACCGCAAGGACTGGCTCGACCGCACCCCGGCGCAGGTGCAGGAAAAGCGCTACGACCAGTTCCTCGACCGCACCGAAGACTTCTATGGCCGGCTCAGCACGGAGCAGCGCGATCTGCTGAGGCAGCAGGTCGCGCAGTCGGTGTTCGACCCACGGCTGGCGGACGCCGAGCGCCGCAAGCGCCAACAGGAGGCGCTGGTGCTGCTGCGCGGCTTCGTGGCCAGCAAGCCGTCGCCGGCCGAAGCGCGCGCCGCGCTGCATGGCTACATCCAGCGCATCGCCGAACCGCCGCCCGGACCCTGGCGCGACCAGCAGCAGGCCCTGCTGCAGGAGGGCTGCCGCAACACGGCGGCGCTGCACAACGACACCACTGCCAGCCAGCGCGCGCAGGCGGTGCGCCGGCTGCAGGCCTACGAAAACGACCTGCGCCAGCTGGTGGCCACGCGCTGAAGGCCTTGTGGCGGATCAGATCATTGGCGTCGGCCGCATCGGGCGCTCGAAGTAGTCGCCCAGCGTTTCCAGCGCGTGCGGCTCCATGATGCGCAGCCAGCCGGCGTCGATCTTGTAGAGCCCCAGCCGTTGCAGCCGCCGCAGCGTCTTGTTGGTGTGCACCAGCGACAGCCCCAGCGCGTCGGCGATGTGCTGCTGGTTGAACGGAAACTCGACCCAGCCGTCGCGCACCATGCCCACGCCCTGTGCGCGGCGATACAGGTGCATCAGCAGCATGGCCACGCGCTCGCCGGCATTGCGCCGGCCGGTGGTGACGAGGTTGTCATCGACCATCTTTTCCTCGCGCGCGGCAAGCCAGGTGATGTCGTAGCCCAGCTTGGGCTGGGCATGGAACAGGTCCCACAGCCGGTCGCGCGAGAAGGCGCACAGCGTGACGTCGGTCACCGCCTCGACGCCGTGCGTCTGGCCCTCGGCGAACTCATCCTGCAGGCCGAGGAAATCGCCGGGCAGCAAAAAGCTCAGTATCTGCCGCCGGCCGTCGCTCAGCGTCTTGTAGCGAAAGGCCCAGCCTGAATAGAGGGTGAAGAGCTGCGGGCTCGGCCGGTGCTCGTCGATGATCGAACTGCCCGCCTCCACGCGCCGGGTGCCGACGCGGAAGGACTGGATGGCCTGCAACTCTTCGCCGGAAGGCGGCAGGAAGGCATCGAGCCGTCGCAATGCGCACTGGTCGCACGAGTTCACGCCCTGGGGAGGCGCTGCAGCAGCGGGGTAGTCCTCGAATTTCACGCTTCACTATAGGCGCTTCGCCTGTGTCTTTTGACATTTCGCGGCGTCCCGGGGCTGCCTACACTTCGCACCGCTTTCCTCCCCAATACGCATGACAGAAGAACCAAGGCTCCCGCTCTACGAAGTGCTCTATTGCAGCACGCTCGCCCAGGACCTGCCCCCGGGCACCGTGGGCTCGATCACCTCCCGGGCGCGCATGCGCAACGCGGAGCGCGACATCACCGGCCTGCTGGTGTTCGACGGGCAGCGTTTCTGCCAGCACCTGGAAGGCCCGCCCGAAGCCATCAACGCGCTGATGCAGCAGATCGAGGAAGACCCGCGCCATGTCGATGTCAGGGTGGTCTACGAAGCCCCGCTGGCGGCCCGGCGCTACAGCGGTTTCGGCATGGGGCTGGCCGAATGCGAAGGCCCCGACCTGATGGCCGGCGTGCATGTGCTGATTGGCGAGGCGGCGCTGCGGCACTTTCTGGCCCTGGTGCCCAGCTTCGACATCAACGGCTGAAAAAGAAAAAGGCGGCCGGAGCCGCCCTTTGAGCACATGGAGGATAGACGGCCGATCAGGCGTTGTCCCAGCTGTAGGTCGCGCCGTAGCCGTCCCACGCCTCCATGACGATGCGCTGGCCCGCGGCCACCGTCAGCGATTCGCCGGGTGCGAGCACCAGGTCTTCGCTGGGGTTCTTGAGCGTGGCATCGGGTGTGATCCACACCCGGCCCTGCTTGACCCGCAGGATGCTGGCCGCCCGCGCCTTCAGGCTCATCGCCTCGCCGGGCGCGATCTGCCAGGCGCCACGACGAACGGCCGGCGGAACGGCGGCGGTGCGGGCGGGAACGGACAGGGACGAGAGCGATTCGGTGGTGCAGACGGCGGTGGACATGATGTAACTCCTTGGCTTTGCCGAAGCGCTTGTCAGAAAGTGGCAATAGCGCAGTTCGGGAATGAATGATCGTTTCTACGGCGTTGGCGGTCCAATGAAAACGAGGTAGCCTACTGATGCGCGTTCAGCATCAATCGATCCTGGCGCCAGGCGACCCCGAAAAGTCATACCCATGCAACATTCGCAAACCCATCTGCGCTCCCGTCCGATCTCCGCCGGGCACCTGCGCGCCTTCGAGGCGGTGGCCCGGCACCTGAACTTCCGCGCCGCAGCTGAAGAAATGGCGCTGACCCAGTCGGCCGTGAGCCGCCAGATCCAGTCGCTGGAAGAAGAGGTGGGCGTCGCCCTGTTCCTGCGCCATACGCGCGCGGTGGAGCTCACGAGCGCGGGGGCTTTGCTGCTGCTGGCGGTGCAGCAGTCGCTGCCGCGCATCGACACGGCCGTGCGCCAGATTCGCCAGAGCGCGGGGCGGCAGAGCGTGTCGCTGACCACGTTTGCCTCGTTCGCCTCGATGTGGCTGATCCCGCGGCTGGAGGCCTTCCAGCGCGACAACCCCGAGATCGACATCCGCATCGACGCCAGCGACGTGGCGGTCGACCTCGAAGTGGCCGACGTCGACATCGCCCTGCGCTACGGCCCGCGCGAGTCCATGACGGCCGGCGCCGTGCGCCTGTTCGGCGAAACGCTGACGCCGGTGGCCAGCCCCTGGCTGCTGAAGAGCAGCCCGCCCATCAGGACGCCTGCCGACATCACCCAGTTCACGCTGATCGAGGCCGGCGATGCGCACCGCACGCACCTGGAATGGCTGACCTGGCGCCGCTGGTTCGAGGTGAACGGGCTGGAACGCGCGCAGCCCAAGCGCTGGCTCTATTTCAACTACGCCTACCAGATGGTGCAGGCGGCCCTCACCGGGCAGGGCGTGACGCTGGCGCGCAGCTCGCTCATTGCCGAGAGTCTGGCCAACGGCGACCTGGTCGAGGTGCTGCCGCAGCACCGTATGGATTCGCCGATGTCCTACTGGCTCATTGCGGGGCCGCGCAGCGCGCTGCGGCCAGAGATCAGGGCCTTCTGCGACTGGCTGCTGCTCCAGTCCGAGACCACGCGCGAGACCATCGGCGAGGTGCCCGACCCGGACACCGTCGACAACATCGATTGACGCCGACAGCTCAGCTGGTCGGCCAGACCACGCCGTTGTCGTTGAGGATGGCGTCGAGCGGCAGGTCGTGCGCCTCGGGCTCGAAGTCTTCGAGAAAGCCGTGGGTGAAGCCCAGTCCCACCGTGAACGGCCTCGGCTCCAGCGCCGCCAGCGTGCGGTCGTAGAAACCGCCACCGTAGCCCAGCCGGTAGCCGCCCGCGCTGTAGCCCACGCAGGGCACGAACAGCAGGGTTGGCACGATCAGCTCGGTGTCCTTGGGCTTGGGGATGCCGTAGGCGTCTTCTTCCATCTGGCAGCCCGGGTACCAGGCATGGAAGGTCAGGGTCTTGTGGACTTTGTCGATCACCGGCAGTCCGATGCGCCGGCGCTGCGTCTCTTCCATGAGTTCGCCGTCTTCCTTCCAGCGGTGCAGGGCGGGCAGCGGATCGAACTCGCCCTTGATGGGCCAGTAGGCGCCAATCACGGTGTCGGGCCGGCCGACCAGCCAGATCCGCATCACGCGCTGCAAAAGGTCTGCGCGTGTCAGCCGGTCGGGCATCGCAAGACGTTGCTCGATGAGTGCCTTTCTCAACTGTTCCTTAAGAAAACTCGCCGTTGCCGAAGTGTCGGCACCCTTTGACTTGTCCATAATCCCCCGATGCAGTTCCCAAGCATTTTGGCACCCAAGCGCCATCGCCCGCGCGTCAACCCGCGCAACGCGGCACCCGCACTCGTTTTTTCCACTGTTCTTGCCCTCGCCGCGTTGCTGTCGCAGCAACCTGCAGCCGCCCAGAGCAACACCAACGACGACGTGCTGATCCAGATGAAGCAGGCCTTCCAGCGCGGCGACAAGGCCCGCCTGACCGCCCTGCTGCCGCAGGCCCGAGGCCATGCGCTGGAACCCTGGGCCGCCTACTGGGAACTCAAGGCGCGCCTGCAGGACGCCCCCGCCAACGAAGTGCAGGACTTCTTCGCGCGCTACCCCGGCACCTACCAGGAAGACCGCCTGCGCAACGACTGGCTGCTGCTGCTCGGCCAGCGCCGCGACTGGGACAACTTCACCGCCTCGGTCGACGGTTTCCGCATGGGCGACGACGCGCAGGTGCGCTGCTACGCGGTCCTGGTCGACTCGCTGCGCACCGGCACCGCCACGCAGGCACAGGCCGACGAGGTGCGCCGCAACTGGTTCGCCCAGAAAGACCTGGACGACGGCTGCCTCACCGCCGCCGACCGCATGGTCGCCGCCCGCCTGATGTCGACCAACGACGCCTGGAAGAAAGCGCGCCTGGCCATCGAGGCCAACCGCCCGCAGGCCGCGCGCGCCGCCGTCACCATCGCAGCGCCCGATGCGCTGCCGCTGTTCGAGGAGCTCAATGCCAGCTCGGCCAAGTTCCTGACAGGCCGCGCCTTCGTGGCCGCCAAGTCGCGCAAGGAACTGGTGGTGCTTGCGCTCATCAAGATCGGCATTGCTGACCCCGAACTCGCCGCCTCGCAGCTCGACAGCAAGTGGGGCCCGATGCTCTCCGCCGAAGAGCGCAACTGGCTCTGGGGCACCATCGGCCGCGCCGCCGCCCTCAAGCTCTGGCCGCAGGCCGGCACTTACTACGCCAACGTCACCAAGAACAGCGACCTGTCCGACGACATGCTCGGCTGGCGCGTGCGCGCCGCCCTGCGCGCCGGCCAGTGGAAGGAGGTGGCGCCCGCCATCAACGCCATGAGCGAAACCGCCCAGCTCGAGCCGACCTGGGTCTACTGGAAGGCCCGCGCCCTGGCCAGCGCCGGCGGCGACGAACGCCGCGCGCAGGCCCGCGACCTCTACCAGAGCATCGCCGGCTCGCGCGGCTTCTACGAGATGCTGGCGCTCGAGGAGCTCGGCCAGCGCACCGTGGTGCCCACGCGCCCCGACCCACTCACGCCCGAAGAAAAAGCCGCCGCGCGCAACAACCCGGCGCTCGCCCGCGGCCTCTACGCCATCGCCATCGGCCTGCGCCCCGAAGGCACGCGCGAGTGGAACTACGCCACCAACCTGCACGACAAGGGCGGCATGGACGACCGCGCGCTGCTGGCCGCAGCCGACTTCGCCTGCCAGCGCGAGGTGTGGGACCGCTGCATCAACACCAGCGAGCGCACCAAGGGCGTGGTCGACGTGGAGCAGCGCTTTCCCATGCCCTTCCACGACACGGTGCTGCGCAAGAGCCAGGACATCGGCCTAGACCCGGCATACGTCTACGGCCTGATCCGCCAGGAAAGCCGCTTCATCATGGATGCGCGCTCGGGCGTCGGCGCCTCGGGCCTGATGCAGGTCATGCCCGCCACCGCGCGCTGGACGGCCCGCAAGATCGGCATGACCGACTTCTCGCCCGGCCAGATCAACGACCGCGAGACCAACATCACCATCGGCACCAACTACCTGAAGCTCGCACTCGACGACTTCGACGGTTCGATGGCGCTGGCCGCTGCTGCCTACAACGCCGGCCCGGGCCGTCCGCGCAACTGGCGCAACGGCCCGGTGATCGACGCCGCCATCTGGGCGGAGAACGTGCCGTTCAACGAAACGCGCGACTACGTGAAGAAGGTGCTGGCCAACACCACCAACTACGCGGCCATCATCAGCGGCCGGCCGCAATCGCTGAAGGAACGCCTGGGCCGCATTGGCCCGCGCGATGCGGCCGAGCCGGAGCCCAACAAGGACCTCCCCTGAGATGAGTTGGCGCGACGAGGTGCTCGACACCCTCGCGTCCGAGTTCTCGGACGTGAGCGACGTCGCGCAGCTCACCCGCATCGTGCTGCGCCTCACGCTCGCTGGCGCCCTCGGTTTCGTGCTCGGCTTCGAGCGCGAGCAGCAGGGCAAGGCGGCCGGCGTGCGCACCCACATGCTGGTGGCCATCGGCTCGGCGATGTTCGTGCTGATCCCGCAGCAGACCGGCATCGTGCCGGCCGACATGAGCCGCGTGATCCAGGGGCTTGTGGCGGGCGTGGGTTTCCTGTGCGCCGGCACCATCCTCAAGCAGGGCAAGGACGAGAGCCACGTGCAGGGCCTGACCACGGCCGCGGGCTTGTGGATGACGGCTGCCATCGGCATGGCCTGCGGGCTCGGTCGCGAGGTGACAGCCGTGGTGAGCGCGCTGCTGGCGCTCGCCGTGCTGGCACTGGTGCCGCGCCTCGTGAGCGTGATCGAGCGCGTGGCCGGTCCGAAGAAGAACGACGACACCCGCGAGCGCTGAACGCGCTCCCGCATCAATTCGCGCTGCCTTCGGCATCAATCGCCGCGCCGCGCCCGGCTAGCATCGAAGACCCTGTTTTTGAACCCCCGCAACGGACCGGAGATCCCTCTCATGCGCAAGCTCTATGTCGGCAACAAGAACTACTCGTCGTGGTCCATGCGGCCCTGGGTGTTGATGAAGCAGGCCGGCATCGATTTCGAGGAAGTCGTGGTGCGCTTCGATTCGTTCGAGGCCGATTCGCAGTTCAAGCACACCATCGCCGCGCTGAATCCGGTGGCCAAGGTGCCGGTGCTGGTGGACGACGGCCTCGTCGTCTGGGACACGCTGGCCATCGCCGAATACCTCGCCGAGACCTTCCCCGAAAAGCAGCTCTGGCCCCGCTCCGCGGCCGACCGTGCACGCGCCCGCAGCGTCTGCGCCGAGATGCACTCGGGCTTCGGCGGCCTGCGCAACCATTGCGGCATGAACATCGAAGCCTCGCTGCCCGAGGTGGGCGCTCGGCTGCTGAAGGAAGTGCCCGAAGTCGCCAGCGACCTCGCACGCATCGTGCAGATGTGGAGCGGCCTGCTCGACGCGCATGGCGGCCCGATGCTGTTCGGTGCCGAATTCGGCGTCGCCGACGCCTACTTCGCCCCCATCGGCACGCGCATCAAGACCTATGGCCTGCCGGTGCCGGCGCACATCACGGCCTACATCGAGCGCGTGCAGGCGCTGCCGGGCGTCAAGGCCTGGATCGACGATGCACTGGCGGAGAAAGATTTCCTGCAGTTCGAAGAGCCCTATCGCACGGGGCGCTAGGGTCTTCGAAGCAGGCGGGGCGGATCAGAACCTGTAGGTTGCTGCCACGTACGTGACGATCGGGTTCAGCTTCAGGCTGGCCTCGCTGTTGGCCACCGGCAGGCCGTAGATCGAGGTCGTGGTCAGCTTGGCCTTGGTCTTCAGCGGGATGTACGACACCGAGAACGAGACGCCCCAGTGCTTGTCGAACTGGTAGGCCGCGCCCACGTTGATCACCGGCGCGAACGAGCTGTCGAGCTTGGCCGTGGTGTTGACGGCAAGCGGCGACTGGTGGAACTGGCTGGCCAGCGCACCCTGCAGGTTCGAGGTCAGCTTGACGTCGCTGTACCAGACGTAGGTGGCGCCCAGGCCCACGAACGGACGGAAGGCGTCGGTGCCCTCGTTGAAGAAGTACTTGCCCAGGATCGTCGGGCTCCACTGGCGCGCCTCGCCGAGTTGGCCCACGCGGCCGAGCGTGCCGGTGCCGTTGAGCTTGAACTTCGGCGGCACGCCGAACACGCCTTCCACCGCCCAGTGGCTGTCGAGGAAATAGGTGGCGTTGAGGCCCAGGGTGTCGGAATCGCTCACGCTGGCGCCCGAACCGGCCAGAACGGCCGGGATCGGCGAGGTCACGGTCAGCGGCTTGCTGGAATCCTGTGGTGACAGATGGAACCAGCCCGCGCCGACGACCCAGTCGCCCGCCTGCTGCGCCATCGCGCTTCCGGATGCCAAGGCACCCAGAGCCGCCAGCGCAAACATTGTTTTCTTCATGATGTGAATTGCTCCTTTGGTTGACATATCCCTCTGCGGATGCGGGCGTCGACTTGTGACTGCCGCTGAATTTCGTCCGATGAACGAACGATTTCCCGGTCCGCTCCGAGGATTATCGAACGACCGTTCTATTTTTTGGTACCGGGAGTATCCCTACACTGCACTTATGAAAATTTTTCTCGTTGGAGGTGCACTTCGCGACCGCCTGCTGCAGCGGCCGGTGTCCGACCATGACTGGCTGGTGGTCGGAGCCACGCCCGAAGAAATGGTGGCCCGCGGCTACCTGCCCGTGGGACGCGACTTTCCGGTGTTCCTGCACCCCGAGACGCGCGAGGAATACGCGCTGGCCCGCACCGAGCGCAAGAGCGCGCCTGGCTACCGCGGCTTCACGGTGCACGCCGCGCCCGACGTCACGTTGGAGCAAGACCTCGCGCGCCGCGACCTGACTGTCAACGCCATTGCGCTGCCAGCCGAACTGGTGAGCGCCGACGGTCACTTCGACCCCACGCCCGCCACGCTGGCCGACCCCTTCCATGGCCAGCGCGACCTGCGCGACAAGGTGCTGCGCCACGTGACCGAGGCCTTCCGCGAAGACCCGGTGCGCATCCTGCGCGTGGCGCGCTTCGCCGCCCGCTTCGACGACTTCAGCGTCGCCCCCGAAACCATGGCGCTGATGCGCGAGATGGTCGCCGCCGGCGAGGTCGATGCACTGGTGGCCGAGCGCGTGTGGCAGGAGCTGTCGCGCGGCCTGATGGAAACACGCCCCTCGCGCATGTTCGAGGTGCTGCGCGAATGCGGTGCGCTGGCCGTGCTGCTGCCCGAGCTCGACGGCGGCACGCAAGCGACGATGGCTGTCATCGATGCCAGCGCCCGCCTGCAGGCCTCGCTGGCGGTGCGCTTCGCCTGCCTCATGCGCAACGAGAGCGTCAAGCAACTGCAGCAGGTGTGCGACCGCTGGCGCGTGCCGCTGGACATCCGCGAACTGGCCGAGGTGGTGGCGCGCGAGCACGGCCACATCGACGGCAGCGACGCACTCGACGCCACGGGGCTGGTGCGCCTGCTGGAGCGCTGCGACGCCTTCCGCAAGCCCGCGCGCTTCGCCGAGGTGCTGCTGGCCTGCGAATGTGACTCGCGCGGCCGGCCCGGCTCCGGCGATGCGCCCTACCCGCAGCACGAGCGCCTGCTCGCCGTGCTGGCGACGGCAGCGGCCGTGGCCACCGACGTGGTGGCCAAAGCCGCCCAGCAGTCCGGCGCCACCGGCCCGAAGATCGGCGACGCGATCCACCGGGCCCGGGTCGAAGCCGTCGCCGCATCGCTGCCCGCCAGGGCATGACTTCTGGCACTTCCCGGAGCAGACCCGGCCGATAGCATCGACCGGGTGAATGCCACCGCGCCGAAGCCCGCACTCGAATCCGACGCTTCCCCGCCTCTGTCCGCCGGGCCGGACGACCTGTCGCTGCGCGTGCTGCGCGAGCACGTGGCCTCGGTGTACGCGGCCTACAACGCGTCGGTGTTCGTGCACTTCGGCCTCGGCGCGGCGCTCGGCGCGGCCATGTACGTGCACCAGCCGCGCCTGTGGATCCTGGCCTGGATGGCGGCCCACCTGTCGTTCGGCCTCCTCCTCTTCTTCATGCCGCGCTGGCACGACGGCGTGCCGCTCGCGGACACCACGCGCTGGGCGCGCCGGCATTCGCGCACCGTCACTGCCGTGAGCATGGCCATGGCCACCGCGCCGCTGCTCTTCATCTCGGCCGGCGACCTGCCCGTGACTTCGGTGGTAACGGTGGTCATCATCGGCAGTTGCGCCCGGGCCATGCAGTTGCTGTGGCCGCTCAAGCCGGCGCTGTACGGCTACACCCTGCCGATGATGCTCAGCCTGATCGCCGCGCTGGCCTGGCAGGGCGATGCCCTGCACTTCTTCCTCGCAGTGTTCAGCCTGGGCTACCTGCTGTTCACGCTGCGCGTGGGCGACCAGCAGCACAAGCTGCTGACCGACTCGCTGGTGCTGCGCTTCGAGAACGAGGCGCTGGCCGCGCAGCTCGGCAAGCAGATTGCCGTCGCCGAACGCGCCAGCGCCGAGAAGACGCGCTTTCTCGCCACCGCCAGCCATGACCTGCGCCAGCCGCTGCATGCCATCGCCCTGTTCGGCGCCGCGCTCGAAAACGAGCTGCGCGAGCACCACGGCGGGCGCAACGCGCAGCGGCTGATGCGTGCGGTGAACGCGCTGGGCAGTTCGCTCGACACCATGCTCGACGTTTCGCGCCTCGACGCTGGCGTGGTCATGCCGGCCGTCGGGCCCGTGTCACTGGATGCGCTGTTCCGCTCGCTCAACCACATGTTCGCAGCGCAGGCTGAGCAACGGCAGCTTCAGCTGCGGGTGCGCGCCAGCGGCCTGTGGGTGCGCAGCGATCCGCAGTTGCTGTACCGCATGCTCTCGAACCTCGTCGACAACGCGCTGAAGTACACGGCACGCGGCGGCGTTGCCGTGCGGGCCCGTTCGCGCGGAAACATGGTGTGGATCGAAGTGCTCGACACCGGCATCGGCATCGCGCCCGAGCAGCACGAGCGCGTGTTCGAGGAGTACTACCAGGTGCAGAACCCGGGCCGCGACCGCGCGCAGGGCCTGGGCATCGGCCTGTCGATCGTGCAGCGGCTCTCGCGCCTGCTGCGGCATCCGGTGCAGGTGAAGTCGCGCCTGGGCGGTGGCTCGCGCTTCCGCATCCAGCTGCCGGCCGCCGCGCCCCTGGTGGCCGACGTCGAGCCGGCCGCACCCGCTTTCCGCAGCACCGCTACTTCGCCCGAGGCGGTGATCCACGCGGCACGCGCACGCGTCCTGCTGATCGACGACGAAGCCGAGATCCGCGAGGCCATGACCGGCCTCTTCCACGCCCACGACCTGGCCGTGGACGCGGTGGCCGACGAAACCGAAGCCGTCGAGGTGCTGGGCCGGCCCGATGTGCAGGAGCGGCCCTTCGCACTGCTGATGTGCGACTACCGCCTTTCCAACGGCGACAACGGCCTCGACGTCGGCCTGAGGCTGCAGCGCCGCTTCGGGCTGCAGGCGCCGCTGATGCTGGTGACCGGCGAGACCTCGCCCGAGCGGCTGCAGCACGTGCGCGCCTCCGGGGTGCCGGTGCTGTTCAAGCCGGTGAACGCCGCGGCGCTGCTGCGTGCGCTTGCCGATGTGGTGCCCAAGGCCGCCTGATTCACGGCCCCGACCCCGACGCACGTCCGGTTTTGGCCGACACGCGCATGCTTCGACGCGTGTTAAGGTTTTTCCCGATGCCAAAGTCCTCCAGCAACTTGCAGTTGCCTCCTCCGTTGGGCCGGGATGCAGCCCTCTTCCTCGACTTCGACGGTACGCTGGTCGGGCTTGCGCCCACGCCTGAAGCCATCGAGATTCCGCCTGCCCTCGTGCCTCTGCTGAGCGACCTGAGCGACCAACTCGGCGGCGCGCTTGCCGTGGTGTCGGGCCGCCAGATCGACTCCATCGACCGTTTTCTTGCGCCGCTGCGGCTGCCCGCGGCCGGCGAGCACGGCGTGCAGCGCCGCAACGCCAGCGGCCACACGCAGGAGCAGCGCCCGCCCGACCTCATTCCCATCCTGGAAATTGCCAACGAACTCGCGCGCGTGCACGAAGGCCTGCTGGTGGAGCGCAAGCACGCCGCCATCGCCCTGCACTACCGGCTCGCACCGCAGCTCGAAGCCGTATGCCGAGACGCGATGTCGCGCGCCATCGAAAACCATCCGCAGCTTGAACTCATGCACGGCAAGTTCGTGTTCGAGGTAAAGCCCACGGGCGTCAACAAGGGCATCGCCATCGACGCCTTCATGACCGAGGCGCCGTTCGCGGGCCGCACGCCGGTCTTTCTGGGCGACGACACCACCGACGAGAGCGGCTTTGCCGTGGTGCAGCCGCGCGGCGGCATCGCCATCAAGGTCGGCTCGGGGCCGAGCCTGGCGCTGCACCGGCTCGAATCGCCGCGCGCGGTCTACGAATGGCTGGTGCAGGCACGCGACATGCTGGGCGCACAACGCCCGACGAAAACTGAAGAATCTCCGAGGAGCCCCCGATGAGCGAACAACAACTGCCGGTGGCGCCCGAGGATCGCGCCGGCCAGGCGCTGGCAGGCGCGGCCGGCCCGGACGACCGCGCGCCGGCCGACATGCAGGCAGCCGCAGCCCCCGGCCCGCGCGGCTTTGCCCCGCCGGCCGAGCCTTCGCTCAACGTCGGCGTGATCGGCAACTGCGCCTACAGCGCGCTCATCGACGCGCGCGGCCGTGCCGTGTGGTGCTGCCTGCCGCGCTTCGACGGCGACCCGGTGTTCAACGCCCTGCTGCACCCCGGCGAAGATGCCGGCGCGTGGAGCATCGACATCGAAGACTTCGCCGAAGCCAAGCAGTGGTACGAGCCGAACACGGCCGTGCTGCGCACGCAGCTGTTCGATAGCGCGGGCCAGGGCGTGGAGATCACCGACTTCGCGCCGCGCTTCTACAGCCGCTCGCGCTACTTCCGCCCGCTGATGATGGTGCGCCGCGTGCGGCCGATTGCCGGCGCGCCGCGCATCCGCGTGTCGCTCGACCCGCGCTTCCAATGGGGCGCCTCGGCACCGGTGGAGGTTACGCGCGGCAGCAACCACATTCGCTACGTGGGCCCCGACGTGACGCTGCGGCTGAACACCGACGCATCGATCTCGCACATCCTCTCGCGCCAGCCCTTCGTGCTCTCGCGCGAATACAACTTCATGTTCGGCGTGGACGAGACGCTGCTCGACGGCATTGCCGACACCGCGCGCAAGTTCGAGCAGGAAACCATCTCCTACTGGCGCACCTGGAGCAAGCGCCTGGCCATTCCCTTCGAGTACCAGGAAGCGGTGATCCGCGCGGCCATCACGCTGAAGCTCTCGCTGTACGAGGACACCGGCGCCATCGTCGCCGCCATGACCACCAGCATTCCCGAGGCGCCGGGCAGCCAGCGCAACTGGGACTACCGCTACTGCTGGCTGCGCGACGCGTTCTTCGTGGTGCGCGCGCTCAATTCGCTGAGCGAAGTGGGCACCATGGAAGACTACCTGCGCTGGCTCGGCAACGTGGTGATCGGCTCGCACGGCGAGCACATCCAGCCGCTGTACGGCATCGGGCTGGAGCGTGAGCTGCCCGAGTCCTTTGTCGAGAACCTGGCGGGCTACCGCGGCATGGGCCCGGTGCGCGTAGGCAACCAGGCGCAGGAGCACTTCCAGCACGACGTGTACGGCAACATCGTGCTCGGCGCGGCGCAGGCCTTTCACGATCACCGGCTGCTCAGCCGCGCGGGGCTGGCGGAGTTTCCGCACCTCGAGGCGGTGGGCGAGCAGGCGGTGCGCGTCTACGGCACGCCCGACGCCGGCATGTGGGAGCTGCGCACCCGCGCCCGCGTGCACACCAGCTCGGCGCTGATGAGCTGGGCCGCCTGCGACCGGCTCAGCAAGATCGCCCGCGCGCTGCACCTGCCCGAGCGCGCCGCCTACTGGCACGGCCATGCCGCGCGCATGAAGGAGGAGATCCTCGCCAAGTCGTGGTGCGAAGAGCGCCAGGCTTTTGCCGAGAGCTTCGGCGGGCACGAGCTCGACGCGAGCATCCTGCTGATGGTGGAGGTGGGCCTGATCGACGCGCGCGACCCGCGCTTCATCTCCACCGTCGACGCAATGGAAAAGTCGCTGTGCGACGGCCCCTACATGCGCCGCTACGAAGCGGCTGACGATTTCGGCAAGCCCGAGACCGCCTTCAACATCTGCACCTTCTGGCGCATCGACGCGCTCGCCAAGATCGGCCGCAAGGCCGAGGCGCGCCAGATCTTCGAGACCATGCTCGCCGCGCGCAACCCGCTGGGCCTGCTGTCGGAGGACACGCACCCGGTCACGGGCGAGATGTGGGGCAACTTTCCGCAGACCTATTCGATGGTCGGCATCATCAACGCGGCCGTGCGCCTGTCCGCTCCCTGGGATTCGTGCATATGAGTCGTCTAGTCGTCGTTTCCAACCGCGTGGCAGACCCACGCAAGCCAGCAGCCGGAGGCTTGGCCGTGGCGCTCGGCGAAAGCCTGCAGCAAAGCGGCGGCATGTGGTTCGGCTGGAGCGGACAGGTCATCGAAGGCGGCCCCACGGGCGAAGGCGAACTGCACCGGCAGCAGGCCGGCAAGGTCACGCTAGCCACCATCGACCTGAGCCGCGAAGACCACGACAGCTACTACCTGGGCTACAGCAACGACGTGCTCTGGCCTGTGTTCCACAATCGGCTCGACCTGGCGCACTTCGACGCCGGCTTCATCGGCGGCTACCGGCGCGTGAACCAGTTGTTCGCTCGCAAGCTGCTGCCGCTGCTGAAGGAAGACGACATCATCTGGGTGCACGACTACCACCTGATCCCGCTGGCAGCCGAGCTGCGCGCCATGGGCTGCAGGCAGCGCATCGGCTTCTTCCTGCACATTCCGCTGCCGCCGCAGATCATTACCGCGGCCATTCCGCAGCACGAATGGCTGATGCGCTCGCTGTTCTCGTACGACCTGATCGGCTTCCAGGCGCAGCAGGACGTGCAGCACTTCGAGCACTACGTGCGCAACGAGGCCCACGGCGAGTACCTGGGCAACGACATGTACCGAGCCTACGGGCAGACGGTGCGAAGCAGCGCCTTTCCCATCGGCATCGACGTCGACGAATTCGCGGCGCTCACGCATGCGAAGGAGTCGCGCGACATGTACGAGACCATGAAGCGCGAGTATTCGAGCCGCCGGCTGCTGCTGGGCATCGACCGGCTCGACTATTCCAAGGGCATTCCGCAGCGCGTACGTTCGTTCCGCGAGCTGCTGGCCAACTACCCCGAGAACCGGCGCAGCGCCACGCTGATCCAGATCGCCTCGCCCACGCGAGAGACGGTCGACGCGTATGGCGACATCCGGCGCGAGCTCGAATCGCTGTGCGGCGCGATCAACGGCGACTACGGCGAGCTCGACTGGATGCCGGTGCGCTACATCCACCGCATGGTGGCGCGCAAGCGGGTGCCAGGGCTGTGCCGCGCGGCGGCAGTGGGCCTGGTAACGCCACTGCGCGACGGCATGAACCTTGTCGCCAAGGAATACATCGCGGCGCAGGACCCGGCGGACCCGGGCGTGCTGGTGCTGTCACGCTTTGCGGGGGCGGCCGAGCAGCTGAAAGAAGCGCTGCTGGTGAATCCGTACGACACGCACGGTACGGCGGAGACTGTTCAGCAGGCGCTGCAGATGCCACTGGAAGAGCGGCGCGAACGGCACCAGAAGCTGCTGTCTCGCATTCGTGAGCAGGACATTCACTGGTGGCGGAATAGCTTTCTCGAGGCGCTGCGGGAGGCGGCTAGCGAACGTTGATTGTTCGGGGGGCGATCACGCCGACTGTGCCTATGTGCGAATGGCATCGGGTGCTCCCCGCAGCGAAATAAAGGAGGAGGCCGCAGGCCGGGGGACATTCGCGGAGGGGAGTACCCGGTGTCATTCGCACGCCCCCCGAATGCAGGTCACCAGCCAGTAAGCAGACGCACAAAGCGCATCACAGGCCGCGCCTCCACAGGCGAAACCTGCGCAACCAGCGGCACGTGCACCCGCAAATGCACCGGCGTCAGCGCAGACACTTCGATCCAGCCGCCGTGCGGCAGCCGATGCACGTCGCCTTCCTCGAGCAGCGTCTCCGCCATGAACACGGTCTCGCCGAACCATCCGGGCGGCGACACCACACGGGCACGCCCCTCGGCCAACTGAAGCCAGGCCCCGGCATCGACCGAGGTGCGCAGGGACTGGCCGGGTTCCAGAACAATGGAATCGGGCGCTTGGAAGAGGGTGGTGATCATGGCGAACCTCGGGTGAATGAGGGTTCATCGTAGAAATTCCGCCGCCCAAAAAACAGGCACACGCCATGGCTATTGCGACCGTAACAGCGGTGCTGGGAACGCATCTGTTATGGTCGTTTTCCCTAGCAACTGCATCTGTTTTCGGATGCCCGATACGGGGAACATCGACCCCATGGACTCGCTACCGCTCTACCGCCAGCTCTCCGCGCACTACGTGGACGCGATCCACACCGGCTCGCTCAAGCAGGGCGACAAGCTGCCCTCGCTGCGCAGCCTCATGCGGCTGCACGACATCAGCCTGTCGACCGCGCTGCAGGTCTGCCGCGCCATGGAAAGCGACGGCTGGGTCGAGGCCCGCGACCGTTCGGGGTACTTCGTGCGGCGGCCGCAGCGGATGGCCATCGCGCCGATGGAAGAGCCGATTGCCGACGTGCCGCCCGACCCCGCACAGTTCGTCAGCATGCGCACGCGCATGGCCAACTTCATGGCGCGTGGCCGGCACGCAGGCGTGAAGCTCAACTTCGCCATCGCCCGCGCGGCCCCCGAGCTGTACCCCGCCGAGGCCCTGCGCAACTCCATGACGCGCGCACTGCGCCAGCGGCCCGAGCTGTTGACCACCGCCTCGTCGCAGAAAGGCCACGAGCAGTTCCGCGAAGCGCTGGCACAGCGCAGCCTGCGCGTGGGCATGACGGTGCCGCCCGACGAAGTGCTCGTTACCAACGGCTGCATCGAGGCGCTGAACCTTGCGCTGCGCGCCATCGCCAAGCCCGGCGACACGGTGGCCGTGGAGTCGCCCACCTTCTACGGCCTGCTGCAGGTGCTCGAAAGCCTGGGGCTGCGCGCGCTCGAGATTCCGACCAGCCCGCAGGCCGGCATCTCCCTGGAAGCGCTCGACCTCGCCATCCACACCTACGACGACATCAAGGCCGTGGTGGTGGTGCCGCACCTGCAGAACCCCATCGGCAGCGTGATGCCCGACGCCCACAAGCAGCGGCTGGTGCACCTGTGCGAGAGCCACGGCATCGCGCTCGTCGAAGACGACACCTACAGCGACCTCGTGGAAAGCGACGCGCCGCTGCGCGCGGTGAAGTCGTGGGACCGCACGGGCAACGTGATCTATTGCGCCTCGCTGCACAAGGTGCTGGCGCCGGGGCTGCGGCTGGGCTGGATCACCGCCGGGCGCTGGCACGCACAGGTGGAAATGCTCAAGTACGCACAGACCCGCAACAACGAGGCGCTGGCGCAGATCGCCGCGGGCGAGTTCGTCGCGAGCGGCGGCTACGACCGCCACCTGCGCCGGCTGCGCGAGCGGCTGCACGTTCAGCGCGACCAGACGGCGGACGCCATCGCCAAGTACTTTCCGGCGGGCACGCGGCTGAACCTGCCGCGCGGCGGGCTGCAGCTGTGGGTCGAGCTGCCCGGGCAGCGCTCGTCGGTGGACGTGTTCGACGCGGCGCTGCGCGAACACATGCTGGTGGCGCCGGGCGCGCAGTTCTCGAACTCGGGGCGCTTCGACAACTACCTGCGCATCAACTGCGGCTGGCCGTATTCGAAGGCGGTGGATGCGGGGCTGCGGCGGCTGGGCGAGATCGTGTCGGCCGTGCGGCCGCCGCACTAGCAGCCAGCCGGCGATTCAGACGATGTAGAACACGACGGCGTCGCGCCTTGCGGCCGCGCCGGCGAAGAAGCGCTTCACACCTTCCATGAAGCCCGCGAGGTCCCGCGCGCCGTCCTGCCAGACCTTCGCCCAGTAGAGCTCGCCGAACTTCGCCGGCTCGCCCGTGAAGCGACCCACCAGTTCCGCCACGTCGCGCTGCGCGAGTCGGGCCGCCGTGCGCTCGACATGGGCGGCCGTGAGGTAGATGCAGCCCAGCCCGTCGGTGCCGTCGAGCTCTTCGCCGTCAACCGCCTCGGGCAGCAGCGTGCGCACCACGTCCCAGGCCTGCTCCACCGTCTGGCTGTCGTGGGGGCCGCCCTGCGCGGCCGGCGAATGCAGGAAGCCCGACACGGTGGACGGATCGATCACCAGCGCGCGCAGCCGGTAGCGATCGAGGGCGTAGAAAGCCGCGCCGATGCTCATGTGCTGGGTTCCATGCGTGCGGCACGCGCCACCGTGGCGAGCACCATGCTCACGCTGTCGATGTTGCGCTGCGCGTTGTCTATGTTCCTGAAGTGGTCGGGCGCGCAGATCTGGTTGAGCAGCAGCGTGCGCTTGAAGTGCATCAGCGCCTGGCGCAAGTCGCCCTCTTCCTGCGCGATCAGGCCCAAGTCGTTGTGGGCGGTTGCGGCCGCCTGCGAGATGCCTCGGCAGCTGCCCTGCTGGATGTCGAGCGAACGCTCGAACAGCGGCCTGGCCTTGTCGAATTCGCGGCGCGCCATGAACAGGCTGGCGAAGTTGTTGAGCATGTCGGAATGCAGTTCGGCGTCGCCCTCGCCCGGCGGGAGCTTGTCGAGGTGCACGAGAGCACGCGCGTAGCAAAGCTCGGCTTTGGCGTCCTGGCCGGACTCGGCATAGAGAAACGCCAGGTTGTTGAATGCGCGCACCACGCCATCGCTGGAGCCGCCCCGGGCTTCGGCCACCGCCATGGCGATGGTTTTCTTGTAGAGCGCTTCAGCCTCTTCGGCTCGCCCGGCCGCGGCATGCAGCAGCGCCAGGGTGTTGGTGGGCCCGCGCCGCCAGCTGTCGTCGAGGCCGAGCAGCCCGATCATGGCCAGGGCTTCATCTGCGGAGGCCTGTGCCTTGTCGTACCACTGCAGCCGGCGGCACAGTTCCGCATAGCTGGCCAGCTGGAGCACCACGGCCCTGTCCGCGCCACCGTACAGCCGGCGACTGGCGGCGACGGCTTCGGCGCAGAACTTCTCGGCACGGGGCAAGTCGCCCTGGGCCAGCGCATCGCGATAGCGCGCATCGCGGTCTTCGAGCAGGTTCAGCAGCGCACCTTCTTCGTCGGATGCAGCGCCGTGGGCCTTGCGTTCGGCGATGCCGGTCAGGGTCAGGTCCAGCGCCTTGCGGGCGATGTCCATGTCTTCCGCCGGCATGCCGATCTTGCGGCCGATGGAGAGGCTTTCCTCCAGGCTGGCCCGGGCCCTGTCGAAGGCCTTGAACTGGTAGCAGGCCTGGCCGAGCATGCACAGCGTCATCGCGAGGTTCTGGTGCGGGCCCTTGAACACGCGGCGCGCGGTGGCGACGATCTGCTCGGCGATGGCGACGGCTCCGGCCCAGTCTTCGGCCTCGGCGGCGGCCACGAAGCGCTCCTGCAGCTTGTTGGCTTCGGCGAGGGCGGCGAGGTCGTATTCCTTGGCTTCCCTTGTCCCGGCGCGGCGAGTGCGCTGGCGGATCGGAGCTTCTTCACCATCTTCGACAGCGGCCCCGTCCTGCTGCTTCATCCGCCGGTAGATCCAGTAGACGTCGAACAGCATCCACGGCAGCAGAAGCGCCAGGCCGAAGCGCGATCCCGGCAGGCCAGCGACACCATACAGCAGCAGCGCCAGTTGCGCCGCGCCGCCCAGGTAGCTCCCGAGATAGAAGCGATGCGCCCCGATGAAGCCACCCACCAGCCACAACAAGTAGGCATAGGAGCGACGGCGAGGCGGCAGGGTCATGGTGTTCGCCGGATGGTACGGTGGCCGTTCAGTCGAGCAGCGCCAGCGCAGCGTAGTCGCCGACTTTGTCGCCCAGGCCGGCGGGCACGAGGCGCACGCCTTGCGTGAGCGGCGGCAACTTGCCGTCTACATGCGCCAGCAGCCGGGGCAGCAGAAAGTCGCGGTGGTGCCAGAACACGCTGCCGCCCAGGCTGATGCGCTGCAGGTCGAGCGTGGCGATCAGGTTGTAGAGCATGCGGCCCATCACCCGGCACAGCGCATCGACGATTTCCAGCGAATGCCGCTCGCCGGCCACCGCCGAGCTGAAAAGATCGGCCGCGGGCTGGCCGAAGCGCCGGGCGATGGAGTTGCCGGCAATCAACCCTTCGACGTCGCCGACGTTGCCGCAGCCGCACAGAGCGCCGCTGGCGTCGTCCACCACGAAACTGTGGCCCGCATGGCCGGCGTTGCCGTTCTTGCCGCGCAGCGCTCGGCCGTCCACGCACAGGCCGACGCCGACGCCGGTACTCCACGTGACGTAGGCGCAATCGTCCAGGCCCTTGAGCGCGCCCCAGTGGCGCTCGGCCTCCAACGCGGCCACCGCATCGTTCTCGACCCGCACGCGGGCGAAGCGCTTTGCCAGCGGCGCCTCGACCAGTGCGGTCATCCATGTGTTGGGCAGGCCGCGCGCCGGGCCGGCAATGCCGCCGCAGATGTTGGGCGTGGCCAACTCGACCTTGCCCTCGCGCAGTTCGAACGGCCCGGCCGACGACACGCCCACGCGGTCGATGGTGGCGGCATCGATGCCTTGCTCCGCGCAGACCTCGTCGATCATCCGCATGATCTGCACCGCCACCGCGTCGTTGTCGCCGGTCTTGGCCGTGGGCTCGCTGCGGCGGCCGATCAGCGGCGCGTCGCTCGAAGCGGAAAGGCTTACGGCCACCTTGGTGCCGCCGATGTCTACGCAAGCTCTCATTGCTGTTTGTCTTTTCTCTACAGAAGACGCGCGACCAGCGCCGCGATCATGCTGAGCACCACGGTGCTGGCAATCGGCAGCTGCCACTCGCGGCCGAAGGCGCGGAACTCGAAATCGCCGGGCAGCCGTCCGAAGCCGAAGCGGCGCAGCCAGGCGGTCAGGCCGCTCATGAGCACCAGTGCGAGGACGACGACGATCAGCCAGCGGAACATGTTCGACAGTCTAGGCCGAGAGGATGGCCATGGCTTGCCGGTGGAGTTCGGGTGTTGCCGCCGCGATCACCCGCCCGTCCGACTTGAGCCCCAGCGGCTGGCCCTGCCAGTCGGTGATGATGCCGCCCGCGGCCTCGATCAGACCGGCGGGGCCGAGGTAGTCGTAAGGCTGCAAGCCGGTCTCGACCACGAGGTCGATGGTGCCGCCCGCCAGCTGGGCGTAGCCGTAGCAGTCGCCGCCGAAGCGGCGCATGGCGCACTGGCGGCTGAGCCGGTCGAAGGCAGTCCAGTCGGCCGGCGCGAAGATGTCGGGCGAGGTGGTGACGATGCGGGCCTTGGCTACCTCGGTGCAACTGCTGACGCGCACCGGCTGGCCGTCGCGCGTGGCGCCCTTGCCGGCCTCGCCAATCCAGCGCTCCTTGAGCACCGGCATATCGACCATGCCCAGCACCACGCGCCCGCCCTGCAGCACGCCGATCAGCGTGCCCCAAAGCGGTGAGCCGGTGATGAAGCTGCGCGTGCCGTCGATGGGGTCGAGCACCCAGACGCGCTCTGCGTCGAGCCGCTCGGGGCCGTGCTCCTCGCCGTAGATGCCGTCGGCCGGCACGCGCGCACCAAGAATTTCGCGCATGGCCGTCTCCGCAGCGCGGTCGGCCAGCGTGACCGGGCTTTCGTCGGCCTTGGTGATGATGTCCAGCGGCGTACGGAAGTAGTGCATCGACTGCGCTGCGGCGGCATCGGCCAGCGCCTGGGCAATCGACGAAAGATCGGGGGTCGAGGAGCTCATGGGAGAGTGGTTAACACGTGCCAAAACCTGCGATTAGACCCGAGCCGGGCCGGGTTTGACACGGCGGGGGCGCCAGCCCTAGCATGGCCCGGAAATTGCCAGGAGACAAAACAAATGGCCTCGCTCAAATTCCTGCGCACCGCACTGCTCGCCCTCCTGCTCGGCGCCTCGGCCCTGCTGGCGCACGCCACCCCTTCCGACGCCGAGGACAAGCTGATCGACACGCTGATCCAGCGCATCTCGAAAATGTCGGCCATGGTCTTCATGCGCAACGGCAACGAATACACCGCCGCCGACGCCGCCAAGCACATGCAAGCCAAGTACGACTACTTCAAAAAGGAGCTGGTGACGGCCGAAGACTTCATCGAGCGCTGCGCATCGCGCTCGGAGATGACGGGGCAGGCCTACAAGGTGAAGCTCAACAACGGCACGGTGCGTGACGCCAACGAATTCCTCAACAGCGAGCTGCGCGCCATGCGACAGGCCTCGAAGAAGACCAGCGGCTAGCTAGCGCTGCTGGCCCCAGCGGCGCACCGTGAGCCGCTCCAGCGTCTTGAAGCCCAGGCTCTCGACCAGCAGGCCGATCAGTACCACCATCGCAAGGCCCGCGAACACACGGTCGGTATACAGCTCGTTGCGGTTCTGGAAGATGTACCAGCCCAGGCCGCCCTTGCCCGACGAGGCACCGAACACCAGTTCGGCCGCGATCAGCGTGCGCCACGCAAAGGCCCAGCCGATCTTCAGGCCCGACAAGATCGACGGCAGCGCAGCCGGCACCAGGATCTGCAGCACGTAGCGCAGGCCCTTCAGCCCGTAGTTGCGCCCCGCCATGCGGAGCGTCTCGGGTACACCCTGGAAGCCCGCATAGGTGTTGAGCGCCAGCGGCCACAGCACCGAATGGATCAGCACGAACACGAGGCTGCCGCGCCCCAGCCCGAACCACAGCAGCGCCAGCGGCAGCAGTGCGATGGCGGGCAGCGGATTGAACATGGACGTGAGCGTGTCCAGCAGGTCACGGCCGATCTGTGTCGACACCGCGAGCGTGGTGAGCGCAAAGGCCAGCAGCACGCCCGCGAGGTAGCCCTGCAGCAGCACGGCCAGCGAAATGCGCACCTTCTCGATCAGCTCGCCGCTGGCAAGCCCTTCGAACAGCGCGCTCGCCGTGGCGGTGAAGGTGGGCAGCAGCAGGTCGTTGTTCTGCCAGCGGGCCGCGAGCTCCCACAGCACAGCGATGACGGCGAGGATCAGCCCCTTGCGCAGCCAGGCCTGCGACCAAATGCGTGCACCCAGGGGCAGCGTGCGTTCGACCGGTAGTTCGGTGAAGGGCTCGAGCGTGCGTTCGTACTCGGGGCGGATGGGAGGAACGATGGCGCTCATGCCGCAGCCTCCTCGTGCTCTTCCTCGAAAAGCATGTCATGGATACGCTGCGCCGTGCCCTGGAATTCCGCACCGCCCAAGCTGGCAAGCGAAAAGCCGTGGCTGTTGATCTCGGCGCGCATGCGCCCCGGGTGCGGCGAAAGCAGCGCGATGCGGTTGCCCACCACCAGCGCTTCTTCGATCGAGTGCGTGACGAACAGCAGCGTGAAGCGCACCTCGTCCCACAGCTCGAGCAGTTCCTGCTGCATCTTGCGGCGCGTGAGCGCGTCGAGTGCGGCGAAGGGCTCGTCCATCAGCAGCACGCGCGGCTGCATCGCAAGCGCACGGGCAATGGCCACGCGCTGCTTCATGCCGCCCGAGAGCTGGTGCGGATGCACGTCGGCAAACTTTGCAAGGCCGACCTTGTCGAGGTAGTGCAGCGCGCGTTCGGCGGCTTCCTTCTTGCCGAGCGTGCGCGAGGCCAGCAGCGGGAACATCACGTTCTGCTTCACGGTCTTCCACGGCGGCAACTGGTCGAACTCCTGGAACACGACGATGCGGTCGGGGCCGGGCTGCGTCACGCGTCGGCCTTCGAGGCGGATCTCGCCTTCGACCGGCGGGATGAAGCCCGCCACGGCCTTCAGCAGCGTGGACTTGCCGCAGCCCGAGGGGCCGAGCAGCACGAAGCGGTCGGCGGCGTGGACGTCGAAGCTCACGCGGTGCGTGGCGCGGACGACTCGCTCGGGGGTGCGGTATTCGAGGCTGACACCGTCCACCTGCAGCAGCGGTGCGCTTTCTTGCCCCCTCTCCCGCTCGCGGGAGAGGGTTGGGGTGAGGGCGGGTGGCGATGCCAGAGGCTCCCCCCTCACCCCCGCCCTCTCCCGATGGGAGAGGGATTCACCCCGGGAAGGCAAAGCCGCTGCCGTGCTCATCGATCAATTCCCCGACGAATTCTGCGCATCGTCGAAGAAGTAATCCTTCACCGAAGCCGGCTTGTTCTTGATCGCGCCCACACGGTGCATGAACTCCGCCAGCGGGTACGTGTTCTGCGGCGTGGTCTTGAACTGCACCTCGGGGTTCTTGATGATCTTCAGCAGCAGATCGCGGTCGAGCTTCGCGTTGCTCACCTTCAGGTAGATGTCGGCAGCCTTCTCGGGGTTGGCCGTGACGAACTTCGCCGCCTCGTCGAGCGCATCGACAAAGGCCTTGTACGTCTTCGGGTTCTCGCTGCGGAATTTTTCCGTCGCATAGAGCACCGTCGCCGACGACGGACCGCCCAGCACCTGGTACGAGTTGAGCACGATGTGCGCATTCGGATTGCCCGCGAGCTCCTGCTCCTGGAACGGCGGATTGCCGAAGTGCCCCGTGATCTCCGTGCCGCCCTTGATGATGGCCGCAGCCGCATCGGGGTGCGGCAGCGCCACGCTGATCTTGTCGAGCCGGTTGAACTCCTTGTCGCCCCACAGCTTGGCCGAGGCGAACTGCAGCACCCGCGACTGCACCGACACGCCCACGGCGGGCAACGCGATGCGGTCCTTGTCGGTGAAGTCGGCAATCGTCTTCACGTTCGGGTTGTTGCTCACCAGGTAGTACGGAAAGTTGCCCAGCGAGGCCACTCCCTTTACGTTCTGCTTGCCCTTGGTGCGATCCCACAGCGTGAGCAGCGGGCCCACGCCGGCGCCCGCGATCTCGATGTTGCCGGACAGCAGCGCGTCGTTGACGGCCGAGCCGCCCGAGAGCTTGACCCATTCGACCTTGGCGTCGACGCCCGCGGCCTTGGCGTGCTTCTCGATGAGCTTCTGGTCTTGCGCAACGTTGAGCAGCAGATAGACGATGCCGAACTGCTCGGCGATGCGGATCTGGCCTTCGGCGTGTGCAGCGAGGCTGCCAGCGAGAAGGCCGAGGCCGGTGACGAGCGCGGCGGCTTTGCGGGTGAAGCGGTTCATTGACGGGGGTCCGGAAGAAAGATCAGAAAGGCGTGTCGCCGACGATGGTGGTGCGGTTGAGGCGGCGGCGCAGGTGGTCTGGCGTACCCGCTGCGAGGTGCATCAGCGAGCGGTTGTCCCAGAACACAAGGTCGTGCGGTGCCCACTGGTGTCGGTACACGAACTCGGGCTTCACGCTGTGTGCGAACAGCTCAGCGAGCAGTGCATCGCTTTCGTCCTGCGGCAGGCCGACGATGCGCGTCGTGAAATGTTCGCTGACGAACAGCGCCTTGCGGCCCGTCTCCGGGTGCGTGCGCACGACAGGCTGGACGGCGGGCGCGACCTGGTCGATCTGCGCTTGCGAGAGCTTGGGGCGCCACGGGTTCTTCGCGCGCAACTCTTCGTATTTGGCGAGGTAGCTGTGCTCGGCCTTCAGCGGCAGGATGCGCTGCTGCAGCTCGGGGCTCAGCGATTCCCAGGCGAGGTGCTGGTCGGCGAACAGCGTGTCGCCGCCCTCGCTCGGCAGCTCCTGTGCATGCAGCAGGGAGCCCAGGCTGGGATTGGGCTTGTACGAAATGTCGGAGTGCCAGTAGACGCCCGCATCGCCGAGGCCGATGGGCTCGCCGTTCTCCTTGATGTTGGAGACGATGAGGATCTCGGGGTGGTTCTTCAGCTGGAACTGGTGCAAGACGTGGATTTCGAGCGGGCCGAAGCGGCGGCTGAAGTCGATGTGCTCTTGCGGGGTGATCTGCTGGTTGCGGAAGACCAGGACGTGGTGGTCGAGGTGGGCTTTGTGGATTCGGGCGAAGTCTTCGGCGCTGATTGGCTTCGAGATGTCGAGGCCGATGATTTCGGCGCCTACGGGGGCGTCGAAGGGGCGCACTTCGAAGTGCTGTGCGGCGGGCTCGGGCCTGCTGCTGGAAAGAACGGCTGTCATGCCGGGAATGTAGGGGTCGAGGGGGGCTTCTCCAACGAACTCTTCGTTGATAGCTTATGACTTTGGATGTTTGGGTTCCGGGGCCGGGTCTCGCCCCGGCGGGCGAGCTACTTTCTTTTGCTTCGCCAAAAGAAAGTAGCCAAAGAAAAGGCGACCCTACTGTCTGCGTCCCTACGCTTCGCTTCGGGCAACCTGCGGTGCTCGACTCCGGAGGGGGTCCGCAGAACTCGCTCCACTGCGTTGCGCTCAGACAGCTGCGGCCCTGATCCCTCCTACGTCTGCGCTCCTCGGCGCAGCCAGAAGGGATTGGGGAGCCCAGCAGGCCATCGCTGCGCTCGGCCTTCGAACTTCCAACAGCCAATACCAAGCCGAGCGAAGCAAAGGCCCGAGTTGTCTCCAACCCCCTCTGGCTGCGCCGAGGAGCGCAGCGTTTCGCGGATCAGGGCTCGCCCTTGTCTGAGCGAAGCGAGTTTGGGCGAGACCCCGCGAAACGCGAGCACCGCAGGTTGCCCCTTCGCACAGCGAAGGGGTCGCAGACAGTGGGGTCGCCTTTCTTTTGCCTACTTTTCTTTGGCGAAGCAAAGAAAAGTAGGTCGCCCGCCGGGGCGAGTCCCGGCCCCGGGAAAACAAACAGCCACAACACTCAAAGCGTATGACTGCGATCCCCCTCAACAAACCCCATCGCATCCCAAGGCTCCCCAACAGCAAACCCGACAACCTTGAACAGTTCCCCCATCTCATGCTCATGGATCAACCGCGCAGCCATCGCCCGCTCGGCGACAGACCCGGCTTCCATCCGAGCCAACAACCCGCAATTCAGCAGAAACCGCGCCTGACTCGTATAGCCCAGCACCACGAGCCCCGCGTCCTGCCCGGCCAACGCGATCCCAGTGAAGTCGACATGCGCAGTGATGTCCTTGTAGCCCACGTCGGACAGCGGATCACCATCAGCCTGATGCGCCCGGTGGCACATCACCGTACCCATGTGCCGCTGCGGGTGGTAGTACTCGGCCTCGGGAAATCCGTAGTCGATGAGAAAAGCCGCCCCCTTCCGAAGCCGGTCCGCCAGCGTCGCGATAAAAGCCCGAGCCTGCGGATGAACCTCCGTCAGATAGTCATGCTCGCCAGCCACATCGAGCGGCGGGCGAAGTTCGGTAGGGCGGTCCGCCCAGGTCCAACCGTCGCCCTGCGCATTGCGCACCACCCCACGCTCAAACCACTGCCCACCCACCCGCGCCAGCAATTGCACCGGCATCGCATCGAGCACTTCGTTTCCAACCACCACGCCTTCCATCGACTCAGGCAGCTCGTTCAGCCACTCGACACGATCCGCATACCGCACCAGCGCCTGCTGCTGCCGCTCCCGCAACGTGCCGGAGAGATCGACGATGCGATAGCGCACATCGGTGCGCCCCATCTCGTCGAGCGCATGCAGCAGCTGAACCGCCAATGCACCAGAGCCAGCACCGAATTCCCACACCGTGTCGGTCCCCGTCTTCTCCAGCGCCTCGGCCACCTGCGCTGCCAGGGTCTGCCCGAACATCGGCGTGAGTTCCGGCGCCGTCACGAAGTCGCTGCCCGAAGAAGGCATGTGCCCGAACTTGGCCGAAGTGTTGGCGTAGTAGCCCAGGCCGGGCGCATACAACGCGAGCGCCATGAAGCGGTCAAACCCGATCCATCCACCCGCGCGCTCGACGGAACGCGCGATGAGGTGGTCGAGGGCGGTGGGTAAACTGCTGGGGGTCGTCTTTGTCGTCACAGCGCCATTCTCCCTCTCCCCGCATGAGCCCCGTTTCCCAAGCCCCTGCCTCCCGCCGCACCGTTCTCGTCACGGGCGCAGGCCGCAGGCTGGGCCGCGAGATCGCGCTGGGGCTTGCCGCAGGCGGCTGGCAAGTGGCGGTGCACTACCGGACTTCGCTGGCGGAAGCCGAGCAGACAGTGGCCGACTGCGCCGCGCTCTCGGGCGACTCGGCCCTGTTCGCCGCCGACCTCGAAGACGAACAGGCCACGCGCTCCCTGCTGCCTCGCGTGGTCGCGCGCTTTCGCAGCGTCGATGCCGTGGTCCACAGCGCCGCTCTGTTCGAGCACGACGAAGCCGCCACCTTCGGCTACGCGCTCATGGAACGCCATGCGCGCAGCAACACCGGCGCGGCCATCCTCTTGGCGCAGGCGCTGCACGAACACCTGGCGGCGCGCGACGCGCAAGGTGCGGTCGTCCATCTGCTCGACCAGAAGCTCTGGAACCCGAACCCCGACTTCCTGAGCTACACGCTGTCGAAGGCCGCGCTCGAAGCCGCCACGCCGATGCTGGCCCTGGCCCTCGCGCCGCGCGTGCGCGTGGTGGGTGTGGCGCCCGGCCTCACGCTGGCGAGCCACATGCTGGACGACGACAAGTTCGCGCAATTGCACAAGCTGTCGCCGCTGGGCCGCTCCTCCACGCCAGACGACGTGGTCGCCACGGTGAAGTTCGCACTGGAGAACCGCTCGATCACCGGCACCACCCTGCTGGTGGACGGCGGCCAGCACCTGATGAAATTCGAGCGCGATTTCTCGCTCATGTGAGCACCACCACCATGTCCACTCCCTCGCAAGGCCACCAGACACTCACCCTCCAGGGCCTGCGCTTCGACGCCAACCTGGGCATCCTCGAACAGGAGAAGACAGCGCCGCAGCCGATCCTGGTCGATGCCGAACTCAACCTCGGCCCGCAGCCGCTGCTGCCGCAGGACGACGACATCTTCCACGTGCTCGACTACCGCAAGGTGCGCCGCATCATCATCGAAGAGTGCACGGCCGAGCACGTCAACCTGCTCGAAAGCCTGATCGGCAAGCTGGTGCAGCGCCTGCTGCAGCTGCCCGGCGTGGTGGGCGTGCGCGTGAAGATCGCCAAGCTCGAAATCTTCGACGACTGCGAAGTGGCGATCCGCATGGAAGCCGGCGAGTGGTGAGCAACGGCTCCTCAGGCCGCTGAACCACAGGCCACGGCGGGCTTGACGGCCACGGGCCACATCCGCACGGCAAGCGCACCCAGCCCCGACACCGCCCCCAGCAAGGCCACGGCCGACCAGCCCCACTGCGCCAGCACCAGGGCGCCGAGCGCGGAACCCGTGGCCATGCCGATGAACACGCCGGTGAAGAACACCGCATTGAGCCGGCTGCGCGCACCGGGGTCGATGCCGTAGACCACGGTCTGGTGCGCAATCAGCGCGGCCTGCAGCCCGAAGTCGAAGCCGATGGCACTGGCCACGATCAACCCCAGCCGAGCGGCAAGCGCCATCAGCGGCGCAAACAGCATGGCTGCGAACGACACCACGACAAGCACGGCGCCCATGCGGATCACCAGCTCGGGGCCGCGGCGGTCCGCCAGGCGACCGGCCAGCGGCGCGGCCAGCGCACCCGCTGCGCCGGCCAGGCCGAAGGCGCCGGCAGCCGCGCTGCCAAGATGGAAGGGTGCGCCGTGCAGCATCACGGCCAGCGTCGACCAGAAGGCGCTGAAACCCACCGACAGCAGGGCCTGCGCAAAGGCGGCGCGGCGCAGCGCGCTATGGCGTTTCCACAGATCCGCCAGCGAGCCCAGCAGCGCGCCGTAGCCAAGGTGCGTGGTCGGGCGCAGGCGCGGCAGGCCGCGCGCGGCGGCAACGCCGATGAACGCGATGCTGGCCGCCGCGACCACGAACATCGTGCGCCAGCCGAAGTGCTCGGCCACGAAGCCGCTGAGCACGCGCGACAGCAGGATGCCCAGCAGCAGCCCCGTCATCACCGTGCCGACGATCTTGCCGCGGTGCGCCTCGGGCGCCAGCGTGGCGGCCGCCGGCACCACGTCCTGCGCCATGGTGGCGGCAAGGCCGATGACGAGGCTGGCCGCCAGCAGCGGGCCGACCGAGGGCGAAAAAGCCGCGCCGAGCAACGCCAGCACCAGCACCGAGGCCTTGACGAGGATGATGCGGCGGCGGTCGAAGCGGTCGCCCAGCGGCGCGAGCAGCAGGATGCCGAGCGCGTAGCCCAGCTGCGTGAGCGTGGGGACGAAACCCACGGAGCGGGCCGAGGCACCGATGTCGGGCCCGAGCACGCCCAGCATTGGCTGGCTGTAATAAAGCGCTGCGACACCGAAGCCGGCGCTGGCGGCCAGCAGCAGGATCAGCGAGCCGGGCAGTCGCTCATGCGTTGATTGAATGGAAGACATAGTATTAACCCTAATAACCAGGAAACAAGGGCTGGAGTTTGCAGGGCTGCAGCAGCCAAAGGTAGCCTCCCGGGTCGAACAATTGATATACGCTTGGCGTATGGAAAAGCCCGCTCCCGCCGACCGCATCGAGCTGATGCAGACCTTCGTGCGCATCGTCGAGGCCGGCAGCCTGTCAGCCGCGGCCACGCAGATGGGCACCACCCAGCCCACCGTGAGCCGCCGCCTGCAGGCGCTCGAGCGCTCGCTGGGCGTGCGGCTGCTGCAGCGCTCCACGCATGCGATGAAGCTCACGGAGGACGGAGAGCGCTGCTTCGATCGCGCCAAGGAGCTGATCCAGAGCTGGGGCGCCTTCGAGGCCGAGCTGCGCGGCGTCGGCGACCAGCCCGAGGGCCGGCTGCGCGTGGTGGCGCCGCATGCCTTCGGGCAGCAGTTGCTGGTCGGCCCGCTAGCCGGGTACCTGCAGCGCCATCCGCAGGTGACGGTCGAATGGCTGCTGCACGACAGCCCGCACGACCAGACGCCCGACTTCATCGCCGAGGGCGTTGACTGTGCGATTCGCGTCGGCGAAGTGACTGACCCGGCCGTGGTGGCGATCCGCCTGTCCGAGGTGCCACGCATCGCGATTGCTGCGCCTTCTCTTTTCGAGGGCGCGGCCGCGGTGCCCACCCACCCCCGCGAACTGGAAGCCCTGCCCTGGCTGGCCGCGCGCAACTTCTACCGCACCGAGGTCGTGCTGACGCATGAGGCCACCGGCGAGGTGTACCGCGTGCCGATCCGCCCGCGCATGACTACCGACAGCCTCTACGCCCTGCGCAGCGCCGCCGTACTGGGCCTGGGCGCGGGCGTGTCGTCGACATGGATGCTGACCGAGGAGATCGCCGCGGGCCGGCTGCTGCACTTGGTGCCGCAGTGGCGCGGGACGCCCGCGCCGGTGTACCTCGCGTACCCGTACGCGCGCTTCTATCCGGCGAAGCTGCGGCTCTTCGTCGAGGCGATGCGCACCGCCTTTCCCACCGCGTAGCGTGCGGAATGGGGATCGGGGACAATCACCCCCTTCCCCCGACTCCCCGAAGTAGCCTGCCCATGAACGCCGTCTGGATCGACGAGGCGCCCGCCGCCGCCGACGCCACTGCCAATTCCCTGAAGATCGAGCGCGAAACGCACAAGCTCGAAAAGCGCCTGTGCCGCCAGGTCGGGCAGGCCATCGTCGACTACAACATGATCGAAGAGGGCGACAAGGTCATGGTGTGCGTCTCGGGCGGCAAAGACAGCTACGCGCTGCTCGACATCCTGCTCAAGCTGAAGGCGCGCGCGCCGATTCACTTCGACATCGTCGCAGTCAACCTCGACCAGAAGCAGCCCGGCTTTCCCGAAGAGGTGCTGCCCAAGTACCTGAGCGACCTGGGCGTGGACTTCCACATCGAGAACCAGGACACCTACAGCATCGTCAAGCGCGTGATTCCCGAAGGCAAGACCACCTGCGGCCTGTGCAGCCGGCTGCGCCGCGGCATCCTGTATCGCGTGGCCGACGAGCTGGGCGCCACCAAGGTCGCGCTGGGCCACCACCGCGACGACATGCTGCAGACCTTCTTCCTCAACATGTTCTTCGCCGGCAAGCTCAAGAGCATGCCGCCCAAGCTGGTGAGCGACGATGGCAAGCACATCGTGATCCGCCCGCTGGCCTACGTGGCCGAAAAAGACACGGTGCGCTGGGCCCAGCACCGCGAGTTCCCGATCATTCCGTGCACGCTGTGCGGCAGCCAGGAAAACCTGCAGCGCAAGCAGGTCGGAGAAATGCTGCGCGAGTGGGACAAGAAGTACCCCGGCCGCGTGGAGAACATGTTCACTGCGCTGCAGAACGTGGTGCCTTCGCACCTGCTCGACGGAACACGGCACGACTTCAAGGGTCTGAAGGCGACGGGCGTGGCGGATGACGATGGCGACAAGGCCTTCGACACCCCCTCCTTCGATATGCTCTCCCAGGCACCTGCCGCCCTGCGCATCGTCCAGGGCTGACCGGGCAACCCAGGGGAATTTTGGGCTTTGCGCCCGGAGACCCTCATGAAACTTGCGTTCTCTGCTCTTCTTCTTGCAGCAAGCCTGACGGGTTGCGCCACCTCCTGGGTGGTCGACAGCGACGTCAAGAGCTTTGCCTCCCCCGGCACCGTGGCGCCCGGAGCCACCTACCGCTTCGACCGCCTGCCCTCGCAGCAGGCCGACGGCGCGCGGCAGGAATCGCTCGAAGCCATGGCCGCCGCGGCGCTCGACAAGGCCGGCCTGCGCCGCGACGACGCCAAGCCCCAGTACACCGCGCAGATCGGCGCACGCGTGACGGCCGGCCTCTCGCCCTGGGCCGATCCGTGGCTCTACAACGGCCCCTGGGGTTATGGCTACGGCGGCTATGGCTACTACGGCCGGCGCTGGTACGGCGGCGGCTGGTATGGCGGCCCGGCGTTCGCGCCGCCAGCCAACCCCTGGTACGAGCGCGAAGTGAGCGTGGTGCTTCGCGAGGTGGGCTCCAACCGCGTGGTCTACGAGACCCGCGCCCGCAACGACGGCCCCTACACTTCGAGCGCGGCGATCCTGCCGGTGATGTTCCAGGCAGCGCTGCAGGACTTTCCGAACCCGCCGCAGGGCGAGCGCCGGGTCAACATCGAGCTGCCCGCGGCCCAAAAGTAGCGCTTCTAGAATCCCGCGAATGGAAGAAGCCACCCGCCTGATCGCCGTTCGCCACGGCGAAACCGCCTGGAACGTCGACACCCGCATCCAGGGCCAGCTCGACATCGGGCTCAACGAGACCGGGCTCTGGCAGGCACGGCGCGCCGGCGGTGCGCTGGCCGACGAGCCGATTGGTGTCGTCTACGCCAGCGACCTCTCTCGCGCCTGGCAGACCGCAGAAGAAATCGCCAAGCCCCATGGCCTGGCCGTGCAACCCGAGCCGCGCCTGCGCGAGCGCGCCTTCGGGCATTTCGAGGGCCTGAGCTTCGCCGAGATCGAAGCCACGCTGCCGGTGCAGGCCAAGCTCTGGCGCGAGCGCGACCCCGAGTTCGAACCCGACGGCGGCGAGAGCCTGCTGGTGTTCCGCGACCGCGTGACAGGCGTGGCCTCCGAGCTGGCGGCACGACATCCGGGCGAGCTGGTCGTGCTGGTTGCACACGGCGGCGTGATGGACGTGCTGTACCGCGCCGCCACCCGGCAGGCACTGCAGGCGCCGCGCACCTGGCAGCTGGGCAATGCAGCCATCAACCGCATGCTGTGGACGCCGGAAGGTTTCAGCCTGGTGGGCTGGAGCGATACCGCCCACCTGGCGGCGGACACGCCGCTCGATGAGCCCACGACCTAGCGCGACGGCACGATGGGCCGCTTGCCTTTCTCCGACCCGGGCAAGACGCTCCCATGAAAAGAACAAATTCGCCCCCCTCGGCGTACGCCAGTTGGGATGCATCCCAGACGCTGTCTGCGCCGTGGACCGACGCCACGCATCTGGGAAGCTTCGTCACCCTGGAGGCCGGCGACACCATTGCGCGCGAAGGCGAACGGCACGACTACTTCTATCTTTTGCGATCGGGGTTCGTTCACTCCACGATCCAGCGAAGCAACGGCTCGGAGTTCCTGCTCGAGATCTTCGGACCGGGTGCGATTTTTGGCGAAGGCCCGGCGTTTGCCGACAGTCCTCGGCCCACGACGACCCGGGCGGTCGCGCCGGCCATTCTCAGCCGCTATCGCCCGGCGGATGTCGCGGAGCAATTTTCGGAGCTTCCCGAGCTCGCGACCTCGTTGATCCAGCTGCTCGGCTTCAAGAATCACATGATCGTCGCCAAGCTTGCCGGGGTGGCCTCGGCGGCGCCCAAGGAGCGGGTCATCGATTTACTGCTGCGTGTGGCACGCCTGCCATCGGCGCAGGCATCGAAACAACTCACCGTCGATCTGACGCATGAGCAGATTGGCGCCATGACGGCATTGAGTCGCGTCACCGTCACCCGCACGTTGAATGCGCTGGCGGGACACGGGCTCATTGAAACGCGGGCCCGGCAGGTCAGCATCCCGAATGCGCCGGCCTTGCGGCGTTTCCGCGATGCGTCACCATAAGAAAAAAGCCCACTTCCTGTATCGCTGGATACCGTCGAGACCTTCCCCCATCGCCATCATTCACCCCGTCACACACATGGATGGGAAGAGCGGAGGAGGGAACGGGAAGAGCCGTTGAAGAAGAGGCCCGCCTTCAATTGGCAACGGCCCAGGTGTGACGTTTCGCAGGACTGCCAAAGTCCTTTCTGGCCGGGTGGCTCACGCTCATGACCATCCGGCATCTTTTGGATCGCCGTCAGGCGTGCGAGGCGGCGTGACCGCCCGCTGCAGCTTCGGCCTTGGCCTCTCCCGGCAGATCGACCATCGGCCCCGTGCCACTGTAGCGGTCCAGCGCCAGGTAGATGGCCGGCGTGATGTACAGCGTGATCACCTGCGAGAAGATCAGCCCGCCCACCACGGCCACGCCCAGCGGCTGACGCAACTCGGCGCCGGCGCCCAGGCCCAATGCCAGCGGCAGCGCGCCCATCAGCGCGGCCAGCGTGGTCATCAGAATGGGGCGGAAACGCAGGCGGCAGGCCTCGCGGATCGCGTCCACCGGCTGCATGCCCTCGGTGCGCTGCGCGTCGAGCGCGAAGTCGATCATCATGATCGCGTTCTTCTTCACGATGCCGATCAGCAGCAGGATGCCGATGGTCGCGATCAGTGTCAGGTCGAAGCCGAAGAGCTTCAGCGAGATCAGCGCCCCCACCGCCGCCGAGGGCAGCCCCGCCAGAATCGTCAGCGGGTGGATGTAGCTCTCGTACAGCACACCCAGCAGCACGTAGATGACCAGCACCGCCAGCACCAGCAACACGGCCTGGCTCGACTGCGAGCTCTGGAACACCGCCGCATCGCCGCCGTAGGTGGTGATGATCGACTGCGGCATCTTCAGCTCGTCCTTGAACTGGTCGATCTTCGCGGTCGCGTTGCCCAGCGGCACGTCGGGCGCGAGATTGAACGACACCGTCACCGCCTGCAACTGGCCCTGGTGGTTGACCGAAGTCGGCCCCACGGTGCGCTTGACGGTCGAGAAGGCCGACAGCGGCACCAGCCTGCCCGTGGTGCTGCGCACCGACAGGCGCGAGACGTCTTCCTCGAACTGGCGGTCGTTGTCGGCGGCCGAGAGGATCACCTGGTAGGTGTTGCTCGAACCGTAGATGCTGCCGATCTGGCGGTCGCCGTAGGCGTTGTAGAGCGCGGTGCGCAGGTCGCCAACGGCCACGCCGAGCACGCCGGCCTTGTCGCGGTCGATGTCGAGCGTGGCCTGCAGGCCGCGGTTCTGCGAGTCGCTGGTCACGTCGCGGAAAGCCGGGTCGGCGCGCATGCGCTCCATGAGCCTGGTAGACCAGGGCACCATCTCGCCCGCGTTCACGCTCTGCAGCGTGTACTGGAAGCGCGCCTTGCTCTGGCGGCCGCCCAGGCGCAGGTTCTGCACCGGCTGCATGTAGACGGCGATGCCTGGGATCTCGCGGAAGCGCTGGCGCAGCGACTCGAGCACCTTCGCCATCTGCGGGCGCTCGCTGCGCGGCTTGAGCACCGCGAACAGCCGGCCGGAATTCTGCGTGGCCGTGGGCCCGCCGACGCCGACGAAGGAACTCACGTAGTCGACGCTCGGGTCGTCCTTGAGCGTTGCGGCCACACGGTCTTGCAGCGCCTTCATGGCGGTGAATGAAATGTCTTCGGCCGCTTCAGTGGTGATCTGGATCTGGCCGATGTCTTCCTCGGGGAAGAAGCCCTTCGGGATGGTCGCGAACAGCCAGCCCGTGATGACGAAGGTGAGCGCCGCCATCATCAGCATCACCTTGCGATGCCCCAGCGTCCAGTCGAGCGTGCGCATGTAGCCGCCGTGCACCGCGCGATAGCCGCGCTCGAATGCGCGGCCGATGGCCGTGCCCGGCTCGGGGTGCTCTTCTTCGTGGTCGAGCGCGCCCTCCTTGCGCGGCACCTGCTTGAGCAGGCGGCTCGCGAGCATCGGCACCAGCGTGAGCGACACCACGGCAGACACCAGCACCGCCAGCGCCACCACCACCGCGAACTCGTGGAACAGCAGGCCGATCACGCCCGGCATGAAGAAGATCGGGATGAACACGGCCACCAGCGAGATGGAGATCGACACGATGGTGAAGCCCACCTCGCGCGCGCCGCGCAGCGCTGCCGCGAACGGGTCCATGCCCTTCTCGACGTAGCGCATGATGTTCTCGAGCACCACGATGGCATCGTCCACCACCAGGCCCACAGCCAGCGTGATGCCGAGCAGCGAGATGTTGTCGAGGCTGTAGCCGAAGGCGTAGAGCAGCGCCACCGCGCCGATCAGCGAAATCGGAATGGTCGCCGCCGGAATCAGCGTGGCCACCAGCCGGTGCAGGAACAGGAAGATCACCAGCACCACCAGCGCGATGGTGCCCAGCAGCGTGAGCTGCACGTCGTGCACGGCCTCGCGGATCGACAGCGAGCGGTCGTTCACCATCTGGATTTCCACCGACTGCGGCAGCTCGGCCTTGAAGCGCGGGATGAGCGCACGCACCGCATCCACTACCTGCACGGTGTTGGCGTTGGGCTGGCGCTGCACGGCGAGCGAAATCGAGTCCTGCCCGTTGAAGCTGCTGGCGGTCTTGACCGACTCGAAGCTGTCCTCGATGGTGGCCACCTCGTCCAGCCGCACCGGAGCGCCATTGCGCTGGCCGACGATCAGCTTGGCGAAGTCGGCCGCCTTCATGAGCTGGCGGTTGGCCTGGATGGTGAGCGTCTGGCGCGGGCCGTCGAGCACGCCGACCGGTGTGTTGGCGTTGGCCGAGTTCACCGCCTTGGCGAGTTCGTCGAGCGTGATGTTGCGCGCGTTGAGCAGGTCGGCGTTGGCCTTGATGCGCACCGCAAAAGCCTTGCGGCCATACACGCCCACCTGCGCCACGCCGTCGATGGTCGAGAGCGTGGGCGAGATCAGGTTCTCGGCGTAGTCGTTGAGTTCCGACGGGTTCATCGACGGCGAGATCAGCGCGATGAACAGCACCGGCGCATCGGCCGGGTTCACCTTGCGGTACGAGGGCAGCTGCGTGAGCTCTTGCGGCAGCTGGCGCTGGGCGCGCAGCAGCGCGGCCTGCACGTCGACGGCGGCGGCGTCGATGTCGCGGCTGCTCACGAACTCGAGCGTGAGCGAGGTCACGCCCTGCGTGTTCACCGAGCTGATGGTCTGCAGGCCAGGAATGGTCGAGAACTGCTTTTCGAGCGGCAGCGCCACCGACGACGCCATGGTGTCCGGGCTCGCACCCGGCAGCTGCGCGTTGACGTTGATGACCGGCGTGTTGTAGCTGGGCAGCGCGGCAACGGGGATACTGAAGTACGCAAAGATGCCGATGACCACCACGGCCGCAGACAGCAGCACCGTCATCGCAGGACGACGGATGCAGAGCTCCGAAATGTTCATGCGCGTTCCTGCTTCGGCGGCTTGATGTCAGCGCCGTCCGAAGAGGCCGCGCTGCCCGGCGTGACGCCGGTGGTGCCGTTGGCGGGCGCTGCAGGCTCGGCGGGCGTACCCGGCGCCTTGACGTCAACGCGGACCTTGCCGCCCGGGCGCACGTTCTGGCTGCCCTCGATCACCACCTGCTCACCCGGCTCCACGCCGCTGACCGCGACCTTGGTGCCGAAGGTGTGCAGCGTCTTCACCTTGCGGCGCGTGGCGGTCTTGCCTTCGTCGACCACATAGAGCGAAGTTCCCTCGGACAGCATCATCAGCGCCGCGGCCGGCACCACGGTGACGCCGTTGAGCGTGCGCACCGTGATGCGCGTGCCGACGAACTGGCCCGGCCACAGGCTCTGGTCGGCGTTGGCGAACACGGCCTTGGCGCGCACCGTGCCGATCTGCGGATCGACGGTGTTGTCGACGAAGTCGAGCGTGCCGCTCAGCGGCGCCTTGCCGCCGGTGACGACGGCCTCGACCTTCGAGCGCGAGCGCGCGGCCTCCAGCAGGTCTTGCAGGTTGCCTTCGGGCACCGGGAAGCTCACGGCGATCGGGTCGAGCTGCGTGATGGTGACCAGCGACAGCGTTGGCTGCACCAGCGTGCCCGGATAGATGTTGACGGCGCCGATACGCCCCGCAATGGGCGCGCGCAGCGTGGCGTAGCCCAGCGCCACCTGCGCCGACTGCACGGCCGCGCGGTCGGCGGCCACGGCGGCGCGCTGTGCTTCTAGCTGGGAGAGCGTGGCGTCGGCCGCGCTCTTGGCGATGAAGTTCTGCGCCACCAGGTCCTGGCTGCGCTTGTACTGGCGCTCGAGGTCGGCCATGGTGGCCTCGTCTTTTTGCTGCTGTGCACGGGCGCGGGCGAGATTGGCCTGGTCGTTGCGGTCGTCGAGCGTGAAGAGCAGTTGGCCGGACTTGACGAACTGGCCCTCCTTCACGTGCACCCCGCTCACCGTGTTCGTCACCTGCGGGCGCAAGTCGACGCTGTTGAGGGACACCACGCTGCCATTGACCTGCACGGTCACCGGCACATCCTGCTTCTGCGCCGTGGCCAGCGTCACGAGCGCGGGCGCGCCGCCGCCGCCATTGGCTGTCGGGGCCTTGGCACTCTTTGTGGCGGACTTGTCGCCGGACATGCTCCACCACCCGCCTGCGACGGCTACGATCAACACGCCCGCAAGGGCGACCGCGACATTTTTCTTCATGGGTTCTTTGTGCACTTTGGGCTGACAGCGACTATTGGATCAGCGGCTGACTCTCGGTGTTCACGGGGCCTGTAAAGAAATGTAAAGCAGGTCAACCCAAAGCCCCGCATAACTGACTGTGGCCGGCGCGAGAGAACCACACCCCCTCGCTAAAATCGCCGCTCCACAGCCTCTGGATAAACCCCATGAACCGCTGCAAGACAATCACGAATGCTCTCACTTTCATAGCAGTTTGCACAGCAGCCATTGCTGCTGCAGGCCTTTTCCCGCTCACCGCCAGCGCCCAGGACGAAGTGCCCCGGCCGCAGACCCAGAACGAATCGCTCGTTGGCGGTCGCACTTTCCCTATCGGCACTTTGCGCGGCAAATTCATGGTCACCAACGCGCCTGATGTCGAACTCGACGGCAAGGCCGATCGCCTGGGCGCCGGCGCGCGCATCCGCAGCGGCCAGAACATGCTGGTGATGCCCGGCGCCATCGTCGGCCAGAAGTACCTCGTCAACTACACGCGCGACGCCGCCGGGCTGCTGCGCGAGGTGTGGATCCTCACGCCCGACGAAGCCACGGCCAGCCGCGAGTCGCTGGACAAGCCGCTCCTGAGCATCTGGCCGTTCACCTCGAACGACACCGTCAACACGCAATAACGCAGCGGCGCGCCGCGCGCACCTGCAGCCCTCCACCCTCGGAGGGCAGAGAGAGTTCCCCATGAAAAAAGTATTCATCAAGACCTTCGGCTGCCAGATGAACGAGTACGACTCGGACAAGATGGCCGACGTGCTCAACGCAGCCCAGGGCTACGAGCCCACGCAGAACGTGGACGAGGCCGACCTCATCCTGTTCAACACCTGCTCGGTGCGCGAGAAGGCACAGGAGAAGGTGTTCTCCGACCTCGGCCGCGTGAAGCACCTGAAGGCCAAGGGCGTGAAGATCGGCGTGGGGGGCTGCGTGGCGAGCCAGGAGGGCGAGGCCATCATCGCGCGCGCTCCCTACGTCGACATCGTGTTCGGCCCGCAGACGCTGCACCGCCTGCCCGAGATGCTGAACGACCGCGAGCGCCTGAACCGCCCGCAGGTGGACATCAGCTTTCCCGAGATCGAGAAGTTCGACCACCTGCCGCCCGCGCGCGTCGAGGGCGCGACGGCCTTCGTGTCGATCATGGAAGGCTGCTCCAAGTACTGCAGCTACTGCGTAGTGCCCTACACCCGCGGCGAGGAAGTGAACCGCCCGCTCGACGACGTGCTGGTCGAGATCGCCGGCCTGGCCGACCAGGGCGTGCGCGAGATCACGCTGCTGGGCCAGAACGTGAATGCCTACCGCGGCAAGATGGGCGACACCACCGAGATCGCCGACTTCGCGCTGCTGATCGAATACGTCGCCGAGATCCCCGGCATCGAGCGCATCCGCTACACCACGAGCCACCCGAACGAGTTCACGCCGCGGCTGATCGAGGCCTACGCGAAGGTGCCCCAGCTCGTGAGCCACCTGCACCTGCCGGTGCAGCACGGCAGCGACCGCATCCTGATGGCAATGAAGCGCGGCTACACCGCCATGGAATACAAGAGCACAGTGCGCAAGCTGCGCGCCATCCGTCCCGAACTTGCACTCTCCAGCGACTTCATCGTCGGCTTCCCCGGCGAGACCGACGACGACTTCAACAAGATGATGAAGCTGATCGACGACTGCCAGTTCGACGCCAGCTTCAGCTTCATCTTCAGCCCGCGCCCCGGCACGCCTGCCGCCGCGCTGCACGACGACACGCCGCACGAGGTGAAGCTCGCGCGCCTGCACACGCTGCAGGCCGTGATCGACACCAACGTGAAGCGCTTCGGCCAGGCGCTGGTCGGCACGACGCAGCGCGTGCTGGTGGAAGGCGCCTCGCGCAAGGACGCGAACGAGCTCATGGGCCGCACTGCCTGCAACCGCGTCGTCAACTTCGAAGGCGACGCAAGGCTCGTTGGCCAGATGACCGATCTGCGCATCACCCGCTCGCTGGCCTACACGCTGCGCGGCGAGGTCGTCACGAGCGAATCGTCGATGCCGGCGCTCGCCCACTGATGGCGAAGCGACCTTCCATACGGGGCTCTTTCCAGCAGCTCCTGCTGTTTGCCTTCTTGCTGATCACCGCGCTGCTGGTTGGCGTGGCGCTGCGCTCGGTGCTGCAGTACGACGTGCTGATGACGCAAAGCCGCGACGCGGCCGCGCGCGCGCTGCGCCTGTCGGGCGCGTCCCAGTCGCTGGCCGAACGCAGCGCGGCCATGGAGCGCGCGGGGCGCCAGTCGCTGGTGCTCAACGACGCAGTGCTGCGCCGCCGCTTCGACGACGCGGCGCGCGAGGCGCACCAGGTGCTGGAGCGGCTGGAAAAGAACGGCCTCGCGCCCGCCGGCATCGAGATGTGGCGCACCCAGCTCGGCGTGATCGAGGGCCTGATGAGCGGCAACGCCGACAGCGCCCTCGCCCGCGAAAGCACGATGGCCATGCAGTTCCGCGAGCTCGATGCGCTCAACACCAACCTCGCGCAGCAGGCGCAGTTTTTGATCGAAACGCAGAACGACGCGCTGGCCAAGCGCATCGAGAACGCGCGCCGCCGGCTGATGCGCGAAGTGGTCGCCGCCAGCGTGCTCGCGGTGGTGCTGGCGCTGGCCTTCGGCATCTGGCTCGCACGGCCTTTCAAGCGGCTGGAAAACGCCATCGTCGGCCTGGGCCAGAACCGGCTCGACGAGCCCATCGACATCCGTGGCCCGGCCGACGTGCGGCGCGTATCGCAGCAGCTCGAATGGCTGCGGCTGCGCCTGACCGAGCTCGATGCCGACAAGGCGCGCTTCCTGCGCCACGTGTCGCACGAGCTGAAGACGCCGCTGGCCGCGCTGCGCGAGGGCGTCTCGCTGCTCGAAGACGGCGTGACCGGGCCGCTGAACCCGGCGCAGCTCGAAGTTGCTCAGATCCTGCAGCAGAACACCGTGGCGCTGCAGGGCCAGATCGAGGCGCTGCTGCGCTTCAACGCCGCCGCTTTCGAGGCGCGCGAGCTGCGCCGCGAACGCACCGAGCTGCTGCCGCTGATCGAGGAACAGATCGAGGCGCAGCGCCTGCAGTGGCAGTCGCACGGCCTGCGCGTGCGCGCCGAGGGCGAGCCCATCGCAATGACGGTCGACCGCACCAAGCTCGGCACCGCAATCGCCAATCTGTTGAGCAACGCCATTCGCTTTTCGGTAACGGGCGGTGTCATCACCCTGGCGGTGTCGGGGACGCCCGAGGCGGTGCACATCGACGTGAACGACGCCGGGCCCGGCATTGCCGAGGGCGACCGCGACCGGATCTTCGAACCCTTCTTCCGCGGCGAACGCCAGCCCGAGCACACGGTGAAAGGCACGGGCATCGGACTTTCCATCGTGCAGGAGTACATTGCAGCCCACGGGGGCCGCATCACTCTGCAGCCCGGCGGTCCCGGTGCTCGCTTTCGCATCGAACTGCCGCGCACGGCCTGACCACCCCGGCTTCCCCTCTCCAACACTGCCTGACCGCCTCGCGTCCTTTCTTCGACCCATGCCTTTTTCGTTCGTCCGCCGTTCCTCCTTCGCCGGGGCGATGACCGTGCCTTTCGTCCTGCTGCTGGCCGCCTGCGCCACGCAGCCCAAGCCGCCCGCGGAAGCCGATGCGCTGCCGCCGCCCCCAGTCGTGCCGCGCGTGATGCCGGTCGAGGCCGAGCCCAAGGCCCCGGCCACGCAGCCTGCCTCTTCGCTCTTCACATTGATGACGCAGGGGCCGCAGGCGGCCATGCTGTCGTATGCCGACAGGGTGCGCCCGCTGAACGGCACCGACCTGAGCACGGAAATCGCGCGCATCGGCGACCCCGGCGATTCGCCCACGGCGCAGATGCAGCTGGCGCTGCTGCTCTCGCAGACCCGCGTGCCAGCCGATCTGGCGCGCGCGCTGGGCCTGCTGCAACGCGTGATTGCCAACCCCGCGCCCGAGGCGCAGGCCCTGCAGCCGCTGGCGCGCGCCCTGGCTGGGCGCTACATCGAGCAGCGCCGCGTGGAGGACGACCGCGACAAGCAGGTGCAGCAGCTGCGCGACAGCCAGCGCCGCATCGACCAGCTGAACGACCGCATCGAAGCCCTGCGCGCCATCGAGCGCAGCTTCGCGCGGCCCAACACCACCCCGGCCGCAGCCACACCTGCGGCGCCGCCTACCGGAAGCAAACCGAACCAATGAGCACCTCTGGCGCCCGTCTTCTCGTGGTCGACGACGACCCGGACATGCTGCGGCTGCTCTCGATGCGGCTGAGCTCGGCGGGCTACGAGGTCACGGCCGTCACATCGGCCGAGACGGCGCTCACGCAGCTGGAAATCGAGCATCCGCAACTCGTGCTGAGCGACGTGCGCCTGCCCGGGCGCGACGGCCTCCAGCTGTTCGACGAGATCCGCAAGCGCCACCCTTCGCTGCCGGTGATTCTGCTCACCGCGCACGGCACCATTCCCGACGCGGTCGAGGCCACGGCGCGGGGCGTGTTCACCTACCTCACCAAGCCCTACGACGGCCGCGAGTTGCTCGACAAGATCGCGCAGGCGCTGGCGCTCGGCGCCCCCGCCACCACGCCGAGCAAGGCCGGCGACGACAGCTGGCGCGCCGAGATCGTGAGCCGCAGCAACCGCATGGCCGAGCTGCTGGCCGAAGCGCGCATGGTCGCCAAGTCAGATGCTTCCGTGCTGCTGCGCGGCGATTCCGGCGCCGGCAAGGAGCTGCTGGCGCGCGCCATCCACAAGGCCAGCGCGCGCGCCGACAAGCCCTTCGTGGCCGTGAACTGCGGCGCTATTCCGGAAGCGCTGCTCGAGTCGGAGCTGTTCGGCCACATGAAGGGCGCCTTCACCGACGCCCACGCCAATCACAAGGGCCTGTTCCAGCAGGCCGACGGCGGCACGCTGCTGCTCGACGAAATCGGGGACATGCCGCCCGCCCTGCAGGTCAAGCTGCTGCGCGTGCTGCAGGAGCGCGCGGTGCGGCCGCTGGGCGCGAGCCAGTCGATCGAGGTCGACGTGCGCATCGTCTCGGCCACCCACCGCGACCTCGACGCCGCGATGGAAGCCGGCCAGTTCCGCGAAGACCTGTATTACCGCCTGAACGTGGTGACGCTCACGCTGCCGCCGCTGTCGGCACGGCGCGAAGACATTCCGCTGCTGGCCAATCACTTCCTGCAGCGCCTGTCGACCAAGTACGGCAAGCGGCTGTCGGGCTTTGCGCCCGAGGCGCTGAAGGCGCTGACCACGGCCGCCTGGCCAGGCAACGTGCGCCAGCTGTTCAACGTGGTCGAGCAGGTCTGCGCGCTGTCGAGCTCGCCGCTGATTCCGCTGGCGCTGGTGCAGCGGGCGCTGCGCGTGCCGACGGTCGAAGTCCAGACGTATGCCGAAGCCAAGCAGCGTTTCGAGCGCGATTACCTCGTCGGCCTGCTGAAACTGACGGACGGCAACGTGGCCGACGCGGCCCGCCTGGCCGACCGCAACCGCACGGAGTTCTACCGGCTTTTGCAAAAGCACGAACTCACGCCGGGCCACTTCAAAGCCGATGCTGTCGCTCCGGGCGGGGACCCTGTCGCCGAGTAGCGACGCACCTAAGTCGTTGATTTATATGGCCTATCCCCACCAGCCCAGAAGGCTTGTCGGGATTCGGCGACAAAAACAGGGGTTTTGAGGCCTTCCAGCAGCCTCTCCCCGCGAAAAACACCTTCAGATCGCTCCAAGCTGTTGATCTGAAAGCGTTTTTTCAGCCTGGCACAGGGTTTGCCCCTGTACAGGCATGACAGCACTCACCAGCCCATCTTTCGCACTGCGCCAGCAGCGCGACGGCCTGCGTCAAAAGCAGTTTTCCCCCTCGCGGCCCCGTGCGGCGGGTCATTCGCTGGCCGCGCTCGCAAGCGCTGGCGGCGCTGAGCCGGATTGCGTGATCAAGCGCTTTCCTGCCATTGGCGACACCCCTTCCCTCGACAAGCAACGTTGGTAAATCACATGAAGCCGAACGACTTCTCCCAACTGAATGTGCTGGCGGATACCGATTTTTCGCACCGCAGCCCGGTTCGCGAAGAACGCCATCCCAACTCGGTCACCGCTCCCCCCGTCAACCGCGGTTCCATGGCACCCCGCCCCTGGCGCGGTTTCTGGAACAGCCTCGGCACCGCCGCGCTGGTCAAGCTCGGCGCGGGCCGTGACACCGAAGCCGGCGTCCACGACGCCCGGCAGGCCAAGCAACCCTGGCAGCGCGCAGCCGCACAGCGCCGCTTCGCCTTCATGATGCTCACGCTGCTGAGCACCGTGATCGCGTCGTCGCTGTTCGCCAGCGTGCAACCCGACTACGACAACCTCTGGCTCGAATACGGCCAGATCGGTCTCTACGGCCTGCTTTCGGGCTGGGTCGTGACCGGCTTCGTGACCGCGCTCATGGGCTTCTACGTTTCCGTGCGCGGTGACAAGCACGCCCTCTCGGCGAAACAGGTGGTCAACCACCCGATGAACCCCGAGGCACGCACCGCGATCATCATGCCGATCTGCAACGAAGACGTGGCCACCGTGTTCGCCGGCCTGCGCGCCACCTGCGAATCAGTCGCGGCCACCGGCCACGCCAAGCAGTTCGACGTGTTCGTGCTGTCCGACAGCTACAACCCCGAGACCGCCGCCGCCGAGCGCGCCGCCTGGGAAGACCTGCGCGCCGCCCTGGCCGAGAGCCCAAACCAGCCGCAGGTCGAGGTGTACTACCGCCTGCGCACCCGCCGCACGCACCGCAAGGCCGGCAACGTGGCCGACTTCTGCCGCCGCTGGGGCAAGGACTACCGCTACATGGTCGTGCTCGACGCCGACTCGGTGATGAGCGGCGACTGCCTGACCTCGATGGTCAAGCTGATGGAAGCCAACCCCACCGCCGGCATCATCCAGACCGCGACGCAGGCCATCGGCCACGTCACGCTGCACGCCCGTGCACAGCAATTCGCTTCCCGCGTGACGGGCCGCCTGTTCACGCTGGGCATGCAGTTCTGGCAACTGGGCGAATCGCACTACTGGGGCCACAACGCCATCATCCGCGTCGAACCCTTCATGAAGCATTGCGCGCTGGCCCCGATCAAGGGCACCGGCGGCATGTCGGGCGGCATCATGTCGCACGACTTCGTCGAAGCTGCGCTGATGCGCCGCGCCGGCTACAACGTGTGGCTGGTGTCCGACCTGGTCGGCAGCTACGAACAGCAACCGCCGGACCTGCTAGCCGAACTGCAGCGCGACCGCCGCTGGTGCCAGGGCAACCTGCAGAACGCCCGCCTGATGGCCGAGCCCGGCATCCACCCGGTGCACCGCGCGATGTTCGTGACCGGCACCATGGCGTATGTCTCGGCTCCGCTGTGGCTCGCATTCCTGACGCTGGGCACCGCGCTGTGGCTGAGCGGCTCGAGCCTCGTGTCGAGCTGGAGCGTGCTGCCCTCCGAACTGGCCGGCCTGTGGATCTGGACCCTGTGCCTGCTGTTCCTGCCGCGCGTGCTGGGCATCGCCGCCGTGCTGATGCGCGGCGAGCAACGCCAGTACGGCGGTGTGTGGGGCCTGGTGAAGAGCTCGGTGATGGAAAGCGGCCTTGCCATCGTGCAAGCCCCGGTCCGCATGCTGGCCCACTCGCTGTTCGTGCTGGTCGCCCTCACCGGCATCAAGCTCGACTGGAAGTCGCCCCCGCGTGAAGCCGCTGCCGTGCCGTGGAAGGTCGCTGCCTCGCAGCTGGCCCCCATGACGCTGGTAATCGCCATGCTGGCCGTCGGCGTCGCAATGATCGACCCGAGCGCGCTGATCTGGCTCATGCCCGTTGGCCTGCCGCTGCTGCTGGCGATCCCGCTGACCGTGCTGACCAGCCAGATCGCGCTGGGTACCACGCTGCGCGACCGCGGCTATCTGCTGATTCCCGAGGAATCGCGTTCGCCGGCCGTGCTGCGCCGCGCATGGATGCATGCGGTGCGCCTGGCGCGCCCGGCACTGGCAACCGCCTGATGCGCTGAAGACACAGCACCTCGAAAAGCCGGCCTCAGGGTCGGCTTTTTTCATGGCGCGTGGCTAGAATCGCGCCTTCCTTTTTTTCAACCCACGGATCCCTCGATCCCCTGGAGCGCCAAGTGCCCCGATTCGCCGTCATCACCCTCTGACGCCGACAACGCCACTTCATTGCTGGTCAAGTCGGGCGCCTGGCTGCGCTTTCCGCTGACCGCACTCTTTCCCAGCTTCGCTCCCGCACGTTGTCGGTTCTTCCTGATTTCCATCTGGAGAACAACGTGTTCCCTCTCTCTTCTTCTCTTTCATCGATTCCGCTGCTCAAGTACCCGCGTACTGCGCATCTGGAAGGCTCGCGCCTGCAGGCGGGCGACAGCGACGACGGCCAGACGCCGCTGTCGGCGCTGCATGGCCAGCACGTGGTCATCGAGGAAAAACTCGATGGCGCCAATGCGGCCGTGTCGTTCACTTCGGCGGGCGAACTGCTGCTGCAATCGCGCGGCCACTACCTCGCAGGCGGTGCGGGCGAGCGACAGTTCAACCTGTTCAAGCACTGGGCCGCCGCCCATGAGGCGGCGCTGCTGGAGCGCCTCGAAGACCGCTATGTGATGTACGGCGAATGGTGCTTTGCCAAGCACAGCTGCTGGTACGACCGGCTGCCGGCCTTCTTCCTGGAGTTCGACATCTACGACCGGCAGGCGCAGCACTTTCTCTCGACGCCAGCGCGGCATGCGCTGCTCGCTGGCAGCCCCGTGCTGCCGGTGCCCGTGCTCTACGAAGGCGAGATGCCGCGCCATGCCAAAGCACTGCGTGCCCTCGTTCGGCCTTCGCTGGCGCGCAGCGCGGACTGGAAGACGGCCTTCGAGGACGCGGTGGCGCACGAAGGCCAGCCGCTCGATCTCGTGCGCCAGCAGACCGACTTGTCCGATCTGGCCGAGGGCCTGTACCTCAAGACCGAATCGGATGGGCAGGTGACGGGCCGCTACAAGTGGGTGCGCCCGGACTTCGTCCAGACCATCCTCGATTCGGGCTCGCACCACAGCCGTCGGCCGGTGCTGCCCAACCGGCTCGCGCCGGGCGCAGATCTCTATGCACCGACACCGCTGGTCACCTGGCAAGACCTGGGGCTGCGCACCTTGCGCGACCCCGCCGAACTCGCAACCCAAGGGAGGCCGCGATGACATACGAAGATCTGCGCGCCCTGGTGCCCACGCTCGACAAAGGCACCGACTGGGCGCAGTGCTGCGACCTGCTGCCGGCCTTGCTGCGCCTCGAAGAGACGCCGCAAGATCCGTACTACCACGCCGAAGGCAACGTCGGCATCCATACGCGCATGGTGCTCGACGCGCTGATGCAGGACGCGCACTACCGGCGCGCCGATGCCGACGGCCGCTTCGTGCTGTTCATGGCCTGCCTGCTGCACGACATCGCCAAGCCCGACACCACGGTGATCGACGAAGCCAGCGGCCGCATCGGCCAGCCCGGCCACTCGCGCCGCGGTGCGGTCGACGTGCGGGTGCTGATGTGGAAGGCCCGCGTGCCTTTCGCGCTACGCGAAGCCGTCTGCCGGATCATCGCCGTGCACCAGGTGCCGTTCCACGCCTTCACCTCGCGCAAGGGTGTGCGGCCGGAGTGGCTGGTGCACAAGCTCTCGTGGGAGCTGAGCCTGCCTGACCTGTGCTGTGTGGCGCGCTGCGACATGCTCGGCCGCCACTACGAGAAGCGCGCGGACAGCATGGCCGACATCGCGCTCTTCGAAGAACTGGCGCAGGAAGAAGGCTGCTGGGAAGGTCCGAGAAAAATGGTCGACGCCCACACGCGCCTGGCCTATTTCCGTGGCGCCGACACCAGCCCCGACTACCCGCTGTTCCAGACATCGGGCTCACGGGTGACGGTGATGTGCGGCCTGCCGGCCAGCGGCAAGAACCACTGGGTGGCACAGCACCGCAAGGGCTGGCCGGTGGTGTCCTTCGACGACGCGCGCACCGAGCTGGGCCTGAAGCACGGCGAGAACGACGGGCTCGCGGCGCATCACGCGGTCGACCAGGCGAAGGCGTTGCTGCGCAAGCAGGAGCGCTTCGTCTGGAACGCGACGCACCTGAGCCAGCAGATGCGTACCAAGACGCTCGACCTGCTGTGGGCCTACCACGCGCAGATCGAACTGGTGTACCTGGAAGCGCCGCACGCCGAGCTGATGCGCCGCAACCGCGAGCGCGACACGACGCTGTCGAACGCGGGCATCGAACGGATGCTGCATCGCTGGGAGTTGCCCGCACCCGTTGAAGCGCACGAGACGGTCTACGAAGTGCAGACCTGAAGACAGAAGGCCCGCCGATGCGAACCGGCGGGCCTTCTTATATATGGAGGGGCGAAGCTTTCGCCTAGAACGGCAGCTTCGGGCCGCCGGGCCCACCCATTCCGCCCATGCCCTTCATGCCGCCCATCTTCTTCATCATCTTCATGAGGCCGGCACCCTTCATCTTCTTCATCATCCCCTGCATCTGCTCGAACTCGTTGAGCAGGCGGTTCACTTCCTGGACCTGCACGCCGGCGCCGGCCGCGATGCGGCGCTTGCGCGTGGCCTTGAGCAGTTCGGGCTTGCGGCGCTCCAGCGGCGTCATGCTCTGGATGATCCCTTCCTTGCGGCGGATGTCGCGCTCGGCACGGGTCATGTCGGCCTCGGTGGCCTTGGCGGCCATCTGCTGCGGCAGCTTGTCCATCAAGCTCGAGAGGCCGCCCATCTGCTTCATCTGCTGCAGCTGGCCGAGGAAGTCGTTGAGGTCGAAGCCCGCGCCGCTCTTGACCTTGGCGGCGAGCTTCTGCGCTGCCGCCACGTCGACACCGGCCGTGACCTGCTCGACCAGCGCGACGATGTCGCCCATGCCCAGGATGCGGCCCGCATGGCGCTCGGCGTCGAACACTTCCAGGCCGTCGATCTTCTCGCTGGTGCCCGCGAACTTGATCGGCACGCCGGTGACCTGGCGCACCGACAGCGCCGCGCCGCCGCGCGAATCGCCATCGGTCTTGGTCAGGATGATGCCGGTGAGCGGCAGCGCTTCCTTGAAGGCCTTGGCGGTGTTGATCGCGTCCTGGCCCTGCATGGCATCGACCACGAACAGGGTTTCGACCGGGTCGAGCGCCGCATGCAGCTGCTTGATTTCGGTCATCAGCACTTCGTCGATGGCGAGGCGGCCGGCGGTGTCGACCAGCAGCACGTCGAAGTAGTGGCGCTTGGCGTGGTCGAGCGCGGCGCGCGCGATGTCCAGCGGCTTCTGGTCGGGCGTGCTCGGGAACCACTCGGCGCCGGCCTGCTTGGTTACGGTCTTGAGCTGCTCGATGGCGGCGGGGCGATACACGTCGCCCGACACCGTGAGCACCTTCTTCTTGCGCTTCTCGATCAGGTGCTTGGCGAGCTTGGCGGTGGTGGTGGTCTTGCCCGCGCCCTGCAGGCCGGCCATCAGGATCACCGCCGGCGGCTGGGCCGCGAGGTTGATGTCGGACACACCCTCGCCCATGGTCGCGGCGAGTTCGCGGTTGACGATGCCAACCAGCGCCTGGCCCGGCTTGAGCGAGCCCAGCACTTCCTGGCCGAGCGACTTCTCCTTCACGCGGGCGACGAAGTCGCGCACCACGGGCAGCGCCACGTCGGCCTCCAGCAGCGCCATGCGCACTTCGCGCAGCATGTCCTGCACATTGCTTTCGGTGATGCGGGCCTGGCCGCTCATCGTCTTGACGAGGCGGGAGAACTTTTCTGTGAGGGCGGTGGCCATGAGCGGAATGCCTTGCTGCCCGCTGCGGCGGGCCGGATGGAAAGTCTTGGAGACGAGGAGAGAACTTGAAGTCGGGCGCGGGGAACGCAAGGGCGAGCCGGTACACTCCGGCCGATGATTTTAGCGATCCCCTCCCCGCTCGGCGTGGCGCTGGGCATCGCCACTGCGGTTGCCTACGGTTTCGTTGCCGGTGCCGGTGCCAAACTGAGCCGTCAATCGACCCAGTGGGCCCTCGGAATTGCGTGGATTCTGCATGCCGCCGTGCTGGCCCACGGCCTCATCGGCAGCGAGCCGCGCTTCGGTTTCGCACCCGCCCTGTCGGTCACCGCGTGGCTGGTACTCACCGTCTACGCGGTCGAAAGCCGCATGTATCCCCAATTGAAGGTGCGGCGTGCGCTCGCCTGGCTGGGCGCGGCCGCGGTGCTGCTGGCCATTCTGTTTCCCGGTACGCCGCTGCACGTCACGGCCTCGCCGTGGCTGCCGCTGCATCTGGCGCTGGGCATTGCGTCGTACGGCCTGTTCGGCGCCGCCGTCGTGCACGCCTGGCTGATCACCCGTGCCGAAAAGCAGATCCGCCTGGCCACCGCCGAGCCGCAAGGCGGCGTGCCGCTGCTCACGCTCGAACGGCTCACTTTCCGTTTCGTCACCGCTGGTTTCGTGCTGCTGTCGGCCACGCTGCTGGCCGGCCTGCTGTTCAGCGAGCAGCTGTACGGTGCCGCCGGCCGTGTCTGGAAGTGGGACCACAAGACCATCTTCTCGGTGCTTGCCTGGATCACCTTCGCGATCCTTTTGATCGGCCGGGCCCGTTTCGGCTGGCGCGGCCGCACTGCGCGCCGCGTGCTGTACGCCGGCTCGGCCCTGTTGCTGCTGGCCTACGTGGGTTCACGCTTCGTGCTCGAAGTGGTGCTTGCGCGTCCTCCCGTCTGAAATGAAATACCTCCTCGTCCTCGCGGTGCTCTGGGTCGCGATCTGGCTCTGGCGCAAGAATCGCCGCGAAGAAATGCGCGACGCCATGCGCGAGCGCGCGGCCAAGGCGCAGCAGCGCCCCCCCGCACCAGCCGGCCCGCCGCAGGCCATGGTGCGCTGCGCCCATTGCGGCTTGCACCTGCCGGCGACCGACGCCATCGCCGGCCCCGGCGGCTCGGTCTATTGCAGCACCGCGCACCGCGAAGCCGCAACGCCCCAATGAGCGCCCCCCTCTGGTCGCGCGGCGAGCCGGTCACCGACTGGGACGTGCTCGACCAAGGCACGGGCGAAAGCTCGGCGCTGATCCGGCTCTGGCGTGGCTTCATGGCCGCGCGCTGCTTCATCGCGCTGGTGCTGATGCTGCTGCAGGGCGTGGCCTTTGTCATCGGGCAGACGATGCAGCCGGTGGCCATCACCATCTCGGGCCTCTACCTTGCAGCGACTTGGCTGGGCATGCGCTACACACACGTGCAGCCGCCGATCCGCGGTTTTGCCGCGCTCTGGCTGCTGACCATCGGCATCGATCTGGCCGCCTTCACCGCCTTGCAGGTGCTGCAGGGTGGCAACGTCAACTACACGCCGCTGTTCGCGCTGCCGGTGCTCATGAGCGCAGTGCTGGGCACCATGATCGTGAGCCTGGGCACCACCGCCACCGTCACGCTACTGCTGCTGGCTGACGCGGGCTGGCACTGGCTGCAGCAGCCGGGCGATTCTTCGCCGCGCTTCGTGCAGGCGGCGCTCACCGGCACCGGTCTCTTCGTAGTAGCGCTGCTCGCGCACGAAATGGCTCGCCGGCTGGCGCGCGAGGAAGCCGTGGCGCAGCGCAGCCGCAGCAGCGCGCAGATGCAGGCGCAGGTCAACGACCTGGTGATCGAGACGCTGAGCGAAGGCGTGCTGGTGATCGACGCCGAAGGCCTGGTGCATGCGGCCAACCCGGCAGCCGACGCCATCCTCGGCCAGGGCCTGGCGAAGCTGACGCTGCCGTTCCCACTGCATGCCCAGCCCGCATGGCATGCGCTGGCCGCGCTGGCGCGCCAGACCTTCGCGCGGCGGGCGCCGCAGACGGAAGAAATCCCGGTGGCGCAGGTGCGCGGCGCGGCGCGCGAGGTGCGCGTGCGCACGCGGCTCACGCCCACCAGCGAGAAGCGCATCGACAGCCTGTGCGTGATGTTCCTGCAGGACCTGCGCGAGCTCGAAGCCCGCATCCGCACCGAGAAGCTGGCCGCAATGGGCCGCATGTCGGCGGCCGTGGCGCATGAAATCCGCAACCCGCTGGCTGCCATCACCCAGGCCAGCGCGCTGCTCAACGAAGACCTGACCGACCCCGCGCACCGCAAGCTCACGAGCATGGTGCAGCACAACGCGCAGCGGCTCGCGCGCATCGTGGACGACGTGCTCGACGTCTCGCGCGCCCGCCAGCAACGCGTGTTGTCGCTCGGCGAGCAGGTCGTGCTCGACCCCGCGGTGCAGGTGCTGGCCGAGGAATGGGTGCGCCAGACCCAGCGCAAGGGCGTGCTGGTGTCGCTCGATGCACCCAGCAGTGAAGTGCGCTTCGACGCCGAGCACCTGCGCCGCCTGATCGTCAACCTGCTGGACAACGCCTCGCGCTACGCCGGCAAGCGCGAAGACTCGATCCAGGTGCTGACCGCGCTGCAGCGCAGCGGCACCAACCGCCCCAGCCTGATGGTGTGGAGCGACGGCGCGCCGCTGGAGCCCGCGGTGCAGCGGCACCTGTTCGAGCCTTTCTTCTCTTCCGAGAGCCGCTCCAGCGGGCTCGGCCTCTTCCTGTGCCGCGAGCTGTGCCGGCGGCATGGCGCCACCATCGGCTACGAGCGGCGCGCGCTGGTGCCGGGCGGGCCCGAGGGCAACGAATTCTTCGTCAGCTTCGCCCCCAGCGAAAACCGGCTGACACAATAGCGCCGTGAGCACTCCCCCCCCTTCCGCCCAACGACCGGCGCAGATCCTGGTCATCGACGATGAACCCGACCTGCGCACGCTCTATGAATTGACGCTGCTGCGCGAGGGCTATCGCGTCGAGGCCGCGGGCAGCGTGTCGGAAGCGTGGCAGCACCTGGAGGCCGGCCGCTTCGACGCCGTGATCACCGACATGCGGCTGCCCGACGGACAGGGCATGGAGATCATCCACCGCATCCAGAAGGCCCAGCGCAGCGAGCGCTGCGTGGTGATGACGGCCTACGGCTCGGCCGAGAACGCGGTGGAAGCACTGAAAGCCGGCGCCTTCGACTACCTCACGAAGCCGGTCGACCTGAAGCAGTTCCGCGCCGTCGTGGCTTCCGCCGTGCAGGCGCGGCTGGCGCCGCAGCCGGTGGTCAAGCCTGTTCAGGCGGCACCCGCAAGCAACAACAGCGTCGACGCAACGGTGGTCACCTCCGGCACCGGCATCGCCGCGCTCGACCGTCTCGTGGGCGAATCGGAACCCATGCGCCTCGTCAAGTCGCGCATCGCCAAGGTGGCGCGCGGCATGGCGCCGGTGCTGGTGCGCGGCGAATCGGGCACAGGCAAGGAACTGGTCGCTCGCGCGGTGCATGCCTGCAGCCAGCGCAACGAAGGCCCATTCGTCGCGGTGAACTGCGGCGCGATTCCCGAGAACCTGCTCGAGGCCGAATTCTTCGGCGCGCGCAAGGGCTCATACACCGGCTCCTCGCAAGACCGCGATGGCTACTTCCAGGCCGCGCGCGGCGGCACGCTGTTTCTCGACGAAATCGGCGATCTGCCGCTGGCGATGCAGTCGAAGCTGCTGCGTGCGATCCAGGAGCGCAGCGTGCGCTCGATCGGCTCGACGCAGGAAGAAACTGTCGACGTGCGCATCGTCAGCGCCACCCATAAAGACTTGCACGCCGAAGTGCAGGCCGGCCGCTTCCGCCAGGATCTTTTCTACCGCCTCAACGTGATCGAGATCGCCGTGCCCGCGCTGCGCGACCGCCGCGAGGACTTGCCCGCGCTGTGCGCCGCGCTGCTCTCGCGCATCGCACAGGACGGCGGGCTGCCCGTGCCGCATCTGTCGAACGAACTGCTGCGCCGCCTCGCGCAGCATCCGCTGAACGGCAACGTGCGCGAGCTCGAAAACCTGCTGCACCGCGCGGTGGCGCTGAACGACGGCGACGAACTTCATCTCGACCTGATGGGCGGCTTCACCGCTGTGGCCGAAGCCGCGGCGTCCGCGACTACGCCGCTGTCGCCCGTCACCGACGCGCCTGTCGCGCTGGCTCCACTTCCGAGCGCGCCGGTCGCGCCTCCCAAGGCCGCACCGCCGCCGCTGCCCTCCGATCTGCAGGCCTACCTCGATCAGCAGGAGCGCGAGATCCTCGTACGCGCGTTGCACGAGAGCGGCTTCAACCGCACCGCGGCCGCCGCGCGGCTCGGCATGAGCCTGCGCCAGATCCGCTACCGCATCGCGCGACTGGGCATCACCACGCCCAACGGCGATGACGGCGCGAGCAGCCATGTCGACGACTGAGGCCAACGACGGCGGACTCTGGCAAGCCGGCTGGTACCGCTTCGCGAAGGCGCTGCACTCGCCGAACTTCGGGCCCCGCCCCGCGGGCGCGCAGACCGACCTCATCGTGCTGCACTCGATCAGCCTGCCGCCCGGTGAATACGGCGGCAACGCGGTGCAGCAGCTGTTCACCAATCAGCTCGACTGGGACGCGCACCCCTACTTCCAGTCGATCCGCGGCCTCGAGGTGTCCTCGCATTTTTACGTGCGCCGCAACGGCGAACTCTGGCAGTTCGTGAGCTGCGACGACCGCGCCTGGCATGCCGGCGTGTCGTCGTGGCGCGGCCGCGGCAACTGCAACGACGACTCCGTCGGCATCGAACTCGAAGGCCTCGAAGGCCAGCCCTTCGAAGAGCCGCAATACGAGACGCTCGCGAGCCTGTGCGCCGCCATCGCGCAGCACTACGCGATCGCGCACATCGCCGGCCACGAGCACATCGCGCCGGGCCGCAAACAGGATCCGGGCGCGGGATTCGACTGGCGCCTGCTGCGCGAACAACTCGGCTGGAATCCACAGATGTTTCCGCCACAGGTGGAGCAGCGCTAATTTTTTCAATCGTGCGGCGCCTCGCGATGCGTCGCTCTTGCGGCGCAGCAATGCGAAAATAGCAACCGCGCGATTCAGCAACCATGCGGCCTGCAGGCCCAAATCGGCTTGCAAGCCAAGCCCCATGCGGGTTGAGAGACCATAGGCCAGTATTCAAGCGGCATCGCTGACCGTGTCCTATGGCGGAAGTAATACCGGCAATCCTTGTATCCATAGGAAAACGCTACATCTAGTGGGTTGTACACCCCCCGCACCCTAGATATAGTGTCCCCTGTCCGGTCATCTACACCGGCGCAGCGCCCGGCCCAGGCGCCGCCATCCAACAAGAATTGCCAACCGAGAGGAAGCGAATGCAAACTGCCCTGAACCCCCAATCGACCCCGCGTGCCGTTCCCTCGACGCCACCGCAACAGCAGCGAGACACTGCTGGCTCCCCCACCGGCCAGAACCTGGCTCACTACCAGATCATCCGCCGCAATGGCGCTGTCGTGCCCTTCGAGCCGAACAAGATCGCCATCGCGATGATGAAAGCCTTCCTGGCCGTGCACGGCACCCAGGGCGCGGCTTCGGCCAGCGTGCGCGAAACGGTCGACGTGCTCACGCAGGGCGTGATCCGCGCGCTGGTGCGTTCGCGTCCGGGCGGCGGCACCTTCCACATCGAAGACGTGCAAGACCAGGTCGAACTCGGCCTGATGCGCGGCGGCCACCACGAAATTGCCCGCGCCTACGTGCTGTACCGCGAACGCCGCACGCAGGAGCGCTCGAAGCAGGGCGAGCAAGACGTGCCGGCCACGCCCGCGCTGCACGTGCTGGACAACGGCGAGCTCGTCACCCTTGACCTGAACGAACTCAAGGGCCTGATCGAGTCGGCCTGCGAAAACCTGGGCGACAGCATCACGTCCGCACCGATCGTCGCCGAGACGATGCGCAACCTGTACGACGGCGTGCCGCTCGACGAGGTCTACAAGGCCTCGATCCTGGCGGCCCGCACGCTGATCGAGAAAGACCCCGACTACACCTTCGCCACCGCGCGCCTGCTGCTGCACACGATCTTCAAGGAGATCATCGGCCGCGAAGTGATGCCGGCCGAGCGTGCCACCGCCTACGCCGACTACTTCCCGCAGTTCATCAAGAAGGGCGTGGACAACGACCTGCTCGACGAGAAGCTGCTGCAGTACGACCTGCCCCGCCTGGGCGCGGCGCTGAAGGCCGAGCGCGACAACCAGTTCGACTACCTCGGCCTGCAGACCCTGTACGACCGCTACTTCCTGCACGTGCGCAAGACCCGCATCGAACTGCCGCAGGCCTTCTTCATGCGTGTGGCCATGGGCCTGTCGCTGAATGAAATCGACCGCGAAGCCCGTGCCATCGAGTTCTACGAAGTGCTGTCGTCGTTCGACTTCATGTCGAGCACGCCCACGCTGTTCAACGCCGGCACGCTGCGCTCGCAACTGTCGAGCTGCTACCTCACCACGGTGCCCGACGACCTCGACGGCATCTACGAGTCGATCAAGGAAAACGCGCTGCTGTCGAAGTTCGCAGGCGGCCTGGGCAACGACTGGACTCGCGTTCGCGCGCTCGGCAGCCACATCAAGGGCACGAACGGCGAATCGCAGGGCGTGGTGCCGTTCCTGAAGGTGGTGAACGACACGGCCGTGGCCGTGAACCAGGGCGGCAAGCGCAAGGGCGCTGTCTGCACGTACCTCGAAACCTGGCACCTCGACATCGAGGAGTTCCTGGAGCTGCGCAAGAACACCGGCGACGACCGCCGCCGCACGCACGACATGAACACCGCCAACTGGATTCCTGACCTGTTCATGCGCCGCGTGATGGAAAAGGGCACCTGGACGCTGTTCTCGCCCTCCAACGTGCCCGACCTGCACGACCTGTTCGGCGCCGACTTCGAGAAGGCCTACGTGGCCTACGAAGAGAAGGCTGCCCGCGGCGACATCAAGCCCGCGCGCACCATCCAGGCAACGGACCTGTGGCGCAAGATGCTCACGATGCTGTTCGAGACCGGCCATCCCTGGATCACGTTCAAGGACGCCTGCAACGTGCGCTCGCCGCAGCAGCACGCTGGCGTGGTGCACTCGTCGAACCTCTGCACCGAGATCACGCTGAACACCAGCGACACCGAAACCGCCGTCTGCAACCTGGGTTCCGTGAACCTGCTGCAGCACTTGAAGGACGGCAAGGTCGACCAGGAAAAGCTGAAGAAGACGATCTCCACGGCGATGCGCATGCTCGACAACGTGATCGACATCAACTACTACGCCGTGAAGAAGGCGCGCGACTCGAACCTGCGCCACCGTCCGGTCGGCCTGGGCCTGATGGGCTTCCAGGACGCGCTGTATGAACTGCGCATTCCGTACGCATCGCAAGAAGCCGTGCAGTTCGCCGACGAGTCGATGGAAGCCATCTGCTACCACGCCTACTGGGCCTCGACCGACCTGGCGCGCGAACGCGGCAAGTATTCGAGCTACAAGGGCTCGCTGTGGGACAAGGGCATCCTGCCGATCGACTCGCTCGACCTGCTGGAAAAGGCACGCGGCGGCTACGTCGAAGTCGACCGCTCGGCCACCCTCGACTGGGACGCGCTGCGCTCGAAGATCAAGGCCGACGGCATGCGCAATTCGAACTGCGTGGCCATCGCACCGACCGCGACCATCTCGAACATCATCGGCGTGGACGCGTCCATCGAACCCTGCTTCGGCAACCTCTCGGTCAAGTCGAATCTGTCGGGCGAGTTCACCGTGATCAACCACTACCTGGTGCGCGACCTCAAGCGCCTGGGCCTGTGGGACGACGTGATGGTGATGGACCTGAAGCACTTCGACGGTTCGCTGCGTCCCATCGACCGCGTGCCGCAGGACGTGAAGGCGCTCTACGCCACCGCGTTCGAGGTCGAAACCACGTGGCTCGTCGAAGCCGCTGCGCGTCGCCAGAAGTGGATCGACCAAGCGCAGTCGCTGAACATCTACATGGCCGGTGCATCGGGCAAGAAGCTCGACGACACCTACAAGCTGGCATGGCTGCGCGGCCTGAAGACCACGTACTACCTGCGTACGCAGAGCGCGACGCACGCCGAGAAGTCGACGGTGCAATCGGGCCGTCTCAACGCGGTGTCGTCGGGCAACGACGCACCTTCGGGCATGAGCGCACTCGAAGCCGCCGCTGCTGCAGCGAAGGCACAGATGAGCGCAATGCCCGCCACCGACATCGCGTTCTGCGGTGTGGACGATCCGACCTGTGAAGCGTGCCAATAACGCGTCGATGCTCGCGACAGTGAGTCAGTGAGGTGCATGCAAAAAATCGCGCGACGTTCACTCAATGAAGGCATTGACTGACATCGCGCGATGCATGCGAGCAACATAACAACCACATAAATGGCGTGCGATGTGAACGAGCACTTTGCAACTCACATCGTTACTCCGATAATTTGAGCATTGGATTTTTCTATGTTGACCTGGGACGAAGAAGTCAAGCCCTCCTTACCAAAGGATATGCAACAAGGATTGCAGCACCACAACGCATCGACCAGCGGCTTGCCCGCAGGCCGTTCGGTGGACGCTCCGACTTCGTCGATTGCGCAACCCGCGCTTCGCGCGCTCGATGACGGCGCAGTCGTGCGTCCGGTTGCCGCCGCAGCAGCAACGCCCGCTGTCACCCAACGCGTCAAGGCTTCCGACAAGCGCATCATCAACGGCCAGACCGACGTCAACCAGCTGGTGCCGTTCAAGTACAAGTGGGCGTGGGAAAAATACCTCGCCACCTGCGCCAACCACTGGATGCCGCAGGAAGTGAACATGACGCGCGACATCGCGCTCTGGAAAGACCCGAACGGCCTGACCGAAGACGAACGCCGCATCGTCAAGCGCAACCTCGGCTTCTTCGTGACCGCCGACTCGCTGGCTGCCAACAACATCGTGCTGGGCACCTATCGCCACATCACGGCCCCCGAATGCCGCCAGTTCCTGCTGCGCCAGGCTTTTGAAGAAGCGATCCACACGCACGCGTACCAGTACATCGTCGAGTCGCTCGGCCTGGACGAGAGCGAGATCTTCAACGCCTACAACGAAGTGCAATCGATCCGTGAGAAGGACCAGTTCCTGCTCCCGTTCATCGACGCCATCAGCGACCCGCACTTCAAGACCGGCACGCACGAAACCGACCAGACGCTGCTCAAGTCGCTCATCGTGTTCGCCTGCCTGATGGAAGGTCTGTTCTTCTACGTCGGCTTCACGCAAATTCTTGCGCTGGGCCGCCAGAACAAGATGACCGGCGCCGCCGAGCAGTACCAGTACATCCTGCGCGACGAGTCGATGCACTGCAACTTCGGCATCGACCTGATCAACCAGCTCAAGCTCGAGAACCCCGGCCTCTGGACCCCCGAGTTCAAGGCCGAGATCAAGGCGCTCTTCATGCGCGCCGTCGAGCTCGAATACAAATACGCCGAAGACACCATGCCACGTGGCGTGCTCGGCATGAACGCCTCCATGTTCAAGGGCTACCTGCGCTACATCGCCAACCGGCGTGCACAGCAGATTGGCCTCGAAACGCTCTTCCCGAACGAAGAAAATCCGTTCCCCTGGATGAGCGAAATGATTGACCTGAAGAAAGAGCGCAACTTTTTCGAAACCCGCGTGATCGAGTACCAGTCGGGTGGTGCGCTCTCCTGGGATTGAATCTTTCGACAAGAATTAATGAATTCAAGAATTGCCCTTGCCACCGATCGCGCCAAAGAGCGCGGCATGGACTAGGGCTCAGGTGTTCATGGTGCTGGGGCTCAGATCTCAACGCCATGAATCGCTTCACGCTACCCAACGTGCGTGGAGTGCTTCAATAGGTTGATTTTTTCAACTTGATCAAGGAGAAATAGAAATGGCAACTGCAAAGAAAGCGCCGGCTAAGAAAGCCGCTGCAAAGAAGGCTCCGGCAAAGAAGGCTGTGGCCGCTAAGAAGGCTCCGGCAAAGAAGGTAGCCGCCAAGAAGGCACCGGCCAAGAAGGTCGCTGCCAAGAAGGCTCCTGCGAAGAAGGTAGCCGCCAAGAAGGCAGCACCGGCCAAGAAGGCCGCTGCCAAGAAGGCTCCGGCGAAGAAGGCCGTAGCCAAGAAGGCGCCTGCGAAGAAGGCTGCTGCCAAGAAGGCGCCTGCAAAGAAGGCCGCCGCCAAGAAGGCGCCTGCGAAGAAGGCTGCTGCCAAGAAGGCGCCTGCGAAAAAGGCTGCGGCCAAGAAAGCCGCGAAAAAGCCTGCTGCCAAAAAGCCTGCTGCGAAGAAGGCTCCCAAGGCTGCTGCGCCCGCCAAGGCTGCAGCCGTAGCGCCTGCCCCTGCGGCGCAAACGACGCTGAATCCCCAGGCAGCTTGGCCGTTCCCCACGGCCAGCAAGCCCTGAGCTTCTCAGCGGCCTTGAAGGCGCAAAGCCCGGCACCTCGCGGTGTCGGGCTTTTTTATTGGCGCTTCTTCAGGAAGAAGATCGAGGACCGAATCAGAGGCCCAGGGCCTTGCGGTCGATCTCGTAGTTCTGCGGGCCACGCTGCGCGATCTTGATCGCGCCGACCTTGTTGCCCAGCGCTGCGCACTGCGCCAGCGGCCAGCCCTTTTCCAGGCCGAACAGCAGCGCACCACGCCACGCGTCGCCGCAGCCCGTGGGCTCGACCACTTCGGTGGCCACCACGCCTGGCACGTGCTCGCGCTCGCCGTCAGTCCAGATCTCGCAGCCCTCGGACGCCAGCGTGACCACCAGGCCGCGCACGCGCTTCGAGATCTCCGCCAGGCTCCAGCCGGTGCGCTGCGACAGCATCTTGCCTTCGTAGTCGTTCACAACCACCCAGCTCGCGAGATCAACGAAATGGCGCAGCGCCTCGCCGTCGAACATCGGCAAACCCTGGCCCGGATCGAACACGAACGGAATGCCTGCGGCGGCGAATTGCTCGGCGTGCTGCAGCATCGCGTCACGGCCATCGGGCGCGATGATGCCGAGCTTGATGTCGTCGCGCGCGGCCACCTTCGTGATGTGCGCCTGCTGCATCGCGCCAGGGTGGAAGGCGGTGATCTGGTTGTTGTCGACGTCGCTCATGATCATCGCCTGCGCGGTGAAGGTGTCGTCGAGCTGGCGCACGAACTCGGTGTCGATACCAAGCGAGCGCATGCGCTCGAGGTACGAAGCGCCGTCGTTGCCGAGCGTGGCCATCGGTAGCGCAGTGCCGCCCAGTGCGTTGAGGCTGTAGGCGATGTTGCCGGCACAGCCGCCGAAGTCACGCCGTAGCGTCGGCACCAGGAACGACACATTGAGGATGTGCAGCTGGTCCGGAAGAATCTGGTCGGCGAACCGGCCCTCGAAAGTCATGATGGTGTCGAACGCGAGGGACCCGCAAATCACTGCTGCCATGGTTGAGCCGTTGGTTGAATGGTGGATGGAAAAGAAAAGGACGCGTGCAGGCAGGCGCCCCGCTCAGGGATAGAAAGCTTCGACGCGGTAGCCTGCGATCGGCGGTAGCGCTGCGGCTTCCGAAGCGGACAAGGTCAGTGGCAGCGAGGCCGCGCGGTCGGCTCGGGCCTGCAGCACCGTCGGTGCACCGTAGTCCGCCGGCAACAGCACGCGGCGCACCACGGCGCGCTCCTGCGTGTCGAGCAGCGAGAGTTCGACGGCGGGCATTGCGAGCGGCACGGTGGCGCCATTGCGCAGGGTGAAGCTCAGGCGGTAGTCGTTGCCGCCGCTCTTCTCGCGCGCGAAGGCCGCGCCTTCGATCACGATGTCGCCGATCTGGCGCAGGGCCGCGAGTTCGCAGCCCGTGTATTGGCACAGTGCCGCCAAGGCGGGCCGCAGATTGGGCTGGCGCGCGGCAATGCCGTCGCGCTCGTGGCGGATGACCTGCAGGATGAGCAGCAGCACAGCAATCACCGCCAGCAGGACCAGCACGATGCGCACGCCCTTGCGCTGCCAGAAGCCGGTCGCCTTCTCGAAGGACTCGTCGTCGTCCGCGAAGGGATGCCCTATTGGCAGTTCGAAATCCGGGGAGAGCGCAAGGTCGGACTCGCTTTCGGCCTGTACCACCACAGGCGAAGCCTTCGCGGCCGCGCGCTCTTCACGTGCCTTGGCGCTCGCGATCTTGGCCGACTTGATGCGGGCGCGGCGCAGCGCCTTCTGCATCTGCACCTGATCGTGGTCTTTCTCTTCCTGCTCGCGCTCCCCTTCTGCGCCGTCGTCGCTCGCGCGCTCGATCATCAGCCCACGCGTTGCCTTGATGCGCGGGGCGACGGGCAGTGGCGGCGCCGGGGGTGGTGGCGCGGGCGGCGGCGACGCGAGGTTCAGGTCGATGTTCGGGAACGGCGGCAGCGTGCTCGGTGGCGGCTTCCACGCGGGTTCGCTGACGTCGAGGTCGGACCATGGCTCGTCGGCAACGATGCCGTGTTCGGGCAATGACAGCGAGAACTCAAGCGCTGCTGGAGGCGGTGGTGGCGGCGCCGGTGTCGTTGCAGGCGCCTCCGGGGGCAGCGCATGCCGAGGCTGCTGCTCGGGCTCATCGTCGAAGAAGTCCGCATCCTCGGCCGGCGAAGAAGACTCCAACTCGGGCGCGCCCTTGGGCTCCGAGGCGGACTCGACCAGCCCCGGCATATAGCCAGCACCCTGCACCGGCGGCGCCGCATTCGCCGCCGCACCATCGGGTGCCTCGTGCAGATCGAGCGTGGCGTCGAACACGTGGCTGCACCGGCCGCAACGCACCCAGCCATCAGAGATGCGAAGCTGGTCGCGCACCACCTTGAAGGTGGTGGTGCAGGCGGGGCAGCGCGTGACGAGACTCATGACCGGGCGATTGTAGGGTCGAGCCCTCGCCACGGGAGGGGCGCAAGGCGGCTCAGCAGCGCGCGGTCATGAGGATCCAGCCGTCCTCGGTGTCGCTGACTTCGAGCGTTGCGTACGGCGCGTAGGCCTCTTTCAATTCATCGGCCTGGCGCTCGAGGATGCCGGCCATCACCAGCGATCCGCCCGCCTTCACATGGCTGCGCAGCAACGGCGCGAGCACCTTGAGCGGCGTGGCCAGGATGTTGGCGAGAACGGTGTCGTAGAGGCCCTTCGCCGCTTCGGGCAGGCCCGCGTTCAGCCGGACGCCGTTGGCCTCGGCATTGAGCCGGGTCGACGAAACCGCGGCTTCGTCGATGTCGACGGCGTCGATGTCGGTGGCGCCGAACTTCGCCGCACCGATCGCAAGAATGCCGGAGCCGCAGCCGTAGTCGAGCACGCGCTGGTTAGCCAGCACACCGTCGCCCCGCGTCGCGATCCACCGCAGGCACATGCGCGTGGTGGGATGCGTGCCAGTGCCGAAGGCCAGACCCGGATCGAGCCGGATCACCTGCTTTGCCTGCTCGGGTGGCTCATGCCACGTCGGCACGATCCAGAACTCGGGCGTGATCTCGACGGGCGCAAACTGCGATTGCGTCAGGCGCACCCAGTCCTGCTCGGGCACCGGCGCAATGCCGAGCACCTCGCAGCCTTCGAAGAAATCCTGCAGCGCGAGCACCGACGCGGCCTCTTTGGCGAGCGCCTCGCCGGGGAACAGCGCGATCACGCGCGAACGCTGCCAGCCTTCCTTCGGCGGCGGCATGCCCGGCTCGCCGAACAGCGCCTGCTCGGCGTCGGTCTGCGCGTCGGCGTCTTCCACCGACACGCTCAATGCATCGAGTGCATCGAGCGCTTCACCGAGCGTTTCGACCCGGTCTTCCGGCGCCATCAGGCGGAGTTCGAACATCGCAGCGTTCCGGGTCAGCGCTTGTGCGCCGCCAGCCACTCTTCGAGGTAGTGGATGTTGGTGCCGCCGGTCATGAACTTGGAATCGACCATCAGCTCGCGGTGCAGCGGGATGTTGGTCTGGATGCCTTCGATCACGGTTTCGTTGAGCGCCGTGCGCATGCGGGCCATGGCCTGCTCGCGCGTGTCGCCGTAGACGATGATCTTGCCGATCATGGAGTCGTAGTTCGGCGGCACGAAGTAGTTGGTGTACGCGTGCGAGTCGACGCGAACGCCCGGACCACCCGGCGGGTGCCACATCGTGATGCGGCCCGGCGACGGCGTGAACTTCCACGCGTCTTCGGCATTGATGCGGCACTCGATGGCGTGGCCGTGCATCTGGATCTGGCGCTGCGTGAACGGCAGCTTTTCGCCGGCGGCCACCATGATCTGCGTCTTGACGATGTCGATGCCGGTGGTGAACTCGGTCACCGGGTGCTCCACCTGCACGCGCGTGTTCATTTCAATGAAATAGAACTCGCCGTTCTCGTAGAGAAACTCGAAGGTGCCGGCACCGCGGTAGTTGATCTTCTTGCAGGCGGCCGCACAGCGCTCGCCGATCTTCTCGATCAGCTTGCGCGGAATGCCCGGCGCGGGCGATTCCTCGATCACCTTCTGGTGGCGGCGCTGCATGGAGCAGTCGCGCTCGCCCAGGTAGACCGCGTTCTTGTGCTTGTCCGCGAGGATCTGGATTTCGATGTGGCGCGGGTTCTGGAGAAACTTCTCCATGTACACGGCCGGATTGTTGAAGGCCGCGCCGGCTTCCGCCTTGGTCATCTGGATCGCGTTGACCAGAGCCGCCTCGGTGTGCACCACGCGCATGCCGCGACCACCGCCGCCGCCCGCCGCCTTGATGATGACCGGGTAGCCGATGGCACGCGCAATGCGCTTGTTGGTGGCGGCGTCGTCCGAGAGCTCACCCTCGGAGCCGGGCACGCAAGGCACGCCGGCCTTGATCATGGCCTGCTTGGCCGACACCTTGTCGCCCATCGTGCGGATGTTGTCGGGCGTCGGGCCGATGAACTGGAAACCGCTCTGCTCCACGCGTTCGGCAAAGTTCGCGTTCTCGCTCAGGAAGCCGTAGCCGGGGTGAATCGCTTCGGCATCGGTCACTTCGGCCGCCGAAATGATCGCCGGCATGTTGAGATAGCTCTGCGCCGAGGGGGCCGGGCCGATGCATACGGCTTCTTCGGCCAGCTTGATGTACTTCGCGTCGCGGTCGGCTTCGGAATACACCATCACGGCCTTGATGCCGAGCTCGCTGCAGGCACGCTGAATCCGGAGGGCAATCTCCCCCCGGTTTGCAACCAGGATCTTCTTGAACATGGTCACTCGATGATGAACAGCGGCTGTCCGTATTCGACCGCCTGGCCGTTTTCGCCGAGGATCTGGGTGATCGTGCCGGACTTGTCGGCCTCGATTTCGTTGAGGATCTTCATCGCTTCGATGATGCAGATGGTGTCGCCTTCGTTGACTTTGCTGCCAACCTCGACGAACGCAGCAGCGCCCGGGCTGGACGAACGGTAGAAGGTGCCGACCATTGGCGACTTCACGGCATGGCCGGCCGGAGCGGCTTCGGCCGCCGGTGCGCTGGCCACGGGTGCCGCGGGAGCACCGGCTGCGGCCGGTGCGGCAGCCGCCTGAGGCGCCGCCAGGGTTTGCACATACTGCACCGGAGCGGCGCCGCCGCCCTTCACGATGCGAACCTTGCCTTCGGTTTCGGTGATTTCCAGCTCGGAAATATTCGATTCGGACACCAGATCGATCAGTGTCTTCAGTTTGCGCAGATCCATGGGACTCCAGTGCCGGCTGAGCCGGTCTTCAGGACATAACTTGTTCGAAAATCGGTGATTTTCGGCGTTCGGCGTCTAACGCCAGCGTAAGGAACTGATTCTAACCATGAACCAGTTCGCGTCGCCAAGTGTCCAGGTCGGTGGTCTCGAGCTTGCCCATTTTACGGGCGGCCACGGAGCCGTTCGCATTCAGGACCAGCGTGAAGGGCAACCCGCCACCCGTATTGCCCAGATTCTTCACCAGCTCCGTGCCCTGAAGGCCGGCCAGGCCGGTTGGGTAGGTGACGGGCGTGCGCTGCAAGAACTTGCGCACAGCGCTCGGCTGATCGATGGCCAATCCGACCACTTGCCAGCCGTTGACACCATTTGCACGGAAGAAAGCGTCGATCATCGGCATTTCTTCAACACAGGGCGGGCACCACGTCGCCCAGAAGTTGAGCAGCAGCGGCTTGCCGCGCAGGCTCGACAGGACGAGGTCACCGCCCTCTGGGCGCTCGAAGCTCTGGGCCCAGAAGGCCGCGTCGAGCATCTCCCCGCCCGCTGCGCCACTGCTGCTGCGCTCCTTCCACCATGCGCCGCCGAGCCCGGCGGCCGCAGCCGCTGCCGCCACGCCGGCATAGAGCATGCCGCGTCGGGTGGGCGAAGAAGTCATTCACTTGTCCTTTTCTCGTTCAATCAGTCGGCGCAATGCGGGCAGATCGCCACGTGGCACGCGCCCCTGGGCGTCGGGCTTCAAGGCCCCGCGCAGGTCGTCGAGGTCGTAGACCAGCAGATGCACGCCGATTTCCTCGCCGAGCGCGCGGCTCGGGGCGTGCACGCTCAGCGCCTCGACCTGCTCGCCGTGAAAGCCGGTCACCATGCGCGGCTCGTAGTCCACGTGGTGATCGATCAGGGCGATTTCGGCCGATTTGGAATCATCGCAAAACAACTGAATATAAATGTCTGACAACCGGGTGGCCGTTCCATGCCACACGGCGCCGCCTACATGGGGTCGGAAGACGGCCATGCGCTCCATCCATTCGAGCGCAAGCAGTCGCAATGCATGCAATTCCTGCGGCTGGGTGTCGGCACAGAAAAGCTCGATGTACTCGCGCACCTCGGCCTCGACCTCGTCGTTGTTCGGCAGCGCGGTGCGCGCCGAAAGGCCCAGGTCACGCAGGGCCCGGCGCTTGGCCGGACCATATTCCAGTCCCTCCTCGACGACGAGGCGGGCTGCAGCGGCGGCAATTTCACGCTTGGACGTGTCCATCGGGGCATTTTGCCCGCAGTACGCGCCCCACACACCAACATCAGTACGAAGCGCAGGACAAACACGTGGCCCGGGCAAGGGGGCGGCACATCGCTTCCCTAGAATCGACCGATGCACATTCATATTCTGGGTATCTGCGGCACGTTCATGGGTGGCGTGGCCGCCCTGGCGCGCGAGGCAGGCCACCGGGTCACGGGCTGCGACGCCGGCGTGTACCCCCCGATGAGCGACCAGCTGCGCGCCCTCGGCATCGACCTGATCGAGGGCTTCGGCGCCGACCAGCTCTCCCTGGCGCCCGACATGTTCGTGGTCGGCAACGTGGTGTCCCGCGCGCGGCTGCCCGACGGAAGCCCCAAGTTCCCTCTGATGGAAGCCATCCTCGACGCAGGCAAACCCTACACCAGCGGCCCGCAATGGCTGGCCGAGCATGTGCTGCTGGGCCGCCATGTGCTGGCCGTGGCCGGCACGCACGGCAAGACGACGACCACCTCGATGCTGGCCTGGGTGCTGGAAAAGGGCGGCAAGGCGCCCGGCTTCCTGGTGGGCGGCGTGCCGCTGGACTTCGGTGTCTCGGCCCGGCTGGGCGACGGCCCGGCCTTCGTGATCGAGGCCGACGAGTACGACACGGCCTTCTTCGACAAGCGCAGCAAGTTCGTGCACTACCGGCCGCGCACCGCCGTGCTGAACAACCTCGAGTTCGATCACGCGGACATCTTCGATGATCTTGCAGCCATCGAGCGCCAGTTTCATCACCTCGTTCGCACCGTGCCAGGCACTGGCCGGCTGGTAGTGAATGCCACTGAAGAAAGCCTGCAGCGCGTGCTGGGCCAGGGCTGCTGGAGCGAGCTCGCGCGCTTCGGCACAGGTGGTGAATGGCAGGCGCGCGGCGCGCACGACGCCTTCGACGTGCTGCAGCGGGGCGAAGTGGTGGGCCGAGTCGAATGGGAACTCTCAGGCCTGCACAACCAGATGAACGCGCTGGCCGCCATCGCCGCGGCCGAACATGTGGGCGTAGCGCCGGCCGAGGCAGCCCGTGCGCTGGGCAGCTTCCGCAACGTGCGTCGGCGCATGGAGCTGCGCGGCACGGTCGAGCGCGACGGTGGTGCGATCACGGTCTACGACGACTTCGCCCACCACCCGACAGCTATCCGCACCACTCTCGACGGCCTGCGCAAGAAGCTGGATGCCGCCGGCAAGGAAAGTGAGCGCATCCTCGCAGCCTTCGAGCCGCGCAGCAACACGATGAAGCTGGGCGTCATGGCGGCGCAGTTGCCCTGGAGCCTGGAATCGGCCGACCTGTCGTTCTGCCACACGGCCGGGCTCGACTGGGATGCCGCCGCGGCGCTCGCGCCGATGGGCGACCGCGCGCAGGTGGCTGGGGCCATCGAGCCGCTGGTGAAGCAGATCGTCGCAGCGGCCCGGCCGGGCGATCACATCGTCTGCATGAGCAACGGCGGCTTCGGCGGCGTGCACGACAAACTGCTTGCGGCGCTGCACACGGCGACGGCATCATGACCGCCATGCCGCTCACACGCGCCCGCGAACTGATCGAGACCCTGAAGCTGCAGCCCCACCCCGAGGGCGGCTGGTACGGCGAGGTGTTCCGCTCAGCTTCGAGCGTCACGCCCGCCGACGGCCGCGCGCCGCGCAGCGCGCTGACCAGCATCTACTTCCTGCTCGAAGCGAACCAGCATTCGCGCTGGCACCGAGTGCTGTCCGATGAAGTCTGGGTGCATCTGGAAGGCGTGCCGCTCACGCTGTGGACCTGCGACGCCGCAATGCGCACGGCACCAGCCCATGTGCGGCTGGGCCCGGTCGATGCACACGGCACGCGTCCCCAGCACGTGGTGCCCGCCGGCCAGTGGCAGGCGGCCCGACCGATCCAGGGCCACAGCTCAGGCGACTACACGCTGGTCGCCTGCATGGTCGGGCCGGGCTTCGACTTCGCCGACTTTTCGATGGTGCCGCCCGACAGCGACGAAGCTGCGTCGATGCGGCACCACTGGCCCGATCTGGCCGGAATGCTCTAGCCCGGGCTTCAGCCCCGGCGCTGCTTGACCGCCTTCGAGAGCGTGTCGAGCACCTGCACCGAATCGTCCCACCCCAGGCAGGCGTCGGTAATGCTCTTGCCATATTCGAGGTCCGACAGCTGGTCCTTGCCCGGCGTGAACTTCTGGGCACCCGGCTGCAGGTGGCTTTCGACCATGACGCCGAACACGCGGTTCGAGCCGTCGGCGATCTGCGCGGCGATGTCCTTCGCCACGTCGATCTGCTTCTGGTGCTGCTTGGAGCTGTTGGCGTGGCTGCAATCGACCATCAGCGTGGGCGGCAGCTTGGCGGCTTCGAGGTCCTTGCAGGCAGCTTCGACGCTGGCGGCGTCGTAGTTCGGCGCCTTGCCACCGCGCAGGATCACGTGGCAATCGCGGTTGCCGTTGGTCTGCACGATCGCGACCTGGCCGTTCTTGTGCACCGAGAGAAAGTGATGGCCGCGGGCCGCCGCCTGGATGGCATCGGTGGCGATGCGGATGTTGCCGTCGGTGCCGTTCTTGAAGCCGATGGGCGCCGACAGGCCCGAGGCCAGTTCGCGATGGACCTGGCTTTCGGTGGTGCGCGCGCCAATGGCGCCCCAGGAGATCAGGTCGCCGATGTATTGCGGCGAGATCACGTCGAGGAACTCGCTGCCCGCCGGCAGGCCGAGCCGGTTGATGTCGATCAGCAGTTGGCGCGCAATGCGCAGACCTTCGTCGATGCGGAAGCTCTCGTCGAGGTACGGGTCGTTGATGAGCCCCTTCCAGCCGACCGTCGTGCGCGGCTTCTCGAAGTACACGCGCATCACGATTTCCAGCGTGCCGGCGTATTTCTCGCGTTCGATCTTGAGGCGGCGGGCGTATTCGAGCGCAGCGGCCGGGTCGTGGATCGAGCAGGGGCCCATGATCACCAGCAGCCGGTCGTCCTTGCCGGCCATGATGTTGTGGATGTTGCGGCGGGTGCCTTCGATCAGGGTTTCAACGGGCGTCCCGCGAATCGGGAAAAAGCGGATCAGATGTTCGGGAGGGGGCAGCACGTTGATGTCCTTGATGCGTTCGTCGTCGGTCTTGCTGGTTTTTTCGACGCTCGCATACCAGCTGTCGCTGGCTGGGGCAGTGTTCGTGCTCATGGTTGCTTCCTTGTCTGTCGGGTTTGAGTGGATATCGCAGGGGCAAAAAAAAACCGCCGGGGCTCAGGGCACCGGCGGTTTTGGGAGGGTGTTCGTTTGCTTTACGCGCTCGCCTCTCGTCCGCCGGAAACCGGGAACCAAAAGTAGGCAAAGAAATAAGCGCGGAGGGCGGACATGTGCGCGAAATGTAGCATGGAAAGCAAAAACCCGGTCAAGCGGCTGGGTGCGGCGTTGTTTACCGGTAGCCCGACTCGTTGGCGTTGTGGATGATCCAGATCAGGTTGCCGCTGGTGTATTCGCCCATGCCGCCACCGGCGAAGACCAACCGGCCCTGGCCTTTGTAGGTCATCTCGAAACGGTGGCGGTCGCTGCCGAAATAGAACGGAATGAAGGCCTTGCCCGTCACGTACGCCCCCTGGTCGGTCGGCGGGCCCGCAAGGTCGGTGACCTGCTTGGCGCTCATGCCGATCTGCAGGCGTGTGAACTTGCTGTTGCGCGCCGGGTTGCCGGTGATTTCGCCTTCGTAGCCGTTCAGGCCCTTGACGGTGCGGCCGCTGCCTGCTTCGACCTTCGACGAGTCGACCACGTTGCCCTGGGCATCCATGCCGGCCTTCGCGCCGCCGCGCGCCGGTGCCGCGGGGGCGGCTGCGGGTGCCGGCGCAGCCGCAGGCTGGCTGCCCCCGGAGCCGCCGCGCGACGCGCAACCCGCGCCCGCCAGCACTACAACGGCAGTCACGGCCCACAGAGCCGCGGACGAATTGATCCTGATCCTCATCGAACGCTCCTTGTTGTGAAAGGAGCGCAGCTTAACAAGCCCTCAGGCCGTGCCGCCTACGGTCAAACCATCGATGCGCAACGTCGGCTGGCCGACGCCCACGGGCACGCTCTGGCCTTCCTTGCCGCAGGTGCCGACGCCCGAGTCAAGCGCCATGTCGTTGCCGATCATGGTCACGCGGGTGAGTGCGTCGGGGCCATTGCCCACGATGGTCGCGCCCTTCACCGGGTACTGGATCTTGCCGTTCTCGACCCAATAGGCCTCGCTGGCCGAGAACACGAACTTGCCGCTCGTGATGTCGACCTGCCCGCCGCCGAAGTTGGTGGCGTACAGGCCCTTCTTGATGCTGGCGACGATTTCCTTCGGGTCCTTGTCGCCGCCGAGCATGTAGGTGTTGGTCATGCGCGGCATCGGCACGTGTGCGTAGCTTTCGCGGCGGCCGTTGCCTGTGGGCTTGACCTTCATGAGGCGCGCATTGAGCGCGTCCTGGATGTAGCCCTTGAGGATGCCGTCCTCGATCAGCACGTTGCGCTGGCTGGCGTTGCCCTCGTCGTCGACGTTGAGCGAGCCGCGGCGGTCGGCGATCGTGCCGTCGTCGAGTACCGTGACGCCCTTGGCCGCCACGCGCTGGCCGATGCGGCCCGAGAACGCGCTCGAGCCCTTGCGGTTGAAGTCGCCCTCCAGGCCGTGGCCGATGGCTTCGTGCAGCAGGATGCCGGGCCAGCCGGAGCCGAGCACCACGGTCATTTCGCCGGCCGGTGCCGGACGTGCGTCGAGGTTGGTCAGGGCGGCCTTCACGGCATGGTCGACGTACTCGGCGATCTGCTCGTCGGTGAAATAGGCCAGGCCGAAACGCCCGCCACCGCCGCCAGAGCCAATTTCGCGGCGGCCATTCTGCTCGGCGATCACGGTGACCGACAGGCGCACCAGCGGGCGCACGTCGGCGGCCAGCGTGCCGTCGGCACGTGCCACGAGCACCACGTCGTACTCGCTTGCAAGGCCCGCCATGACCTGCGCCACGCGCGGATCGCGCGAGCGGGCCAGCTTTTCGACCTTTTCGAGCAGCTTCACCTTGGTGGTGCTGTCGAGCGTGGAAATGGGGTCGATGCCGTCGTAGAGCGAGCGGCTCGATGCGATCTTGCGGGCCGGCGTCTTCACACGGCCCGTGCGGCCCGCGGAAGAAATGGAGCGCACCGTGCGCGCCGCGTCGAGCAGCGAGGCCTCGGAAATGTCGTCCGAATAGGCAAAAGCGGTCTTCTCACCGCTGACCGCACGCACGCCAACGCCCTGGTCGATGCTGAAGCTGCCGGTCTTGACGATGCCCTCTTCGAGGCTCCAGCCCTCGCTGCGCGTGTACTGGAAGTACAGGTCGGCGTCGTCCACCCGGTGCGCGGTGATCTCGGCCAAGGCCTTGCTCAGGTGCGATTCGTCGAGGCCGAACGGCGTGAGAAGAAGCTGTTGCGCCGTGGCGAGGCGCTCGATGGTGGGTTCGCGAGAGATCATCGTGACATTCTAGGCAGCCACCCTCTTCCGCGTTGCCCCAAAGGGCACTCGGGCGCTACTAGTTCTGCGCCAGCTTCCTTGCCCGGGCGATCGACATCAGGATACCCAGCCCCAGCCCCAGCGTCACCATGGCCGTACCGCCATAGCTGATGAACGGCAGCGGCACCCCCACCACCGGCAGGATGCCGCTCACCATGCCCATGTTCACGAAGGCGTAGGTGAAGAAGATCATCGTCACCGCCCCTGCCAGCAGGCGCGAGAACAGGGTCGCCGCATTGGTCGCGATCACCAGCCCCCGGAAGATCAGCAGGATGAAGGCCGAAATCAGCGCCAGGTTGCCCATCAGCCCGAATTCCTCGGAATAGGCGGCAAAGATGAAGTCGGTGGTTCGCTCGGGAATGAATTCGAGGTGCGTCTGCGTACCCTGCATGAAGCCCTTTCCGCCCACCCCGCCCGAACCGATGGCGATCATCCCCTGGATGATGTGGAAGCCCTTGCCCAGCGGGTCCTTGCTCGGGTCGAGCAGCGTGCACACGCGCTGCTTCTGGTAGTCGTGCAGCACGCGCCAGTCGACCCCGTCGGCGCACAGCTTCGACTCGAAGCCCACGATCAGCGTCACGGCCACCGCGCCGATCAGCACCGGCGGCACGATCAGCTTCCACGGCAGCCCGGCAAAGAAGATCACCGCCAGTCCGGCGGCCAGCACCAGCAGCGAGGTTCCCAGGTCGGGCTGCTTCATGATGAGCCCGACCGGCACCGCCAGCAGCACCGTAGCTACCACGAAGTCGAGCGGCCGCAACTGGCCTTCGCGCCGCTGGAACCACCAGGCCAGCATCAGCGGCATCGCGATCTTCAGGATTTCGCTGGGCTGGATCACCACGCCCACGTTGATCCAGCGCTGGGCGCCCTTCTTGGTGATGCCGAACAGCGCCACCGCCACCAGCAGCGCCACGCCCATCGTGTAGAGCGGCACGGCGGCCAGCATCAGCCGCTGCGGCGGCACCTGCGCCACCACGAACATGATGAAGCCGGCCAGCAGCATGTTGCGGCCATGGTCGACGAAGCGCGAGCCATGGTCATAGCCGGAGGAATACATGGTCAGCAGCCCGGCGAACGCGAGCAGCAGCACGGCGAAGGCCAGAAAGCCGTCGAAGCCCTGGAAGATGGGCGCAATGCGACGCGCCAGGGAGGGCTGATTGAACACGGCAGACATGGGGGCGGATTATCCGGCTTATACGAATCCCCGGCGCGTGTCCCCCCGTGGAAATCCCCATCCCCGACTGTCATGGGTCGTTCGCCTCTTGCTCTTACATTCGGGGATTCATAAAAAAGGGAGGATCGGATGGCGTCTCAACGTCTGCGCTTGTCGCTCGTGGCAGGTCTTTGCATTTCGGTCGTCGCATGCGGCGGCGGTGGCGGCGGAGGGAGCTCAGGGCTGCCCTTCGGACTGGCCGGCTCGGGTAACTCGTCCACCCCGAATTCCTCTGCTTCGACCTCGCCCACCCTGAGCGGCACGGCCGCCACCGGCGCGGCCTTCGGTGGCGCCACCGTCACGGTCCAGGATCAAAGCGGCGCGACGGTCTGCACCACCCAGACCGACGGGCAAGGCACCTACCACTGCGCGCTGTCCGCAGCTACCAAGGCGCCCCTCGTAATCACCGCGGTGCGCGACGACCAGTCGCTCTACAGCACCGTTGCCAGCAACGGCGGCACCGCCAACATCACGCCGCTGACCACCGTCATCGTCTCTCGGCTCTCGCCGGATGGTCGCCCCGCCAATCTGGCGGCGGCCATACAGGCCAACGCCGGCACCGTGACCGACGCGCGCCTGCAACAGCAGACAGCCGCGCTCGTTGCAGCGCTCCAGCCGGTGCTGGACGCCCTCGGGCAGGCCACCTTCGATCCGATCACCGGCCAATTCAGCGCCGACGGCACCGGGCACGACAAGGTACTCGACGCGCTGCTGGTCAGCGTGCGCCCCGACAGCGGCGCTGCCAACATCGAGATCACGGTGAAGGGCCTTCCGTCGGGCGACGACGCTGTACCAGCCTCCATCATCTTCCGTAGCAGCGATGCCTCCGTTCCGGCTCTGCCAACGGGCATTACGCCAGACCAACTGGCCGGCCTTCCCGCGCCGGCCTTGCTGGCCAATCTGCTCGACCGCCTGAACGCGTGCTACCGACTGCCGCTGTCGCAGCGCGTCTCCGCGCCGAACGACACAACGGCAGTGACCGGCGGGCCGGTTGATGTGATCGCGCCCGCCTGCCGCGAGCTCTTCGTTGGAAACGACCCTGCCGGCTACCTCCACAGCGGCTTCGGCGTGGGCCGCGACGCCGACAACCAGGGCAGCTTCACCAGCCTCTTCCGTCCCGAAAACACGGGCCGCACCTGGGACCGCGCCAACTTCGAGTTCTTCCGTCCGAACGGCGACCTGACACTCAGCTACCGCGCAACCGACGTGGGAGACAACGTCACCTTCGGCACCGTCACCGTGCGCAAGGTGGGCAGCACGCTCAAGCTCGCTGGGGACGGCCATGTCTACGCCTCCAACGTGCGCCCGGTGTTCGCCTACCGCGACATGATCAACTCCCCCGCGTTCAACTCGTACACCACGGGTTACGGCATCCCGATCCGGAATCGGCAGGAAGGCGGCGCGGCAGTCTTCAGCAAGGTCATCGTGACTTCGCCGCTGAACAAGGTCCTGACCTTCATCCCGCAACCCGGCCTGTCGTTCCTCGTGGTGACCAGGCCCGACGGCACGCCGGAGCTCAACAACGGCATCAATCTGCGCGGCATCTACGAGAACCCGTCGACGCCCGGCAGCCTGGCGAGCCGTGAGCCCGGCATCGGGTTGCTCGACCCCCAGTACACCGACACGCAGATCAGCCAGTTGCAGGACCAGAGCGTGTGGAAATTCGAGTTCGTGCACGCGAAGCCGGGCGTACCCAACGTGATCCAGTACGAACGCACCCTCTCTCGCGCAGCAACGATCGGCGAGATCCGCCAGCAGCCGCTGTTCGACCTGGCGCCCGCCATGCGCACCCAGCTGGTCTCCCGCACCAATGCCGACGCTGGCTTGGTCTACCCCACGAACAGTGCGGGCCAGCCGAACATCCTGGACATCAGCGTCACTGGCAACCAGGATGCGTGGGTCGTGCCGAGCGGCGCGCTGGCTCCCGCCGTGCTGACGGCCTACGGCTTCGCCAAGTCGGGCACCCGCTTCAACGACAACATCGCGCTGCCCTCCACGGCGCGCAAGGCGGTGATCGACTGCTCCGCCGAGACGGCCGGCGACACGCATTGCGACAGCGCTGCTGGCAAGCAGTACGCCGAAGGCACGCGGGTGCATTACCTGGCGTTCGAGGCCTACAACGCGCGCAGCCTCGGCATCACGCGCTACGTGCTGTTCTACAAGCAGTTCTGAATGAACATCTGAGGGCCTCGCACCGGGGCACCGGGTGCCGGGGTTCTCAATCGAATTCGAGCTGAACGACCGTGCGTCCGGGTCGGCTTTCAACCGTCAGCCGGGCCCCGATGGCCCCCGAGCGCTCCGCCAGCGACCGCGGCCGATGCTTCACGGCGTCGAAGCCCTTGCCGTTGTCGATCACCCGCAGTTGCACCGTCGTGCCCTGCATCCCGGCCTCGAATCGCAGCACGGTGGCCTGGGCGTGCTGCAGCACGTTGGAGATCGCCTCGAAGAGCAAAAACTGCAATTGCCGCATGCCTTGCGCGCCGAGCCGCTCTACCGGCTCCACCTCGTCCACCGCCCATTCGAACTCGATGCCCGAAGACGCCAGGCGGGGCTCCAGGCGGTAGCGCGCCGCTGCCAGCAGCGCACCCACGTCGCCCGGCGGCAGGTGGATCGAATCGATCTGCAGCTTGAGCTGGTCCAGCGAATCGCGCAGCGTGCGCAGCAGGTCGCCCGAGCTGGTCTGGCCCGACTGCAGCTGCCGGATCGCCGAAGTGATGTGCGAGCCCATGCCGTCGTGCATTTCGCGCAGGATGCGTTCGCGCTCATGGGTGCGCGCCTGGTCGCGCGCCGCGGCCTCGAGTTCGGCATACGTGGCCGCCAGCTCGCGTTCGCGCTGGGCCACCCGCTCGGCCAGGGCCGCGACCGATCCGCGCGCCAGCACGCTCGCCGCACGAAAGCGCCGCAGCACGATCAGCAGCAGCGCCACGCCGAAGAACACCGACGAATAGCGCACCCAGGTGGTCTCGCCATAGGCATCGCTGAGGCGGATCACCAGCCAGTCGCGCACGCCGAACATCACTGTCACCAGAGCAGCGCCGGCCACCAGCAAGCGCTCGGCGCTCGGCTCGCGCAGGGTGGCGACAGCGAAGGCGCTGACGAAGGCCAGGACGAACACGATCTGGACGGCAAGCCAACCGGTGAGCCACATCGGCTCCTCGCGCTGCAGCGACAGCGCGCTGAACAGCACCGTAGCGGCCACGATGCCCGCGACAGGCCAGCGCACCCACCGGTAGCGGCGGTCGCGCCCCCACCCCGCGAGGTGGTAGACGAACATCATGGAAGAGGCGGCCCAGCCCGCATAGCAGGCGGCCATCAGCACGCCCCATGGCCCCCAGGACAGGGGAGGCTCGGCGATCACGCCGTCGGCCACCCGCACCGCCCAGCAGAACTCCGCCAGCGCGGCCCAGAAGTAGATGCCGTCGCGCCGCTGGGCGCCCTTGGCATCGACGTCGACCTGCGTCAGCCACAGCGCCAGCGCGATGCCGCCGACGATCAGGCTGAAAGCCATCAGCAGCACCGAGCCGGTGAAGCGCCATGCATAGGCGCTCTCGAAGAGTTCGGTGCGCACCGGCGCGGCCGGTCCGATGACCACTTGCGACAGCCCCGCGCGCCGGGCGGTATCGGCGTGCAGGCGGATCTGCAGGAGGTTGTCGCCCTTGCGCAGCAGGCGCCCGGGCACCGGCACGTAGATGGGCGCCTTGGCGTAGTCGGCGTCGTTGCTGCGGTCCAGGTCGCCGTAGACCTGCAGCAGCGCGTCGTTCAATTTCACCTCGAAGACGTTGCCGACGCGCGGAATGAAGATGCCCCACGGCGTCTCGGGCTCGGCCTCGAGCGTGAACGGCAGGTCGAAACTCGCCATGCCGGGGCGGCCGTTGTGCTGGCGGTCCCAGTGGTAGGACAGCTCGACCGGCTCGGTGCGCGTGACGCCGTCGACCGTGGTCGTCACGGTGCCCTGGCGCAGTTCGATCGGCGCTTCGGACGCGGCCGTGACCGTGGCCGCGCTGGAGACGCCGGCAATACCCGCGAGGAGCATCGCCAGCCATAGCATCAGCAGCGACGCCCATTTTGGTCGCATCTGTGCTCAGCCCGGATGAGACAACAGGCCGAGCCGCGTTGCTTCGAAAACGGCCTCGCTCTTGGAATGCACGGCGAGCTTTCCGTAGAGATTCTTGATGTGGGTCTGCACGGTGTGCACGCTCAGACCCTTGAGCCGCGCGATCTCCGCGTACGAGAAGCCGCGCGCGATCAGCGTCAGCACCTCGTGTTCTCGTGCCGACAGCAGGCCGCGGTCGGACTCGTCCGCGGCTGCTTCGGGCGCCGCACCCGGCGGCGCGCCGGGAACGACCGCCGATTGCAGGCTGCGGTACTTCGCGAGCACACGCCGCGCGATCATGGGCGAGATCGGCGAGGCGCCTGCCTTCATCTCCACGATGGTCTGCGCGATGTCCTCCGGCGCGGCGTCCTTGTGGATGTAACCCACGGCACCCGCCTCGATGCTGGCGAGCACGTTCTCTTCGTCGCCGAAAACAGACACCACCAGCGGCTCGCAGCCGGGAAAGCGCGCCACGGCGTCGCGGATCACATCGAGTCCGGTGCCGTCGGGCATGCCGAGATCGACCAGCAGCACGTCGGGAATGGTGGTGGTGCGGGACAGCCAACCCAGCGCTTCCTGCACTGTGCCCGCACTGCCGAGCCAGAAAAGGCGCGGGCTACGCTGCACGCTGGCCTCGAAAAAGGCGCGCGCGCGGCTATCGTCTTCGACGACCAGCACACCCCAGCGGCGTAGCGTCGCGTCGTCCTGAGCCTCAGTGTTCATGGGCATGAGCATAAGCCCCGGCGCGCACCGGGAATCCATACACGCCTCCCCCGTTCATGGGATGCCCACGATGAAGCATCGCCGCGAAACTTTCGCCGCTTTTTTGCAGGGCATATCCCCCTTCCCATGCAAATAAAGTAACCCGAACGTAGGCCATTCATGCCGCAGTGGTCAAGGATTTAGTACTTTTGAATTCCAGTCGCACGGCACACCCCCGAACCGGGGCACGCGAAATGCCGGCGCGCCTCGGGCTCTCAGTAAGCTACGGCCTTACCGAAGAACCTCGCCCGGCGGGTTTTTTGTATGTTGGAAGCGGCCTCGCGAGAACAGACCTCATGCAGAATTACCCGTTCCCGGCAAGCGAGGTGCGACGCTCGCACCTCCCGTCTTTTCCTCGCATGGATCCGCAAACCACACACCTGCTTTACCTGCACGGTTTCCGTTCTTCGCCTCGTTCGACCAAGGCCCGGATCGTCGCGGAGCGCGTGGCGCGGCAACATCCGAATCTGCAGTGGTGGTGTCCGCAATTGCCGCCGTCGCCGCACGACGCCATCGACATGGTGATGAAGGGCATCGCGCACTGGCCGCGCAAGTCGATGGCAGTGGTGGGCTCGTCGCTCGGCGGGTACTACGCCACCTACGTGGCCGGCATGACGCGTTGCCGCGCGGTGCTGCTCAACCCGGCCGTGCATCCCGCGCGCGACCTCACACGCTACATCGGCGACCAGACCGTCTGGCATGACCCGGCCGAGCATTTCTACTTTCGTCCCGAATACATCCACGAGCTTCGTGCGATGGAAGTCGGCCCGCTCACGCGGCCAGAACGCGTGTTCGCGATCATCGCCAAGGGCGACGAGGCGCTTGACTGGCACGAAATGTCCGCGCGCTACCCCGACAGCAACATCAAGCTGCTCGAGGGCAGCGACCACGCCCTGTCGGATTTCGAAAAGGCCCATCTCGACGACGTGATGGCCTTCATCAACCCGGTCTAGAACTCACCCCCAGGCTTCCACGGCATCCCCTGGAATGGAATCGCGCCCGTTCCAGCGTGGGAGAATCCGCGGATGTTTGTATTGTTTGAAGAAGCCGGCAAGTACCTCGGCGGCCGCGTGCTGTCGGAGGCCGAAGCATCGGCACAAGTCGAGCTCGAAACCGGCAAGCGTGTCAAGGTCAAGGGCGCCAACATCGTTCTGCGTTTCGAGAAACCGTCGCCCGCCGATCTGATCGCCGAGGCGCGCTCGCTCGCCGCCGCTCTTGATCTCGACCTCGCCTGGGAGTTCGCGCCCGAGGGCGAATTCGCCTTTGCCGAGCTGGCCGCCGAATATTTCAGCGAAAAGCCCTCGCTCGCCCAGCAGGCCGCCGCCCTGTTCGCGCTGTTCGAGGCGCCGCACTACTTCCGCCGCGCGGGCAAGGGGCGCTTCAAGAAGGCGCCGGCCGAGATCGTGCAGCAGGCGCTGGCCGCCATCGAGAAGAAGAAGGTCATCCAGGCGCAGATCGCCGAGTGGGCCGCGCAGCTGGCCGAGGGCATTTGCCCCGCGCCCGTGCGCGAGCAGCTCTACAAGATCCTGTTCCGCCCCGACAAGAACGCCCCCGAATACAAGGCCGTGGTCGACGCCGCGCGCGCCACGCAGCGTCCGCCGCTCGACCTGCTGGAGCGCGCCGGCGCCATCGATTCGCCCTACCAGTTCCACTGGCGGCGCTTCCTGTTCGAGAACTTCCCCAAGGGCACCGGCTTCCCCGCGCTCGCGGCGCCCGCCATCGTGGACGACTTGCCGGTGGCCTCCGAGGTGCAGGCCTTCTCGATCGACGATTCGCAGACCACCGAAATCGACGACGCGCTCTCCGTGCAGGGCCTCGGCACCGGCACCGTCACTGTCGGCATCCACATCGCCGCGCCGGCCCTGGCACTCACGCCGGGCAGCGCCATCGACAACGTGGCGCGTGCGCGCATGTCGACGGTCTACATGCCGGGCTACAAGATCACGATGCTGCCCGACGAGGTGGTCAACACCTACACGCTGCTCGAAGGCGGCGACCGGCCTGCCGTGTCGCTGTACGCGCGCTTCGACGAAGCCACGCTGGAGCTGCAAGGCACCGAGACGAAGCTGGAGCGTGTGCCCATCGTGGCCAATCTGCGCCACGACCAGCTCGACACCGTCGTCACGCAGCCCTGGCTCGAAGACGCGTCTTTCCAGAGCGACAACACGCCAGAAGCGGCTGCCAAACTGCGCGCCCCGCTCTCCTTCCTGTTCCGCCTTGCCAAGCAGCTGAAGGCGCAGCGCGAAGTGGTCCGCGGCAAGCCCGAGAACTTCAACCGGCCCGACTACAACTTCCGCCTCGTCGGCAACGAGGGCGAGCCCACCGGCGGCGAGCAGGTACAGATCAGCACGCGCCAACGTGGCGCGCCGCTCGACCTGATCGTGTCCGAAGCGATGATCCTGGCCAACAGCAGCTGGGGCGGCTGGCTCGGCGAGCTGGGCGTGCCCGGGCTCTACCGCAGCCAGGCCAGCCTCGCGCCCGGCATCAAGGTGCGCATGGGCACGCGCGCACTGCCGCACGCGGGCCTGGGCGTGAAAAGCTATGCGTGGAGCACCTCGCCGCTGCGCCGCTACACCGACCTCGTGAACCAGTGGCAGATCATCGCGGCCGCGCGCCACGGCAAGACTGCTGCGCTGGCTGCGCCCTTCAAGCCGAAGGACGCCGACCTGTTCTCGATCCTCTCGGGCTTCGACGCGGCCTATGCCACGTACAACGCCTACCAAGGCGGCATGGAACGCTTCTGGACGCTGAAGTACCTGCAGCAGCAGGGCATCACCGAGCTCGAAGCCACCGTCATCAAAGACCTGCCGAACGGCGCGCTGGTGCGTGCCGAAACGCTGCCGCTGGTGTTCCCCGTGGCCGGCCAGCAGGAACGCGGCGCCCGCCTGCGCGTGAAGCTCGGCGAGATCGACGAGATCGCGCTCGACGTGAGCGGCACGGTGCTCGAACGCCTCGACACTCCGAAGGCCGATGCCGCCCTCGCAGACGAAAGCGATGAGGGCGACGAAGAAGAAGTGGTCGCAGGCCCGATCGCCATTGCCGTCGACCTGAGCGACAGCGAGGCTGCTGCGCCCGAAAACACACCCGCATGAATTTCGGCGGATCGTCCGAAGAAATGCGGCCCCTGGAGGAGTTTCGAGAATGAACTTCAAGGACCTCAGCACGCTGCAGATTGCACTGGGCGTGTCGGTCATTGCGCATGCCGCACTGCTCGCGGTGCGCTTCGTCGATCCCGAATCGTTCAACAAGGTCTTCAGCGACACACCGCTCGAAGTGATCCTGGTCAACAGCAAGACCAACGACAAGCCCGACCCCAGCGCCCGGCTGCGGGCCCAGACCTCGCTTGCAGGCGGCGGCGACCTCGACAAGGGCCGCGCAACCAGCCCACTGCCGCCGTCGAGCTTCACCACCGTCGGCGATTCGTTCGAAGATGCGCAGCGCAAGGTCGACGCGATGCAGACCGAGCAGATGCAGATGCTCACCCAGCTCAAGCGCGACCTCGCCGCAATGCCCGCGCCCGACCCGCGCAACCCCGGGGACCCGACCGAGGCCACGGCGCAGGAAGAAAAGCGCCGCCAGATGATCAATCTGCTGGCCGAAATCGAGCGGCGCGTGAACGAAGAAAACGCACGCCCGAAGAAGCGCTTCCTGAGCCCCTTCACGCGGGAGGCGGCCTTTGCCACCTACGTCGATTCGCTGCGCCGCCGGGTGGAAGCGCAGGGCACTGCCAACTTTCCGACGCTCGCCGGCAAGAAGCTCTACGGCGAGCTGACGATGACCATCACGGTCAACTTCGACGGTCGCCTGCTCTCGACGGTTGTCGATGAAAGCTCGGGCATTGCGCTGCTGGACAAGCGCGCCCAGGCCATCGTTGCCAGCATCGGCAACTTCGGCACGTTCACCGACGCGATGCGCAAGGAGCACGCCGACCAGATCGTGATCCGGCCGCACTTCCGGTTCGCGCACGACGGGTCGGTCGAACTCTCCTCGCAGTAGAAGCAGACGCAACAAAAGAAGGCAGACGCCATGGACCTGTATTGCGTCATGGGCAACCCCGTCGAGCACAGCCGCTCGCCGCGCATCCACGCACGTTTTGCCGAGCTCTGCGGCCAGCAGATGGACTACGGCCGGCGGCTGATTCCGCTCGGCGCATTTGCCGAAGGCATCGCGGCCTTTCGCAGCGAAGCCGCCGAACGCGGCGACACCGCGCGCGGCTGCAACATCACCGTGCCCTTCAAGTTCGAAGCCGCTGCGCTCGCGCAGCACACCAGCGAACGCGCCCTGCTCGCGCAGGCGGTCAACACGCTGCGCTTCGACGCCGACGGCAGCATCCATGCGGACAACACCGACGGCATCGGCCTGGTCAACGACATCGTTCGCAACGCGGCCGTGCCGCTGACAGGCAAGGCGCTGCTGCTGATCGGCGCGGGCGGTGCGGCGGCCGGCGTGCTCGGGCCGCTGCTCGACGCGGGCGCTTCGCGCGTCGTGGTGGCCAATCGCACCGTGGGCAAGGCCGTCGAACTGGTACGCCGCCATGCGGCCATTGCGCTGCGCCATGGCGCGTCGCTCGAAGCCTGGGCGCTCGACGAAGTGCCGGGTACCTTCGATGTGGTGGTCAACGCCACCGCTTCCAGCCTTGCGGGCGATGCAGTGCCCGTGAAGGCCAGCGTGCTGCGCGCTGGCGGACTCGCGGTCGACATGATGTACGGCCCTGCGGCGGCGGGCTTCATGGCCTGGGCCGAGGCGCACGGCGCGGTCGCGCGCGACGGGCTCGGCATGCTGGTCGAGCAGGCAGCCGAGTCCTTCGAGATCTGGCGCGGCGTGCGGCCGCCTTCCGCGCAAGTGCTGGCTGAAATTCGAGCCGAGCTGAAATGAAGGCAGTGCTGCGCCTGATCGCCTGCCTCGTGGTGGCGGGCGTGGCACTCGAGCTGTTCTTCGTGGTGCGCATCGCAACGATGGCGGTGATCGATCCGCAGAGCACTGCGTTCCAGCGCTCCGAGGCTTTCCAGATCACTATCCACCAGGGCAGCGGCGCCGGCTGGCGGCAGGAGTGGGTGCCCTACGCGCAGATCAACGACACGCTCAAGCGCGCCGTCATCGCAAGCGAGGACGCCGGTTTCGTCGACCACAACGGCGTGGAGTGGGAAGCCATCGAGCGCGCGCGCCAACGCAACGCCAGGGCCGAAGAACTCGCCGCCAAGCGCGCAGCGCGCGCGGTGGCGCGCGGCAAGCCGGTACAGCCGGTGCGCCTGCGTGGCGGCTCCACCATCACGCAGCAGCTCGCAAAGAACCTGCTGCTGTCGGGCGAGCGCACCTTGCTGCGCAAGGGCCAGGAGCTGGTGCTCGCCACGCTGCTCGAAGTGCTGCTCGACAAGCGGCGCATCCTCGAGATCTATCTCAACAACGTCGAATGGGGCGAAGGCGTGTTCGGCGCCGAGGCGGCGTCGCAGTACTACTTCCGCAAGCCGGCCTCTCGCCTGAGCACCAACGAGGCCGCGCGCCTGGCAGTGATGCTGCCGAGCCCCAAGTTCTTTGAGCGCCGGATCGGCTCGCCCTACCTGAGTGGGCGGGCGTCGACGGTCATGGCGCGGATGCCTGCGGCCGAGCTGCCCTGACGACCGCACCGCGCAGGCCCTCGATGGCCAGCACGGCAGCAAAGCCGATCACGTAGGCCAGCACGTCCCACCAGTCGGCCGTGCTGCCGAGCACGATGCGCAACGCGCGGTTCGGAATATGCAAGTGCCACGCCGCCGCAAGGTACTGCCCGAGTTCGACCGCGAGGCCCACGCCCAACGCAGCCAACGCCAGCGGCAGCACCCGCGTGCCGATCACCGCCTTGAAGACGAAGTACACCCACACCACGGCCAGCACGTCGCCGAAGAAGCTGCGCAGCCAGCCCCAGCGTGCGCCGACGGTGGCCAGCAGCACGAGAACAAGAAACAGGGCCACCGCCCACACGAGTGAAAGAGGATCGAAACGCCATCGCATGGCCCGTATCATCGCGCCCATATGCTGGCAAAGCTCACGGGTTGGTTGTTGTTGGGAATCGTCCGGTTGCTCACTGGCGCGCAGGCGCGCTGGTATGGCTGTCCGCCGAAAGCCGAGCAGCGCATCTATTTCGCCAACCACCAGAGCCACGCCGACCTCGTGATGATCTGGGCGGCATTGCCTGAAGAGCTGCGCAGCATCACGCGGCCGATCGCGGCGCGCGACTACTGGGCCAACACACCGGTCAAGCGCTGGATCACGACGGAGGTGTTCAACGCGGTGTACGTGGAGCGCCAAGCGACGGCGCCTGCTGCAGCGGCGTCACCTCCTGGCCCCGCACCTGTGGTGGCCGAAGCCCCGCCACCGCAACGCCCACCGATGCCTGCCGAGCGCATCGAGCCCTCGATGGAGCCGCTACTGCCCTTGACGCCGCCGGCACCGCCCGCAGAGACCGTGCCCGAAGCGCAGGGCCGGCTCGACCTTCCCGAGCCGCCCGCTCCGCCGCCTCCTCCAGAGCCGCCACCGCCCGCGGCGCCCGAAGAAATCCCGGTCGCTGCACCGGCCCCAGCCGTCGACCCACTCGCACCGCTCGTCGAAGCCCTGCGCAGCGGCGACTCGATCATCATCTTTCCCGAAGGCACGCGCGGCCACACGGGTGAGCCGCAGAAGTTCAAGTCGGGCCTCTACACGCTCGCCACCATGTTCCCCGAGGTGGTGCTGGTGCCGGCATGGATCGACAACGTGCAGCGCGTGATGCCCAAGGGCGAGATCGTGCCGGTGCCCATCCTCTGCTCCGTTACCTTCGGTGCGCCGATCCGCGTCGAAGAAGACGAAGAACGCCGGCCCTTCCTCGACCGGGCGCGCGCCGCCGTGATCGCATTGCGCGACGTCTGACGACATGAACCAGTTCCTGCGCAACCTCACTCCGACCCACCAGGTCGCGGCGCTCTTCCTCATCATCTTCGGCGTGCTCGTGATCGTGAGCACCACGGCCTTCTTCCTGAGCTTCAGGGAAAAGCGCAACCCCGTGCACGACGCCACCTGGCAGGCCGAGCTCGCGCACTTCCGCGCGCTGCTGGGCACCACCTGGTTCATGGTCATCATTTTCTGGATCGGCTGGGCGCTGGGCGAAACCGTGGCCACCGTGCTGTTCGCGCTGATCTCCTTCTTCGCGCTGCGCGAGTTCATCACGCTCTCGCCCACGCGGCGCGGCGACCACCGCAGCCTGATCCTCGCCTTCTTCGTGGTGCTGCCGATCCAGTTCTGGCTGGTGGCCACGGCGCGCTTCGACCTGTTCACCGTGTTCATCCCGGTGTACGTGTTCCTCGCGATACCGGTGGCGAGCGCGCTGGCCAACGACCCGAGCCACTTCCTGGAGCGCAACGCCAAGCTGCAGTGGGGCATCATGGTCTGCGTCTACGGCATGAGCCACGTGCCGGCGTTGCTGCTGCTGAGCTTTCCGGGCTACGAGGGCAAGAGCGCGTTCCTCGTGTTCTTCCTGGTGTTCGTTGTGCAGACCTCGGTGTTGGTGCAGCACCTGATCTCGCGCCGCACCCAGCGCGCGCCCTTCGCGCCCAACGTGAGCCGCAGCTTCAACTGGACCAGCTGGGGCATCGGCATCGTGGTGGCGAGCCTGGTGGGCGCGCTGTTCTCGTTCATCACGCCGTTCAAGTTCGGGCAGGCGCTCGCGGTGTCGGTCATTGCGTGCATCGCGGGGTCGATGGGGCACCTGGTGATGAAGGCGCTCAAGCGCGACCGGGGCATTCCGAACTGGGGGCAGAAAGGCGTCGGCGTGACCGGTGCGAACGGCCTGCTGGACCGCGTTGATGCCCTGTGCTTCGCCGCCCCGATCTTCTTTCACTCCATCCGCTGGTACTTCAACGCCTGAGCCTCATCAGGCTCTGCGGCGCACCACGCGGTCGAAGGCCTGCTTCGCTGCGCGCCCGAAGGCCTTGGCCTTCAGCGCCTGCAGCTCGCGCGTCAGCCGCGTGCGCTGCTCGGCCGACAACGCCGTGCCGAAACGGCCCAGCGCGGCTTCGAGCGCCGCGCGCTGCGCCTCCACGCGCCCCTGCCGGCCCTCGGCCTCGGCCAGCCATTCGCAGGCATTGGCGACGCGCTCGCGCAGCGCAGCGTCTCCCGTATCTCCGAAGCGCGCAATGAGCGCGCGATACGCCTTGGCCTGCCCCACGGGATCGCCGAGCTTGTCGAGCGCCTTGGCCTTGTTGATCATCGACTTGGCGGCCCACAGCTGCAGCGCGCCTTCCCTCGCGCCGGTGGTACGCGCGATGGCCTCGTCGTAGCAGGCCACGGCCGCCTTGAGCTGGCCGGTTTGGCGCAGCGTGGCGCCCTTGCGAAACAGCGCGCCGACCACGCGCCCGCGCAGGTCCGGCAGCTCGGAGTTGCCCCAGCGCGCGACGATCTCGTCGTGCACCCGCATCTCGTCGTCGTGCAGACCCAGGCGGTCGAGCGCGGTGCTCTTGTACTGCAGGCACAGCGCGACCGTCTCCTGCATCTCCGTCGACGGGTCGGCGCCGTAGCGCGCGTCCATCGCGTCGGCTGCGGCGATCACTTCGGCAAAGCGATCCAGCGCGACCAGGCAGAAGGCCTTGTGGACGAGCGCCCGCGCGCACTGGCGACGCAGCTCGGGATGGGGCGATGCGGAATACGCGGCCAGCACTTCGTCGAACAGCGCGATGGCCTCGCGCGACTCGCCCGCATCGCCGTGCTTGCGACCCTGTTTGACCTTGTCGCGCACCTCGTCGCGCAGCTCGGGCGGCAACTCTGCATCGGCCTTGCGCAACCGCTTCAGGCAGGCCAGGCGGCCGGCGGTGGCCTTGGCCAGGGTGTCCTGCAGCTCGGGCGTGGGCGTGTCCTTCAGCTGCTTCGCGAGTTGCTCGTACACCGCGAGCGCATCCTCGGGCCGGTTGAGCCGTTCGAGCAGCACGAAGCCCTTGTTGAGCAGCGCGCCCGCCACGGTGCGCTGCACGCCGGCATCGGTGTCCGCACCGAAGGTTACGAGCAGCCGCTCGCAGGCGGCCAGCGCGACCTCTCCGTCGTCCTGCTCGCGCAGCCCCACCGACCAGTCGTAGGCACGGCGCACGGCCATGCGGCGCACCTGCGACGACTCGTCGCGCCCGTAGCGGTCGAGCAGCCAGCCGACCAGCTCGGCGCGGTTCGCATGCTCGTCGATGCCGAAGCCGTCGAAGAACAGCGTCAGCGCCCGCACGCCCTCGATGCGCAGCTCGGGCGCCGCGTCGGCGAGGCCGGCCTCGATCTGGTCGGCCACTGCCAGGCACATCACCTGGGCCTGTGCGTGCTGCGCCAGTTCGCGCAGGTTCAGCACCGAGGCCAGGCGCGCACGCGCCACGCGCAGCACCACGCCGGGGTCGGTGCTGCCGTCGAAGCGCTCGATCACTGCTTCCAGCGTGGCAAGCGCGTCCTGCGGCAGGCCGCGGTGGTGTTCGATCTCGGCCTTGAGCAGCCGGGCCTCCACGCGCCACGCGTCGAGCGCGGCATCGGGCTGGCTGTCGAGCAGCTCGCTCATGGCATCGCAGGCTTCGCAGCGCGCCTCGGGCTCGTCGATCCACCAGGTGCGCTGATACAGCGCATGGGCGATGTGCTCGCGGATCGCGGGCTCGCTGCGCTGGCCGTGCGCTGCGATCAGGCGGTCGAGGGTGGCGAGCGCGTCGGCGGGGCGATGCATCTGGCGCAGCATGTGCGCCAGCAGGCGCAGCGCCTGGCAGCAGGGCACGACCACGCCGACGTCGGGCCTGGCTGCGTACTCGTCGAGCAGACGGGTACAGGCGGCCAGCGCCTCGTTGCGGCGGCCCAGGTCGTTGAGCAGTTCGATGCGGCGGAAGCTCGCGGCCGCACGTTCGGCGGGGTGCTGTTGCAGGCGTTCGATCAAGGCTTGCGCCTCGTCCAGTTGCCGCTGCGCTGAGGACTCGACTACATTCACATTCGCTTCCTTGTGTGGCGCGCCCTGCGGAAAGCGGGGCAGACTGTACGAATCGGCACGGATTCTGCCCGCGATAGCGCTGCTTTCGAGCGATAGTTCGGTCCCTTCTCTCTCCTCTTTGCACTGGCGTAAGCCTTTTCGCTTCCTTTCATGCGCATTCTTGGCATCGACCCCGGCTTGCAGACCACCGGCTTCGGCGTGGTCGACGCGGACGGCCATGCGCTGCGCTACGTGGCCAGCGGCACCATCAGCACCCGGCACCTGGGCACAGGCAACCTCCCGGCACGCCTGAAGGTGCTGTTCGACGGCATCGCGGAGATCACCGCGCGCTACCAGCCCGATGCGTCGGCGGTCGAAATCATTTTTGTCAACGTCAACCCGCAGTCGACGCTGCTGCTGGGACAGGCGCGCGGCGCCTGCGTGACCGCGCTGGTGAGCAACAACCTCTCGGTGGCCGAGTACACCGCGCTGCAGATGAAGAAGGCCGTGGCCGGCCACGGCCAGGCCGCCAAGGCGCAGGTGCAGGAGATGGTGCGGCGGCTGCTCGAACTGCCGGGCCTGCCGGGCGCCGACGCGGCGGATGCGCTGGGCATTGCCATCACGCACGCGCAGGTGGGGCGGTCGATGGCTCGGCTCGCGGAGGCGGCCGAGCTGTCGAAGACGCATGCCGGCACCTACCGGCAAGGGCGCTCGCGCTGACTCAGCGCACGATGTAGCGCAGCTCGCCGAGGCGCTTGCGGCGCTCTCGCACTTCAACGGCGACGGTGGCCGCATCGCCTGCCAGAGCCCGAGCAATCCAATCGGCCAGCTGCGGCATGTCGTCGGGCGTGAAGCCCAGGCGCACGATCTCCGGCACGCCAAGCCGCAGGCCGTTGATGTCGCCATCCACTGGTGCGGTCGGCAAGCCGATGCCGCAAGCCAGCAGGCTGCCCTGCGCGAGCTTCTTCGCCGCATGCTGCCCGCCACCCCAGCGCGCCGCCTCGACCGCAAGCTGGTGCGACTGGGTGAAGCCGCGCGCCTTCGCGAACACGGGCAGGCCTTGCGCATCGAGCGCACGCGCCAGAGCCTGCGCGGTTTCGCGCATCGCAGCCGCATAGGCAACACCATGCACCTTCCAGTCGAGCAGCCCGCGGGCCAGCGCGGCGGTGCGGCCCGCATCCGAGTTGGCAGTGAGGCCGGGGTAGGCGATGGCATCGATGCGCTCCATCAGTGCCGCGTCGTTCGACACGATCAGCCCGCCGGCCGGGCCGCCCAGGCTCTTGTAAGTGCTCATGGTGATTGCATGCGCGCCCTGCTCGAGCGGCTGCGGCCACGCCTTGCCGGCCACCATGCCCGAGAGATGTGCGGCGTCGAACAGCAGCTTTGCTCCTACGCTGTCGGCAATCTCGCGGATCGCGGGCACCGGATGCGGGAACAGGTTCAGGCTGCCGCCGATGGTGATGAGCTTCGGCTTCACCTCGCGCGCCAGCTTTGCCAGCGCAACCACATCGACCGTGTAGCCGTCGGCGTCCACCGGCGCGGAAACCGGCTTCAGGCCATACAGCCCAGCTGCGCCCGCCGCATGGTGCGTGACGTGGCCACCGATGCTGGGCGGCGGCACGATGATCGTGTCGCCGGGCTGGCAGGTCGCCATGAACACGTAGAGATTCGACAGCGCGCCCGAGCTCACGCGCACTTCGGCGAACTTCGCGCCGAACACTTCGGCTGCGAGCTCGGCGGCGACGACCTCGATGCGCTCGATGGCTTCCAGCCCCATCTCGTACTTGTCGCCCGGGTAGCCGAGCGAGGGGCGTGAGCCGAGCCCGCGCGACAGCAGCGCTTCGGCGGCCGGGTTCATCACGTTGGTGGCGGGGTTGAGGTTCAGTCCCTCGACATCGTGGATGCGATGGTTGTCGGCCACCAGCCGTTCGATCTCGGCGGCGACTCCCGCCGCGTCGCGCGCAGCGGCGTCGGCGGCGATGGAGAGCACATGGTCTTCGCTGGCGGCGGGAACCCAGGGGCGGCGTTGCAGGGCGGCTGGCATGCGGTGGATCTCGCTGGAAGTGTTGAATGGCCGCATCGTCGCCTGCTGCAGCCAGCCGGGCAAACCGGATAATCTGGGCCTGAGCCATAGAAAAACTTGGCCTGAAGGATTGTTCCGATGCCACTCGCACCGCCCCGCCCCCGCCTGCCGCCGCACACGGCCGTGCGCGCCTTCGAGGCCGCTGCCCGCCACGGCAGCTTCGCGCGGGCAGCCGAAGAACTCTTCGTCACACCGGCTGCCGTCGCGCAGCAGATCAAGACGCTGGAGACCTGGGCTGGCGGCGCGCTGTTCGAGCGGCACAGCCAAGGCATTCGCCTCAGCGCGCACGGGCGGCGCGCACTGCCAGCGCTCAGCGCGGCCGTCGACCAGCTCGGCCTGGCGGTGCAGGCGCTGCGCCACGAGACGCAGACCGCCGCACGCCGCAGCACGCTGCAGGTGGCTGCCTTGCCAGCCGTGGCGCAGCTGTGGCTGTCGCCCCGGCTCTCGAAACTGAAGGCCGCACTGCCCGGCGTGCAGGTGTCGGTCACTGCGCTGGAGCAGCCACCGAACTTCCGCCGCGAGCCTTTCGATCTCGGGTTGTTCTATGCGCGGGCCGGCGAGCACATCGAGACCGTTGTCGGTGCGCAAGCGATTCCGCTCGTGCGCGACCGGCTGCTGCCGGTGTGCAGCCCACGCCTGCAGCAGGCGCTGCCCAGCGGGCGTCCTCGCCCGCTCGATGACCTGGCGGATCTGCTCGCGCGCTGCGGCGGTTTGCACGACACCGTGTGGCGCGACGATTGGGCGCGGTGGCTGCAGGCTGTTCGCCCCGGTGTCACGACGGCCGAAGCCGAAGCAATGGCCGCCGGGCCGGACTTCTCGCTCTACAGCCTCGCACTGCAGGCCGCGCTCGATGGCGAAGGCGTGCTGATGGGCCGTGAGCGGCTGGTCGCGCCATTGCTTGCGCAAGACAAGCTGCATGCGCCCTGGGGACGGCCGAAGGCGGTGGGAGACACGGTCATGCTGCTGGTGCCTGCGCACCGCAAGGGGCCGCTGCTTGCGCAGCAGGTGCAGGCCTTGCAGGCACTCGCCGCAGCCTGAGCAGGCCTATCGCCGGAAGTCCAATCGCCCGTTGGGCCAGCGGCCGTCGATCCTGCGGTTGTCGACGATCAGGCCCACCCAGGGCTGCGTGATGGCCGGATTGCTCAGGTTGATGTAGCGGCCCACGAGCGTGTCGGGATCGACATAGCGGACATCGAGCAGGGCCTGCCGCGCGCCGCCATCCCAATCGAACAGCAGATAGAACCGGCTGCCGGCCACCCGTACGGTGGCCTTGCCCTGCTTCCATGCAGCTTCGGAGTCACCGGGAATCGTCGGATCGGCGCCGCCATTCCAGCGGCTGGACCATGCGCCGACGATCGAGGACGGCGCGTCGTTCACCGGTGTGCCCCACGCAGGCGCGTTCGGGTCATCAGGTCCACCGTGCAGTTCGATGCTCTGGGCAAACGCTTCGATATCTGCGCCATCCGGGTCGGGCGCATCTTCAACGCCGAATGGATTCCGGCTGGGGGATGTGTTGGTGTTCATGGCGCCATCGTGCGCCGCAGCGTGCCGCCACGCATGCCGTTTCCGGACATGCGAACGAGGACGCAAAGGCTACGCGACGCGCTCGGCGATCAGCACCGCGAAGAAGCCGAACGCCGCAAGCAGTGTCCACTTCAACACGATCCATCCGATGCGCCGGTACTTGGCCTGCCCCGTGCCCGCATAGAACGCAAAGCACACGCCCGCCACCAGCAGAAGCAGCAGGATGGCCCAGCGGAAAAGAAGCATGGGGGACGGCGTGGCCTACCAGGCGCGGGCGACTTCGCCGAAACCGCGCGGTGCGCGCTTCTCGTCCTCGAAGGTCACGACTTCGTAGGCGTCGCTGTGCGAAAGCAGCTCACGCAGCAGCTTGTTGTTGAGCGCATGGCCCGAGCGGAATGCGGTGTAGGCCGCCAGCAGCGGCTTGCCGATGATGTACAGGTCGCCCATGGCGTCGAGGATCTTGTGCTTCACGAACTCGTCGTCATAGCGCAGGCCGCCTGCATTGAGCACCTTGGTGTCGTCCATGACGACCGCGTTGTCGAGCCCACCACCGAGCGCGAGGCCCTTGGTGCGCATGTACTCGACGTCCTTGGTGAAGCCGAAGGTGCGTGCGCGTGCGATGTCTCGGCTGTACGAGTCGGTGCCCAAGTCGAACTCCACGCGCTGGCCGGTGGAATTGACCACGCGGTGGTCGAAGTCGATCTCGAAGCTCAGCTTGTAGCCGTGGTACGGCTCCAGGCTCGCCCACTTCTCGTTGGCGCCCTCGCCTTCGCGCACTTCGACCTTGCGAGTCACGCGGATGAAGCGGCGCGGCGCCTTCTGCAGCGCGATGCCCGCGCTTTGCAGCAGGAACACGAAGGACGAGGCCGACCCGTCGAGGATCGGCACTTCGTCGGCCGTGATGTCGATGTAGAGGTTGTCGATGCCCAGGCCCGCGCAGGCCGACATCAGGTGTTCGACGGTCTGCACCTTGGCGCCGCCGGTGGAAACGGTGGATGCAAGGCGCGTGTCGGTGACCGCCTCGGCAGTCATGCGGATCTCGGCTGGCTCGGGCAGGTCGACGCGGCGGAACACGATGCCCGTGTCGGCCGGGGCCGGTCGCAGGGTCAGCTCCACGCGTTGGCCGCTATGGAGCCCCACGCCCACGGCGCGGCTGATCGACTTGAGGGTTCGTTGTTGCAGCACGGCCGGGATTTTAGGCGCCCGACGGGCATGGCGCCCTATGCCCCTCGCTATGGCACCGATAGACATGGGTTCTATGCAATCCCGCCAAATTGGCGCGAAATGGACGCAAAGGGCACGAGGTGAGCGCAGCGCCTAGGGTCAGCAGACGTCCCTTTCAGGTCGTCCCTGTGCCCCTTGCGAACCCTCGTGCCCTCTGCGTCTGGCCAAGTTCACCCCGCGATGGCCTCCAGCGAGACCATCGAACGGGGTGTCCTCTTAATCAGCCTGGCGGCGCAGGAAGGCCGGGATCTCGAAGTCGTCCATACCGCCCGAAGACAGCGCGTCCACCTTCGCTGCGGCCATCGTGCGGTTGGTGCGCCACACGCTGGGAACGGCCATGCCGTCGTAGTTGGGCTGGCTGTGGCCGCCACCACTGGCGTGCCCCGTACCACCGAGCGTCGGCACGTTGAACGGGATGTTGTCGGTGCCGGTGCGGATCACTTCCAGCGTAGGTGCCTGGCGGCGGGCATCGGCACGCGACAGGCCGGTGGCCACCACGGTCACGCGCATCTCGTCGCCGAGGCTGTCGTCGTAGGCGGCGCCGTAGATCACGTGCGCGTCCGGCGAAGCGTAGGCGCGGATGGTGTTCATCGCGAGCTTCGATTCGTTCAGCTTCAGCGAGCCCTTCGACGCCGTCACCAGCACCAGCACACCCTTGGCGCCCGAGAGGTCGATACCTTCGAGCAGCGGGCAGGCCACGGCCTGCTCGGCTGCGATGCGCGCGCGGTCCGGGCCGGCTGCGGCAGCAGTGCCCATCATGGCCTTGCCGGGCTCGCCCATCACGGTGCGCACGTCTTCGAAGTCGACGTTCACGCCGCCGTACTCATTGATGATTTCCGAGATGCCGCCCACGGCGTTCTTCAGCACGTCGTTGGCTTGCGCGAAGGCTTCGTCCTGCGTGACGTCTTCGCCCAGCACGTCGAGCAGCTTCTCGTTGAGCACAACGATCAGCGAATCGACGTTCGCTTCGAGCTCGGCCAGGCCGGCGTCGGCGTTGGTCATGCGACGGCCGCCTTCCCAGTCGAAGGGCTTGGTCACCACACCCACGGTGAGGATGCCCATTTCCTTCGCGACGCGCGCGATGACGGGAGCAGCACCGGTGCCGGTGCCGCCGCCCATGCCGGCCGTGATGAACAGCATGTGCGCGCCGTCGATGGCCGCGCGGATGTCGTCCACCGCGAGCTCGGCCGCTTCACGGCCCTTGTCGGGCTTGCTGCCGGCACCCAGGCCGCTGGTGCCGAGCTGGATGATCTTGTGCGCGCTGCTGCGCTGCAGTGCCTGTGCGTCGGTGTTCGCGCAGACGAACTGAACGCCCTGCACACCGCGCTCCATCATGTGGGCGACCGCATTGCCGCCGCCACCGCCAACACCGATCACCTTGATCTGCGTGCCCTGATTGAACTCTTCGACTTCGATCATTTCGATGGTCATTTTTAACTCCTTGAATCTTGCAGTTGCCGTTATGTGTCTATGAATAATTCTTGTGCCGTGACGAGATCAACGATGCGTCCGTCACGATGGTGGACCTGTTCGTCGCCATCGCTCGTTGAAATGCAATGGAGGGCTGCCACGCGCGAGCCAGAGTGGAGACTTGATCATGGCTAGAAATTCCCCACGATGAAGTCTTTGAAACGTCCGAATGCAGTCTTTACCGACCCATTCTTCTGTGCAACCTTGAAGCCACGCATGCGCGCAAAACGTGCTTCTTCGAGCAGGCCCATCACCGTCGCTGCGCGAGGCTGCGCAACCATGTCTGACAGCGCGCTCGAATACTTCGGGATGCCGCGGCGCACGGGCTTCAGGAAGATGTCTTCGCCGAGCTCGACCATGCCGGGCATCACCGCGCTGCCGCCCGTGAGCACCACGCCCGACGACAACACCTCTTCGTAGCCCGACTCGCGCACCACCTGCTGCACCAGCGAGAAGATCTCTTCGATGCGCGGCTCGATCACGCCGGCCAGCGCCTGCTTGCTCAGCATGCGCGGGCCGCGATCGCCGAGGCCCGGCACTTCGACTTGCGTGTCGGGGTCGGCCAGCAGTTGCTTGGCATAGCCGTTCTCGACCTTGATGTCTTCCGCGTCCTTCGTCGGCGTGCGCAGCGCCATGGCAATGTCGCTCGTGATGAGGTCGCCCGCGATCGGGATCACGGCCGTGTGGCGGATCGCGCCGTTGGTGAAGATCGCCACGTCGGTCGTGCCCGCGCCTATGTCGACCAGCACCACGCCGAGTTCGCGCTCGTCCTCGGTCAGCACCGCCTGGCTCGATGCCAGCGGGTTCAGCATCAGCTGGTCGACTTCGAGGCCGCAGCGGCGCACGCATTTGATGATGTTCTCGGCCGCGCTCTGCGCACCGGTCACGATGTGCACCTTGGCTTCGAGCCGCATGCCGCTCATGCCGATCGGCTCCTTCACGTCCTGGCCGTCGATCACGAACTCCTGCGGCTCCACCAGCAGCAGGCGCTGGTCGCTCGAGATGTTGATGGCGCGGGCCGTCTCCACCACGCGGGCCACGTCGGCGGGCGTCACTTCCTTGTCCTTCACCGCCACCATGCCGCTCGAATTGATGCCGCGGATGTGGCTGCCGGTGATGCCGGTGTAGACGCGGCTGATCTTGCAGTCGGCCATCAGCTCGGCCTCTTTCAGGGCCTGCTGGATGCTCTGCACGGTGGCGTCGATGTTCACCACCACGCCGCGCTTCAGGCCGTTGCTCGGCGCGATGCCGAGGCCGGCCAGCTTGAGCTCGCCTCCGGGCAGCACTTCGGCCACGACCACCATCACCTTGGCGGTGCCGATGTCGAGTCCTACGACCAGGTCTTTGTATTCTTTAGGCATTGAGATATGTCCTCGATTTCTCGATGAGCGCTACTTGATTTTTCTTGGGGCCTCTGGCGAGACCGTGGTGACGCCGCGCAGCCGCAATGCATACGCGTCGTTGTGTCGCAGGTCGGCGCCCTCGACGTCGGCCATCGTGCGGCGGTACTGGCCCGCGACCTGGGTCACGGTCTTCAGGAACCGCTGCAGGCGGGCCGTCACCTCCTCGCTCTGGCCGCGGCCGAGCTCTATCTCGGCACCGCTGTCGAGCACCACCTTCCAGCTGCCCCGGCTCGACAGCGTGAGCTCGTCGATGCTCATGTCGTAAGGCTGGAACTGCGGCTGCAGCACGCGGTACATCCCCAGCACCTGGCCGGCCTGTTCGATCGGGCCATCCAGGCGCGGCAGGTTGTCGTCCACCTCCGCCACGTTGGCCTCGAACACGTCGCCGAAGCCGTTGATGAGCTTCGAGCCCGCGTCGTCGCCCCAGTTGGCAACCGGCACCTGCTCGGTCAGCGTTACGCGCAGCTTGTTCGGGAACTCGCGCCGCACCACCGCGCTGCGCACCCACGGCACCGACTCGAAGGCAGCGCGTGCGCGCCCCAGGTCGATGGTGAAGAAGTTGCCCGTGAGCTGCGGCGCCACGTTGGCGCGCAGCGTGACCGCGTTGTTGTGCGTGACCTCGCCGTCCACCTTGATGCCGCCGATGGGGAAGAAAGGCTGCCGCAGCACCCACCACGCACCCGCCGCCAGCAGCATGAGCGCCACCATCGCGAAGGCAATGTTCGCGACGATGTTCATGAGCTTGACGTCGAAGGGAGCGGGGATGCTGTCGGCCATGGCTATAGCGAGCCTCCCGTTGCGTCGAGCGCGGCCGAGGCCAGCACCCGCAGGCACAGGTCTTCGTACGCGATACCCGCGGCGCGGGCCGACATCGGCACCAGCGAATGGCTGGTCATGCCGGGCGAGGTGTTCATCTCCAGCAGGAAGGGCTTGCGGTCGCTGGCGCGAATCATCACGTCGGCACGGCCCCAGCCGCGGCAGCCGAGCGTGCGGTAGGCAGCCAGCGTGATGCGCTGAATCTCGTGCTCTTCCGCTTCGGGCAGGCCGCTCGGGCACTGGTACTTCACGTCGTCGGTGAAGTACTTGTTCTGGTAGTCGTAGGCGCCTTCGGGTGCGGAAATGCGCACCACCGGCAGCGCGCGCGCGTCGAGCCCGTGGCCGAGCACTGCGCAGGTCACTTCCTCGCCTTCGATGAATTCTTCGCAGAGCACGTCGGCGTCGTACTTGGCCGACAGCGTGATCGCGTCCTGCATCTGCGAGTAGCCCTCGACCTTGGTCACGCCGATGGACGAGCCCTCGCGCGGCGGCTTCACGATCAGCGGCAGGCCGAGCACGTCGGGCACGGCCATGATCTGCTCGCGGCTTTGCTGGTCGAAGGCCAGGCGCACGTACTTGGGCGTCGGCAGGCCATCGGCCTGCCAGATGCGCTTGGTCATGACCTTGTCCATGGCCACGCTGGAGGCCATCACGCCCGAGCCGGTGTACGGAATGCCGAGCAGTTCGAGCGCACCTTGCACGGTGCCGTCCTCGCCATGGCGGCCATGCAGTGCGACGAAGCAACGCGCGAAGCCTTCGCGCTTCAGGTCGGCCAGATCGCGCTGCGAAGGGTCGAAGGCATGCGCATCGACACCGCGCGAGCGCAGGGCTTCGAGCACGCCGGTGCCCGACATCAACGAGATTTCGCGTTCGGCGGAACTGCCGCCGAACAGCACGGCAACCTTGCCGAAGAGCTTGGGGTCCTGAAGGCTCATGAGGCCCTCCCTTTGCGCGAATCGCGCTGCGATGTTGAGGGTGCTGCGGCGGTGACGGCCGCCGCGCCGAGTTCGACGACCTTGCCCGGCACCGCGCCGATGGAGCCGGCGCCCATGGAAAGCACCACGTCGCCCGCGCGGGCGTTGTCGAGAATGGCTTGCGGCATGGCGGCGATGTCGTCGACGAACACCGGCTCGACCTTGCCGGCCACGCGCAGCGCGCGCGCCAGCGTGCGGCCGTCGGCCGCCACGATGGGCGCCTCGCCTGCGGCGTAGACCTCGCCGAGCAGCACCGAGTCGGCCGTGCCGATGACCTTCACGAAATCCTCGAAGCAGTCGCGCGTGCGGGTATAGCGGTGCGGCTGGAAGGCCAGCACCAGCCGGCGGCCCGGAAACGCGCCGCGCGCGGCGGCGATGGTGGCCGCCATCTCGACGGGGTGATGACCGTAGTCGTCGATGACCGTGAAGGTGCCGGTGGCATCTCCGCCTTGCACAGCCACGTCGCCGTAGCTCTGGAAGCGCCGGCCCACGCCCTTGAAACCCGCGAGGCCGCGCTGCACGGCTTCGTCGGGAATGCCGAGCTCCACGGCCACCGCGATCACCGACAGCGCATTGCGCACGTTGTGCTCGCCCGGCAGGTTCAGCACGATGGGCAGGTCGGGCAGCGTCACGCCGTTGCGGCGCTGCGCGGTGAAGTGCATCTGGCCGCCGACGGCGCGCACGTCGATGGCGCGCACCTGGGCGTCTTCGCCGAAGCCGTAACTGGTGACCGGGCAGGTCACGTCGGCCACGATCTCGCGCACCGCCGGATCGTCGGTGCAGAGAATGGCCACGCCGTAGAACGGCATGCGGTGCAGGAAGTCGACGAAGGCTTTCTTGAGCTTCGCGAAGTCATGCCCGTAGGTCTCCATGTGGTCGGCGTCGATGTTCGTGACCACCGCCATCACCGGCAGCAGGTTCAGGAACGAGGCGTCCGACTCGTCGGCCTCGACCACGATGTAGTCGCCGCTGCCGAGCTGCGCGTTGGCGCCCGCGCTGTTCAGGCGCCCGCCGATCACGAAGGTCGGGTCGAGCCCGGCGGCATCGAGCACGCTCGCCACCAGGCTGGTGGTGGTGGTCTTGCCGTGCGTGCCGGCAATGGCAATGCCCTGCTTCAGGCGCATCAGCTCGGCCAGCATCAGCGCGCGCGGCACCACGGGAATGCGCTTCTCGCGTGCGGCCAGCACTTCGGGGTTGTCCGACTGCACGGCGGTGGAAGTGACGACCGCGTCCGCGCCGTCGATGTGCGCGGCGGCGTGGCCCACGAAGGTGCCGATGCCCAGGCCCGCGAGTCGGCGCAGCGTGACGCTGTCGGACAGGTCGGAACCGGTGATCTTGTAGCCCAGGTTCAGCAGCACTTCGGCGATACCGCTCATGCCGGAACCACCGACGCCCACGAAATGGATGTGACGAATCGCGTGCTTCATTTGGCAAGCTCCTCGCAGGCGCGGACGACCGCTTCCACAGCTTCGGTCTTCTGCATGGTCTTGGCCTTGACGGCCTTTTCGATCAGCGCGGTGCGCTCGGTTTTCTGTAGCAAGTCAGCCAGCAATTCAGGAGTGAGGTCGGCCTGTTGCACGAGCCATCCGCCGCCCGCGTCCACGAGGAAGCGCGCGTTGGTGGTCTGGTGGTCGTCGACCGCCGAGGGGAAAGGCACGAACAGCGCTGCTGCGCCGACGGCCGCGATTTCTGTGACGGTGCTGGCGCCGGCGCGCGCGACGATGATGTCGGCGTCGGCATAGGCCTGCGCGGTGTCTTCGATGAAGGGCGTGAGTTCGCCTTCGACGCCGGCCGCCGTGTAGTTGGCGCGCAGTTCGTCGATCTGCTTGGTGCCGCTCTGGTGCAGCACCTGCGGGCGCGTGGCCGGCTCGATGCGCGCCAGCGCCTGCGGCACCACGGTGTTGAGGCCGCGCGCGCCGAGGCTGCCGCCCACCACCAGCAATTTCAGCGGACCGGTGCGGCCCGCGAAACGCGTGGCCGGGTCGGGCTGCGAAGTGAAGGCCGCACGCAGCGGGTTGCCCACCCACTGCGCCTTCTTCAACACATTGGGGAAGGCCGTGAACACGCGGTCGGCCACGCCTGCCAGCACCTTGTTGGCAAGGCCGGCGACCGAGTTCTGCTCGTGCAGCACCAGCGGCTTGTTGAGCAGCACGCCCATCATTCCGCCCGGAAAAGTGATGTAGCCGCCAAGGCCCACCAACACATCGGGCTTCACGCGGCGCACCACGCGCAGGCTCTGCCAGAAGGCACGCAGCAGTTTCAGCGGCAACAGGAACAGCGTGAGCGGGCCCTTGCCGCGCACGCCGCCGAACTGCACGGGCTCGAAGGCGAAGCCGCGCGGCGGCACGAGTTTTTCTTCCATGCTGCCGGGTGCGCCCAGCCAGTGCACCTGCCAGCCGCGCTCGCGCAGGGCCTCGGCCACCGCGAGTCCCGGGAAGATGTGGCCGCCAGTGCCGCCGGCCATGACGAGTGCGGTGCGGCCGGTCATACGCGACCCCCACGCATCAGCACGCGGTTCTCGTAGTCGATGCGCAGCACGATGGCCAGCGCCACAAGGTTCATCAGGATGGCCGAGCCGCCGAAGCTCATCAGCGGCAAGGTCAGTCCCTTGGTCGGCAGCGCGCCCAGATTCACACCCATGTTGATGAAGGTCTGGAAGCCGAGCCACACGCCCACGCCCTGGGCCACGAGGCCCGAGAACACGCGGTCGAGCGCGATCGCCTGGCGGCCGATGTGCATGATGCGGCGCGTGAGCCAGAGGAACAGGCCGATGATCAGCAGCACGCCGACCAGGCCGAACTCTTCGCCGATCACGGCCAGCAGGAAGTCGGTGTGCGCCTCGGGCAGCCAGTGCAGCTTCTCGACGCTGCCGCCCAGGCCCACGCCGAAGATCTCGCCGCGCCCGATGGCGATCAGCGAGTGCGACAGCTGGTAGCCCTTGCCCAGCGCGTGCTCTTCGCTCCACGGATCGAGGTACGCAAAGATGCGCTCGCGGCGCCACGGGCTGCTCGCGACGATGGTGCCGAAGGCCACCACCACCAGCGCGGCAATCACGAAGAACATGCGCGCGTTCACGCCGCCCAGGAACAGGATGCCCATGGCGATCACGGCGATCACCATGAACGCGCCCATGTCGGGCTCGGCCATCACCAGCATGCCGACCACCACCACCGCGATGCCCATCGGCAGCACGGCGCGGAAGAAGCGCTCCTTGATCTCCATCTTGCGCACCATGTAGCTGGCGGCGTAGAGCACCATCGCGAGCTTGGCCAGCTCCGAGGGCTGGAAGCGCATGAAGCCCATCGGCAGCCAGCGGCGCGCGCCGTTCACGTTGATGCCGATGTGCGGAATGAGCACGGCCACCAGCAGCAGCAGCGAGGCCACGAAGAGCCAGGGCGCGGCGCGCTCCCAGGTCTTCATCGGGATCTGGAAAGCCAGCAGCGCGGCGATGAACGCGAAGATCACCGAGGCCGCGTGCCGCGTGAGGAAGTACGAGGCGCTGTAGCCCGCGCGTGCGAAGCGCGGGTTGTCGGGCAGCGCGATGGAGGCCGAATACACCATGATCAGGCCCCAGGTCAGCAGCGCGACCGTGACCCAGACCAGCGCCTGGTCGAAACCCAGCACGCGCATCGGCGTGGCTTTTGTCTGCGCGATACCGGCGCCGCCCAGCCGCACGGGCAGGTGCACGGGCAGCGAGTCGATCCCGCTGCGGGCGCGCCTGAACCAGCCGCCGAAGCGGCTGGTGGATGCGTTGGGCGTGGCGCCTGAGGCGGCAGAGTTCAAACCGTGTCCTCCGTCGTCGAACCGCCCATGCCGCGCGGGCTGTCCTCGTAGGCCTGCACGGCCTCGCGGAACACCTCGGCGCGGTGCGCGTAGTCCTTGAACATGTCGAAGCTCGCACAGGCCGGTGACAGCAGCACGGCGTCGCCGGGGTTGGCGCGTGCGGACGCGAGCTTCACGGCCTCGTCCATCGAGGCGGCATGCAGCAGCGAAACGCCAGTCGATGCCAGCGCGGCTTCGATGAGCGGCGCGTCACGGCCGATGAGCACCACGGCGCGCGCGTATTGGCGCACGGGCTCAGCCAGCGGCTCGAAGTCTTGCCCCTTGCCATCGCCGCCGAGGATGACGACCACGCGGCGCTCTTCGCCCAGGCCGATCAGCGCAGCCACGGTGGCGCCGACGTTGGTGCCCTTGCTGTCGTCGAAGTACTCGACCTCGTCCACGATGGCGATCGGCTCCACGCGGTGCGGCTCGCCGTGGTATTCGCGCAGGCCGTAGAGCATGGGGCCCAGCGGGCAGTCAGCGGCGCTGGCCAGCGCGAGTGCGGCCAGTGCGTTCATGGCGTTGTGACGGCCGCGGATGCGCAGCGCGTCGGCGGGCATCAGGCGCTGCAGGAAGATTTCTTCCTCGACCACGGCGCCGCGCTTGCGCTTCTGCGTTTCGTCGGCTTCCAGCGCGCGCACCAGCCAGGCCATGCCGTTGACGCGCTCGATGCCGTAGTCACCCGAGCGCAGCGGCATGGCTGCACCGAAGGTGACGTGCGTGCGGATCTGCGGGCGCTGCAGCTTGGCCCTGACGGGCGCGGGCAGCATCGCCATCACGTCGGCATCGTCACGGTTGAGGATCATGAGCCCATGCGCGCCGAAGATGCGCGCCTTGGCCGCCGCATAGGCCGGCATATCGCCATGCCAGTCGAGGTGGTCCTGCGTGAGGTTGAGCACGGTGGCGGCCGTGGGCTCGAAGCCCTGCACGCCGTCGAGCTGGAAGCTGGACAGCTCCAGCACCCACACATCGGGCAGAGTGTCGGCATCCATGTGCGCCGAGAGCGTGTCGAGCAGCGTCGGGCCGATGTTGCCGGCCACGGCCACAGTCTTGCCCGCGCGCTCGACCAGCTGGCCGGTGAGCGAGGTGACGGTGGTCTTGCCGTTGGTGCCGGTGATGGCGAGCACCGCGGGCGTGTAGCCCTTGGGGGCTTCGGGCTCGACGGGGGGGGCCAGTTCGAGCTGGGGCGATTCTTCTTCGACGGCAGCCGAGGCCGGATTGGTGGCGGAGATTTCGGCGATCTTGGCGACGAACTCGGCAGCCTCCCTGGCGGCGGTCGGGACGTAGGGCTTGCCGGTGACAGGCAGGCGGGAAGCGGTGGAGGGCGCGGGAGCCGAAGCCTCGAGGGACTCGGGGACAACGGCGGACACTTCCGGTGCGGGCTCGGCCACCGGCTCGACGACTTCTGCGGCCTCGGGCGGCAGCGGCACGGCGACGCTCATCGAAGGATCGCGCGGCATGGCTTCGGCTTGCGCGGGCACGGCCGGTTCGGTCGCGGTTTCTGCGGCGACTTCGGGTGCTTCGGTTTCGAAAGGCTCGGGCTGTTGTACCGGCTCGGCCACGGCTTCTGCCTGCTCGGCGGGCGCGGGCTCATCCAGCGGCAGTAGCGCTTGCGCCTCCGGCTCGGCGGTTTCCACGGGCGCTTCTGCCACCGGCTCGATGGGTGCTTCCGCTTCGGGTTCCGGCTCAGCCTCGACCACCGACACTTCCACCGTCCGCAGGTCCAGCAACGCACGCGCGAACAGGTCCAGCTCGCCACCGACCGGCAGGCCGACAGCACGTGCCGCTTCCGCCACCGGCGCAATGGTCGCGGGCGACAGCCCCGGCGAGCGATACACCGCACGGATCGGCGTGCCTTCGACCAGCGCAGCCGAGAACGGCCCGCCGACGAACGTCACCTCAGGCCACTCCGCCCGCAGCGTCGCAAGCAGCGACGGCGCCTCGCGCGTATCGGCCACGGTCACGACGGCACCGTGGCGCGCGCACCAGCGCGCCATCGCCAGCCCGGACGCACCGAGGCCGAGGATGAGAACGGGGAGGTCTTTCAGATGCTGCATGGTTCCGTTACCGCAGCTTCAACGTCGAAAGACCCACGAGGCACAGCAGCATCGTGATGATCCAGAAGCGCACCACGACCTGCGTCTCGCGCCAGCCGCTCTTCTCGAAGTGATGGTGCAGCGGCGCCATCTTGAGCACGCGGCGGCCTTCGCCGTAGCGCTTCTTCGTGTACTTGAAGTACATGACCTGCGCCATCACCGAGATCGCCTCGACCACGAAGATGCCGCCCATGATGAAGAACACGATCTCCTGGCGCACGATGACTGCGATGGTGCCCAGTGCGCCGCCGAGCGCCAGCGCGCCCACGTCGCCCATGAAGACCTGCGCCGGATGGGTGTTGAACCAGAGAAACGCGAGCCCCGCGCCGGCCATCGCCGAGCAGAACACCAGCAGTTCGCCCGAGCCCGGGATGTTGGGGAACAGCAGGTACTTGGAGTACACCGCGCTGCCCGTGACGTAGGCGAACACGCCCAGCGCCGAGCCCACCATCACCACCGGCATGATCGCCAGGCCATCGAGGCCGTCTGTCAGGTTCACCGCATTGCTCGCGCCCACGATCACCAGGTACGTGAGGATCACGAAGCCGATGCCGCCGAGCGGGTAGCTCACTTCCTTGAAGAAAGGCACCAGCAGGTTGATCTTGGGCGGAAAGTCGAGATCGAAGCCCGACTGCACCCACGCGAAGAACAGCTGCACCACGCGCCAGTTGGAGCTCTCCGAGATGCTGAAGAGCAGGTAGAAGGCGGCGATGAGGCCGACCACCGACTGCCAGAAGTACTTCTCGCGCGAGCGCATGCCTTCCGGGTCTTTGCGCACCACCTTGCGCCAGTCGTCGACCCAGCCGATGGCGCCGAAGCCCATCGTGACCCACAGCACGATCCACACGAACCTGTTCGAAATATCGAACCACAGCAGCGTGGCGAAGGCGATGGCGAACAGCACCAGCACACCGCCCATGGTGGGCGTGCCGCTCTTGGTGAGGTGCGTTTCCATGCCGTAGCCGCGAATCGGCTGGCCGATCTTGAGCGCGGCCAGGCGGCGGATCACGTACGGGCCGGCCACGAGGCCGACCACGAGCGCGGTCAGCGCAGCCATCAGCGCGCGGAAGGTGAGGTACTGGAAAACGCGCAAAAACCCGAACTCGGGCGAGAGCGTCTGCAGCCATTGGGCCAGGGTCATCAGCATGTTGTTTCGCGCGGCTCATGCGTCATGACCGGCCTCCTTTTGTTGTTGTGGTTGTGCCTGCGCCTCGATGGCCTGCACCACGCGCTCCATCTTCATGAAGCGCGATCCCTTGACGAGCACGCTGCCCAGCTGCGGCAGGCGCGCGAGCACGGCCGCGCCGAGCGCGTCGAACTCTTCGAAATGGCGTCCGTCGGCACCGCCGAAGGCAGCGGTGGTGTGCGTCGTCGCGGCGCCCAGCGTGTAGACGGACTCGATGCCGCGCTGGCGCGCCCGCTCGCCGACTTCGGCGTGGAACTCGGGCGAGCGGTCGCCCACCTCGCCCATGTCGCCGAGCACCAGCAAGCGCGGGCCCGGCAGGGCGGCGAGCACGTCGATGGCAGCAATCACGGAATCGGGGTTGGCGTTGTAGCTGTCGTCGACCAGCGTGAGCGCATGGCCGCCGGCCAGCACGATTTCGTTGGCGCGCGAACGGCCCTTGACCGGCTCGAAGGCCGACAGTCCAGCGGCAATGGTCTCGAGCGACACGCCGGCCGCGAGCGCACAGGCCGTGGCCGCCAGCGCATTGACGACGTTGTGCCGACCCGCGATGTGCAGGCGCGCATCGAAGGCACCGAGCGGCGTGCGGATGCGCACGGCCCAGGCGCCCTGCTTCCATTCAGCGCTGTCGAGCGAGATGTCGGCATCTTCCGGTTCGCCGAAAGTCATGCAACGGCGCGAGCCACCGGCGTGCGCCATGTCGGTCCACAGCGAGGTGAAGGCGTCGCCGTAGGGGAAGACGGCTGTGCCGCCTTCGGGCAGCACCGCAAACACGGCGGCGTTTTCGACGGCCACCGCCTCGACGGTGGCCATGAACTCCTGGTGCTCGCGCTGGGCGTTGTTGACGAGCGCGATGGTCGGGCGCGAGATGGTGGCCAGCCGCGCGATTTCGCCCGGATGGTTCATGCCCAGTTCGAGCACCGCGCGCTGGTGCTGCGCGCGCAGGCGCAGCAGCGTGAGCGGCACGCCGATCTCGTTGTTGAAGTTGCCGGCGGTGGCCAGCGCTCGTTCGGCGCGGAAGGCGAACAGCACGGCCGCGATCATCTGCGTGACCGTGGTCTTGCCGTTGCTGCCGGTCACAGCGATCAGCGGCAGCTCGAACTGCGCGCGCCAGCCCGCGCCGAGCGCGCCGAGCGCGGCCAGCGAGTCGGGCACTTCGAGGCCGCTGAGGCCGGCCGCTTCGAGGCCGTGGTGCGCAATGGCGGCCACAGCGCCGCGCTTCCTGGCGTCCGCCAGGAAGTCGTTGGCATCGAAGCGCTCGCCCTTGAGCGCGACGAACAGGTCACCCTGCGCGAGCGTGCGCGTGTCGGTATGCACGCGGGCGATGACGGTCGAGGCGTCACCCACCAGGCGCGATCCCGGAATCCATTGCTGCACCTGGGCCAGCGTGATGTTGAGAGGCGTCGTGTCGGTCATGCCGCGGCCCCCCTCTTTGCCAGCGCCTGAAGCGCATGGGCCTTGTCGGAAAACTCGATGCGCTGGCCGGCGATTTCCTGCCAGGCCTCGTGGCCCTTGCCGGCGATCAGCACCACGTCTTGCGGGGCGGCCTGCGCGATGGCATCGGCGATGGCGGCGGCGCGGTCGGGCTGCACCTGGGCGGCCTCGGGGCGCGAGAAGCCGCGCAGCACCTGGCTGATGATCGCGTCGGGCTTTTCGCTGCGCGGGTTGTCGCTGGTGACGACAACGCGGTCGGCCTGGCGCTCGGCCACGGCGGCCATCATCGGGCGCTTGATCGGGTCGCGGTCGCCGCCGCAGCCGAACAGGCACCAGAGCGCGCCGCCGCGCTGCTTTGCCAGCGGGCGCAGGCCGATCAGGGCCTTGTCGAGCGCATCGGGCGTGTGGGCATAGTCGACCACGGCGAGCGGCGCGCCTTCGCCTGCGCCTGCGCGGTCCATGCGGCCCGGCACGCTGGTGAGGTTGGCGCAGGCTGCCACGGCCTGGGCGAGCGTGAGGCCCAGCGCGCGCAGCGTGCCGAGTACGCCCAGCAGGTTGGCCACGTTGTACTGGCCGATCAGGCCGGTCGACAGGCGCTCCACCGTGGCGGTGCCGTGCTCGGCCACCGAGAACTGCAGGCCCTGCGCGTCGTAGCCGATGTCGCGCGCCACGAGGCGGGCGGGCTTGCCACCGGCCGAGACGGTCCAGACGTCGAGCGCGCCGATGCCGGCGTCGATCAGGTTCGCGCACAGGCTGGCGCCGTGCGTGTCGTCGATGTTGATCACCGCCGCGCGCAGGCCGGGCCAGCGGAATAGCTCGGCCTTGGCCTGCCAGTAGGCGTCCATGCTGCCGTGGTAGTCGAGGTGATCCTGCGTGAAGTTGGTGAACACGGCCACGGCGATCTGCGCGCCGTCGAGCCGGCGCTCGGCGATGCCGATGGACGAGGCCTCGATGGCGCAGGCGCCAAAGCCGCGCGTGACCAGCGAGCGCAGTTCGCGCTGCATCATCACCGGGTCGGGCGTGGTGAGGCCGGTGTAGGTCAGCTCGGGCGGCACGCCGATGCCCAGCGTGCCCATCACCGCACAGGGCGACGGCGCGTCGCGCTGCATGGTGCCGTCGGGCCGCATCGCGCGCACGCCGCCCGCCGCGCGCAGCGTGGAGAGCGATTCGGCGAGCCACCAGGCGGTGGAGGTCTTGCCGTTGGTGCCGGTCACGGCCAGCACGTCGAGCAGGGCCGAGGGGTTGTCGTAGAAGGCCGAGGCGATCGGGCCAGTGGCGGCCTTCAGGCCAGGGTAGCTGACGATGCGGTCGTCGCCTTCGAAGCCGAAGGCCTCGACGCCCTCGCGCTCCACCAGGCAGACCGCCGCGCCCTGCGCCAGCGCGGCCGCAACGTGCTTGCGCCCGTCAGTGGCGGCGCCAGGCCAGGCGATGAAGACGTCGCCCGCGCCCGCGGCGCGGCTGTCGGCGTGCAGCGCGGCCTGCGGCACGCGCTCCTTGAGCCAGGCCGCGGCGAGTTGGGGGGAAGTGAAGGTCAGCATGTTCAGAAACTCTCGTCGACGCCCTGCGTCATCACAAGCGGTTTGACCGCCAGATCGGGCGGTACGTTCATCATGCGCAGCGTCTGCTGCACGACTTCGCTGAACACGGGCGCCGCGGCGACGCCGCCGAAATACTGGCCATCGCTGGGCTCATCGATCATCACCGCGACGATGATGCGCGGCTTGTCGATAGGCGCCATGCCGGTGAACCATGCGCGATATTTGTTACTCGCGTAACCCTTGCCGACCTGCTTGTGGGCCGTGCCCGACTTGCCGCCGACCGAGTAGCCGACCGTCTGCGCACGGGTGCCGGTGCCGCCGGGGCCGGCGGCCATCTGCAGCATCTTGCGCACCGCCAGCGCATTCGACGGCGAGAACACGCGCACGCCGACCGGCGGCTCGGAGTTCTTCAGGATGGTGACCGGAATGATCGAGCCGTCGTGCGCGAACGAGGTGTACGAATGCGCCATCTGGAACAGCGACGCCGACAGGCCGTAGCCGTAGGCCATGGTGGCCTGCTCGACCGGCTTCCAGGTCTTCCACGGGCGCAGCCGGCCCGTCACGGCGCCGGGGAACTGGATCTGCGGCTTCTGGCCGTAGCCGAGCGCGGTGTAGGTGTCCCACATCTCGTGCGGGGTCATCTTCTGGGCGATCTTGAGCGCGCCGACGTTGCTCGACTTCTGGATCACGCCTTCGACCGTCAGCGTGCCGTAGTTGTGGGTGTCGCTGATGGTGAAGCCGCCGATCTGGAATCGGCCCGGGCCGGTTTCGATCAGGGTCGAGGGCTTCACGCGGCCGGCTTCCAGCGCCATGCCTACGGTGATCGGCTTCATGGTCGAGCCGGGCTCGAAGGTGTCGGTGAGCGCGCGGTTGCGCAGCTGCTCGCCGGTGAGGTTCTGGCGCTTGTCGGGCACGTAGCTCGGGTAGTTGGCCAGCGCAAGCACTTCGCCGGTGACTGAGTCGAGCACCACCACGCTGCCGGCCTTGGCCTTGCGCGCGGTCACGGCGTCGCGCAGCTTCTGGTAGGCGAAGAACTGCACCTTGCTGTCGACACTGAGCTGGATGTCCTTGCCGTCGAGCGGCGGCACGGTTTCGCCAACGCCCTCGACCACGCGGCCCAGGCGGTCCTTGATGACCCGGCGCGAACCGGCCTTGCCGGCCAGCTCCTTGTTGAATGCGAGCTCGATGCCTTCCTGGCCGTTGTCTTCCACGTTGGTGAAGCCCACCACGTGCGCGGCGGCCTCGCCCTCGGGGTACTGGCGCTTGTACTCCTTGCGCTGATAGATGCCCTTGAGGTTCATGGCCGCAATCTGCTTGGCGATGGGCTCGTCGACCTGGCGCTTGATCCAGACGAAGGTCTTGTCCTCGTCCTCGAGCTTCTTGTCGAAGTCTTTTTGCGACATCTCGAGCAGCTTGGCGACCTGCTTGAGCTTGGCGCGCACCTCGGGGTCGTCGCGCTCGATGTCTTCCGGAATGGCCCAGATGCTGGGCGCCACCACGCTGGAGGCCAGGATGAGCCCATTGCGGTCGAGGATGCGGCCACGATTGGCCGGCAGCTCGAGCGTGCGCGCGAAACGCACTTCGCCCTGCCGCTGGAAGAAGCTGTTGTTGAGCACCTGCACGTAGGCCGCCCGGCCCGCCAGCATGACGAAGCCGAGCGCGATGCCAGCGACGATGAACTTGCTGCGCCACACCGGCGTCTTGCTCGCGAGCAAGGGGCTGGTGGTGTAGCGCACGCTGCGGTTGCCCCGGTTCATCGTGCGGCCCTCGCTGCGGTGACCGGCTTGGCCGTCGGCTTAGGTGTGGTCGGCGCAGGCGCCACCGGCGCAACCGCGGGGATCACCGTGCCGTCAGGGCGTACATACTGCGTGATGGCCGGCGATGTGGTGCGCATCTGCAGCTGCTCCTTGGCGAGCTTCTCGACGCGCAGTGGCGTGGCCTGTGCGCGCTTCTCTACCTGCAGGCGATCGCGGTCGGTCTCCAGGCGGCGGGCTTCCTGCTGCACGCGGTCGAGCTCGGTATAGAGCTGACGCGACATGTACTGCGTGTGCACAAGGTACAAAGCCGTCGCAATGACGGCCAGCAGCAGCAGGATGTTCAGGCGGGCCATGGTCAGCTGGCCCCGGTGCGTTCTGCGACGCGAAGAATGGCGCTGCGCGAGCGCGGATTGCCGCTCACCTCGGCATCGGACGGCTTGATGCGCTCCAGGGCGCGCAGCTTCATGACCTTCGGGGCGGCAAACGGCGCGCGGCGGTCGTAGACCTCCTTCGAGTGCCTGGCGATGAACTGCTTCACGATGCGGTCTTCCAGCGAGTGGAAGCTGATCACCGCGAGCCGCCCCTGGGGTTTGAGCACGGACAGACTCGCTTCTAGCGCCTGTTGCAGCTCTTCAAGCTCGGCGTTGATGAAAATCCGAAAAGCCTGAAATGTGCGCGTTGCAGGGTTCTGGCCCTGCTCGCGGGTTTTGACCGTGCCAGCCACGAGCTCGGCCAGTTCGGTGGTGGTTGAAATTGGGCCCCGTTCTTGTCGGCGAGCAACAATCGCCTTTGCAATCTGAACAGCAAACCGTTCTTCGCCATAGTCACGGATCACCTCTGCAATCTGCTGAAGTTCGGCCGTTGCCAGCCATTCGGCCACGCTCTCGCCGCGCGTGGTGTCCATGCGCATGTCGAGCGGGCCGTCGAAACGAAAACTGAAACCGCGCACCGGGTTGTCGATCTGCGGCGAGCTCACGCCCAGGTCCATCAACAGGCCGTCGACGCTCGCGTCGGGCAATTCGCCCAGCGAGCGGAATCCCTGGTGGCGGATAGAAAAACGCGCATCGGAGATGCGCGCTGCTTCGGCCACTGCTTCCGCATCCTTGTCGAATGCGATCAGCCTGCCTTCCGGCGCCAGCCTGGAGAGGATTGCACGCGCATGCCCTCCCCGCCCGAAGGTGGCATCCACGTAGGTGCCGGTTGCCGCCGTGCTGCCGGAAAGAAGAGCTTCCACCGCTTCGTTCAGCAAGACGGTCGTATGGGTCCATGGGGTGTTCACTTGGGTCCTCAGAACGCAAAGTCCTGAAACACATCCGGCATCTCGCCCTGGGTGGCCTCGGCCTCCTTGGCCTCGTACGTGGCCTTGTCCCAGAGTTCGAAGTGGTTGCCCATGCCCAGCAGCAGCGTCTCGCGCGTGATGCCGGTGGCCGCGCGCAGTTCGGGCGACACCAGGATGCGGCCGGTGCCGTCCATCTCGACGTCCATGGCGTTGCCCAGGAAAACGCGCTTCCACCACTGCGCCGACATCGGCAGCGCGGCGATGCGCTCGCGGAATTTTTCCCATTCGGGACGGGGGAACACCATCAGGCATCCGTGCGGATGCTTGGTGATCGTGAGCTGGCCGCCTGCCGTCGCGCTCAGGACGTCACGATGCCGGGTCGGCACGGAGAGCCGCCCCTTGGCATCCAGACTGAGCGATGAAGCGCCTTGAAACACGACCACGAAACCCCTGTGTTGGGAGTGCTGCGGCACCCGAAAGGGGCACTACCCGCACTTTTTCCCACTTAACTGCACTTTTTTGCACTGTAGCAGGAAACACTTCGGAAGCAACTGGCCGTTTGGGCTATTTTTTGTAATGGAATCAACGACTTAGCGCCGATTCCAAAACCATGGAATCGGCGAATTTCGTTGAAAATTAAGTACTTAGCTCACGCAATGAATGTGATGCGTGAAGGATTCCCCCGTTACAGGGGGAAGGAGAAGCAGCTTCAGAGGATGAAGCGCGAAAGGTCTTCGTCGTGACTTAGTGCCGCAAGGCGCTGGTCGACATAAGCGGCATCGATGCGGATCGATTGCCCTTCGAGGCGGGTCGCGTCGAAGCTTACCTCATCCAGCAGGCGTTCCATCACGGTCGACAAACGGCGAGCGCCGATGTTCTCGGTGCGCTCGTTCACCTCGAAGGCGATGGTGGCCAGCCGGTTCACGCCTTCGGGCGTGAATTCGAGCGTCACGCCCTCGGTGGCGAGCAGCGCCTGGTACTGCTTCACCAGCGACGCGCGGGTCTGCGTGAGGATGCTTTCGAAGTCCGCCACCGACAGCGATTGCAACTCGACGCGGATCGGAAAGCGCCCCTGTAGCTCGGGAATCAGGTCGCTCGGCTTGCTCAGGTGGAAGGCGCCGCTCGCGATGAACAGCATGTGATCGGTGCGCACCACGCCGTACTTGGTGGTGACGGCCGTGCCCTCCACCAGCGGCAGCAGGTCGCGCTGCACGCCTTGGCGCGACACGTCGGAGCCTTGCGCTTCGCTGCGCGTGGCGACCTTGTCGATCTCGTCGATGAAGACGATACCGTTCTGCTCGGCATTGGTGATCGCCTGCGTGCGGATCTCGTCCTCGTTGACCAGCTTGGCCGCTTCCTCGTCGATCAGCAGGCGCAGCGCCTCGGCGATCTTGAGCTTGCGTGTCTTGCGCTTGCCGCCACCGATCTGGCCGAACATGCCGCGCAGCTGCTCGGTCATTTCCTCCATGCCGGCGGGGCCCATGATTTCCAGTGGGGTGCGGGTCTCGGCGAGGTCGAGTTCGATTTCCTTGTCGTCGAGCTGGTGCTCGCGCAGCTTCTTGCGGAAGGCCTGGCGGGTGGCGTTGCCCGTGTCGGCCACCGCGCCATCGGCACCGCGCGCGGGAGGCAGCAGCACGTCGAGGATGCGGTCTTCGGCGGCGTCTTCGGCACGCGCGCGCACCTTGGTGCTTTCCGATTCGCGGGTCTGCTTGACTGCGATTTCGGCGAGGTCGCGAATGATCGAATCGACATCCTTGCCCACGTAGCCGACCTCGGTGAACTTGGTGGCCTCGACCTTGATGAAGGGCGCATCGGCCAGGCGCGCGAGGCGGCGGGCGATCTCGGTCTTGCCCACGCCCGTGGGGCCGATCATGAGGATGTTCTTCGGCGTGATCTCGTGGCGCAGCTTGTCGTCGACCTGCTGGCGGCGCCAGCGGTTGCGCAGGGCAATGGCCACGGCGCGCTTGGCGGCCGGCTGGCCGACGATGTGGTTGTCGAGCTCGGAGACGATTTCCTGGGGGGTCATGGACATGGTCAGAGCGCTTCCACCGTGTGGTTCATGTTCGTGTAAATGCAGATTTCTCCGGCGATCGCCAGCGATTTGCGCACGATCTGCTCGGCCGAGAGGTCTGTGTTGTCGATCAACGCCTTGGCCGCCGACTGGGCGTAGGCCCCGCCCGATCCAATGGCGATCACGCCGTCTTCGGGCTCCAGCACGTCGCCGTTGCCGGTGATGATGAGCGAGGTGGTGGCGTCGGCCACGGCAAGCATGGCCTCGAGCTTGCGCAGCACGCGGTCGGTGCGCCAGTCCTTGGTGAGCTCGACTGCCGCGCGGGTCAGGTGCCCCTGGTGCTTTTCGAGCTTGGCCTCGAAGCGCTCGAAGAGCGTGAAGGCGTCGGCCGTGGCGCCGGCAAAGCCGGCGAGCACTTTGCCGTGATAGAGGCGGCGCACTTTGCGCGCCGTGCCCTTGATGACGATATTGCCGAGAGTGACCTGCCCGTCCCCACCGATGGCGACCTGGTCGCCTTGGGGGGTCTTGCGGCGCACGCTCACGATGGTGGTGCCGTGAAACTGTTCCATCGCAGCCATCTGGGGGTGCGCCGCGGCAATGCAACCGCCATCGGGCGGCGCAGGTTTTAGTTTTTCCTAACCGTCACTGTCGAATGATCGGCAATGCCTACCAGGTTGAACAGCGCGGCAATCAACCGGTGCGCATCGACGAACTGCACGCGCTCGCCATTGGCATCGCGCGCGCGCACCCAGCTCAGCAGCGTGCCCACGGCGGCCAGGTCCATGCGCAGCAGCGCCGCGCACGAAATGACTGGCGCCGTGGTGTGGCGCAGGTCGTTGTCCAGCCGTTGCCAGCTCGACAGCGACTCGCCCCGCAGATCGCCCGCCAGCGCGGCAAAACCGCTGTCGGTGGACGGGAAGCTCTCGGAATCGCCACCGACCGACAGCAGCGACCACACAGAACTGGGCCGGCTCGCCGGCGGCGCGGCCAGCGTGGTGCATTCGCCCTTCGGGTCCTGCCAGGAAGGCGGCGACACCTCGTAGGTGATGCAGTAGTTGAGCGCCACCAGCTCGAAGTCGTCGGGCAGGTGCATCAGGCGAAGCGCCGCAAGGTGCAGCTGCCACCAGATGTCGTCAGTGCCGCGCTCGTTGTTGGGAGCGGCCTCGGACAGCACGGCCAGCAGTTGCGCCGAGCCCATGAAGCGCAGTTGCACCGGCGAATCGGCCCAATGGGTGAACAGCACGCGCAGTGGCGCAGCAGCCTCAGGCTCGATGGCGTGCAGCCCGCGCCAGTCGAGCGTCCACACAGAGCCCGCCTTCGACAGCGCGCGGGTGAGCTCCATCAGGCCTTCGCGCGCCAGGCGCGTGGGGCAGGTCCAGTCGGCATGGGCGCTGCTGCCTTCGGCGGCGGCCCCGGCCGCCTCTTCGCTGGCAGTGACGGCCTTGACGCTGCGGGCCAGCTCATCGAGCGAGACCCAGTCGGGGCCCATGCGCCGCATGCGCTGCGCATAGCGCATGCGGGCGGCCGCGAACTTGGCAGCGTCACCGGTCGCGCGGTACAGATCGAACAGGGCGCGCCAGCGGTTGTCGTCGCGTTCGGCCGCGGCGTCGTGCCCACCCTCGACGGGCGTCGTGCCCTCGGTGGAGGCCAAAGCCTGCAGCAGGATGGCTTCGGCGCCAGCGTCGTCGCCGTGCGCGAAGCGGATCACCGCCTCCTCCAGCGCGCCGTCATGTGCAAGGCGCGACGACAGCAGCGGCACGCTGGCGGCCACCGCCGGGGCGTCGCCACCGGCCTCGGCTGCAGCCGCTGGCGGGATGATTGGCAACACGGCGGGCTCGGACAGCAGATCGTCGGTATGCACCGGCGGCAGCGTCTCGGCGCCGGCGTCAGGCGGCGGGTTGACCAGCGTTTCGCCGTTCGGGCCCCGCCCTTTCCACCACTGCTGCGACATCTGCTGCTCGATCTCGTCGATCTTCTTGAGCGTGAGCGCGCGGCCTTCCGATTTCTCGGAGGTGCTGTTGATGTTGAAGGAAGACGGCGTAGCCGTCGCCTCGAAGGCATGGGCGGCGGCCTCGCGCTGGCGCAGCTTGCGCAGCATGTCGAACTCGCGCCGGCGCACGAAATCGTTGCGCTGGCGCCGCTCGATCATCTCCTTCAGCATCTCGCGGCTGTAGGTCTGCTGGGCGGGCAGCGAAGAGTCCGAGGTCGAGGCGGAAGCAGGGGCATCCAGCTCCGACCAATCCTTCAGGGGATTGCGGACAAATTTGGCCACCTTGGAAAAAAGGCGGCCCGATTCTTCCTTTGGCATTCGGCGAAGGCTATCGAAGTCGCTGGGCTCTATCTACCTTGACCCTGTTCAATCCCCGAACATCTTTTGCTTGAGTTCGCGGCGCTGTTGCGCTTCGAGCGACAGCGTGGCCGTCGGGCGGGCCAGCAGGCGGCCGACGCCGATGGGTTCGCCGGTTTCGTCGCAGTAGCCGTAGTCGCCGGCGTCGATGCGCTGGATCGACTGCTCGATCTTCTTGAGCAGCTTGCGCTCGCGGTCGCGGGTGCGCAGCTCGAGGGCGTGTTCTTCCTCGATGGTGGCGCGGTCGGCCGGGTCGGGCACGACCACCGTGTCTTCACGCAGATGCTCGGTGGTCTCGCCGGCGTTCTCGAGAATGCCGCGCTTGAGTTCTTCGAGCTTCAGGCGGAAGAACGCCATCTGCTTTTCGTTCATGTACTCGTCGTCGGGCATGGCGATGACTTCAGCGTCACTCAGCTCGGAGGGAGTCTTGGTCTTCCAGTTGTTGGCCAGCTTCGGGTCTTTCTTCACGGCCAGGGGCGGCGGCGGCACCAGCGCGGTGGAAGGCGCCTGCGAGAAGCTGGACTTGGCGGCGGTCGATGCGACAGATTGCGGCATCGAGGGCACGGTCAGTTGCGACAGCCGGGACACACGGCCACCACGCGCGGCGGGTGCGGGCGTGGGGGTTTGAACGGGCATCGAGGGTGTCGCCGGGGCGGAAGTGGAGGCGGCAGCCGTTTTTTTCATGGGGATCGAGGGGGCAGAAGGAACGGCAGCAGGGCGGCCGACGGGTTTGGATGACGATGAGCCCGCGCCTGCGGTCTTGGTGGCGGCAGTTGCAGGCTTGGCGGACTTCTTGGTCGCAGCGGTCGCGGCCTTGGCCGGTGGTGCTGCGGGCTTTTTGGACGGCGCGCTTTTCTCCTTCGCTGCGGAGCCATGTGCGGTGGCGGAAACCTTTTTGGCCGCAGGTACAGCCTGCTTCGCAGCCGGCGCCTTCTTTGTGGCGGGCTTGGGTGCTGGCGTGGCCTTGGCGGCGGGTTTCTTCACGGTGACTGGCTCCTTGGTCGAACTGGAACGCGCTTTCACTGGGTGTCTCCTCCCATGGGAGCCACTTGCGGCTTTCAGACCACGCGGGCTCCCCGTTGTCGGGGTGCTCGCAAGTGGCGAACCCCGGGGTTATACCCCCGAAAGCCCACCAGGAACGTGCGGCGCCCCGTGCCGGAAGTCACATCTTGTCCACGAGAACTGGACATGGCTGCCGGAACAGGCGCGCGATTGTATAGAGAACTCGCAGGCGCGGGCGATGTCTCGTCGTGCCGGCCAACTCCGTTAGCATCGCGCGGCGCTGTCTGTGGGAGCAGCGCGGCCCCGGGCCTTTGTCCATATGGCGCAGGGGGCCTATCCGTTCATTCGCAAAAAGAAAGCAAGTCTTGAACAAGAAAGTAGTTTTGGGAGTCCTGGCCGCGGCTATCGCCGTCGCCTACGGCGGCAGCACCTGGTGGGCCGGCACGCAAATCAAGTCGCGCTACGACATCGCCTTCGACGAATTGCCGAAGCAGACCGCGCTGGTGCGCGTGACCGAGCGCAAATATGAACGCGGCTTCTTCGGCGCCGTCAGCACCGTGACGCTGGAAATCGGCTGCGCAGCCGATGCCGCCGCCCCGGCAGCAGCAGCACCCGCCGCCGCCGACAAGCCCGCCGAGGGCGAGGAAGCCGAAGCCGACGACGAGGAAGACGCAGGCAGCATCAAGCCGCCCAAGCAGTTGCGCCTGACCATCCGCGACACCATCCACCACGGCCCGCTGGCCGGCGGCACGCTGGCAGCGGCCACCATCGACAGCGAACTGGTGCTCGACGAGAAGACGCAGGCCGCGGCGAAAAAGCTGTTCGGCGACGCCAAGCCCCTGAGCGCGCGCACCAAGGTCGGCTTCAGTGGCGCCTTCACGACCGACCTCACCGTCGCGCCCGCCAAGCTGGTCGAAGAAGGCAAGGGCCGGCTCGACTGGCAAGGCATTCAGGCCCGCCTGGAAGTCAACGACGCGCGCACCCAGGCGCGCTACGACATGACCATGCCCGGCCTCGACTTCAGCGAAGCGCGTAGCGGCGTGACCATGAAGATGGGCAAGCTCGCCGCCAAGGCCGACATGGACATGAGCGCCGGCTGGTTCCTGGCCACCGGCAAAACCGAAGGCCGGCTCGACACCCTCGAGTTCGCCGTCAAGAAGAAGGCTGCCGAGGAAGGCGCTGCACCGGCAGAACCAACAAAGGCGCTGCCGACAGTCGTGCTCCAGAACATCGAACTGGTCGGCGACGCGAGCACCAAGGACGGCCTCTATGCGTCGAGCGGCACGTTCAGGGGCACCGGCAAGATCGGCGAGACCAAGATCGACAAGTTCGAACTGACCAGCAGCGCGCGCCGCATCCATGCCGCCGGCTACAAGAAGCTGGCCGACGCCTGGATGCAGTCCAGCGCCGCCAGCGGCTGCGGCAAGGGCAGCAGCAAGGCATCTCAGGCAGCCATGCAGGCGCTGGCCGAGCAGCTCGCGCCCGACCTCAAGGCCATGGCGAAGTACGGCCCCGAAGCCGGCCTCGACAAGATGCTGGTCGAAATCGACGGCAAGCGCGCCGAAATCGGCTACACGGTCAGCATGGCCGGCGTGACCGACGAAGACCTGCAGATGCCCGGCACCGCACTGCTCATGAAGCGCGGCGTGCTCAAGGCCCATGCGCGACTGCCGATGAAGTGGCTCGAGAAGCTGGCCGAAACCGGTGCAGAGAGCGGCCAGACGCCGCCGCCCGAAATGGTGGCCGGCCTGGTCGAGCAGGGCGAGCAGAGCGGCTTCGTGAAGCGCGACGGCGACGACGTCACCGCCCAGGTCGAGTACAGCGAAGGCAGCCTGAAGGTCAATGGCAAGCCGCTGGGCGGGATGGGCGCAACCGGCAAGTAAGCCGGCCTCGGCCCGAATGAAAAACGGCGCTGGCCTTTTGGGGCCAGCGCCGTTTTCTATTTCAGCAAGCCTTCAACTCAGACCAGGCACTGCTCCAGCCCCTGCTCGAGAATTTCGCGCGGCAGCTCGATGCCGATGAACACCATGCGGCTCTGGCGCGCCTCGTCCTTGCCCCACTCGGGCCCCAGGTCGCTGCCCATCAGCTGGTGCACGCCCTGGAAGATCACCTTGCGCTCGGTGCCCTTCATGTTCAGCACGCCCTTGTAGCGCAGCATGCGCGGGCCGTAGATATTGACGATCGCACCCAGAAAGTCTTCCAGCTTGGCCGGGTCGAAGGCGCGGTCGGCCTTGTAGACGAAGCTCTTGACGTCATCGTCCGTGTGGTGATGGTGGCCGTGGCCCTCGTGCTTGTGCGAGGGGTGGTCGCACGCCTCGCCATGCGCGTGGTCATGGTCGTGATGGTCGTGGTCGTCTTCCTTCAGGAAGTCGGGGTCGATGTCGAGCTTGGCGTTCAGGTTGAAGCCGCGCAGGTCGAAGATGTCCTTCAGCGGCACGTCGCCGAAATGCGCCTTCTGCTGCGGCGCGCGTGGGTTCATGTGCTTCAGGCGGTGAATGAGCGCGTCGGTCTCTTCGGCCGACACCAGCTCGCTCTTGCTGATGAAGATCTGGTCGGCAAAGCCCACCTGGCGACGCGCTTCCTGGCGGTCGTTGAGCTGCTGAGGCGCGTGCTTGGCATCGACCAGCGTGAGGATCGAGTCGAGCAGGTAGCTCTCGGCGATCTCGTCGTCCATGAAGAAGGTCTGGGCCACGGGGCCGGGGTCGGCCAGGCCGGTGGTTTCAATAACCACGCGGTCGAAATCGAGCAGGCCCTGGCGCTTCTTGGCGGCCAGCATTTGCAGCGCCTCGCGCAGGTCTTCGCGGATGGTGCAGCAGACGCAGCCGTTGCTCATCTGCACGATCTGCTCTTTCGACTCGGTCACAAGGATGTCGCTGTCGATGTTCTCTTCGCCGAACTCGTTCTCGATGACCGCGATCTTCTGGCCGTGGGCTTCGGTCAGGATGCGTTTGAGCAGCGTGGTCTTGCCCGAGCCGAGAAAGCCGGTGAGGATGGTCGCGGGAATGAGGGCCATGGGGATAGTGCTCCGGAAGCGGAAAACAGGAATTGGGGCTGGGGAAAGGCGTGGCCCGGCAGTTTAGCCAATGCCACTGAGTTGCGTTGGCGGCAGGGTCAAGACGGCGTCAGGCGGGCTTTCTGACCACCACCAGGCCCTTCAGGTACTCCCCTTCCGGAAACTCGATGGTCATCGGATGGTCTGGCGCAGCGCCCAGGCGTTCGGCGATGTAGCCGTCCACGCCCGCGTCGAGCCCCGCCGAGGCCACGATCTTGTGGAACAGATCGGCGCTGATGCCGCCCGAGCACGAGAAGGTCAGCAGCACGCCGCCCGGCTCTAGGAGCTTCAGCGCAAGCCGGTTGATGTCCTTGTAGGCCCGCGCGGCGCGCTCGGCGTGCGCCACCGTGGGCGCGAACTTGGGCGGGTCGAGCACGATGGCGTCGAAAGTGCGGCCCTGGTCGATGAACTCGCGCAGCACGGTGTTGACGTTGGCGTCGAGAAACTCGGTCTTTATGCCCTGTCCTTCAAAGCCGTTGAGCGCGAGATGGCCACGAGCCCGCTCCAGCGCGGGCAGCGACGAATCGACCGACACCAGCTCCACGCCTTCGAGCGCGCCCGCGGCCTTCAGCCCCGCCAGTGCCGCGACGGTGAACCCGCCCGTGTAGCAGAAGCAGTTCAGCACGCGCCGGAAGCGCCGGTGCTGCGCCAGCTCGGCAAAGCGCTGGCGGCTGTCGCGCTGGTCGAGATAGAAGCCGGTCTTGTGGCCGGTCGCGATGTCGAGCGACAGCTTCCAGCCGTGCTCGCGAATGATGATCTCTGTGGGGCCGTCGCCGCGCAGCCAGCCCGTGACGGGCTTCAGGCCTTCGCGCTCGCGGCCGCTGGCGTCGGAGCGTTCGTAGAGCTTCGTCAGGCCCGTGGCCTTGAGCAGCGCGTCGGCCAGAACATCTTTCCAGCGCTCGACGCCGGCCGAGAGAAACTGCGCCACCAGCGTGTCGCCATAGCGGTCGACGATCAGCCCCGGCAGGCCGTCGGCCTCGCCGTGCACCAGCCGCACGCCGTCGCTCTGCAGGTCGAACAGGCCGCGGGCGGCCACCGCACGGGCGCACACCGAGGCGAAGAAGGCAGCGTCGATGCGCTGCGTTTCGACGAAGCTCCAGGCCCGCGCGCGGATCTTTGAAATGGGGCTGAAGGCCGCCCATGCGAGGAAAGCGCCGTCGTGCGACTCGACGCGCACGGTCTCGCCGGAGTCGGCGCCACCGCGCGCGATGGCCGATTCGAAGACCCATGGGTGGCGGCGCTGCATCGAGCGCTCTTTGCCGGGTTTGAGGCGAAGGGTTTTCATTGTTTCTTGCTTACTTGTCTTTGTCTTCCCGGGCCTTGGCGCGCGGATGTGCCGCGTCATAAACCTTGGCCAGGTGCTGGAAATCCAGCCGCGTATAGACCTGCGTGGTCGCGATGTTGGCGTGCCCCAGCAGCTCCTGCACCGCGCGCAGGTCGCTGCTCGATTGCAGCACGTGGCTCGCGAACGAATGGCGCAGCATGTGCGGATGCACCGGTGCCGCTAGGCCGGCCTTGAGACTGCGCTCGCGCAGCAGCTTCCACACCGCCTGCGACGACATCCGCATGCCCTTGGCGCTGATGAAAAGCGCGGCCGCCGCTTGCGGGTCGCGCAGCCGGGCGGTGGTCAGCCCGGCGCAATCGCCGCGCACCGCCAGCCAGTCGCGCACCGCCTCTGCCGCCTTGCTGCCCATTGGCACGATGCGGCGCTTGCTGCCCTTGCCGAGCACGCTGGCTTCCATCGCATCGAGATCGACCCAGCCTCGCGCCGTGTTGCTCGCCTGCGCGTCGAGCCCCGTGAGCTCGCTCACACGCAGCCCGCAGCCGTAGAGCACCTCGACGATCGCGCCATCGCGCGCCTCGGTCCATGGGTCGGCCTCGGGGTCGTACAGCTCGGCGAGGCGCACCGCGTCGTCAACGCCCAATGCCTTGGGCAGCGGCCGGCCGGCCTTGGGCGCGTGCACGTCCTGCACGGGGTTAAAGCCGATCAGCCCTTCATTGCCCAGCCAGCGGTAGAAGCTGCGCCAGCACGACAGCACCAGCGCAATGCCGCGCGGCTCGCGCCCGGCGCTGTGCAATTGCGCCATCCAGCGGCGCACGTGGGCGGTCTGCACGCGGTCCAGCGGCAGCTTTGCTTCGACAGCATGGTCGCGCAGGGCCTGCAGGTGAAAGGCGTAGAGCTCGACCGTACGCGCCGCGAGCCGACGCTCGACGCGCACATGCTCCAGGTATTTTTCGATCCAGTCCGGGGGAGTGGATGCGACCGGCTCAGAAGAGATAGCCATGGCCGGCATTGTTGATGATGGCCGCCGGCTCGCGCAATGCGCCCTTGGACAACGGCCCCAGCGCCCGCCAGCACGACGTGGGCGCCGCCGCGTACTGCACGTCGAAGCTCTGGTCGAAGCCGCTCTTCTTCACGAGCCGCTCGATGCGCCACAGATGGAAGGGCTCCGACACGATGACCACGCTGCGCACGCCGGCCGCCAGCAGCAGCGGACGCGACAGCGACAGGTTCAGCCGCGTGGACGTCGATGCAGGCTCGAGCACCATCGGCCCCGCAAAGCCCGAAGCTATTGCGTGTTCCCCCATCGTGATGGCCTCGATGCGGCTGTCCTCGGAATCCACGCCGCCCGAAAAAGCCAGCTGCCTGACCAAGCCGGCTTTCGCCATCGCCAGAGCCGTATCGACCCGCCCCGTAAGGCACGGATGCGGCTTGCCGTCGAGGTACGCGCGACTGCCGAGCACCAGCGCCGCGTCGGCTGGTCGCTGCGGCGGGTGCGCCAGCAGCTCTTCGGCATGCCCCCAGAGAAAGGCTCCGATGGCCGCATACACCAGCGCCACGGCCAGCACCCCGCCAGCCAGCACGACCTGCCACGGCCGCCGCAACCAGCGCGGGCGTTTCAAGGACGAAGCCGCGAAAGTCCGCCCGAGGCCAGCTCGGCGATGCGCTCGAGAAAGTCGGTGCCCATCTCGGCGTTGAAGCGCTGCGCGTCGGGCGACGCCAGCACCAGCATGCCGAAGGCCGGCGACTCGGCGTCGGGGCGCAGCGGAATCAGCGCAATCGACATCGCGGCCTGCGGCTCGGGCAGCCAGTTGGCCGCCTCGAAGCCCGAATTGAGCCCGCAGTACGGCGAGGTCAGCGAGGTGGCCAGCGCCTTCACGTCGTCGCTCACCCACTGGGCATAGGCCTCGTTGAGGTATTCGCTGCCGCAGCCCCACACCTTGATGGCCGTCTGCGGCACCAGGAACAGCGACTGCAAATCGACCGCGATGCGGTACGGCAGGCTGCGCGGGTCGCGCGTGGTCAGCAGGCCGCTGGTCCAGCGCTGCAGGCGGTCGGCAATGACGACGTTCTCAGTGCCATGGCGCACCATGTCCATCAGGCGGTGCTCCAGCGCCTTGATCTTTTCGCGCAGCATCTCGGCCTGGCGTTCCTGCAGGCTCACGGCGCGGTTGCCGTGCGGGCTGGTGAGCTGCACCTGCGCCAACAGCTGGGCATGGCGCTCGAAGAAGTCGGGCGTGTTCGCCAGGTAGTTGGCGATGTCGTCTTCGGTGATCGGGTTCATGGCGTTGGCGTCGTTGTTGTTCGTGAAGTTGGTCGTCATGGCAGCTCCGGCACCTCGATGTCGCCTTCGAAGACTGTGGTGGCCGGCCCGGTCATCAGCACCGGCTGCCCTTCTCCCTGCCACTCGATCGTGAGAATGCCGCCGTGCGTCTGCACGTCGACCCGGCGCTCCAGCAGGCCAAGGCGAATGCCCGCCACCACCGCCGCGCAAGCGCCCGTGCCGCAGGCCAGCGTTTCGCCGGCGCCGCGCTCGAACACCCGCAGCCTGATGTGCGAGCGGTCGACCACCTGCATGAAGCCCGCATTCACCCGCTGCGGAAAGCGCGGATGGTGCTCGATCTGCGGGCCCTGCTCGGCCACGGGGGCGGTGTCTACGTTGTCGACCACCTGCACGGCGTGCGGGTTGCCCATCGACAAAACCGCTACCGAAACGATAGCGGTGCCCGCGCGCGTGCCAAGGGCAAGGTGCCACTTGTGCCAGGCTCCTTCGGGCTGCGGGTCGAGCCCGGCGATGTCGAAAGGCACGCGTTCGGGTTCGAAGACAGGGGCGCCCATGTCGACCGTCACGCGGCCATCGGCACCCATGCGCGGCTCGATCACGCCCGACAGCGTCTGCACGCGCACTTGCGTCTTGTCGGTCAGGTGGTGTTCGTTGACGAAGCGCATGAAGCAGCGCGCGCCGTTGCCGCACTGCTCCACTTCGCCGCCGTCGGAGTTGTGGATCACGTATTGAAAGTCGACGCCTGCCGCAGGCGAAGGCCGCACGGTCAGGATCTGGTCGGCGCCGACGCCGAAATGGCGGTCGGCCAGAAAGCGGTATTGCGCGGCACTGAGGCCCAGCGTGCCGCGTGTTTCGTCCAGCACGACGAAATCGTTGCCGGCTCCCTGCATCTTGGTAAAGCGGATTCGCATTCCGGGATTATCGCCACCGGCACTACCCTTGGCGACCACGGGTCCAAGCCCGTGGCCATGAAGACGGAACGATCAGGCCTGGATGAACGCCAGCAGATCGGCGTTCACCTGGTCCTTGTGGGTGGTGCAGGTGGCGTGCGGCGCACCTGCGTAGACCTTGAGCTGGCTGCCCTTGATCATCTCGGCCGCAAGCTTGCCGGTGGCCTCGAAGGGCACGACCTGGTCGTCGTCGCCGTGAATCACGAGCGTGGGCACGTCGATCTTCGCCATGTCGGGGCGGAAGTCGGTTTCCGAGAACGCGGTCACGCAGTCGATGGTGGCCTTGATCGAGGCCTGCAGCGCGATCTGCAGCGTCTGCTTGAAGACGCCCTGCGACACCTTGGCGCCGGGGCGGTTGGTGCCGTAGAAGAGCGTGCTGAAGTCGTCGAGGAACTGCGGGCGATCGGCGGCCAGGCCGGCGCGGATGCCCGCGAACAGCGAGGCGTCGGGCCCCACGGGGTGGTCGGCCGTCTTCATGAACAGCGGCGTCACGGCGCTGATGAGCGCAAGCTTGGCCACGCGAGCGCCGCCCTTGCGCGCGATGTAGCGCGTCACGTCGCCGCCGCCCATCGAGAAGCCCGCAAGGATCACGTCCTTCAGGTCGAGCTTTTCGATCAGCTCGGCGATGTCGTCGGCGAAGGTGTCGTAGTCGTAGCCGGTCCACGGCTGGCTCGAGCGGCCGAAACCGCGGCGGTCGAACGCGATGGTGCGGTAGCCGCGCTCCGCGAAGAACAGCATCTGGGCGTCCCACATGTCGGCGCTGAGTGGCCAACCGTGGCTGAAGAGAATGGGCTGGCCCGAGCCCCAGTCCTTGTAGTAGAGCTCGGTGCCGTCGCGCAGTGTGAGTGTGGTCATGGTTTTCCTGTGGAGTGAAAAAAAAGAAAGAAGGAAGGGAAGGAAAAATCAGATCGCAAGAAAGTGATGCACCTCGGGCTTGTCCGGCCCGATGTGAAAGCGCAGCGCCTCGCCCTGCAGGTCGGCATCGGCCTTCGACACGCGATGGTGCTGGCGCAGATGCTCCGCCCACGATTCGACGAGGAACCACTCGATCACCCGCTCCCCGTCGACCGTGTGCTCGTGCAGGCCCCAAGCGTAGGCACCGTCGCGGCGGCGTTCGAGAGACAGACGCTTCATCGCCTGTAGGAAGGCCGGGCGGTCTTCCTTGCGGATGCGGTACTCGACCTGGATCATCACCGGCCCGCGGTCGTTCGCCACCGGCTCGGCGAGCAGCGGCTCGGGCCAGTGGTTCGATGCCTGCAGGTCGGCCTCTCCGGCCGGCAGCCGCACCCGATGGAAGACCAGCCCGGCCACCACCAGCCCCACCGCCCCCGCCACCAGCGTGGCCGGCACGCCGATCTGCTGCGCCACCAGGCCCCAGCCCAGGCTGCCCGCAGCCATCGCGCCGTTGAACACCGTGAGGTACACGGCCAGCCCGCGCCCGCGCACCCAGTTCGGCAGGATCGACTGGGCCACGCCATTGAGCGTGGTCAGCGCAACGATCCAGCCCAGGCCCAGCAGCAACAGCAGCAGCACCGCCAGCCACTTCGGCGGCGCGAAGACCAGGCTGCCCATCACGGCCGCGGTGAGCAGCGCGGCCAGCAGCAGCATGCCGTCGGCATCGAGCCGCGCCCGCAGGCGCGGCAGCACCAGCGCACCACCGATGGCGCCCGCCCCCACCGCGCCGAGCAGCACGCCATAGAAGCCCGCGCTGCCGCCGAGCATCTGCCGCGCCACCAACGGCAGCAGCGCCCACACCGAACTGGCGAACAGGAAGAACACCGCCGCGCGCAACAGCACCACGTGCAGCTCCTTGCTGGCGCGCGTGTAGCGCAGGCCGGCGCGGAATGCGCCGAAGAAGTTCTCCGACAAGCCGCTGTCGACCGGCGCCGGGCGCTTCCACCACAGCAGCGCCGCGATCACGAACACGTAGCTCAGCACGTCGACGCCATAGGTGGCGGCCGCGCCGAAGCTCGCAAGAATCAGCCCGCCCGCCGCCGGCCCGATGGAGCGCGCGATGTTGATGCCCAGCGAGTTCAGCGCCACCGCGCTCTTCAGATCGCTGCGCGGCACCAGCTCCGGCACGATCGACTGCCAGGTCGGCCCCATCAGCGCCGCGCCGATGCCGCCCACGAAAGTCAGCGCGATCAGGTATTCGACCGTCAGCGCGCCTGTGTGCGAAAGCACCAGCAGCGCACCGCTGACGGCCGCGAGCACCACTTGCACGAAGATCAGGAAGCGCCGCCGGTCGAGGATGTCCGACAGCACGCCCGCAGGAATTGCAAGCAGGAAGATCGGCAGCGTGGCCGCCGTCTGGATGAGCGCCACTGCCGTCGGGTTGGCGGACAGGTCCGTCACCAGCCACGAGCTGGCCACGTCGCGCATGAAGCTGCCGATGTTGCCGAGCACGGTGGCGGCCCAGAGCACCGCGAACACCGGCTGGCGAAGCGGCGCAAAGGCGCCGGGCTGCGGTGCCGGTGCGACCGCACTGTGCGAATGTTCAGACATGGGCACGCTCCTTCAGGTCATGCCAGGCGACGAGCAGGAAGCCGCCGACCAGCCCGAGATGTTCGAAGAAGGAGTTTGCCGCCATGAAGCGCTCCTGCCCAATCGGCATCTGCCAGAAGCGCAGCGCCACGAAAGTCGCCATCAGCGTGAAGCCCGCAAGCGCCAGCGCACCGAGCCAGCGCAGGCGACCGGCGAGGATCAACACCGAGGCCCCGAGCTCCAGCACGATGACCGCCACGGCCAGCGGGCCGGCGGGCGACAGGCCGAAGTGGTTCATCTCCGCGAGGGCCGAGTTGAAGTCCATCGCCTTGTTCAGCCCGCCCTGAAGATAGGCCGCGCACAGCAGCAGCAAGGCAATCCAGCGAAGCGCCGGCGAAGTGGTCCAGCGCATCGTCACACCGCCCAGCAGGCGCAGCCGAGCGCGCCCCAGAAGCTCTTCAGGTCGGCAATGGGCAGCTTGCTGCTCCAGGCCGTGGCGTGCTGGTGGCCGTGCACGTTGCAGTTGTTGGCGCAGGCACACGACATCGCTGCGTTGCGCATCACCTTCTGCATCGGAGCCCCTTCGACATCGGCCCAGCCGGCATAGCCGCCGAAGGTGCGCGCGGGCGACCAGTCGGGCATGGCCGGCGGCGGCGCGCCTTCGTCGTGCGCGGTGAACGGGCCGGCGCCGTAGACCACCTTGCCGCCCACCATCGTGAGCAGCGCGGTGGTATCGGCAATCTCCGATTCGGCGCAGGCGAAGAAGTCGCGGTCGGGCACCACGAGGTCGGCGAGCTGGCCGGCCTGGATGCGGCCCTTCTTGCCCTCCTCGTTCGAAAACCAGGTGACGTTCTCGGTCCACATGCGCAGCGCCTGTTCGCGGTCGAGCAGGTTGCGCTGCGGCGTGATCTGCAGGCCACCCACCGTCTTGCCCGTGACCAGCCACGACAGCGACACCCACGGGTTGTACGAGGCCACGCGCGTCGCGTCGGTGCCGGCCGAGACCTTCACGCCCTTTTCGAGCATGCGCTTCACCGGCGGCGTGGCTTCGGCCGCGCCGGGGCCGTAGCGCTCGACGAAATACTCGCCCTGGTAGGCCATGCGGTGCTGCACCGCGATGCCACCGCCCAGCGCCGCGATGCGGTCGATCGACTGGTCGGAGATGGTCTCGGCGTGGTCGAAGAACCAGTTCAGGCCGGCCAGCGGCGTGTCCTGGTTGACACGCTCGAACACGTCGAGTGAGCGGCTGATGGTCTCGTCGTAGGTGGCGTGCATGCGCCAGGGCCAGCGGTTCTGCACCAGCACGCGCACCACGTCTTCCAGCTCGCCTTCCATCTCGGGCGCCATGTCAGGGCGCGGCTGGCGGAAGTCCTCGAAGTCGGCGGCGGAGAACACCAGCATCTCGCCGGCGCCGTTGTGGCGGAAGTAGTCGTCGCCCTGCTTGTATTTGGATGTCGCGGTCCAGTTCAGGAAGTCCTGCTTCTCCTGCTTGGGCTTCTGCGTGAACAGGTTGTAGGCCAGGCGGATGGTGAGTTGCCCGTCGTCGGCCAGCTTCTGGATCACGGCGTAGTCGTCGGGGTAGTTCTGGTTGCCGCCGCCTGCATCGATGGCACCAGTCACGCCCAGCCGGTTGAGCTCGCGCATGAAGTGGCGCGTGGAATTGAGCTGGTAGTCGAAGGGCAGCTTCGGCCCCTTGGCCAGCGTGGCATAGAGGATGGCCGCGTTGGGCTTGGCCAACAGCAGGCCCGTGGGATTGCCGGCGCTGTCGCGCACGATCTCGCCGCCGGGCGGCGCGGGCGTGTCCTTCGTGTAGCCCACCGCGCGCAGCGCAGCGCCGTTGAGCAATGCGCGGTCGTACAGGTGCAGGATGAAGACCGGCGTGTCGGGCGCGACGGCGTTCAGCTCCTCGATGGTCGGCAGGCGCTTTTCCACGAACTGGTGTTCGGTGAAGCCGCCCACCACGCGCACCCATTGCGGCGCGGGCGTGTTCGCAACCTGCCGCTTGAGCATGCCCATGGCGTCGGCCAGGCTTCGCACGCCGTCCCAGCGCAGCTCCATGTTGAAGTTCAGACCGCCGCGAATGATGTGCAGATGGTTGTCGATCAGCCCCGGCAGCACGCGCTTGCCGTGCAGGTCGATCACGCGGGTGCGGCTGCCGGCCATCGGCAGGATGTCGTGCGAGCGGCCGACGTGGGTGAAGCGGCCGTCCTTGATGGCCACGGCGTCGGCCGTGGGGTTGGCGCGGTCGAGGGTGGTGAACAGCCCGCGATGAAGGATCAGGTCGGGCGGGGTCGTCATGTTCTCAGCCATGGCGGGTTTCCTTGTTGGGGGTTTCGGCGGCGGTTTGGGCGGCGGTTTGGGCGGGCAGGCATTTCGGCAACTCGCCGAACACGTGCGGCTTGACCTGATGGTTCAGCCACGAGGTGGCCACGGCGTCGGGCTTGACCCAGCTCTTGATGAGCGGCGGGATCTGCTCGCCGAGCAGGATCCCGAGAAGCCCCACCAGGGCGATGACCGGCGGCGCCGGCGAGCGCACCTGGAACAGTGCGTAGATCACGCCGACCAGCAGGCCGAGCGAGAGGGAGACGACATAGGTCTTCATGGTCTGTTTGTCCTTGACGAAAGTTGTCGAGGGCGCGACGAGGCGCGAAGAAACCGTAGCGAGCGCTCCGAGGTCGCGCCGAGGACCGCAGCCGTACTCAGGTACGGCGAGGACCGCAGGTGCGAGATCGGAGCGCGCAGTAGGTTTATTCGTGCCTCGTCAGCCTTCGTGCGCGCCGAACATGGTCTTGGCGTAAGTCACGCCAAGGCCGTAGGCGCCGCCCACCTTCTTCGCGATGCCGGTGGTCAGCTCGTAGGTGTCGCCGCGGGCCCAGTCGCGCTGCAGCTCGAGCAGGTATTGCAGCGAGGTCATCGGCTGCGCGCCGGCCTGCACCATGCGCTCCATCGCGCGGTTGTGCGCCTCGGCCGACACGTCGCCGCAGGCGTCGGCAATCACGTACACCTCGAAGCCCTGGTCGAGCGCCGACAGTGCCGGGCCGACGATGCACACGCTGGTCCACAGGCCCGCCAGCACGATGCGCGGCTTGCCGATCTGGTTCACGCGCTCGATCACGGCCGCGTCTTCCCAGGTGTTCATCGAGGTGCGGTCGAGCATCTTCTGGCCCGGGAAGGCGTCGGTGATCTCGCTGAACATCGGGCCCGAGAAGCTCTTCTCGGCCACCGTCGTGAGGATGGTCGACACGCCGAAGCCGGCCGCCGCCTGCGCCACCAGCGCGGCGTTGTTGCGCAGGTTCACGGCGTCGATGGAATGCGTGGCAAAGGCCATCTGCGACTGGAAGTCGATCATTACCAGCGTGTGATCGGTGGGGGTGAGCAGCTTGGCGCCGGCGGTGGGGGTTGCTTTGACGGTCATGGAAAGCTCCTTCGGGTTGAGCGGATGTTCGATTGCATTCACAATTTGCTTTCGGAGGGAATCTCCTAGGCACGGAATGAATCATCGAGGCCCATCAAGCCGTCATCGACGAAACTTTTCACATTCAATGATCGAAGTTTTCGATCATCGATTTCCCACTTAACCCTTCCTTCTTCTTTCAAGGAACCGCAGCGTGCTCAAACTCAGCCTGGAAGCCATCGAGGTCGTCGACGCCATCGCCCGCCACGGCTCCTTCGCCGCCGCCGCCACTCGCCTGAACAAGGTGCCCTCCACCATCTCGTACGCCGTGGGCAAGCTGGAGGAACAGCTAGGCATGCTGCTGTTCGAGCGCAACGGCCCGCGCGTGACCCTCACCGCCGCCGGCGAAGAAATGCTCAAGGAGGGCCGCTGGCTGCTCAGCGCCGCGAGCGATCTCGAATCACGCATGCGGCTGATCGCCACCGGCTACGAGTCGGAGCTGCGCCTCGTGCACGACTCGCTCATTCCCACGCAAGCGCTCATCGACGACATCCGCGCCTTCGAAGACCTGCGCTGCGGCACGCGGCTGCGCATCGGCTGCGAGGCGCTCACCGGCAGCTGGGAGGCGCTGCGCGAGGGCCGCGCCGACATCGTCATCGCCGCGGGCGAAGGCCCGGCCGGCGGCGGCTACCAGGCCGTGACCGTGGGCAGCCTCGACTTCGCGTTCTGCGTGGCGCCTTCGCACCCGCTCACCCGGCTCGGCCGGCCGCTGCAGCGCGGCGACCTGCTGGAGTGCAACGCCATCGTGGTGGGCGACAGCGCACGCACGCTGTCGGAGCGCACTGTCGGCCTGCTGGCCGGCCAGCCGCGCATCACCGTGCCCTCGATGCCCGCGAAGATCGCCTGCCAGGTGGCCGGCCTGGGCCACGGCTTCTTGCCGCGCGCCTGCATCGTGGGTGAGCTGAAGCGCGGCACGCTGGTCGAACTGCCCACCGAGGAGCCGCGCCCGCCCGAGGCCTTCTGGCTGGCCTGGAAGACCGGCGCGCAGGGGCAGGCGCTGCGCTGGTGGCGCGAGCGGATGAACCGAACGCTGATACCGGCGCTGCTGCCGCGCTCGGCCTTCTGAGCCGACGCGGCGACGCCTTCCGGACTTATCAGGATGTGCCCGGATAGTCGGACACAAAACCGCCAGCCGTCGGATACCTCGTAAAGAACCACATGGAAGCCGCGTCATCCAGACGGATGCAGAACAGTTTCTCGTCGCGATCGGTCAACTTCAGCCCGTAGGCGTAGATCCGTTCCTCGATCTCATCGAGCAGCGAAAGCACGCCGTCATCGACGAGGCCGTTGTACTCATCGATGAGTGCGACCAGCTTTTGCGGAAACCGGTTTTCGAGAATCCGGGCGAAGAAGCAGTACGGGATGTCTTCGTCAGCCCTGTAGTCGATGACGGCAATGACCTCTCCATGCTTCGACACGATGCGGTCGATCATTGACTCGGCCTATGCAGGAGCCTCAGCCCGCCGCGCGCAGCTTGTCCAGCGCTCGATCGAGAAACGCCAACCGGTCCTGCCCCCAGAACCGCTCGCCGTTCAGGATGAAAGTCGGCGCCCCGAACACGCCCGCCTCCACCGCCTCAGCGCTGTAGACCCGGTAGGCCGCCAGCGTCTCGGCCGCCTGCTCCAGTGCCTGCAGCGAGGCGCCGTCGTAGCCGGTCTCATCGGCCACCGCGATGCGCACCTCGGCCTGCGAGGTGTCGCGCTCCTCGGCCCACAGCGCGCGCAGCAGCGCATGCGACAGCGGCTGTGCATCGAGCCCCTGCAGCTGCGCGGCGATCACCATCCAGCCCGGGTACTTGTTCCAGTTGGGGTCGGTCGGCGCGCCCTTGGGGTAGTGCGCGGGCGCCAGGTTCATGGGCATGCCGAGGTAGTCGCTCCAGCGGGCGAGCTCCAGCGCGTGGTACGTGCGGCGCGGCTCGGGCCGGGTCTTCAGCGGAATGCCGCCGGTCTGCGGCACCACGGCCTGGAAGTCGTACGGCTTGAGCGTGAGCCGCACGTGGTGGCGGCGCACGATGTCTTGAAGTTGCGGGCCGCCGAGGTAGGCCCAGGGGGAAGAGAGGCTGTAGTAGCAGTCGAGGGCGATCATGTTTCGATTATCTTCAGCGCATGCCCGACGCCACCGCGCTCCCCACCCTTCTCCCCTCGGGGTCTGCGCAGGCCATGCCGGCACGATGAAGTTCCCGGCCTTCCTCTTGTCGCTGTTCGTCTCCAGGCTGGCCGACCAGATCCTGCTGTTCCTGGTGCCGCTGGTGGTGTTCCAGGTGACGCAGGACGTGGCTTGGTCGGGCTATGCCTTCGCGGCGGAGACGCTGCCGCGCTTTCTGTCGTTTCCTGTCTGCGGCGCGCTGTGCGACCGCATCTCTCCGCTCAAGCTGTTGCGCGGCAGCCAGATCTTTCGCGCGCTGGCCTGCGTGCTCGGCGTGCTGGCGAACGAGGCCATGGGCGGCATCGGGTGGCTGGTGGCCCTGTCGGCGGTGTGCGGCGTGCTCACCACGCAGGGCGTGATGGCGCGCGAAGTGATGCTGCCGCAGATCGCAGGCAACAAGGGCTTCGACAAGGTGCTGGCCTATGCGCAGACCGCCGAGCAGGCCGGCATGGTGCTCGGGCCGCTGGTGGCGGCGGCACTGTTCGCGCTGTGGCCGTGGCAGGCCGTGGTCGGTGCGGCGGCCGCGCTGTTCCTGCTGGCCGATGTCGCCACCGCGTACTGGCGGCGCGGCAACACCGTGCAGCTGCACGAGCCGCAGGGCGCGCCGGGCCACTTCCTGCAGCCCATTGCGACGGCGTTCGGCCACGTGCTGCGCCTGCCAGGCCTGCTGCGACTGACCATGCTCACGTCCGGCGTGAACCTGATGCTCGGCACCACGCTGGCCTCTTCCGCCGCGATGGTCACCGGGCTGCACCAGCGCTCCGCCACCTACTACGCCGGGCTGCAGACGCTCGGGGCCGTGGCCACCATCGTGATCCTGCTGGCGATCATCCGGGGATCGATCGCGCTGAAGCATATGGGCATCACCGCCTATCTGCTGATACTGGCCGGCGGCCTGCTCACGGCCGTAAGCACCAATCACTGGGGCTATGCGGCCGGCTTCCTGCTGGTGATTGGCTTCGACAAGATGTTCAGCATCTACATCCGCATCCACCGGCAGCGGATCATTCCGGCGAAGGACTACGGCAAGACCACCGGGGTGATCGTGCTGCTGAACAACCTGACGCAGCCGCTTGCGGGGCTGATCGTCGGTGCGTTTGCCGATGCGACGCAGACGCGTGGCGTGATCTTTTCGCTTTGCCTGCTGGTGGGAGCCATCGGCATCGTTGCCGCCGTGGCGGCCAGCAGGGGAGCCGCTGCTGCTGCAGAGCCTTGATGGCAGCGGTGGTCAAATCCAACCGCCATGCTCAACCTGAACCGTTTCGATCTCATCTCCCTGCGCCTTTTCGTCGCAGTCGTCGATGCAGGGAGCCTGACGGCGGGCGCGGATCGATTCGGCGTTTCGCTCCCGGCAGTGAGCAAGCGCATCACCGACCTCGAACGGCATTGCGGCGTCGCCCTGCTCCAGCGGGGGCAGCGCGGCGTGACCGCCACGCCGGAGGGACAGACCCTGCACCGGCACGCCATCGAGGTGATCGCGCGGCTGGAGCAACTCGTGCAGGCCGTTGACGATCTTCAATCGGGTGCCACCGGCCACCTGCGGTTGTGCGCCAATCCTTCCGCTTTCGGAGGCTTCCTGCCGAGCGTGCTGGCAGCGTATGCGCGCCGCTATCCCCATGTCGTGATCGACATGGAAGACGCATTGAGCGAGGACGGTATCCGCGCCGTGCTTAAAGGCACGGCGGAGCTCGCCGTCATCGGCGACAACGTGCCGCGCGAAGGCCTGGAGACCATCGTCTGCAATGTCGACCAGCTGGTCCTGCTCGTGCCGGCAGGCCATGCGCTGGAGGGCCGGCAGAACGCCTCCATCGAGGACGTGTTCGACCACGACCTCGTCACGCTGGCACGAAGCGCGTCGCTCACGCGCAAGGTAATGGCGGCGGCCGACGCGGTACAGCGCACGCCCCGCATCCGGGTGCAGGTGCGCAGCTTCGATTCGATGTGCCGCATGGTCGCATCGGGGCTGGGCCTGGCGATCCTGCCGCGCGCCGCTGCCGCGCTCTATGCCCAGGCCCTCGGCCTCGTGCAGGTTGGCCTCGAAGGCATCGAGATGGAGCGCGTGCTGCTGCTGGCCATGCGCAGCCGCTCGGAACTGTCCGTACCGGCAGCCGCCCTCGTGGAGATGATCGAAGGCACGGCCGCGTTCAGCGAAGCACAGCGCTCTCGGACGCCTGCCGGATGAGCCGGTCACGATCGGCAGGCAGAAGAAAGCCCTCGGCAAACGCCTTCAAGGCTGCAGCGCGAACCGCGGCCTCGTAGCCCTCGTGGCTGCCATAGCGCTCCTCGAGCGACAGGCGCGGGTCGCCGCGGGCGATGCGCTCGGCACGCGTTCGCGCGAACGGCACATAACCGCCCACGTAGTTGCACACCTGCCCCTGATGAAAACCCTCGGCGGTGATGTTGAAACCCAGGTAGGTGCCCAACGGAGCCATCACGAGCACGGTGGGCACGCCCCCGATCTCGTTGCCGTCGGCATCGACCTTCGGCACCTTCATCGGGATGACCTTCCTGATGACCGGCGGCACGTTGGTAGGCACGCCAGAAGCTTCCGCGTGATCGAATTGCGGGCCCCAGTCGTAGTCGAACACCGGAAACGCAAAGTTCTCCCGCTGGAAGATCGAGTCCGGAACGCCGGGCACGGCGCCCGGAAAGCCCATTGCCGCCTTGTTCGCGTCAACCAGCGTCTTGCCCGTCAGCGTGGGCCACCGGCTCGGCGGCGGCGGTGTGCCCTTCAACACCCAGTCGCGCATGGCCATGCGCAGCACGTTGGTGATCTCCGTGTGCGGCACAGGGTTCGCCGCCAGCGTGCCGCGGCCAAAGCTGTTGCCGGGACAGATGGGGCTGGTGGCAGTCTCCGGCGGCATGTGCGCGAAGCCACCAGATCCGCCGCCGTGGCTGCTGCTCGGCACGTAGTAGCGGCGAACGTTGCGGGGCAACGGAATGTCCGCGTCGCCAGCCGTGCCGATCCACTCCGGCGTCAGCTTCAGCGCATACACCTCGGCCGACCCGAAATGCTCGATCACCTTCGGGCAGGTGCTGTTCTTGTCGCAACGCGAGAAGATGCTGCCGGTGGGCTGCTTGCGCACCGGGTCTGGCCAGTCCGCCCACCACTGCGGGCCTTCGCTGCCCTGCTGGTAGAGCTCCAGCACCCCGTCCGGCTGGGCCCAGCGCGAGTTGGCGGCCACCCGGCGGCCCGCGATGATCGGCCAGGCGCCGTCGTAGACCATGCGGTTGCGTTCGTCCTGGTTCAGGCCCATGAAGATGAACTGCCGCACCATGTTTCCGGACTGCGACACACCCCGCACGGCCGTGCCCTTGACGAAGCCTGCAACCGGATTGCGCGTGCCGGAGTCGTCGGCGGCTTCGTAGCGGAAGAAGGTGCCAACGTCGCGGAATGCCGCCATCCCCACGCCCAGGACGTAAGCGTTCTGTGCCGGGTACACCACCTGGTACAACAGCTTGGGATCGAAGCCGTTGCGCAAACAGATATGCACCGGCAGGTTGCCAGGTGCGTTGGCGGGGTTGTTGTCGATCGGCGTACCGGGAAACGGGTTGCCGGCGTCGCATTTCGCGAATGCCCAGTCGCCCGGGGCGATGTCAGGCCCCTCGGTGACAACGCCGTCGACAGTCTCCTTCGTGTGCGTCTTCAGCGTCGCCTTGGTCGTGTCCAGCGTGGCCGGGAGATATGGCACGGGGTTCGTCTGCACCATCAGCGGCTTGGAGTCCGGGCCGCTCTGATTGACGATTCGCGCGAGCACATTGCCTGTGACGGCCGCGCCACCCACCTTCGCGATAGGCGCCGCCACCCAATGATTGGTGCCCGAGGCGCGGTTGACTGGAACGCCCGTGTTGCCGGCGTTGTCCGCCTGCCAGCCGCTGCGCAGGCCAATGTCGCCCAGTTCCCGCTCTTCGACGACGATAGTTCCAGCACCGCCGCGATTGGGTACGTCATGCCAGAGAAAGCCGCTCGCGCGGTTCATGTCGACCGGCTTCACCAGATTGAACGAGGTCTCGTAGCGCACCTTGCCATCGGCGTCCGCTCCCAGCTTGATGTCGGTAACGATGCTGTTGTGCGGGTCGTTCGGGTCGAGCTCGCCGAAGGCGCGACCGCGGATCTGCTCGTACGGAATCAACTGCCCCGTGAGCGCCGAGACATCGTCGATCACGATGCGGGTGACGCGGGCCTCGGCCGGTGCGGCAGCCACGATCGCCGCCACGGCAGCCGCGGCCGCCGTGAGCCAATGCAGGCGTGACTGGCGCCCGCTCAGGTTTCTGGGGTGCATGCTGTCTCCTGTTTTTATGCTGCTCCGAACGTGTCGGCGCCTTGCATCCTCACGATTCGGAGGCACGCCGACAATTCGCGTCTTGTTTAGCCGGTCTTAACCGATGGTTAAGGACAGGCGCAGCGAGCGCTGCTACATCACCTTGACGGCGCGGCCGATGAACTGGATCGGCCCCGTCGGCCGGTCGATGGGCGAGCCGTTCTCGGGCTCCAGCGTGAGTTCGAACAGCTGGTTCGGCTCCAGCGGCGGCAGCTTGTCGATGGGAATGCGCAGCGTCTGCCCCTGCTTGACCAGCCCCAGCGACACCGGGCCACGCCACTGATCGGCCTTGGTCCAGAACTGAAGCGCCTTCTGCGGCGGCACCTCGAACGTGCCCAGCGGCACCAGGCTCAGCTGACGCGACGAGGTGGTCTGAATCACCCAGCCAGGCGACTTGTCCTGCGGAGCAACCAGCACCACCATGTACTGCGGCTGAGGCAACGGGCGCATGACGAGCACCGCGACCATCAATGCGGCGGCGGCGAACCCGCTTGCTGCCAGGCCGCGCCACAACTGAAGGTTGTTCCACCAGCCCGAGAAGGCCGACGGACGCGCAGGCTTCGGCTCTGCAACGTTGCCAAGGCTCTGCTCGATGCGCGCCCACAGCGCAGGCGACGGGTCCGCCGGCGGAGCGAGCGCCGTGAGCGGCAACAGCCGCGCCTCCCAGCCCTGCACGGCTTCGCGCAATGCCGACTCGTTATGCATGCGCGCTTCGACCGCCGCACGCGCGCCGGCCGACAGCGTGCCCAGCACGTACTCGCCCGCCAGCGCGTCGATGTCGTCGTCGGTCGGGTTGTTGCTGCCGCTCATGCCATGCACTCCCGCAACGCGCGCATGCCGCGCTGGATCCAGGCCTTCACCGTGCCCAACGGCGTCTGCAGCCGCTCGGCGATTTCGCCATGCGAGCAGCCTTCGACATACGCATAGAGGATGCAATCGCGCCGCGCGGGCTCCAGTCCTTTCAGGCAGTTTTCGAGCCTGCCCAGATCGGCGCGCAGTTCGAACGGATCGCCGGCCGAGGCGTATGCCGCCAGCGCAGCCTGGTCGTCAATGGCTTCGGCAGCGTCTTCGCTCACGTCCACCTGTCGTGCGCCGCTGCGCACCATGTTCAGCGCGGCGTTGCGCACCACGCTGTAGACCCACCCACGGCCCTCACCGCGCGCCGGGTTGAAAGTTTCCGCGCGCTGCCAGATGCTGATGAAGGCGTCGTGCAACACGTCTTCGGCCTGCTGGCGCTGGCGCACGATGCGCAGCGCCACGCCCATCAGGTAGCGGCTCTCGCGCTGGTACAGCTGCTGCAAAGCCTGACGATCGCCGCGGGCGCAAGCCATGAGAGCGGCGTCGTAGTCGAAGGGCGCAACGGTAGGCGGCGGGTTTTGCACCGGCCGATGGTAGTGGAGCTAATGGCCCCGCCGCTGAATTACCCGCCGATCAGGACGCCTTCCAGAAGATGTAGTCGGCCTGGTACTGCACAACCTGCTTCTGGCCCTTGGTGGCCGGCGTGCACGGCACGGCAGCCGGAGCCACACCGCCCTGCAGCGCCACGCGCTGGATGTAGGTCACGCCAGTCATCGCGCCCGAGCCCACGGCCGGATTGGCCTTCACGAGCTGGAACGGCAGGCTGGTCGGCCCCGAGGGTGCGACAGCCAGCTGAGTGGCCGTGAGCTTGGAGCCGTCGTTCGACTCCCAGGTGGCCGGCGGGCCGTAGTACTTGCCGACCTGCTTGCCGCCGCGGTCCCACAGCTTGGCGTCGGGGCCGACGAACACCCATTCGGTCTGGCCGGGGGTGTTGGCCTTGTCGCGGCATTCATACGTGATGTCGCCCTTGCCGATGGTTTCCATGGCGACCTTGTTGCCGGCAGGCACTTGAATGGTCGGCGGCAGGCTGGACTGGTTGAAGGCGGGGCCTGAAGACATCGAGCCGCAGGCGGTCAGGAACGCTGCGGCGGAGACGGCGCCAAGAATGGCGAGCGAGCGGGTGGGACGAGAGGTGTGCATGAAATTACTCCTGGGTTGTAGATGGGCAGCAGCAGCTGCTCGCTGCTGGAGGGTCTACACGCCAGGGGTGGATTTGGATGCAGGGGGTACGAAAGATTTTTCTTGCGAGCAACGGCCCTGAATCGAATGTGCGTCGCACCGTGAAATACGAACGGCCGTTTAACGATAGACAACAGTGCTTACTCGCTCGACCACGTACACCTCCTGGGTCATCAACTCTGGGTGTATTGAATGGATCGAAAGGTTCTTGTGGTCGGCGATCCGCCGGCTTCTGGCGGGCGAGTGCTGCCCTACGACGGCCCGATGCTCGACCTGTTTGGCCATCGAGCCGCATTGATCGGTGGCAGGGCCTACTGCGAGGGATGCAACAGCGTCGGCATCATCGCCAAGGCAGGAGGGCCACGGCGCCCGCAGTTCATATCGGAGGTAGCGCTGGAGGGGGACGTGGTGGTGTGTCACTGTCCGGTGCCGCAGCCGCTGCTGTCGGTGCTACAGCAATCAGCGGTTTATGACGATGACGCCGCGCATGCAATTGGCGTTTCCGCGTTGCCCTGGACGGCAATCAAGGTCTCGAATCCCGAAATGACTGCCTTCAAAAAGGCGGTAGACGACACCGTCACGTACCCGCCGGAAGCCGAACAGACCGAGAACATCTGTCCGAACATGACCAACAAGGAATTCGCGACCGCAACACTGAAACTGCGCGACTTGGCTGTCAGCTACATCACCAAGCAACGGCTACCCGAATTGGAGCGGTGGGACAAAACGGCCCAAGCTCATGTGAAGACATGGTTTGGCATTGCCGACCAGAACACACGCGAATATCTACAAAGAGGCTTGGCTGCATGCGCACGCGTACTGAAAAATCTAGAACCCAAGAACTTTGTACGCTTCACCGAGGGCGGGAAGTTGGCGACCTGTGTTATGGGCAGTGCCTTGGGCACTGTCGCAGCGGTATGCAAGCCGGATACCACCACCCACACCATCGCGATCGCTCTCCCCTTTTGCACATTCGAAAACAACAAAATCCACTTTGATTCACATGAGGTTCTGGATGGCGACTCCAAGCTACTGACGCTAATCCACGAAGTCACTCACTTCGATGACACCTTCAGCTCCAACGACGAGTGGTACGGAACAATGATCTCGAAACTGAATGCCATGGACGCAAGGAATCGTGCCAAGGCAAGGGTGAACGCAGACAGCATCGCCGCATATATCTTGGGCATTGATCACGAAGCATCCGCATGAAATATCTCCACGCCATCATCCCTCTCGCCTTCGCCCTCGCTCCTGCATGGACCACCGCTTGCTCTTTCGGCGGACTCCAACGGGAAGTACAGTTTCCCTCGACAAGCACGCACCTCGGGTCGGAGCAGATCCTCTCTCTGACAAACTGGTTCATCGAACAGAAGGACACAAGCAGAGCAACGCACGGCATTTACCGCGCCGACATCTTTGCTGTCGCCGTCAAAGGCAATGCCGATTCATCAAGAAAAGCACAGCGCCGACTTGCCGAGGTCGCCGATCTTCTGAAGACCCTGAGCGCCGGGACTTCTTTCGAAGTGGAAACCCATGTCAATGAACTCGAGAGCCCACCGACAAGACGCCCTGAGCGCCTGGACAGTCTGCAGGCCACGGTTCAACCAACATGCGCCAAGACACTTTCATGCTGCAAGTGGATTGAAGGCCCCGCAGCATCGCCCAAGCCGCAATGAGCGTATGTACGAAAGAATCCTCTGGGCCTTGGTTGCATCCCTCACCGGTGGACAAGCCATGGCATGCAGCTACATCGTGCCGACACAGATCTACTTCGAACGCGGCTCGGCTGAACTCAGTCGGTCGCAGGTCACCAAGCTCTCGGAATGGTTGAACCGCTCCTACGAATCCCTCCCCTTGTACAAGGGCGCATCGATAGAAACCGGCGCCTCTGGCGACATTCCCAGCGAGGCAAAGGCGTTGGCCAAACTACGCGCGGTCAACACAGTGAGAGCCCTGCGCATACTGCTGCGCACCAACCTTCCAATAGAAACGTTTTCGCACGGGTACAGATCGCCGAGGAGCCAGTTCGGGGAGAACAACGATTTCGCGGCTATCCACCTCTATCCCGATGTCGAGGGTCTGAAGCTGCCCAAATGCCATCCTGCCCCACCCTTGGCACCGAGCGGTGATGCAAAGGCTCCGCCATGAACATCCATCGCCACACCGCTCTTGGATGCCTGAGCGTTCTGGCATGGTTCTTCACCATGCCAGCCGCATTTTTGGCCATCGGGGCGGTGGAGCAACGCGAGTTCCAGTCGATCTCCGACAACGTCGCCCCGGTCACCGTGACGGTTCTCTTTGTGTGGGCGGCCTGGATTTACTGGCGCTTCGTTCCCAGCGCACCCCGGATCTGGCAGCGAATCGGCTATCTGGTCGCTTTTCTTACGGGAATGTGCCTGCTGGGGACGGGCACGATGTGGGTTACTTTCTGGGCCATGATGGCGATCCATGGTGCTTAGCAACTTCGGAAACCGGCAGAAGAATCACCCCATCTCATTTCTGATGAGCTTTCAAGCATGCGTGAATCGAGTGACCCCATAGAAGCGCTTGCATTCGCAGAGCTGGTAATCGCCTGCCAGTTTGACGGCTGCCGGAACGTCTTCGAAAAGAGTCTCGAGCAACCAGCGACCGATCCTGTACAGGAGTGGTCCAGCAACATGGCTCGCTCGGCAAGGGAAAGCGGCTGGTCTGCCGATCCAGCAGGACGAGTGCTCTGCCCTGTCCATGCAAGAGCGCTTCCTCCAAAAGACGAGATGCGCGAACTGATCGAGAGATGGCACAAGTTTGCTGCGCAGTCCAAAGAGGAAATTGCCGCCCAATTCAATGACGAGACTCGCGCGCTCTTCGCAGAGTTTTTTACGAAGAGCTTCCACGACACCGGACCCCAAGGTGCCCGATGGGCCTCGGCTGATGAATTTGCACAGTACGTTCTTGAACTCAGAGCCAACGAGAGGGCTTGGTCACGATACCTGGGGGACACCATCCTTCGAGCGCACGATCTCATGGAGGAAGGCCGGCTGGACGAGGCCAAGCAGGAATTGCGCACCTTCCAGAATATCTGTCCGTGGATCTTCTTCGCAGGTGTCGCTGAAACACAGTTGCAGAGCTTGCCCGACTAACCTATGCCCCCTCTCCTACGCTACCTCCGCCTTCCGCTTTTCTGCCTGATGGCGCTCAGTTCACTGGTGCACGCCGGGGATAGGAATTGCGACCTTTCAGCGCCGCCAAAGAGCGCCGCCATCAACAGCGTCCACGGGTACTTCATATTCATGTTCCCCCGGAACATCGCCTCGAACTACACCGGCTGCCGAACCATCTGGGGTGAAAGAGGAGAGGTGTTCATGACGGTGAAGTACAAAAACGGCCTCCCCCACACCCTGACGCAATTCGATCCTGAAGATCGCGAGCTCGTACTTGAGTGCCGGTACAACAACAAGACGCTGGAGACAGTGCGGAAAGGTTGTCCGTCCTATGCACGAATGGTTGAAGACGCCACAAGCGAATGGCCACCGGTGGAAGAGAGCCAGCTGCTGCCTCTGCCAAGACCTGAGCAAGATCCGCGCAGAGATTGAGCCGGAGGCGTTGGCCTCATCAGCACCTCACCCCGCGGGACAAGGCATCGCCAACTGCGTCTCCGGCGCAACCGCCACCCCTATCAAAGCTCATTGCAATAGCTACTGACAGGCGCCCCAGCCAGCTCAGCCTCCATCGTGTCCCAAGCACCAGACGACACCACCCCCGCGATATGAGCCTGATGATGGCTCCGTGACTCCCACGACTCGACCAGCGTGAACACGCAGTCGTTGTCGCCGTGCCCGAACAACTGCACGCCCCGGCATCCATCCGCCGATGGCAGCGACTGCTTGACCTGCTGCATGAGTTCGGCGAACGCGGATGCGCGCTCGGGCTTGGCTTCGAAAGTGATGATGACGTTGATCGGGTTCATGAAAATTTCTTTGTCGTTGGCTTGAAGAAAAAGGCAGACGGCAGGTTAGCCAACGCCCTCCCCCGCGCCAAGGCACGAAGCTGCGAAGAAATTGACCATGGCTGCGAAAGACGCAGCCGCCCCATATCAGACAGTCAATCAGTCAATCAATCAGCCCGACTGAACGCGCCGCACGTACTCGGCAGGCGTTGCCTCGAAGCGCCTGCGAAACGCGCGATTGAAATGCGCCGCGCTCTCGAAGCCCACCTTCGCGGCCGCATCGCCGGGCCGCAGCCCCGCGCCCAGCATCAGCATGCGCGCCTCTTCCAGGCGCAGGTCGCGAATGCAGCGCATCGGCGTGACGCCGGCCACCTCGCGAAAGCTGTGCGCGAAGTGCGAAGGGCTCATGTGCACGTGGCTGGCAATTTCGGCCACCGACAGTGGCCGGCCCAGATGGCGGCGCATGAAGGCGATGGCCGTCTGTATGCGTGCACCGGCCTTGGTAACGGCGCCCGCACTGCGGATGGCGGCCGCGGCCTCGGAGCGCAGCAGCCGCAGCACGATTTCTTCGACCGCCAGCGGCGCGAGCGTGCGGCGGTCCACCGGGTCGTCGGCCGCCAGCAGCAGGCGGGCAAAAGCCTCGACCACCTCTGGCCCCACCGCAGCCGTGAAGCTCTCGGTCACACGGGCGGGCTCGGCCAGCGTGCCGCTTTCCGCCAGCGCGACAAAAGACTTCACCAGCATGTCGGGCGGCAGGTCGAGATGAATCGCGAGGTACGGGTGCTCGGCGCTCGCCCCGACGACCGTGCCGAGGCACGCGACCTCGGCCCCGAGCACCAGGCACTGCGTGGCGCCGTAGTCGAGCGAACGACGGTCGCCGAGGTGCGCGGTCTTGCGGCCCTGCAAGACCACCACCACGCCCGGCGTGAGGCGCTGGGTTTTCTCGTAACGCACCGGGCGCGAGAACCGGTAGCAGCGCAGCCCCGGATACAGCGCATCGGTACGGCCGTCCGCAGGGGTTCGCGCTGCGACCATGTCGCGCAGACGGGCCCAGGCGGCAGTGGGAAGGGCCTCGGGCTTGTTGTCGGCGACGGGCGCAGCTGGCATCGGTTTTGTTGTGGAGAGAAGAAGAGAAGCGAGATGCGCAGCGTTGCCGGTTGGCGCGTGCCCGTCGTTGAGGCGCGCAGCTGGTGCTATTGGGTGCTGCCGATGTTCTGTCGCAGCGCTTCGCGCACCGCGCTGGTGGCGCCATTGACGGTATCGATGCGGAGCAGTAGCGCGTCGTTGAGCACGCCCAGCAAGGCGCTCAGTTCGGTGCGGCTGGGGGTGAGCACCTCGCTGTCGTTCAGGGCGCTGGTGTCGACGAGCTTCTTGAGTGCGCTGTAGGCGCGCATCACGTCATTGAGGGTGTCGGCGTCGTCGCAGGCTTGGAGGGCGAGGTCGTCGAGGTTGGAGGATGCGGGGTCGGGGGACGTGGGTCGAGCGCGAGATTGCGCGGGCGCGTGAGCAGATGCAGCCATGAAAGGCCTCCCAAGGGATTTTGATTTGCCACAACCGCCGCACCCGCTTCCAAACGGTGGCGGCAGCTCGAACGGGTTGGAAGACCGGAAAACCCCTTGTAGAGAAACCGGCAGAGCTCGCGCCCTCCCGTTCGAGCCGCCTAAAAAAGCAGCGCGAACGAAAAAGCCGCAGACCATGTGCGGGTCCTGCGGCTTTCATCGCAGGGGTTTTAGCGGGCTTCCAAACCCGATCGCGTTTTATCGCGACGGCGGAGTATATCCGCGACACCTCAAACTACATAAGGCGTTGTTGCCTTCAGATCGGCACGCCATTCGATCGATACTGGGTTAATAAAATCTGACACTTGGTGTTTGCAACCATACACTACACGCCGCAGCGCGCTAACCTTAGCATCAGGAACGGAAGTAATTATGGATTTCCAATCATCACAATACAGCATCGATTTCTTAATTCAAAGAATTCGCGCAGGACGCCTAGCACTGCCAGATTTTCAAAGAGAGTTTGTTTGGAATCCCGCTCGCGTCGTTGAATTATTGGACAGCGTTGCCAGGCAATGGCCAATAGGATCTTTATTACTTCTGAATGGTCCACAACCTTTTGCCTTCCGAGAAATCGACAGCGCACCCAAAATCACTGGAAAGCAGCTAGATGCATACATATTGGATGGTCAACAAAGAATCACCGCCCTCTATCACGCAATAACTGACTCATCTGAGATCTGTTACTACATAGATTTTTCCGCGCTGACGAATGGCGACGACGGCCATATCAAATGGGAAAAGCGAGCCATTTTTGAGAAAATCTATGGCACAAAAGAAAATAGAGCAAAGGAGTTAATTGCTTTAATTTCAGAGATCTGGGAATTTGAGACATTTTACGAATGGCTCGAACACACTCCTGCTGAGGCGGAAAAGAGCAAGATAGTAAATCTTCGTGAGAGAAAGCTGGGAGGCTTGCAGTCAAAGGTATACAAGGTAATGGCTATCGAGCTAGAACAAGAAATCGATCTAGAAGCCTTGGCCAGAATATTCGAAACGCTAAATAGAACTGGCGTAAAGCTTAATGCCTTCGACCTAATGGTTGCAGCCCTCTATCCCAGCGGATTTCATCTTCGAGATGAATGGGACACTGCTTTACGGGCAACTCCCATATTGCAAGAAATCAATCCGGATGCACTGGAAGTTCTGAAATTACTTGCTCTTTTAGTTCGCTTCGAGCATGGCCCAAAGGCCGCCAAGGGTGTCCGGCAGGGTGATCTTCTAGCCATTGATCGAAATCTTATAAAAGACGGCTGGTCGAGTGCGCTAGATTTATATATCAGAACCCTGAAGTACTGCGCAAATAGATTTGGTGTAATCTCTGAAGACCTCGTTCCGTCGTGGTCGATGATTTTGGGAGTGGCAGGCTGGCTGAATAAACCTAACATTGACGACGATTTAATCACCGAATGGTGGATAAATCGACTGTTTGGCCAGTATTATTCTCAAGCTGCAAATACGAGAGTTGTCGCAGACTTTTCTTACATCAGTGATGGAATCTATCTTCAAACACCAATTTCGAAGATCGAGTACGCCAGCGCATTTAAACAACCGGCGCGACGCAACGGGCTTCTTGCAAGAGGTATAGGTGCTCTATTGGTCCAAGCTGGGGCAAGGGACATTCTCACTGGAGAAGCTATACCTGCCGCCAGTATTACTCTCAGGGCCATTGATCGAAGCGCCGGGCTTCGAAGCATCAACTCAGAAGACACAATGGAATCAATTGTTGTTCTCTCTGCAGAATCAGATCGCAAGCTACCGCGAGCAGTTCCATTAATGGCGCTGGATGAAACTGCCTTTTCAGCACTTAAAAGCCAAGGAATCGAACCTCCGGCATTTCTCAGAAATCTCGATTCCATTTTTCAGAACTATAACTCCGCTTGGGCAGGCGACCACCAATGAAGTTCATCAAATACTGGGGAATCAGAGTTACGGCCCTCCTCTGCGCTATAGCGCTTTGGTTTTCCACTGCCTATTGGCTTCCTTTATTATCCTCGCATATTGCAAGCTTAAGTCCTGAATGCAAATTTCAGGGAAGTTCTGAATGCGAGAAGTTTTTCAGCAAGCTGGGAACAACAGGTGATTTATTCGGCTCAGTGACTTCGTTATTTTCTGGCCTTGCATTGTTTGCTGTAGCCATCACTTTGTGGGCAGATTCGCGCGCCAGAAGGGAGGGATTAAAACCGCTGGTAATTGCAAATATTGAAGAAAAAGTGGGATTTGAGCGCGCAATGCTGACTGAGCCAAAGAAAATTGACTTCATTGCCGCGATCAACATCTCCAATCAAACCAGCGACACTGCTCTAAACGTTTTTGTTACAGGAAAATTGAAATGCGATGACTGCACTTTTGATTTACCTGAAATCCGACTAGAGGCCCCACTTGTTCAAGCAATAAGTCGAAAACTGGAAGTTAGGCACGCACTTTCTGGTCAAGAATTACCGAAACTGCTGGCAACCTTAACCGAAGAAAATAAATTCATCCTTTTAACACTTATTACAACTTACGAGAGCTTGGAAAATGTCGCTTGGTCGACATCGGTTGTCTATGAGCTTCGATGCTTGAAACAGGACGACATTACTCGACTCAATGTTTTCAGAGCAGGCAATCAAGTCGCGTTTGATGAGCAGTGGAGCGCAAAACCACTTGTTTTACTTGAGTCACAAGTGCAAAAGGGGTCATGGAAACACAAGAAGATTCATTGAATTTCTTGAGCACGCCGGCGAGCGCAAAGCAAGTCGTGGTTATTTAGGCTGCCCATCACGAATCGACCCCTAGCCTTTGTGTTGAGATTGAGAGCAATCGGCATCTTCAGCCCGATGGCTCATCAGATTTTGTGTAGTGTTTGTGGCATCAGATAATTGATTTGCAGTCAACTATCTTCTGCCCCAACCCCCATTTATCCGCAAAGGTAACCGCAAGACACTCCTCTACATCCAAGAAGGAGTGCTCTCATGCCAATCGCCTTGCTCGCGCTGACCCTCAGCGCCTTCGCCATCGGGACGACCGAGTTCGTCATCGTTGGCCTCATCCCCACTGTGGCCGCCGACCTCGGCATCGGCCTTCCCTCGGCCGGCCTGCTGGTCAGCCTCTACGCGCTGGGCGTCGCCATCGGCGCGCCGGTGCTCACGGCCCTCACGGGCAAGCTGCCGCGCAAGGCGCTGCTGCTCGGGCTGATGGCGCTGTTCACGGTCGGCAATCTGCTGGCGTGGAAGGCGCCGAGCTATGAATCGCTGATTGCCGCCCGCGTGCTCACGGGGCTAGCGCACGGGGTGTTCTTCTCCATTGGCTCGACGATTGCCACCGGCCTGGTGCCGAAGGAAAAGGCGGCGAGCGCCATCGCGATCATGTTCACCGGCCTCACTGTGGCGCTGGTCACGGGCGTGCCGCTGGGCACGTTCATCGGGCAGCACTTCGGCTGGCGCGAGACTTTCCTGGCCGTGTCGGCGCTGGGCGTTATCGCCTTCATCGGCAGCTGGATCTTTGTGCCCAGCAACATCCGCCACACGCCGCCGGCCTCGCTGGCGCAGCAGGCCAAGGTGTTGGCCGAGCCGCGCCTGTTGCTGGTGTATGCGAAGACGGCCATCGGCTATGGCGGCTCGTTCATTCCGTTCACGTTTCTCGCGCCGATCCTCACCGACGTGTCTGGCTTCAGCGCCGGCGCGGTGGGCTGGGTGATGCTGGTGTACGGCGTGTCGGTGGCGGTGGGCAACATCTGGGGCGGCAAGCTGGCCGACCGCATGGGCCCGATTCCGGCGCTGAAGATCATCTTCGCGCTGCTGGCTGCGGTGCTGCTGGTGTTCAACTTCGCGGCGCCGCACAAGTGGCTGGCTCTGCTGGCGGTGCTGATGTGGGGCGCGGTGGCTTTCGGCAACGTGCCGGGGCTGCAGGTGTACGTGGTGAAGCAGGCCGAGCGCTTCACGCCGCAGGCGGTGGACGTGGCCTCGGGCCTGAACATCGCGGCCTTCAACCTGGGCATTGCCGGCGCAGCATGGGCCGGTGGACTGATCGTGACGCACCTTGGGCTGATGCACACGCCGTGGATTGGCGCGCTGGTGGTGCTGGTGTCGCTGGCCCTCACGCAGTGGAGCGGCACGCTTGATCGACGTGCCGGTATTCCGGTTCGCGCTTCGGGGCCGGTGCCGGTCGGTCACTGAACCTCCCCTCTTTTTTTTCAACACACAAGGACAACACACATCATGAACACGAGCAACAACACCATTCCCGCCTTCGGCCTCGGCACCTTCCGCCTGAAGGGCCAGGTGGTCATCGACTCGGTGAAGAACGGCCTCGACGTGGGCTACCGCACCATCGACACGGCGCAGATCTACGGCAACGAAGCCGAGGTGGGCCAAGCCATTGCCGAAAGCGGCGTGGCCCGCAGCAGCCTCTTCATCACCACCAAGATCTGGACCGACAACTACGCCAAAGACAAGCTGGTGCCCAGCCTGAAAGACAGCCTCGCCAAGCTGCGCACAGACCATGTCGACCTCACGCTCATCCACTGGCCCTCGCCCGGCAACGCCGTGCCGGTAGCCGAGTTCATGGGTGCGCTGGCCGAGGCCAAGGCGCAGGGGCTCACGAAGCACATTGGTGTGTCTAACTTCAACATCGCGCTGATGAAGGAAGCCATTGCGGCCGTGGGCGCGGAGCAGATCGCCACCAACCAGATCGAGCTGCACCCCTACCTGCAGAACCGCAAGGTGGCTGAGTTCGCGAAGAGCCAGGGCATTCACATCACTTCTTACATGACGCTGGCTTACGGCAAGGTGCTGGGCGACCCGGTCATCGAGGCCATTGCCAAGGCGCACGGCGCGACCACGGCGCAGGTGGTGCTGGCGTGGGCGATGCAGCTGGGCTACGCGGTGATTCCGTCGTCTACCAAGCGTGCGAACCTTGAAGGCAATCTGCGCGCGCAGCAGCTGAAGCTGACGGATGCGGAAATGGCGCAGATTGCGGTGCTTGACCGCAATGAGCGCCTTACCGATCCGGCCGGTCTGTCGCCGGCCTGGGACTGATTGGCCGCCGGTTTCATGCCTCCTACCAATACACAGGCTTGAACCCCCAGGCCTGTGCTTCGAACCCGGTGAAGCTGATGGGGTTGGCCACGGCACTCGCTCCGGAGGTGTTGCTGGTGAGCCCGATGACCACCGGCGCCTGCGCATTGCTCGCCCCGAATTTGCTCTGGATGTACCAGTAGCCTGGCACTTCGGTGGACAGCAGGCTCCAGAGCTGCGTGTCGGAGTCGCCCAGCGCCTTGGGCTGCATCACCACCGGCCCCGAGCCGGTGGTGGCATGGGGTTGCAGGGTCATGACGTACTCGGAGCCCATCAGCGTCTGCAGGTACCACCATCCCGGCGCCAGCGGCCCCGCGGGGACGAACAGCCACTGCTGGTTGACGGTCTCGGGCTGGTTGACGGTGAACCCGATGACCTGGGTGTCCTTTGCGGCGCTGTTCCCGTACACGTCCAGCACATAGTGGTTGCCGGGCAGGTATTGGATGTAGTACGGCCCGAGGTTCAGTTCGCCCGTGGAAGTGCCGGGTGCTTTTGCTGCCCCCTTTGTTGCGATAGTCGACATCGTCGTTTCTCCTTTCCAGGAATGCGTTTGCTTGCTGCTGTTTGTGGATGCCGCTCAGGGCAGCACGGGGCCGTGGTCGTGTTTGACCCAGTACTTCTCCACGAGGACTTCCGCATGCGCGATGTCGGCATGCTTGCCCTTGTCCTGCAGCAGGTCGATGGCCTGCTGGTAGGTCGTGTTCTCCGGAATGAAGAACGGCAGCGTCGGGTTGATGTTCGTGTAGCGGTCGCCCAGCAGCATCTTCGCGATCATCGGCATGAGCTCTGTCGATGTGCCGTTGAGGCACATGTCGAGCATCGGCGAAGGCCTCGCCTGGTTCATGAGGAACGGCGGCGTGTTGTTGAACGGATTTGCAACGCCGTTCATCCACTGGTCGGCGCCCCAGTTGTGGGTGTCGCTGGCAACCCAGTCGGGCATGTAGCCGGTGCCGAAGGTAATGGCCGTGATGTCCTCGAGCTTGTGCCCGGCCTTCACGGCCAGCGCAATCGCAGCGACGGTAGGGTCGTGATTGAAGAAGGCGCCGTCTACGTTGCCTTCATAAGAGCCCAGCTGCCCCGGCATTGCGCCGCTCGAAGTGGCCGCCTTCGCGATGGTCACGTCGCCGAGTTCGGGGTCCATGTTCGTGTACATCAACGGCTTCCACGGTGTCGGCGTCTGCAAGGAGTCCTTCACCTCGAGCCCGCCGACGTTGAAGGACACGAACAGCACCTTCTGCCAGTCGACTTCAGAGACTTTCATTTCCTTGTGCAGTTCGAACTGCGAGTCGTAGACATCCGTGATCTTGTACGCGGGCTCCTTCGGGTTCGTGTTCATGTTGTCGTAGAACTCGATCTCGCCCCTGCCCTCGCGCGTGGTGAAGAAGGTGATGAGTTCCGGCGGCGTCGTTCCCGCCAGTAGCTCGCTCGTGATGATCGAGCCCGTCGAACACCCGGCGATGAGGTCGGTGTTTTCGAGGATGTTCGGGAACTTCGTGTACAGCTCGTTCAGGATCGTGACCGACATCAGCCCTCGTATGCCACCGCCAACGAACGAGAGGATGGTGAATTTCGTGTTTTCCGCCATTGCCAACTCCTTTCAAGAGAAATGACTTCCATGAAATAAATTCCCGGCCGGGGAAGCGGAGTCTGGGCGCTGGTCGCGTTTGTCGCTACGAGTGAAATCCCGTTCAATCCATCAGCGTAATTCCGAAGGCCGCGCAACGATTCGGAACGCACCACAGTGGGACAAAAGCTGCGCGAAGGTACTCGTCTTCATGCAGCTGAGTTGCAAAATTCGTCGAGCGCGTACCTAAGTTCGCGCTCCTCTTCAAGGGTCAGCGCAAGTGCCAGTTCGCGAAAGCTGGATTGGTAGCAGGGCAACATCAGCGCTGCGGTGAGTGCGTTGGCGTTATTGCTGCTGTTGTTTGCGATGTGCGCGTGGCACGCGGCGATGCTTCGATAGATATCGATCGCCTGTGCAACCAGTGCAGAGGGTTGCGTTGTCGCGGTGTTCCTGACGCTGCTCATGCCGACTCCTCATAGCGCGCTTCGTATCGCGCCATGAGGCAACTCTATTCACGCTGGCTTGCGGTGGGGAGTAACAACATCGTCGTGAATCGCGCGCTGGCGGCGCTCGAGTAGCCAGCGCAGGTGAACTCTTGAAGAACGCTAGAGCCCGAAGGTCGCGACCGAGGCCCAGAACGCTACCCAAACTGCACCAAAGCCCACCAGAACCATCGCGACCACGAAGACCACGAGATAGCTCAGGCGAGTCACGATACTCGGCGTGCTCGGAACGCAGCGCCAGTAGATCAGCGCCGCCCAGAGAAGCAGTGTGACCGCCACGACTGCCGCGACGGGCCCCGACAGCGGCATGATTCGATGCCGCTCCAATGCCGTCAGGCAGACATTCAGGACCGGGATAGACACGGCCCAGGCCAGCACGTTCAATACGAGGCGCAAGGCGACTCTCATCGGATCGCCTCGCCCTTGAAGAAGTGTCCGGACATGGGGCTTTCCCATCCGGGCGTCTGGAAGCCCGGTGTGGCGATCAGTGGCACGTAGCCCATGACGCTCTTGAGCAGACCTGCGACGTACGAACTGCTGTTGTATTCGCCCGGGCGCATCCGCGATCCTCGGATGTTCTTTGGCACCGAGTACGGAGCTACGTAGCTCGAAAAGCTCTGTGAGTTGACGACCAACCTGCGTGCGAACTCCTGCCGGCTCATGCCCTCGGGCGGTTGGAGTTGGATCCTCACCTTCACCCCGGCGGGGAGCGAGTTCTCGTACTTGTTGGTCCTGATCAAGCCCATGTTCTTGAAACCTGCCTCGGTCATCGTCGGTTGACCATCGATCACGGTGATACCGCTGTACGCGTCGTCGATGATGATGGACAAATGTAAATCGGGCGGATCGGGCCAGCTGACGTATCCAGCCAGACCTGCGGCGATGCGCCCATAGAGGGTAACGGTGGGCTCCGAGTGCTGCGCCCGTGCGACGGAATTCGCGCCTGTAGTAGTCATAGATCCTCCCCTTTTGAAATCTCGAAACTGATTTTTTCGAGAAGCATACGGGGTGGATATTTCAGCCACTCAGGCAGCTGCGCGGGCGCTTCAGGAACCCCTACGCGTCGCAGCCCAGTCCGAAAGAATCTGCACAGCCTCACGGTCGAGCTTCTGTTCGGCAGGCAGGCTGCGCTGTGCAAGCATGGCGCCCGCTTCGGCGCGCAGCGCCTCGACATCGATGGGGTGCCGCGCCGCCACCGTCACGCCCTTGAAGGCCTCGCCCGACTGCGCGAGCGACGCCGCGTAATACAGCTTCGCGATACCCGCGATATGCATCGCCGCCACGCACATGGCGCAGGGTTCGCACGAGGTGTAGAGCTCGCAGCCCGACAGGTTCACGGTGCCGAGCTTGCGGCAGGCGTCGCGGATGGCTTCGACTTCGCCGTGCGAGGTGGGGTCGGAGTGGGCGACGGAATGGTTGAAGCCTTCGCCGACGATCACGCCGTCTTTGACGACGACGGCGCCGAAGGGCTCGGTGCCGGGCTCCTGGAGCGCTTGTGCCGAGAGGGCCAGTGCGCGCTGCATGAATTGCTGTTGGTACATGGTGTTCAGGCCTTTCTGGCGCTGCTGTCCAGCGCCGTGAGCGTGTTCGTGGCGTGGTGCGTTTTCGGCGAGAAGAGCCCCGCCGTTGCCGCGGCATAGCGCCGCGGATCGAAGCACAGCATGAGCGGCAGCAGCAGCACCACGACTACGGCAAGGTAAGCCCATGCAAGCGTGAAGCCACCGGTGTGCTCCCGCACCCAGCCGGTGACGGAGGGCGCGAGCGCCGCGATCATGAAGCCGACGCCTTGCATGAAGCCGGCCAGCGCGCCGGCCTGTGCCGGGTCTGGCAGGTGATCGAGCGCCAGCACCATGCACAGCGAGAACGCACCGCCGAGGCCGAAGCCCAGCACGACGGCGATGGCGACGGCCGGCACGGGCGCATCGAAGGTCAGCGCGCAGAAGCCCGCCAGTTGCGCAACCAACGTGAGCACGAGCCAGGGCCGCAGGTCGCCCCCCCGGCTGCGCGCGATGGCGGGCATGGCGAGCGCGGCGACCACCTGCGCGGCCGTCATCAGCGCGAGCACCGAGCCGCCCTGCTGTGCGGTCCAGCCCTGCTGGGCATAGAAGTGCGGCAGCCACGCGACGAGGCTGGTGTAGCCACCGTTGATGAGGCCGAAGCACGCAGCCAGCAGCCATGCGCGGCGGCTTGCGAAGCAGCGCAGCCACGAGAGGTGCCGGCGCGGCGCATCGGCGACAGTGAATTCCATGCGCCGCATGTTGAGCCAGTACAGCAGCGCGAAGGTTGCGAGCAAGGCCCAGATTGCGAGGCCCGCGTGCCAGTCGGGCTGCGCGCCGCCGAATGCGTGCGCCACCCACGGGCTGGCCATGGCGCCGAGCCCGCCGCCGCCCATGATTGCGGCGGAGTACAGCCCCGTCATCACGCCGATGCGCGCCGGGTAAGCCTGCTTCACCACGCCGGGCATCAGCGCCTGCACCAGCCCGACACCCGCGCCCGCGAGCGCCGCACTCCACAGCAGAGCAGCCGCGCCGCCCGCCACATAGCGGCTCGCACAGGCGAAAGCAATGGCCCCGAGCCCGAGCGCGACACCGCCGCGCGCGCCGATGCGCTGGCCGACCGCCGCGCCGCACAGTGACGTGGCTCCCATCGCGAACATCGGCAGCACCGTGAGCAGCGCCACCGCATGAAAGCCGATGCCGGTCGCAAGGCGTATGGGTTCGAGCAGCGGGCTGCTCGACGTGAGAAAGGCGCGCAGGTTCAGCGCCACCAGCACGATCACTACCGCGAAGGCGACGCCTCCGTCACGACTGCGGCCAGTCTTCACAAAGACGCCACGTCGGCCTGCAGCACGCCGTTGCGCGCCACGATGCGGCCGCCCGCCACCACCAGCTTGCGCACGGGCCGCGACACCACGGCCTGCGCGACCGTTTGCGCATCGACCAGCACCAGGTCGGCGCGGTTGCCTGGCACGAGGCCGTAGGCTTCGAAGCCGCAGCCACGCGCGCCGGAATGCGTGACGGTGTCGAGCGCCACTTCGATCTCGTCGTCGCGGCGCAGGTTGTAGCGCAGGCCGATGATCATGGCGCGCTCGAGCATGTCGGGGTTGCCGTAGGGCGACCAGGTGTCGCGGATGCCGTCGTTGCCGCCGAGCACGGTCACACCGGCCTGCCGGCAGGCCATGAGCGGCGGCACGGTGCGCGAAGGCGGCGCGCTGGTAATGAGCACCACGCCCAGCCTGGCCATACGCGCGAGCAGCGCTTCGCGCTCACGTTCGCTCACGTCGCCGAGGCAAAAGCCGTGGCTGATGGCCACCCTGCCCTGCATGCCCAGCGCCTCGGTGCGCTGCAGGATGAGGTCGAGCGAAAACGCGCCCATGGCGCCGGGCTCGTGCAGGTGGATGTCGATGGGGCGCTGGTGCTTGTCGGCAATGCCGAACAGCACGTCGAGCGACTTCACCGGCTCGCCGTCGATGGCGCAGGGGTCGAGCCCGCCCAGCACGTCGGCGCCCAGCGCCAGCGACCGTTCGAGCAGATCGGCCGTGCCGGGCCGCCCGAGCAGGCCCGACTGCGGGAAGGCGACGATCTGGATCTGCTGCACATCGCGCAGCGCCTCGCGCGTGCGCAGGGTGCCTTCGAGGTGGCGCAGGCCGGCCTGCGTGTCGACGTCGACGTGCGTGCGCAGCCGCGTGGTGCCGAGCGCGAGAAAGGCCTTGGCCAGCACCAGCGACTGCGTGGCCGCGTCGTGCCCGCTGGAGTGGCGAAAGGCGCGCTCGTTCTCGATCTTGTCGGTGAGGTTGGTGCCGACCTCATTGCGATACCAGTCCATGCCCCACATCGTCTTGTCGAGGTGGGTGTGGCCTTCGACGAGGCCGGGCAGCAGCAAGGCGCCCTGGCCGTCTTCGATGGTGGCGCTGGCCGGCGCGGCAAGCGCAGCGCCAAGCTCGGCGATCTCGGTGATGCGCCCGTCCTGCACCCGCACGTCGACCGGGGAAGCGCCCATGGGGCGTACGTTGCGGATCAGGAGCGATGGCATGTTGAGAATCCGTTCGTTGAAAGCATCAGGCAGGTTGCGCTGCAACGGTACGCGGCACGATGCGCGCGGTGAAGAGGGCCACGATCACGAACACCAGCGCATTCGTCGCCAGCGCCACGAGCCCGATGTTGAGCGACTTGAAGACGACCGGTGCAGCCGGGAACAGCGTACCCAGGTTCGAGCTGGTGGTCATCATGAAGGCCAGCACCGCGCCGCCCGCCAGGATGCCCGCGAAGGCCGCGTGCTTGTTGCCGAAGGGCTTCTTCATGAGGCTGAACAGCAGCGAGGGCAGCAGCTGCGTGAGCAGGCTCGACGCGAAGATGGCTACCGACACGATGGTGGTGCCGCCGCGCAGCACGAAGTACACCGCCACCAGCGCAAACACCGGCAGCACGCCGCGTGCCACGCGCGACACCTGCTTGTCGGTGGCGTTGTGCGCGAAGCCTTCCTTGTAGACGTTCTTGCCGATCACGGTGGAGGCCGTGAGCAGAATCATCGAGCCCGGCACCAGCGCGGTGAGCACGCCCGTGCCGCCGATCACGCCGACGAACCATGGGTCGAAGGTGTGCTTTGCCAGCCCGAACAGCGCAAGGTCGACCTCAGAGCCCTTGAGCCCCGGCACCTGCAGGATGGCCGCGAAGCCGACGAGGAACAGGAAGGCGATGACCACCTGGTACAGCGGCATCAGGATGGTGTTGCGGCGCACCGCGCTCGCGCTTCTGGCGGCATACACCGAGGTGAGGTTGAACGGGTACAGGTAGTAGCCCAGCGCCGTCAGCAGGATGGTCGAGTTGTACCAGGTGAGGTTCAGGCCTTCTTTCGGGAACTCGAAGAAGCCCGGGTTGGCCGCGTGGATGGCGGTGAACATGGGCGTGACGCCGCCGTAGTAGTGCCACGGCAGGTAGATGCCGAGGAACACGGCGAGCGCGAGGATGAGCACGTCTTTCACGATGGCGATGCTGGCCGAACCGTGGATGCCCGAGAACAGGATGTAGCTCACCATGACCACGGTGCCGATCCAGATGGCAACCTGCGGCGCGATGGAGCCGTACGAGGCCTCCGACACGATGATGCCGAGCCCTCGCAGCTGGATGGTCAGCAGCGCGACCATGCCCATGAGTGCCACGATGGACACCAGCACGCCGAGCGGGCGGCTGTCGTACTTGTGCGCGAAGAAGTCGGAGAACGACACCAGCTTGTGCGCGGTGGCGTAGCGCCAGATGGCAGGCAGCATCCAGAAGGCCATGAGGTAGGCCAGCCCGCCGTAGGCCAGGATGTAGAAGGCCGGCGAGCCCTTGCTGTAAGACCAGCCGCTCGCACCCAGGAAGGTGAAGGTGGAAAACGATTCGCCCGCCATCAGCAGGAACACCATGATGGCGCCCAGCCCGCGCCCGCCGAGCGCCCATTGCTCCAGGCTCATGGTGCGGCCGCGCCGCGCGAGCACCGCGAGGCCCAGCGCGCCGACCACGAACAGGGCAATCACGCCGAGTGCGGCGTTCATCGGGCGTCTCCGGTGGCCGTGGCGGGCGCATCGAGGTCGCCTTCGGCGCGGTCGATGACCACCATGATCAGCGAGGTCAGCACCAGCCAGCTGACGTTCCACACCATCAGAAAGGGCATGCCGAGCACGAAGGTGGGCGCGACGGAGGACAGCCATCCCCCGCTGAAGAAAGCGGCTACCGGCAGCGCGGCCAGCCATTTGGCGGATTTCATGGATTGCCTCGATTCCTGTTCTGGTTGAGATTCGAATTCAATTTTGGTCAACCATACACAATTATTTTGGTTAACCAAACGAGACGAATGGTACGGAGCGAGAGGGGCCGCGTCAATCCGGGGGATTTCCCGGAGGCGACACGGCGCGGGCAATAATCCCCACGCCTATGCCTTCCACCGCACGCAAAACCCCCACTTCCGCCGCCCCTGCAGAGCCCACCGACGCCGACGACACGAACGTGGACGAACGCGTCTACGCCGCCGTGTCGAAGGCGCTGCTCAGCGGCAAGCTGCGCCCCGGCACTCCCCTGCGCGAACGCGCGCTGGCCGAGGCGCTGGGCTGCACGCGCGGTGCGGTGCGCAAGGTGCTGGCGCGGCTGGGGTCGGAAAAACGGCTGGTGCTGGAGCACAACCGCGGCGCCTTCGTGCCCAACCCGTCCATCGACGACATGCGCGGCATCTACCGCGCGCGCCGCATCGTCGAAGCCGGGCTGGTGACCACGCTGTTCGGCAACCTCGAACGCGAGCAGGTGGCCACGCTGCGCAAGCACGTGCAGGCGGAGCAGAAGGCGTTCAAGGAAGGCAGGCGCGAAGACTCAATCCGGCTGGCGGGCGACTTCCACCTGCTGCTGGCGGAGATGGCGGGCAGCGACGAACTGCTGTCGTACATCCGGCGGCTGATTTCGAACACCGAGCTCTACAAGGCGCTGTACGACTCCGCCGAGGCCGCAAGCTGCGCGCCGCGCGAGCATGAGCAGATCATCGAAGCGCTGACGACGGGCAAGTCGCTCGACAAGGCGCTGGCCGTGGCGCTGGAGCATCTCGACGAGCTGGAGCAGCGCGTCATCGCAGGCGCAGCGGCCGAGCAGGAAGTGGACCTGGCGACGCTGCTGAACGGCGGCGGCAACACCGCGCACGGGCACAGCCACTGAGGCATCCACGCTTCGCTCGCGGGCGAAGTGTCGGTTGGCAGGGCTCGCGATGATCGGGGCACCATGCACACGCTCTCCCCCGCCAGCAAGCCCCACACCAACGTCGCCTTCGAATGGGCGCTGCTCGCGCTGCTTGCCACCTGCTGGGGCGCTTCGTACACCTTCATCAAGATCGGCGTCGCGACGATCCCGCCGGTCACGCTGATTGCGGCGCGCACGTTGATTGCCGGCTTGCTGCTGCTCGCGGTGCTGCGCATGCGCGGCGTGAAGCTGCCGACGGAGCCGGCGATGTGGTGGCGCTTCGCGCTGCAGGCATGCCTGAACAGCGTGCTGCCCTTCACGCTCATTGCGTGGGCTGAACGCAGCGTCGATGCGGGCCTGGCGACCATCCTCAACTCGACCTCGCCGATCTTCATCTTCCTGCTGGGGCTGGGCCTCGGCGGCTCCGAGAGGCCCACGCTGCGCCGCCTGTTCGGCGTGGGTGCGGGGCTGGCGGGCATCTGCCTGATCGTCGGCTTCGAGGCGCTGAACGGGCTCGGGCATTCGCTGCTCGCGCAACTCGGGCTGGTGGCCGCCGCCGTCTGCTACGGCTGCGCCGCGATGTTCGGCCGCGTGTTCAAGGGGCTGGACCCGATGGTGCCGGCCGCCGGTTCGCTGCTGAGCGGCACGGCGATGCTGCTGCCCGCAAGCCTTGTGATCGACCGGCCGTGGACGCTCGCGCCGTCAGCGGCTTCAATGATGGCGGTGCTGGCGCTCGCGGTGCTCTCTACTGCACTGGCCTTCACGATCTACTTCCGGCTCATCAAGACGCTGGGGCCGATGTCGACGGCCGCGCAGGCCTATCTGCGCGTGCCCATCGGCGTGATGATCGGCGTGGTGTCTCTTGGTGAGGCACCGGCGCCCACGGCGTGGGCCGGCCTTGCCTGCATCATGGCCGGCGTGATCGCGATGACGATGCCGGCGCGCCGGGCGTGAACTGAACCACGGCCCGTAGCTGGCAGCTCAGTCGATGCTGATGTTCGCGGCCTTCGCGACTTCGGCCCACTTCACGCGATTGTCGTGCACGGTCTTCTTGAACTGAGCCGGCGATTCGATGCGCACGGTGTTGCCCTGGCTCTCGAAGCGCTCGCGGATCTCGGGCTGCTCGAGCACCGCCTTCACGGCGACATTGAGCTTGTCGACGATCTGCGGGTCGGTGCCCTTGGGCGCGAAGATGCCGAACCAGATCGAGCTGTCGAAGCCCTTGGTGCCCGGCAGGCCGCTCGATGCGATGGTGGGCACTTCTTTCACCGCCGGCACGGCCGCTGCGGTGGTCACGCCCAGCAGGCGCACCTTGCCGGCCTTGTAGTGCGGAAGGATGGTCTGCACCTGGTTCATGATGCAGCAGGTCTCGCCGCGCACCACCGAAGTGATGGCCTCAGGGCCGCCCTTGTAGGGCACGTGCACCATGTTCAGGCCCAGGCGCGAATTGAATTCGGCAAAGGCCATGTGCGTGCCTGCCCCGTTGCCTGTAGATGCATAGTTGTACTTGCCGGGGTTGGCCTTGACCAGCTCGACGAATTCCTTCAAGGTCTTGACGTTGATCACGTCGGGATTGATGGTGAGCACGTTCGACACGTCGAGCACCGGCGCCACCGGAATGAAGTCGGCTTCCACGTCGAAGGGCAGCTTTTTGTAGAGCGCGGCGTTGCTGCCGTGCGTGGCGGCTGTGCCGAAGGCAAGCGTGTAGCCGTCGGGTTTCGAGTGGGCCACGTAGTCGCTGGCGATGTTGCCTGCGGCGCCAGACTTGTAGTCGATGACGACGGGCCGGCCCAGCTGCTTTGCCAGCGGCTCCTGGATGACGCGGGCCACCACGTCGACGCCCGAGCCGGCCGGAAAGCCCATGATCAGCGTGACGGGTTGCTGCGGCCAGTCCTGTTGAGCGAAGGCCGCAGGCACAGCTAGCGAGGCCGCGGCCAGCAGCAATACGCGGCGGGCAAGACGAGTGAGTGGAGAATGGGCCATGACAGTCTTTCGGTCGTTCAGTCTTTTGTCTTCAATGCACGCAGTGCAAGCGCGGATTGTGGCGCGCCGCTGATGCCCGATTCCATATGAGCTTATGCGCGGCGACATGCATGTATCGCGCCTGCTCCCCATAATTGCCCCATGGTCCGTTCCTCCCAACAACTACACACCCCACGCGAGCCCGCGCCCCTGCGCGCGGCCGCCACGGTGCTGCTGCTGCGCGACAGCGCCACCGGCATCGAAGTGCTGATGACCCGCCGCTCGGCCACAGCCAGTTTCGCGCCCGGCGCGTATGTCTTTCCCGGCGGCCACATCGACGACGCCGACGAAGCGGCCAAGCGCATCGCCACGCGCCGCCACACACAAAGCCGCGTGCAGCGCACGCAGGCCATCGCGGCCATTCGCGAGGCTTTCGAAGAGCTGGGCATCCTGCTCGCACACCATGCCGACGGAAGCCCTGTCAGAGCCGAAGAAGTCGCGGCAATGGACCGCGGCAACACCGCCGGCACCGCCTTTGCCGACCAGTGCGCGGCCCGCGGGCTGGTGCTCGACTCAGACCGCGTGTTCACCTTCGCGCACTGGATGACCGACCGCGACCTGCCCAAGCGCTTCGACGTGCCCTTTCTGGTGGCGCGCATGCCCGAAGGCCAGACGCCCACTGCCGACGAGAGCGAGCAGTTCGAGCCCAGCTGGGTGCATCCGGCCGATGCACTCGCGCGCCATGAGGCCGGCACCTTCTTCATGATTTTCCCGACCGTGCGCACGCTGCAGCGCATGGCCGCGTACCCCACCGTCGATGCCCTGCTCGCGGCCTGTGCCAGCGAGGCCCCGCTGTGGACCAGCTGCCCGCGCGCCGGCCTGCTCAAGGGCGAGGACGCGCGCTACATGGAACACGAGTCGCCCTATGGCGAACTCGCTCTGGTGTGCCCCGATGGCCAGCTCCTGCACGCGCTCGACTGGCAGAGCGAGCACCCAGTGCCGCTGCTGAAGAACATGATGCGCCTCACCGCGCCCAACCCGAGCGCGATGACCGGCCCGGGCACCAACAGCTACATCGTGGGCGACGCGGCCACGGGCTACATCGTGATCGACCCGGGCCCGAACGACTTCGACCACATCGGCCGGCTGTGGCGCGCTACGAAGGGCGACATCCGCATGATCGTCTGCACGCACTCGCATGCCGATCACTCGCCGGGTGCGGCGCCGCTGCAGGCGCTGTGCAAGAACGGCAAGCCGCCGATCCTGGGCCTGGCCTCGAAGCCGACCGCGCGTGCCACCGCGCGCTTCACGCCCGAGCGCGAACTGGCCGATGGCGAGCGCCTCGTGCTGTCGGGTGCCGCTGCCGATGGTGAGCCCGTCTCACACACGCTGCGCGTGATCCACACGCCCGGCCATGCAGCCAACCACCTGTGCCTGGTGCTGGAAGAAGACGGCCTGCTGTTCTCCGGCGACCACATCCTCAACGGCAGCACCACGGTGGTCGATCCGCCCGATGGCGACATGACGGCGTACCTCGATTCGCTCGACACGCTCGACGCGGCCTGCGAGGCCGGCGGCATCGAGTTCATCCTGCCCGCGCACGGCTACGCGATCGGCTTTGCACGCACCGCCATCGGCATGCTGAAGGCGCACCGCCTGAGGCGCGAAGCCAAGATCGCTGCTGCCATGCAGAAGCTGCCCGAAGGCACGCCCGAAGAATGGCTGCCGCTGGCCTACGACGACGTGTCCGAACGCATGTGGCCGGTGGCGGCCCGTTCGCTGGCCGCGCACGTGGCGCGCATCCGCCAACTGGCGGCGCCCCGATGAACATGAAAACTGCTCCTGTCGAAGACGAAGGCATCCGCCTTGCCAAGCGCGTGGCCGCAATGGCCGGCGTGTCGCGCCGCGAAGCCGAACTGCTGATAGAGAACGGCGCGGTGCGCGTCGACGGCGTGCCGCAGATGCTGCCGCAGTCGCGCGTGCTGCCGCACCAGCAGGTCGAGATAGAGGCCGGCGCCAAGCCCGAGCCTGTGGTGCCTGTCACATTGCTTCTGTACAAGCCTGCCGGCATGGCAACCGACACCGCGCACCGCCTGCTGGTGGCTGCGAACCATCACGAGCCCGAGCGCGCCGGACAGCGCTTTCTGCCGGCGCATGCAAAGGCACAGCGCTGCATGACGCCGCTCGAAACCGGCGCCAGCGGGCTGGTCGCGTACACGCAGGAGTTCCGCATCGAACGCAAGCTGCAGGAAGACGCCGGAATCCTCGAACACGAGGTGATGGTGGACGTGGCCGGCCCGGTGAGCCCCGAGGTGCTGGCGCGGCTGGAGCGCTCGCCGGCGCGCGTGAGCATCGGCCGCCAGAGCGACGAACAAACGGGCCTGCGCTTCGCGCTCAAGGGCGCGCGGCCAGGGCAGATTGCCAACATCTGCGACGGCGTGGGCCTGCGCATTCTGGCGATGCGGCGCATCCGCCTCGGCCGCGTGCCGCTGGCGGGGCTGCAGCCCGGCCAGTGGCGCTATCTCGCACCCCACGAACGCTTCTAGAACAACAACGAAGAAAAAGAAGAGAAGAGAAAGAGGACGACAACGACGATGCACCGCATGTTCGCGGCCTGCAATTTTCAGCCAGCGGCCCCGATGGGCCGCCGTCAGGGAGACTGAGCCATGAAGTTCGGACCACCGAGCACCGCCCTGGCCTGCACCGTGCCTTTGGCACTGGTGGCGGGCTGTACGCTTTTCGCGCCACCACCGCCGCCCGCGCCACCGGCACCACCGCCTGCCGTGGTCTCGAAGGACGGCCTGGCGCCCATCACAGAAGAACAGGTCGAGCGCATCCGCGAGGCCATCGGCGGCAAGCCGCCCAGCCCGGCCGTCGGCAAGGTGGTGCGCAGCGCCTCGCCGACCATCGAGTCCTTCGTGCGGACCGAGGGCTGCATCACCGCGCGCAACGGCGCGGTGCTCAACCCCTTTGCAGCGTCCGGCCGCCTGTTCGACGGCACGGGCTTCCAGGGCGGCCCGATGTCGGAAATGCAGTACCACGACAAGACCGCCTGCGTGACGGTGAAGCGCATCCAGAACTGGAAGATGGTCACGCCGAAGCTGCTGCGCTTCGAGGTGGTCTATGTGGGCGACGACGGCGAAGAGCGCGCCGTGAAGCGCCATGAGCTGATGCGCCAGCCCAAGGGGGGCTGGCTTTTCACGCGCTGAGGGCTGCGGCTGCGCGCTTCTGCGCGCGCAGCGCCACCGCGAACGACAGCTGCGCCACGATGCCCGCCCCCGCCAGCACGATGGCCGAGGCCAGTGCGGGGTTGCGGTGGCCCATGCCGGCGAGCGCGGTGCACAGCGCGCCCACGGCCATCTGCGTGAAGCCGTAGAGGCCCGAGGCCGAGCCGATGACCTGCGGGTTCACGCTGATCGCCTGCGTGAGCGCCGCCGGCGATGCCATGCCGGCACCAACCGTGAACAGGAACATGCAGGCGACGATGAGCGGCACCGAAAGGTGATCGGCAAGCGCCGCGCCCAGCAGCACGAAGGCCGCAGCCACGCTCAGCGCATTCGAGCGAACCATGAGGCGGTCGACCCGCACGCGCGAGATCAGGTGGCTGGTGAGAAAGCTGCCGAGCCACACGCCCGACACCAGGATGGCCAGGTAGATGCCCGCCTCGTGCGCCGGCCGGTGCAGCTGGTCCACGAAGATGAAGGGCGCCGAGGCGATGAAGGCATACATCGACGTGGTGGCGCAGCCGCCACCGACCGAGAAGCCCAGAAACGCCGGCGAGGCCAGCAGCTTCCTGTAGTTGCGCGCGAGGTCCCGCGCATTGACGGCCACGCCGGGCGCGCCGGTTTCGGGCAGCAGGCGCCAGGTGAACAGGAAGCCGATGACACCGAGGGCAAAGAGCGCGTAGAAGATCGAGCGCCAGCCCAGCGCAGTGGCGAGCGCACCGCCGAGCAGCGGCGCGAGGCTCGGGCCGATGGTGACCATCAGGTTCATCAGCGCGAGGCGACGTGTGGCCTCTTGCGGCTCGGCCGTGTCGCGCACGATGCTGCGGCCGAGCACGAGGCCGGCGCAGCCACCGACCGCCTGGAACAGGCGCGCCGCGATGAGCGAATGCACTTCGGGCGCAACCACGGCCGCAAGACCCGCCACGCAATAAAGCCCCAGCCCGAACAGCAGCACCGGCCGCCGCCCGTAGCGGTCGGCCAGCGGGCCGTAAACCAGCTGGCCCACTGCCAGGCCGAAGATGTAGAGGCTCACCGTCATCTGCATGGCGCCGATGCCAGCCCCGAGGCTCTTTGCGGCGATGGGCAGCGCGGGCACGAAGATGTGCATGGCCAGCGTGCCGCTGAAGGTGACCAGCGCCAGCAGCCACAGCGGCGCGTGCGGGCGGCGCTGTGGCGCGGAGGCGATGGCTGCGGTCATTGCTTGGTGGTGGTTGCGCCGCCGGTCAGGTTGCCTTGCGCAAGGTTCGCATCTTCAGGCTCCCAGCCGCCGCCCAGTGCCATGAAAAGCATGACCTGGTCGTCGGACAGCTGCGCTTCGCTGGCGGCCAGTGCGGACTCGCTCGCGGCCAGCGCGCGCTCGGCGTCGAGCGAATCGAGGTAGCCGGTGCGGCCGTTCTGGTACAGCTGGCGCGCCTGCCGCGCGACGATGGCGCTCTGGTCGCGCGAGGCTTCCAGCGCGGCCCGGCGGTCGAGTTCGCGGGCGTAGTTGCCGAGCGCGGTCTCGGTCTCGCGCAGCGCGGTGAGCACGGTGCCATCGAACTTGGCGAGCGCGCCGCGCGTGCCGGCTTCGGCCTGCGCGATGCGCGACTGGACCACGCCGGTGTTCGGAATCGTCCACGAGATCAGCGGGCCGAGGCTGTAGCTCATGCTGTCCTTGCGGCCGAAATCGGCGGCGGTGCTGGCCGACATTGCCGACAGGCCGATCGACACGTGCGGGTACAGGTCGGCCGTGGCGACGCCGATGCGCGCGGTGGACGCGGCCAGCGTGCGCTCGGCCTGGCGGATGTCGGGCCGGCGACGCAGCAGCTGCGCGCCGTCGCCCACGGGCAGCACGCCGGCCACGCGCGGCGGCGTGCTGCAGCCGGCGACCTCGCGCGGAAAATCTTGCGGCAGCGCGCCGGTGAGCGTGGCCAGGCGGTACAGCGCGGCCTGGCGGCTGGCCTGCAGCGGCGGCAGCGCGGCGTTGAGCGATTGCAGCTGCGCACGCGCGCGGCCCGCATCGATGGCGCCGGCGCGCCCGGCCTTCTGCAGGCGCTCGGTGACGTTCACCGCGTCTTTCTGCAGGTCGACGGACTTCTGCGCGATCTCCAGGCGCAAGCCGGTGGAACAGGCTTCGGCGTAGGCGCGCGCGGTGCCCGCGGCGACGTTGACGCGCACCAGGTCGAGCGCGGCTTCGGCCGCTTCGGTGTTGGCGGCCGAGGCTTCGATGGCGCGGCGCAGCTGGCCGAACAGGTCGACCTGGTACGACAGCGAGGCGCCCAGGCCGTAGTTGAAGGTGCTCGGCGGCTCGTAGCCGCGCTGCAGCAACTGGATGCCCGACTGGTGGCCGAACGACGGACCGCCGTTCACGCCGATGGTGGGGTACTTGCCGCCGGCCACTTCGTCGTCGATGGCGCGTTCGCGCTCGAGGTTGGCCACCGCCTGGCGCAGGTCGGTGTTGTGCGCGAGGGCCTGTTCGACGAGCTTGTCGAGCAGCGGGTCGTGATACAGGCGCCACCAGTGCGCGGGCAGCGGCGCGGCGTTGGCGGGTGCCTCGGCGAATGGCTTGCCGGCAGCGCTCTGGCTGGCGAGCGCCTCGGGCGGCTGCTTGTAGTCGGGGCCGACCGCCGCGCAGGCCGCGAGCCCGGCGGCAACGGCCAGCGATGCAAGGCGAAATGCGAAGCGGGTCATGCTGTTCATCCCTTCTGCGGCGCTGGGGTCGTTGCCGCCGTCTTCTGCGCCGCCTTGTTCTCCAGCACCTGCACCGTCACCGTCTGGCCCGCGACGAGGCGCGCGCCCTGCGGCAGCGGATCGAGCTTGATGCGCACCGGAATGCGCTGCGCGAGCCGCACCCAATTGAAGGTCGGGTTCACGCTGGGCAGCAGGTTGGCGCTGGTGGAGCGGTCGTGGTCGGCGATGCCGGCAGCCACGCTGTCGACCGCGCCTTCGAACACCGCGCCGCCGCCCATCGGCGTGACGCGCACGCGGTCGCCGAGGTGGATGCGCGGCAGCTTGGTTTCCTCGAAATAGCCTTCGACGTAGAACGATTGCGCATCGACCAGCGCGAGCACCGGGCGGCCCGCCGCGGCGTAGCTGCCCTGGCGCAGGTCGAGGTTGGTAACGAGGCCGTCGGTGGGCGCGCGCACCTCGGCGCGCTGCAGGTTGAGGCGAGCCGAATCGAGCGCCACCTCGGCCTGCGCAACCGCGGCCTGCATCTGCTCGACGCGCGAGCGGGTCTGTTCGCGCGACTCCTTCGATATCAGGTCGTCGAGCCCCGTGTTGCGCGTGTTCTCGCGCTGCGCCTGGGCGCTCTGGGCGCGCTGCGCGGCGAGCACGGCCTGGGCCTGGCGCACGGCGAGGTCGTAGCGCGCACGGTCCACCTCGAACAGCAGCGTGCCGGCAGCGACCGGCTGGTTGTCCTTGATCGGCACTGCGGTGACGAGACCCGACACGTCGGGCGCAATCTGCACGACGTTGGCGCGCACGCGGCCGTCGCGCGTCCACGGCGCGAGTTCGTAGTGGTCCCACAGTCGCAGGCCGGCCCACACGGCGGCGGCCACCACGACCACGGTGAAAAGAACGCGCCCGAGGCGCTGGGCCCACGGGTTTTCTGCGGAAGGACTGGTGGTGGCTTTCATGGAGATCTCTTTGTCTATTTGTTTATTGGAGGTAGGAGGTGACGCGGCTCAGCGCGTAGAGCAGCAGCAGGTAGAGCGCCATGTCGAACAGCGCCGGATGCCACACCCAGCGGTACACGCCGGTGGCCGCGAGCAGGCGGCGCACGCCCCACAGCGCGAGCAGCGCGCCGAGGGCCAGCACCATGATCCAGGGCAGGTAGAGGCCGTAGAAACTGGCTTCGCCGATCATGCGGAAGCTCCTTGCTTGGACGCGCCCAACATCGGCGGCGCGTCGGGAAAAAGATTGCGGCGCAGGCCGACCAGTGCGGTGACGGCGGCGCGCGAAGTCGATGAAGCAGCGGTGTCGCGCGCTTCTAGCACTGCGTTCAGCGCCTCGTCGATCTGCGACAGCAGGCCCGGCGGACGCGGATTCATGCGGCCTTCCGAACGCTGGCGGAAGAAGCGCGAGATGCCGCCCAGCAGCGCGGCCGACGTGACCAGCGGCAGCTGGGCACGCACGCGCTGCAGCACGGCGATGTCGGCACCCATGCGCAGGTCGCGCAGCGCGTCGTTGGCCGCCACGCCTTCGACGGTGCCGCCGGCCTGCGCGATGCGCGGCGCGAGCAGGCCGATGCGGTCGAGCATGCGCACGGCATAGGCGTCGCTCTGCGCATACTGCGGTTGAGAAGACGCGGCCATCTCGCCGAGCTCGCGCCAGGTGGCGCGCTGGATGCGGCGCGCGCTCCAGTCGGCGCCCACCGAACGCACCAGGCGGGTGACGCGCGCCGCAACGACCACGCCGACGATCTGGCCGATCATGCTGTTGAGGAAGCTCACGAGATCGGAGCTGGCCGTGTCGTGCAGCGCGAGCGTGCCGGCCACGCCGAAAATCATCGCCATCGCGGGCATGAAATGCGTCGGGCGCGGCAGGTAGAGGCCCAGCAGCAGGAAGAGCGGCGCGCAGATCACCACGAGCATGCCGAAGTCCTGCACCGTGGGCATCAGCACTAGCACATAGAGCGCCGAGATCGGAATGGACAACAGCGTCCACTTCAGGAAGCCGTGAATCGCCGGCACGGGGTCGTCCATGGTGGCGAAGAAGCAGCAGAAGACGGCGGCCATCATGGTCGCGGCCGAGCCCATGGGCCAGCCAGTGACGATCCAGAACGCGCCGCACAGGCAGATGGCGATGACGGCGGCGAGCGCGGAAAGCAGCGCCATGCCGTAGTCGCGATGCAGCACGCGACTGCCGAGCGCTGCCGTGCGGCGCAACGGGGCGGCGCCCTTCAGGCCTTCGTCGATGTCGAGACGCAGCTGGGCGCAGGCGGTCCAGCCGTCGACGAGTTCTTCGAGGCGACCTGCGAGGCCGATGCGCAGGGCGCGGCCCCATGGAGTCTGTTGCTGCGCGTTCGCGGGCGTGACGCTCAGTGCGTCGATGGCGCGGCGCAGGGCTTGCAGGCGTTCGGCGCGGGTTGCTGCATCGCCGGTGGGTTCGGCTTCTTCGCGCAGCCACTGTGCGGCCTGCGAGAGCACGGCGGCCACATCGGGAGCCAGCCGGCCTTCGGCCTGCTCCAGCGCCTGCAGGCGGTCTTCGACGGCCGACAGGGCCGGAGTGAGCGCGGCAACGCGGTCTTGCATGGCGCGGATGGCGCCGGCGGTCCAGCGCAGGTGCGTGGTGTCGAAGGGCACGTGGGTGGAGAGCAGGCGCAGCTGCGTGATGTCGCCGGCGAGGCGGCGGCGGTCATCGTCGAGGCGCTTCGGGTCAGCGTTGCTGCTGCGGCCGGCGGGCTGCAGCAGGTCGCCGAGCCATTTGCGCGCGTCCTGCAGCGTGCGGTCGAGCAGGCCCAGCACGGTCGGCGCAAGCCCCGCGGGCAGCACGAGGCTGTGGACCAGCGTGGCGCAGAAGATGCCGAGGCCGATTTCTTCCACGCGCGCCACGGCGGTGTCGAACAGCGCGAGCGGCGTCTGCACCGAGGGAAAGCCGATCAGCGCCGCCGTGTAGCCCGCGAGCATGAACACATACGAACGCGGCGTGCGGTCGAACAGCGAGATGCACAGGCACAGCCCGACCCACAGCGCGAGCACCAGCGTGAGCAGCTCCGGCGCATTGGACAGCGCGGGCACCAGCAGCACGGTCGCGGTGCTGCCGATCAGCGTGCCGAAGAAGCGGTACACCGCCTTCGAACGCACGGCGCCAGCCAGTGGATGGGCAACGACGTAGGTGGTCATGAGCGCCCAGAACGGGCGCGGCAGGCCGGCGCGGCTGGCAAGGTACATCGCCAGCATGGCCGCGGCGAAGCTCTTGCCGGAAAAGAGAAGCTCCGCGCGGCTGAAGCGCGGCAGGCTGAACGCGGCCATCTGCTGCTACCTGCGCCCTTCCTGCGGCGGCGGGCTCTGCACGGAACGAACGCCCATGCGCTCCTCGAGCACGCCGAACACGTGCAGGCAGGCGGCGACGTCCTCGTCGGACACGCCGTCGAACAGCGACACCCGCATCAGCGTCAGCGCCGCCTCGATGGGCTCGCAGGCGGCCTTGCCGGCTTCGGTGAGATGCAGAGTCTTGGCGCGGCGGTCGGCCGGGTCTTCGCGGCGCTCTACAAGGCCGGCTTCCACCAGTTGGTCGACCGAGCGCACCAGCGACGGCCCCTCGATGCCCAGCGCCTCGGCCAGCACGCCCTGGCGCACCTCGCCGTTCATGCGCCCGAGCATCACGATCGGGTAGGCCAGCGTCTGCGACACGCCGACGTGCGCCACCGCCTTGTCCGCCGCGGCGCGATAACCGCGCTGCAGCACCGCCAGCGACGTGCCAAGCCGCATCAGCGCCTGTTCGCGCGTCGGTTGAGGGTTGGGTTGGTCACTCACGATAGCCGCCTATTAATTAGCATGCTATCGATTGTACGGGTAACTACCAATCCTTGCCAGCAGCAAGGCTGCCGCCCGCCTTCAGGGCCGAAGGCGCGAAAAAACGGAACGGGAGAAAGAAGAAAAGTGTGAAGCCCGCCGATAAGCCGGATTCTGTGCATCGAAGGCCTCTTGCGAAGCCTTCGACGTGACCGCCATTACTCTGGGCCGTCTGTCACCAGACGGCTCGATGCCACCTACCCGCCAGCTCAGCGGAACCACCTCAATACTGGCCTACTTGGTGTTGCTGCGCGCAGAGATTGCCCGTTTCACCCGAACTTAATCGGCTCGTCTCTGTTGCTCTGATCCTCACCTCACGGTGGAGAGTCGTTAACTCCTGCGCTGTCCTATGCAGTCCGGACGTTCCTCCAGTGCGCTCTTTCGAGACTTGCACCAGCGGCGGTCTGGCGTGCTTCACGGGGCGGATTATCGCCTCTACCCGAGCGCGCCTTCGGGCTGGTCTCACAATGCGCGCTGTTCGTCCGACAAACGCATCGATCCAAGGAGACTCCATCCATGAAGGCCCAGAACATCCTCGAGACCATCGGCAACACACCGCACATCCGCATCAACCGACTGTTCGGCAATGCGAAGCAGCAGGTGTGGATCAAGTCGGAGCGCGCCAACCCCGGCGGCTCGATCAAGGACCGCATCGCGCTGTCGATGGTGGAAGACGCCGAGAAGAGCGGCGCGCTCAAGCCCGGCGGCACCATCGTCGAGCCCACCTCGGGCAATACCGGCATCGGCCTTGCCATGGTGGCGGCCGTCAAGGGCTACAAGCTGATCCTGGTGATGCCCGACAGCATGTCCATCGAGCGCCGCCGCCTGATGCTGGCCTACGGCGCCTCATTCGACCTGACGCCGCGCGCCAACGGCATGAAGGGCTCCATCGCCCGCGCCGAGGAAATCGTGGCCGGCACGCCCGGCGCGTGGATGCCGCAGCAGTTCAACAACCCCGCCAACGTCGAAGTGCACGTGCGCACCACGGCAGAAGAAATCGCGGCCGACTTCCCCGATGGCATCGACGTGCTGATCACCGGCGTGGGCACGGGCGGCCACATCACGGGCGTGGCGCAGGTGCTGAAGAAGAAATGGCCGAAGCTGCAGGTGTTCGCGGTCGAGCCGGTGGCTTCGCCAGTCATTTCCGGCGGCGCGCCGGCGCCACACCCCATTCAGGGCATCGGCGCGGGCTTCATCCCGAAGAACCTCGACACCTCACTGCTCGACGGCGTGCTGCAAGTCGACGCCGAACCGGCGCGCGAAATGGCCCGCCGCTGCGCGCGCGAGGAAGGCATTCTGGTCGGCATCTCGTCGGGCGCCACGCTCGCGGCCATTGCGCAGAAGCTGCCCTCGCTGGCACCCGATGCGGTGGTGCTGGGCTTCAACTACGACACGGGCGAGCGGTACCTTTCGGTCGAAGGCTTCCTGCCCGCCTGATCCAGCTATAGCTTTCATAGCGCCCTCGGCGCGTAAAATGCGCGGCCTGCTTGATAAACACAAGCCCTACGCCGCCATGCTGAGAATCTCCGAACTCAAACTCCCGCTCGACCACGCGCCCGACGCGCTGGTCACCCTGATCGCCAGGACGCTCGACGTTCCGCTCGACGCGATCGCCTCCCACACCGTCTACAAACGCAGCTTTGACGCGCGCAAGGTCGAACTGCTCACGGTCTACATCTGCGACGTGCAGTTGGCCGACGCGAAGCTCGAAGCCGCCCTGCTCGCGAAGCACGCGGGCCACCCGCACATCCAGGCCGCGCCCGACATGCGCTACACGCCGCCGGCCAATGCGGCCGAAGGCACGGCACGGCCGGTGGTGATCGGCTTCGGCCCCTGCGGCATCTTCGCGGCGCTGATGCTCGCGAAGATGGGCTTCAAGCCCATCGTGCTCGAACGCGGCAAGACCGTGCGCCAGCGCACCCGCGACACCTGGGGCCTGTGGCGCAAGAGCGTGCTCAACCCCGAGTCGAACGTGCAGTTCGGCGAAGGCGGCGCCGGCACCTTTTCGGACGGCAAGCTCTACAGCCAGATCAAGGACCCGCGCTTCCTCGGCCGCAAGGTGATGGAAGAGTTCGTGAAGGCTGGCGCGCCGCCCGAAATTCTTTATGTCGCGCATCCGCACATCGGCACCTTCAAGCTGGTGAAGGTGGTCGAGAACATCCGCGAGCAGATCGTGGCGCTGGGCGGCGAGATCCGCTTCGAGCAGCGCGTGACCGACGTGCACATCGAAGACGGACACCTTCGCGGCCTCACCGTGCTCGACCAGACGACCGGCCAAAGCAGCGAGCTGCGCGCCGACCACGTCGTGATGGCGCTCGGCCACAGCTCGCGCGACACCTTCGAGATGCTGCACAAGCGCGGCGTGCACATCGAGGCCAAGCCCTTCTCCATCGGCTTCCGCGTGGAGCATCCGCAGGGCCTGATCGACCGCGCACGCTGGGGCCGCCATGCGGGCCACCCGCTGCTCGGTGCGGCCGACTACAAGCTGGTGCACCACGCGAGCAACGGCCGCTCGGTCTACAGCTTCTGCATGTGCCCAGGCGGCACCGTGGTCGCGGCCACCAGCGAGCCGGGCCGCGTAGTCACCAACGGCATGAGCCAGTACTCGCGCAACGAGCGCAACGCCAATGCGGGCATCGTGGTGGGCATCGACCCACGTGACTTCCCAGGATGGGAATCCAATTCCTCTGGCGATGCGCTCGCGGGCATCGCGCTGCAGCGCGAACTCGAAAGCAATGCCTTCGTGCTCGGCGGCGGCGACTACCGCGCGCCCGGCCAGCTGGTGGGCGACTTCATCGCCGGCAAGCCCTCTACGGCGCTCGGCAGCGTGACACCGTCGTACAAGCCGGGCGTGACGCCGACCGACCTGCACAAGGCTCTGCCCGCCTACGCCATCGAAGCCATGCGCGAGGCCTTTCCCGCCTTCGGCCGCAAGATCAAGGGCTTCGACACGCACGACGCGGTGCTCACCGGCGTCGAGACGCGCACCTCGTCGCCCATCCGCATCACGCGCGGCGACGACTTCCAGAGCCTCAACGTGCGCGGCCTCTACCCTGCCGGCGAAGGCGCGAGCTACGCGGGCGGCATCCTGTCGGCTGGTGTCGATGGCATCAAGGTGGCCGAGGCCGTGGCGCACGGCGTGCTGGCCGAGGCCGAACGCGAACGCACCGCGAGCGTCTGATGCAAGCCATGCACTTCGAGCGCCCCACCCTCGGCCAACTGACCGCCGCCACGCTCGCGATGGCAGCCGTGGTGCTGGCTTCCAACATCCTCGTGCAGTTCGCCATCAACGACTGGCTGACCTGGGGCGCCTTCACCTACCCGGTGGCGTACCTCGTGAGCGACCTCGTCAACCGGCGCTTCGGCCCGGGCATGGCGCGGCGCGTGGCATGGGTCGGCTTTGCGGTTGCCGTGGGCATCTCGCTGCTGCTCGCGCCGGTGCGCATCGCGGCCGCCTCGGGGCTGGCCTTCATTGCCTCCCAGCTGCTCGACATCGGCGTGTTCGACCGGCTGCGGCGCGGCCTCTGGTGGCGCGCGCCACTGGTGGCCACGGTGATCGCGGCGGTGCTCGACAGCATCGTGTTCTGGGGCATCGCCTTCGCGGGCACCGAAGGCCCGTGGTTCACGTGGGCGCTGGGTGACCTCGCCGTGAAGCTCGCCGTCGGCGTGCTGATGCTGCTGCCGTTCCGGCTGCTGATCGGCCGGCAGGCGGCGCAGGCTTCGGCCTTGGGCCACTGAGGACATCGATGGCGAACGACGACTTTCACTTCTACGAACCCGCCAAGGGCCACGGCCTGCCGCACGACCCGTTCAACGCGATGGTCGGGCCGCGCCCCATCGGCTGGATCTCGTCGCAGGACGCGAACGGCGTGCTCAACCTCGCGCCCTACAGCTTCTTCAACGCCTTCAACTACACGCCGCCCATCGTCGGCTTCGCCAGCATCGGCGCCAAGGACAGCCTGCACAACATCCGCCAGACGCGCGAGTTCGGCTGGAACCTGGCGACCCGGCCGCTGGCCGAGCAGATGAACCGCTCGTGCGCCGCCGTGCCGCCTGAGGTGAACGAGTTCGAGCTCGCCGGGCTCACGACCGCCGCCTCGCAAACCATCGCGGTGCCGCGCGTGGCCGAAAGCCCCGTGTCCTTCGAATGCAGGCTCACGCAGATCCTGCAGCTCGAGGGCGTGGACGGCACACCCGTGCAAACCTGGCTGATCCTCGGCGAAGTGGTGGGCGTGCACATTGCGCGCCACCTGCTGAAGGACGGCATCTACGACACCGCCGCGGCGCAGCCCATCCTGCGCGGCGGCGGACCGGCGGACTATTTCGAAGTCAGCCCCGACAATCTCTTCAGGATGTTCCGGCCGCGCTGAAGGCGCCAAACCGGACTTCATTTCTTTCCCTTTCATTCCATCGCGACCCTCGCCGCGCCCCCCGCATGACCGACGCTTCCACCGCCACCCCGAAGACGAACGCGCGCCCGCCCCGGCGTCAGCAACTGGACATGGCCGATCAGCTGAAGCAGCTGCAGGCCGGCCCCGATGCGGATTCGGGCACGAGCACCAGCGCGGAAACTCCCGCGCAGCAACCGCGCGAGCCCCGTGAACCTCGCCAGTCCCGCCCGCCCCGCCAGAACAACCAGGGCGGAGGCAACCAGCGCCCGCAGCGGCAGCAACAGCAGCCGCGCAAGCAGGGTGCGCAAGGCCAGGCACCGGCTCAACCGCAGCGCGCGCCGCGCAAGGTCAACCCGGTGCTCGAGCGCCTGTTCGAGCTGTACCCGCAGCTCTTCGGCGCGCGCTTCGTGCCGCTGAAGCTCGGCGTGTACGAGGAACTGCTCGCGCGCCACCCCGAAGACTTCAAGGCCGAAGACCTGAAGATCGCCATGGGCCAGCACGCGCGCTCCACGCGCTATCTGGAGGCCGTGGCCGCCGGTCTGGCGCGCCACGACCTCGACGGCAACGCGCTCGACCCGGTCGCGCCGGAGCACGTGCACCACGCCATCCTCGAGCTGCACCGCCGCCGCCTGCAGCGTGCCAACGGCGAAGACCTGCGCCCGCAGCTGGTCGCGCGCATCGCCAAGGCCGTCGAGGCCTCGGGCCTGGATCGCGAAGCCTATGCAGTGCTGGTGCGCTCGCGTGACGAGAACAACAACGCCGTGGTGGACGAGGCCCTGGCCGAACTCGCCCAGCAGGCCGCCAAGCGCGAGGCGCTGCTCCGCGCCTTCGAGGCCAGCGGACGCAGCGAGCAGGAGTTCGCCGACATGTACGGCATGAAGCATGGCGATGTGACGCGCACGCTGCAACGCGCACGCGCCGATCGCGAGGCACCTGCGGCGCCGGCTGCAACGACGCAGGCCGTCGAGGCGCCCGAAGCTCCTGAAGCGCCCGAAGCACCCGAAGCAGACTGAACACGCCGCACAAACAAAAAAGCCGCCACAGCAATGTGGCGGCTTTTTTCATGGTGCCGCGGACTTGCCGCGACCGACTGATCAGCGCTGCGCGTTCTGCAACGCCGCAATGCGCTCTTCGATCGGCGGGTGCGTGGCAAACAGCTTGCCGATGCTGCCGGTGATGCCCATGGCTTCCACGGCCTTCGGCAGTTCGCCGGCCGGCAGGCCACCGAGGCGCGCGAGCGCGTTGATCATTGGCTGCTTCTGGCCCATCAGCGCGGCCGCACCGGCGTCGGCGCGGAACTCGCGATGGCGCGAGAACCAGGCCACCACCATCGCGGCGGCGAAGCCGAGCACGATGTCCAGCACGATGGTGCTCACGTAGTAGCCGATGCCGGGGCCCGACGAACGGTCGTCGCCGCGGCGCAGGAAGCTGTCGACCGCGTAGCCGATCACGCGCGACAGGAACACGACGAAGGTGTTCATCACGCCCTGAATGAGCGTCATCGTGACCATGTCGCCGTTGGCGATGTGGGCCACCTCGTGGCCGATGACGGCCTCGACCTCTTCGCGCGTCATGCCCTGCAACAGGCCGGTGGACACCGCCACCAGCGACGAGTTCTTGAACGCGCCAGTCGCGAAGGCATTGGGCTCGCCTTCGAAGATGCCGACCTCGGGCATGCCGATGCCGGCCTTGTCTGCGAACTTGCGCACCGTGCCAACGATCCAGGCCTCGTCGGGCGACTGGGGGTTGTCGATCATGCGCAGGCCGGTGGTCCACTTGGCCATGGGCTTGCTGATGAGCAGCGAGATGATCGCGCCGCCGAAACCCATCACCAGCGCGAAGCCGAGCAGCGCCGTGAGGTTGAGCCCGTTGGCCGTGAGGAAGCGATTGACGCCCAGCAGGCTGGCGACCACGCCGAGCACCGCGACGACCATCACATTGGTCAAAACGAACAGAAGGATACGTTTCAAGTTGAATTCTCCGTGGGGAAACCTGCCACCCAGATGAGGGCCCCGAGGCTCTCTTCAAGCCGTGCGCGGCATGGAGGCCCTGGGTGTTGTAGTGCGTTCTGGGCGCTCCGGTCGGCGGCAGCCGGTAGAGCCATGATAGGAGCAAAAGTTCTATGCCCCCGGTATTCCCCGGCCCGGCAAGGGCCTGAAAACCTGCGGATCGGCATAGAACGCCGCTACCTCGTTGCCGCCCCACCAGCCGGGCACGCCGAGCACCGGCAGCGGCACGAAGGGCTTGCGTTCGAGCTGCCGCGCGTCGAGCGCCTGCGCCATGCGCGCGTCATCGAACGCAGCCGGGCCGGCCGCGTCGTGCGTCAGCAGCACATGCGCGGTGATGGGCTTGCGCGGCGTGACCAGCTTTTCGAGCAGCGCATGGCCGAAGAGCAGCAGGCGGGCTTCGCTCCACAGCCCGCGTTGCGTGACGAACAGCGTGTGCCAGTCGCGTGCGATCAGCGCCTGCCAGAGCGCCGGTGGCGCATCGAGCACCGCTCCGTTCTCGTCGAACAGCGTGAGCGCATCGCGCAGCGGGCCTCGCGCGGCTGCGACGCCGCTGCGCGCGATTTCGGTCGCCTGCAGTTCGTTGAGCCGACGTTTGGTCTGTGGAAAGGCGAGCCAGACGAGGCCGTTGAAAAGATCGTGCAGGTTGTCGCGCGTGGGGACCGTGCGGGTCTGGAAGATGTGGGCCTCGTAGGCCTGGCCTGCGGGCAGCGCGTCCTGATGCACGAAATCGGGCGCCTGCGCAGGCTTGACTGCCTGCAGGGCGGCGGCCACCCCGGCGTGCCGCGCGGCCTGCTCTACCGCGCCGCCGCTCGAACGATAGGGCGCCAGCCACGGCTGCGCCCAATCAACCGCCGGCAGGGTCAAGGCGCGGGCGCGCCCGTCCAGCGGATGCGGTCAGGGTGCTGCATCACCGCGAACTCCGACGTGAGCTTGTCGAAAAGCTTGAGCGAGCTGCCGTGCTTGCCGAGCAGGCCTGCCGTGCGCAGGGCCTTTGCCACGTCGTTGAGCGGCACGTCGTTGCCGCTGCGCAAGGCCGGTGCAGCCTGCAGGATGAATTCGGCCGCTTCGGAGATTTGCGGTTGTTGCTGCTGCGGTGGCGGCGCAGCCTTGGCAGCCTTCGCCGTCTTGCGGGCCGGCGTCTTGGCCGCGGCCTTCTTGGCAGCAGGCGCAGCCTTGGCCCGCGCGGTCTTCGCGGGCGCCGACTTGGCCGCAGCCGCCTTCTTCGCAGGCGCGGTGCGCACCGCGGGCTTCGTGCTCGCGTGGTGCGCGAGGTCCATGAAGGCGTCGTAGATGCCGACCGTCTCTTCGCCCGTCTTGCCCTGCTGGCCGATGCCGCAGACGCGGCAGCCCTTTTCGCGCAGTCGGATCACGAGCGGCGCGAAGTCGGAGTCGGAAGACACCAGCACCACCACGTCGGGCCGCTCGTTGATGGCGAGGTCGATGGCATCGACCGAAAGCGCGATGTCGGTGCTGTTCTTGCCCGCAGACAGGTTCACCATCGGCCGCACCGACAGCCGCTTGAACATCGCCTGCCGGTTCACCGCCATCTCGGCGTTGCAGTACGCGCGGCGCACGTGGATGGCGCCGTATTCATCCATCGTGCGCTGCACGGCCTGTTCGATCACATCGGCCGAGACGTTGTCGGCGTCGATCAGCAGCATCACACGAAGGTTATTGGTCATATTTCTCAATGGGAAGTTACCTGCCGAACTCAGCCCCGGTATCTGACGGTATTCGGTTGGCGCTCAGGCTTCAATTCAAACTGCGCGGGGTGGCGGCGAAACAGCAGCACTGGCTTTGCTTTCTCCGCGAGCACCCCGGCATCGCGCAACTTCTTCGCGATCAGGCTCAGATGCACGGGCTCCTTGCTCTTGAGCTCAGGGAGAATTGAAAGAATCTTCTTGATCGACGGCCCCGCAACAACAGTTGCATTGACCGGTGGCGCAACCACCGTCTTCGCCGCTGCCGCCGGCGGCTTGCTCACCGGCGCTGGCTCCTGCTCCGCTGTGGACAGAGCGCCTACCGCTAGCCGAATCTCGACGGGTTCCACTGCTTCCACCACGTCCAGCAACACTACATCGTCGTAGAAGCTGTCGGGGTTTGCGAATATCTTGTTAGCGAGGCTGTAGCAAAGAACCTTGCACCCCTTCTCTCGCAACCAGATGGCGAGCGGAACAAAATCCGCATCGCCCGAACAGATCGCAACGATGTCGATGTCGTTGGTGCACACCGCTTCTACGGCGTCGATCACCAGCGCACTATCGGTCGTCGTCTTGTCGACGATAAGGTTGGCTACAGGCCGAACGCCGTGCTTCCAAAGGACGGCATGGATGCTTTTGAGACTCTCAGGCCGGCCATAGGCACGCCTGTAAATCACGCGGTCGGCCATCGATCGCAATGCCAACAGAACATGGTCCAGCGCCGTGGCATCGTTCAAGTTGTCCGCATCGATAAACACGGCCATGTTTTTGGCCGTGGTACTCGTCGGCGTGCCAACCGCGCTCATTACATGAGCTTCCAGTTCATCGTTTCACCGCCGCGCAAGGGCTTGAGCGTGGCATCGCCGTAAGGCACGGTTTCCGGCACGGTCCAGCTTTCGCGCTTGAGCGTGATGGTGTCGGTGTGGCGCGGCAGTTCGTAGAAGTCGGGGCCGTGGAAGCTCGCGAAGCCTTCGAGCTTGTCGAGCGCGTTCACGCTGTCGAAGGCCTCGGCGTACAGCTCGATGGCCGTGAGCGCGGTGTAGCAGCCAGCGCAGCCCAGCGCATGCTCCTTCAGGTGCGCCGGGTGCGGTGCGCTGTCGGTGCCCAGGAAAAAGCGGTCGCTGCCGCTGGTGGCCGCCTCGACCAGCGCCACGCGGTGCGTCTCGCGCTTGAGCACGGGCAGGCAGTAGTAGTGCGGGCGAATGCCGCCGGTGAAGATGGCGTTGCGGTTGTACAGCAGGTGGTGCGCCGTGATGGTGGCTGCCGTGAAGCGGCCGGCGTCGCGCACGTAGTGGGCGCCTTCCTTCGTGGTCAGGTGCTCGAACACCACCTTCAGCTCGGGGAAGTCGCGGCGCAGCGGAATCATCACGCGGTCGACGAACACGGCTTCGCGGTCGAACAGGTCGATGGCGGGGTCGGTCACTTCGCCATGCACCAGCAGCAGCAGGCCGTGCTTCTGCATGGCCTCGAGCGTCTTGTAGGTCTTGCGGATGTCGGTCACGCCGGCATCGCTGTTGGTGGTGGCGCCGGCCGGGTAGAGCTTGAGCGCGCGCACGCCGGCTTCGGCTGCCAGCGCGATCTCTTCGGGCGGCAGCTTGTCGGTGAGGTAGAGCGACATCACGGGCTCGAAGGCCGTGCCTTCGGGCACGGCGGCGCGAATGCGGTCGCGGTAGGCCACGGCCTGTGCGGCGGTGGTCACGGGCGGGCGCAGGTTGGGCATGATCAGCGCGCGGCCGAACTGGCGCGCGCTGTGGGGAACGACGGCTTCGAGGGCGGCGCCATCGCGCACGTGCAGGTGCCAGTCGTCGGGGCGGGTGATCGTGAGGGTGTCTGTCATGGCGCTGGGATTGTCGCATCGCCCCCCTGGCGCCCTCCCGCCGGGCTACGGATGCGAGAACACGCGACAGGCGTTCCGGGGCACCTGCTGGCTCCACTTGACATGGTTGACCGAACTGCGCGCGCCCTTGCCCGGCGGCCAGGGGTCGAAGATTCGCAGCGTGGTGCCGCGCCCGCCGGGATCGTCGTCGCCGCGAATGCCCACGACGAGCACCATGTGGCCCGGGCGGCCGACACCGGCAGCATACCCCCTCGCACCCCATGGCAGATCGAACATCAGCGGCCCGTGCTGCAGCGCGGCACGCAACTGGCCGACCGACCAGGGCACCGGCGGGCGCACCGTCAGGCCGTGCGCGGACGCAAAGAGCGCATCGGCCGTCATGGCGTCGTCGGCATTCGCGAAGGTGCGCAGGCCGCCGTCGTCGCCGATCAGCTCGGTGGGCGTGCGCGCCACCACCGCCTGCACGTTGGAACGCGTGATCATGGCCGTGCAGGCGGCCCAGCACTGGCCGGGCGTGGGCTGCGGAATCAGCGCGACGGGATGCAGGATCGGCGCGTGGCACTCATTGCCGAACACCAGGTTCTGCGTGCAGGGGCCGGCCTCGCCGTCTTCGGCGAGCCAGTTCGCGGCCTGCAGGCGGCGCACCGCAATCCGGGTAATCGGGCCGTAGTCGCCGTCGAGCACGAGCCCGGGGTTCGGCTGGAGCTTCCGGTTCAATGCCTCCTGCAATCTGCGAACGTCGGCGCCACGTGCACCCTGCGTCAGTGTTGTCATCGGTTCTGTTCCCTTCGCCCACAGACTTTCGGTGCAATCGGTTGCATTGTCAAAAACGGGCTCCGCCGCGTCCATCGGTCGGACGGCATATACGGGATGGCGACCCCGCCTGCCCCGGGGCACGCCCGTTGCTTGACGTGCTGCGCCATTCGGCCGAAGGTTCGGCCGGCGCAGGCCTTGCGAGAACGAAAAAACAGGAAACCGCCATGCTGTCCACGGCAATGCTTTACTTTCGCGAGACCGCCAAGGCCGGCTCGCTGCGCCGCGCCGCGGAGCAACTGGGCGTGGCGCCGAGCGCCATCAGCCGCCAGATCGCCAAGCTCGAAGGCGAACTGCAGACCGCCCTGCTCGACCGCCGTGCCAACCGCACCACCCTCACGCCGGCCGGAGAGCTGGTGCTCGCACATGCCGACCAGGCGCTGCAGAACAGCGAGGCACTGCGCGGCGCGTTGCAGGAGCTGATCGGCCAGCCCGTTGGCACAGTGCGCGTCGGCAGCATCGAAGGCATGGTCAGCCACTTCCTTGCGAACAACCTGGCGCGCTTCCAGAAGCGGCATCCGCAGGTGAAGCTGCAGGCCTCGGTGGTGGGCTCGCGCGCGGTGCTCGAAGCGCTGCAGGAAGGCCGCATCGACATCGCGCTGGCCTTCAACCTGCCCGAGCGCCACGCCTTCCGCGAGCATGCGCGGCTGGAGCAGCCGCTGTGCGCCATCGTCGCGCCCACGCATGCGCTGGCGCGGCGGCGCAGCGTGTCGTTCCGCGAACTCGAAGGCCACCGCGTGGCACTGCCCGACCGCTCGTTCCAGATCCGCCACCTGGTCGACCGCATCGCATCGAAGACGCAGGTGTCGCTCGACCTGGTGATCGAGACCAGCACGCTCGACATGACCAAGGGCGTGGTGCGCAACAGCGACCTCATCACCTTCCTGCCGCGCTATGCGGCGCTGCACGAGGTGTCGAACGGCGACCTGTGCGCCGTGCCGCTGCAGGAGCGCGACTTTGCCGCCACCGCGACCAGCCTGCTCACGATGCCAGGGCAGCGCCAGTCGCCGGCATCGCGCGCGCTGCTCGAAATGCTGGCCACCAGCATGGGGCGCTACGGCTCCAACGCGGTGCCGCGTTCTGATTCCGGCAACACGCGCGTGCAGAAATGAGCCTTCCCGTCGGCCTCGTCGCTCCCTACATTGGGCGCTGACGAGGAAAGACGGCATGACAACCACAAGCACCGAAACCACTGCGTTCCCCGAGGGCGGCTACCGCTACGCGAAGGGCGTGTTCCAGTATTCCGCCGGCGTGGCGGCGCTGCCCGGCTTTGCCATCGAGCGGGTGCGCTTTCAGCAGGCCGTACCGCTGGCCGACGGCTTCGACGCCATCGCGGCGCATCTGCGCGCCATCGGCCGGCCGCTCACCGCGCTGTGCGCCTGCGAACTGCGCTCGCCCGCGCCGTTCTCCGAGCGCGGCTTTCACGACTTCAACCGCATCTATGCCGGCACGCTCGAGCGCTGGCAGTTGCTGCGCGGCGAACACAACCCGGTGGCGCGCACCAACGTGTGCCCGCGCGTCGGCGCACCGGCCACGCCGGCCTTCCAGGCCTTCTCGTACACCGTGCCGGCCGACGACGATGCCGGGCCGCCGAGCTTCGTGGTTTCGGGCGGCGGCGAAGCGCCCGACGGCCATGCCAGCTACCGCGAGGTGATGGTCCGCCTGGGCGACACCAGCCCCGACGGCCTGCGCGCCAAGCTCGGCTACGTGATGACTGAAATGGAACGCCGCCTCGCCGTGCTGGGCTTCGGCTGGCGCGATGCCGCGGCGGTGCAGGCCTACACGGTGCATGACATCGGCGCGCTGGTGTTCGACGAAATCGTGCAGCGCGGCGCACTCACCACCGGCCTGACCTGGCACCTTGCGCGGCCGCCGATCGTGGACATGGAAGTCGAGATGGACCTGCGCTGCGCGAGGCGCGAGATCGCGCTGTCATGGCCCTAGGCCAGGCAGGGACTGATCGCCTGCTGGCACATGTCGTGCTTGAGAGTTTCCTTTCGTCCTTTTCGCCATTCCACCCAACGGAGTTCCATGTGAAGCGTGCTGCCCCTGCCCTGTTCCTGAAGCCCCTGGCCGCCTGCGCGGCGCTCGCCATCCTGGCCCTGGCCGCGCCCCACGCGATGGCCCAGGAAAAGACGCTGCGCATCGCCATGACGGCAGCCGACATTCCGCGCACGCTGGGCCAGCCCGACCAGGGCTTCGAGGGCAACCGCTTCACCGGCATTCCGATCTACGACTCGCTCACACAGTGGGATCTGTCGAAGGCCGACGCACCGAGCGTGCTGATTCCCGGCCTCGCCACTTCGTGGGCGGTGGACGCCAAGGACAAGACCAAGTGGGTCTTCAAGCTGCGCCCCGGCGTCAAGTTCCACGACGGCTCGGCCTTCACCGCCGACGCCGTGGTGTGGAACGTGCAGAAGGTGCTCGACAAGGAAGCCGTGCAGTTCGACCCCAGCCAGGTCGGCGTGACGGCTTCGCGCATGCCCACGCTCAAGTCGGCGCGCAAGATCGACGACATGACGGTCGAGCTCACCACCAGCGAGCCCGACGCCTTCCTGCCGATCAACCTCACGAACCTGTTCATGGCCTCGCCCGCGCACTGGCAGAAGAAGTTCGACGCAGCTGCCGGCGCCACGCCCGCCGACAAGGCCAAGGCCGCCTGGACAGCCTTCGCCGCCGACCCCGCCGGCTCGGGCCCGTTCAAGGTCACGCGCTTCGTGGCACGCGAGCGCCTTGAGCTGGCCGCCAACAAGGGCTACTGGGACGCCAGGCGCGTGCCGAAGATCGACAAGGTCGTGATGCTGCCGATGCCTGAGGCCAATGCGCGCACCGCCGCTCTGCTGGGCGGCCAGGTCGACTGGATCGAGGCGCCCGCGCCCGACGCCATGGCGCAGATCACGCAGCGCGGCTTCAAGATCTATTCGAACGCGCAGCCGCACGTGTGGCCGTGGCAGCTCTCGTTCGCCGAAGGCTCGCCCTGGCTCGACAAGCGCGTGCGCCAGGCGGCCAACCTGTGCATCGACCGCGGCGGCATGAAACAACTGCTGGGCGGGATGATGGCCGAGCCCAAGGGCACGGTGCCGCCGGGCCACCCGTGGTTCGGCAAGCCCACCTTCGACATCAAATACGACGTGAAAGCCGCGCAGGCGCTGATGACGCAGGCCGGCTACTCGGCCGCCAAGCCGATCAAGGTGAAGGTGCAGCTCTCGGCCTCGGGCTCGGGCCAGATGCAGCCGCTGCCGATGAACGAGTTCGCGCAGCAGTCGCTCAAGCAGTGCTACTTCGACGTGCAGTTCGACGTGATCGAATGGAACACGCTGTTCACCAACTGGCGCAAGGGCGCGAAGGACCCGTCGGCCAACGGCGCCAATGCGGTCAACATCAGCTTCGCGGCCATGGACCCGTTCTTCGCGATGGTGCGCTTCGTGAGCACCAAGGCCTTCCCGCCGGTGTCGAACAACTGGGGCTACTACGGCAACCCCGAGGTCGACAAGCTGGTGGCCGATGCGCGCACCAGCTTCGACGACAAGGCGCGCGACGCCGCGCTCGCCAAGCTGCACACGCACATCGTGGACGACGCGCCCTTCGTGTGGATCGCGCACGACGTCGGTCCGCGCGCAATGTCGGCCAGGGTCAAGAACGTGGTGCAGCCCAAGAGCTGGTTCATCGACATCGCCACGATGACGATGGACTGACCGCCTTCTTCCAGCCAGCCCATCAGCCAGCTATCCAGCCAATGTTCGCCTACCTCCTGCGCCGCGTGATCTACGCCGTGCCGATCATGATCGGCGTGGCCCTCGTGTGCTTCCTGCTCGTGCACATCGCGCCGGGCGATCCGCTGGTGTCGATATTGCCGCCCGACGCCTCCGCCGAACTGCAGGCGCAACTGCGCGAGCTCTACGGCTTCAACCGTTCGCTGCCCGAGCAGTTCGCGATGTGGCTGTGGCGCGCGATGCACGGCGACCTGGGCGTGTCCATTGCCAGCAACCGCGCGGTGGCCGGCGAGGTGTTCACCGCCGTGGGCAACACGCTGCGGCTCGCGGTGGTGGCAACCTTCATCGGCTTCGTGCTGGGCTGCCTGTTCGGCTTTGTGGCGGGCTACTTCCGCAACTCGTGGATCGACCGCCTGGCCTCGATGTTCTCGGTGCTGGGCGTGAGCGTGCCGCACTACTGGCTGGGCATGGTGATGGTGATCGTGTTCTCGTCGCAGCTCATGTGGCTGCCGGCCACCGGCGCGGGCCCCAGCGGCTCCGACGACTGGGCCTGGAACTGGGAGCACCTGCAGTTCTTGTTGCTGCCGGCGCTCACGATGTCGGTGATTCCGATGGGCATCATCGCGCGCACGGTGCGCGCACTGGTGGCCGACATCCTCGACCAGGAGTTCATCGTCGGCCTGCGCGCCAAGGGGCTCACGCACCTCGGCGTGTTCCGCCACATGGTGAAGAACGCGGCGCCCACGGCGCTGGCGGTGATGGGCCTGCAGCTGGGCTATCTGCTCGGCGGCTCGATCCTCATCGAGACCGTGTTCTCGTGGCCGGGCACCGGCTTCTTGCTGAACTCGGCCATCTTCCAGCGCGACCTGCCGCTGCTGCAGGGAACGATCCTTGTGCTGGCGCTGTTCTTCGTTGTGCTCAACCTGCTGGTCGACGTGCTGCAGACCCTGCTCGACCCACGCATTGCCCGGGCCTGAAAGACCATGTCCTCCGTGCTCGCCCCCTCCTCCATCGCCGCGGCCGTCGAGCCGCTGCCGGCCCAGCGCTCGCGCGGCTACTGGGCCTCGGTCTGGCTGCGCTTCCGGCGCGATCCGGTCGCCGTCGGTGCGGCCATCGTCGTGCTGCTGCTGATCGCGCTCGCGGTCTTCGGCCCCTGGCTCGCGCCGGCCGACCCGTACCAGGCGTCGATGCTCAAGCGGCTCAAGCCCATCGGCACCGAGGGCCTGCCCTTCGGCAGCGACGAACTGGGCCGCGACATGCTCTCGCGCCTCATCGTCGGCGCGCGGCTGTCGCTGTTCATCGGCATCACGCCGGTGCTGTGCGCCTTCGTGCTGGGCACGATCATCGGCATCGTCGCAGGCTACGCGGGCGGGCTGACCAACACGCTGATCATGCGCACCATCGACGTGTTCTATGCCTTCCCCTCGGTGCTGCTGGCCATCGCGCTGTCGGGCACGCTGGGTGCGGGGGTGGTCAATTCGCTGATCTCGCTGACCATCGTGTTCATTCCGCAGATAGCGCGCGTGGCCGAGAGCGTGACCACGCAGGTGCGCACCCGCGACTATGTGGAAGCAGCGCGCGCTTCGGGCGCCAGCCCCTTCACCATCGTGCGGGTGCATGTGCTGGGCAATGTGCTCGGACCGATCTTCGTGTACGCCACCAGCCTGATCGCGGTGTCGATGATCCTGGCTTCGGGCCTGTCGTTTCTTGGCCTCGGCGTGAAGCCGCCGGAGCCCGAGTGGGGGTTGATGCTCAACACGCTGCGCACTGCCATCTATGTGCAGCCATGGGTTGCGGCGCTGCCGGGCGCGATGATCTTCATCACTTCGATCTCTTTCAACATCTTGTCCGACGGGCTTCGGTCTGCCATGGACAACAAGGGGTGAGCATGGGAACTCGTGTTTCGATGCAATGCGGTTCAGGGCGCGATCACGCCGACGGCGTGCTCTGCTCCGCGAATGTCCCCCGGCCTGCGGCCTCCTCCTTTATTTCGCTGCGCAGAGCACACCATCGACGTGATCGATGGACGGAGCAGTCGATCGGCCGGCATAAGTGCTGCGCCCATGTGCGAATGGCATCGGGTGCTCCCCGCAGCGAAATAAAGGAGGAGCCGAAGGCGGGGGACATTCGCGGAGGGGAGCACCCGGTGTCATTCGCACGCACCCCGAACGCAGTGGACAGGAGCTAACAAAAATGGACGCACTCAAGGACATCGGCGGCCCAGCCCAACCGCTCCTGACAATCAAGGGCCTGGTCAAGCACTTCCCCCTGAAGAAAGACCCACTGGGCCGCGGTGGCGGCGTAGTGCGCGCAGTCGACGGCGTCGACTTCGAAGTGCTCAAGGGCGAAACACTCGGTGTGGTCGGCGAGTCCGGCTGCGGCAAGTCGACCACCGCGCGCCTGCTGATGCAATTGATCGAACCCACACGCGGCGAAGTTGTGTTCGACGGCCGCGAAGTCGGCAGCCGCGACCTGCCGCTGAAAGAGTTTCGCCGCCAGGTGCAGATGGTGTTCCAGGACAGCTATGCCTCACTGAACCCGCGCCTCACCATCGAAGACTCGATCGCCTTCGGTCCGCAGGTGCACGGCGTATCGCGACGCGAATCGGTGGAACGGGCGCGCGACCTGCTGGCTCGCGTGGGACTGTCGCCGCAACGCTTTGCCGAACGCTACCCGCATGAGCTCTCGGGCGGCCAGCGGCAGCGCGTGAACATCGCGCGGGCACTGGCACTGCAGCCGCGCATGGTGATCCTCGACGAAGCCGTCTCCGCGCTCGACAAATCGGTGGAAGCACAGGTCATCAACCTGCTGCTCGACCTGAAGACCGAGTTCGGCTTGACCTACGTGTTCATCAGCCACGACCTCAACGTGGTGCGCTACGTGAGCGACCGCGTCATGGTGATGTACCTCGGCCAGGTGGCAGAGATCGGCCCGGCCGATGCGCTGTACGACGCGCCCGCGCACCCCTACACGCGTGCGCTGCTGTCCTCCATGCCGTCGATGGACCCTGACCACCGCACCGAAGAAGCCGCGCTCGCGGGCGATCCGCCGAACCCCATCAACCCGCCCTCGGGCTGCCGCTTTCATCCGCGCTGCGCACTGGCCGCGCCGGTGTGCGCCAAGGTCGTGCCCGAGCGCATCGTCACCGGTTCGCAGCATGCGGTGAGCTGCCTGATCCACGAGGCGGGCAGCGGGCATCCGATGGCCATCGAAACCCCGAGGCAAGCAGCATGAGCAACAACGAGCCGATGGTCCGCCTGCGCGACCTCAGCGTTACCTTCAGCGGTGGCCGCAAGCCGGTGCACGCCGTCAGCGGTGTGAGCCTCGAAGTGCAGCGCGGCGAGGTCGTCGCGCTGATCGGTGAATCGGGCTCGGGCAAGAGCGTGACCATGCGCACCCTGCTGCGCCTGCACCCCGAGCGCCGCACCCGCATGGGTGGCACGGTGCAGGTGGCCGGCCGCGACGTGCTCGCAATGTCGCAGCGCGAGCTGGCCGACTTTCGCGGCAAGGTCGCGTCGATGATTTTCCAGGAGCCGCTGCTGGCGCTCGACCCGGTGTATTCGGTGGGTGCGCAGATCGTCGAGTCGATCCGCCGGCACGAATCCGTCTCACAGGCCGAGGCGCAACAACGTGCGCTGGCGCTGTTCGAGCGCGTGCGCATTCCGAGCCCCGAACGGCGCCTGCAGGCCTACCCGCACGAAATGTCGGGCGGCATGCGCCAGCGCGCCATGATCGCGCTCGCACTCGCCTGCAAGCCCCAGCTGCTGCTGGCCGACGAGCCCACCACCGCGCTCGACGCCACGGTGCAGATCCAGATCCTGCTGCTGCTGCGCGAGCTGCAGCGCGACCTGGGGCTGTCGGTGATCTTCGTCACGCACGACATCGGCGCCGCCGTCGAGGTGGCCGACCGCATCGCCGTGATGTATGCGGGCCGCATCGTCGAGGAAGGCACTGCGCGCGAGCTGATCCGCTCGCCGCGCCACCCGTACACGATTGCGCTGCTCAAGAGCCGCGCGCATGGTGCGCTGGCACGCGGCACGCGGCTCGAAACCATCGGCGGCGCGCCGCCCGACCTGTCCGCATTGCCGCCCGGCTGCGCCTTTGCCGAACGCTGTGCGCTCGCGAGCGACGCCTGTCGCGCCGCGCAACCACCGGTGGTCGAGCTTGCGCCAAACCACCGCGTGCGCTGCATCCACACCGATGCGGCAGCGGCCATTGCGCCGATGCTCGTCGCCTGACAGACAACCTCTTCAACATCTTTCATCGCCATGCCTCTGCACGACCCCGCCCACGCCTTCGTTCCGTACCCCGATGCGCCGGTGCCGCGCGCCACGACCGGTCCGCTGGCCGACCTGAGCTTTGCCGCGAAAGACCTGTTCGATGTGGCCGGCTACCCCACGGGCGGCGGCAACCCCATCGTGCTGGCGATGTCGGGCATCAAGACCCGCACCGCACCCACCGTGCAGAAGCTGCTCGATGCCGGCGCGCGCTTTGCCGGCAAGACCGTGACCGATGAACTCGCGTTCTCGATGAACGGCAACAACGCGCACTTCGGCGCGCCTATCAACGGTGGCGCACCCACACGCATTACCGGCGGCTCGTCGTCGGGCTCGGCCTCGGCCGTGTCGTCGAACCTGTGCGACTTCGCGCTGGGCACCGACACCGGCGGCTCGGTGCGCGCGCCGGCCAACCACTGCGGCCTGTACGGCCTGCGCCCCACCCACGGCCGCGTGAGCCTCGAAGGCGCGCTCGACCTCGCACCCAGCTTCGACACCTGCGGCTGGTTCGCGCGAGACATCGGCACCTTCGCGCGCGTGGCCGATGTGCTGCTGGGCACCGATGCCACGCCGCTGCCCGAACGCGTGCGGCTGTTGCGGCCCGACGATGTCTGGGCGCTGGCCGTGCCCGCCGCAATCGAGGCGCTGAAGGGCGCGGCCGACCGCGTGCAGGGCCTGCTCGGTGCCGCCAAGGGCACCACTGTGGCGCTGGAATCCTTCGACACGATGTACTGGAACTTCCGCTACCTGCAGTCACGCGAGGCCTGGCTCACCGACGGCCCTCTGATCGAACGCTACGCACCGCCGCTGGGCCCGGGCGTGGCCGAACGCTTTGCGTGGTCGCGCGAAGTGACCGATGCACAGGTTGCAGCGGGCCGCACCTTCCGCACCGCGTTTCGCGAGCACCTGGCCGCGCTGCTTGGCACCGACGGCGTGCTGCTGATGCCGACCATGCCCGACATCGCACCGCTGCGCAGCGACAGCGAAGCCGCGCTGGAGGACTACCGCAACCGCGCGATCCGCATGCTGTGCATCGCGGGCCTGGCGGGCTTTCCGCAGCTGTCGATGCCGCTGGCCTCGCGCGACGGTGCGCCGCTGGGCATCTCGCTGCTCGGGCCGGCGGGGTCGGACCGATCGCTGGTTGCGCTGGCGCAGCGCCTCGCTGGCTGAGGCCGGGGCGGCATCTTTCGGCCACCGTTAAAGTCGCTCCGAAAGCCCACCTCGGGCTCGGGAGCATCCATGCTGAGCTGGCAAGAAGCCGACATCCTTTCCGTCCTCGACCAGTGTTGCGAGAACTATGTGTTCCCGATGCTGGACAACGGCTATGTCTATCTCGCGGCCACGCGCATGTCGCTGTACCGGTCGCCGCACGATTGGGCCATGGTCATCGAAGTGTTCGGCTTCTCGCCAAGGTCAGGTATTCCCGACACACACGTGCACACCTTCGCCAGCCGGCTGCACGACCGCGCCCCGGGGACGAACTACGTCAACCGAGAGGCCTACGACAACTATCTTGCGCACAACCCGCACAACGAATCACGCTTCGTCTACCCCATCGAGGAAGGCGGATGGCAGGATGCCGAGAACCTCGAATGGGTTGCCGCCGGTGACAGGCACGAATTGACCCTGCGAGGCCAGACGATTCCAACGCCATCTCTGGCGGATTGCCGCGCCCACCGAATCGTCCCGCTGGACGAGGGTCGGCTCCACACCTTCGAACTCTGCCGCATCCTCGCAGCCACCCACCGCGACGACGTGCTGGCCACCGCAGCGGAGCGCCGCGCCAACGTGCTGCCGGAGATGGCTCAGATCCTGCAGCTCGAAGAATGGCATCACCCCGATGTCGTCGATGCACAGCACCGGCCCAGCAACTCGGCAACTTTCCAGCGGCTGGTCAGGACGCTGGTGACCGGCGACACCGCGCACTACGAGCCCACGCTCAATCCGAACACCCATTGGATCAACTGGCCAGAAGGTGGCACCCTCTAGCCAACTTCTGCGTCGTCGCCTAACCAGGCAGGCTCGCCAGTTGCACGCTGCCGCTCTGCCGAAGAAAGCAGACGTCGCAATCGACGCCGCCTCCCGCGCGCTCGATCACCACGAAGTCGCCCGCATCCACCGCCAGCAGCGCGTGATGCCAGGTTCCGGGCGCGAGCACCACGCCCTGGCGCCCGTCGGTGACGAAAGCCGCGAGTTGCTGTGCCGAGGTGGGCGCCTCGCCCGCGCGGGCGACCACGATCACGAAGCGCCTGTCGCCCAGCGGCACGAAGGTCTGGCTGCCGAGCGCGTGGCGCTCCATCTCCGACACCTCGTGCGGAAAGCGCCGCGCCTGCGCGCGGAACAGCGCGAGCATCGGCCGGCCGCCTTCGGCGTCTAGCCGCAGGTCGTCGAGCAGGTCGAAGCGCTGTGCATTGCCTCCGTTGATGGGCCGGCCCTCGCCAGTGGGTGCCTCGATCACGGTGCCATACGGGGCAAAGGCATGGGAAGTCAGCGGCTGCGCGACGAGCAACGCTGCGCTGGCGGGAGAAAAATCGTTCATGCCGCAATTGCAGCAGAAAGCATGCCTTCCGCCACGCGAGGGATACTGTTCGCCATGAGCACGACAGAGCCCCAGTTGATCGCCCCGGCGCTTGCCGACGGCGGCCTCGCCGCCATGTTCGCGGCACCGGGCGGCGCCCAGGCCTTTGCCGTACGCTGGCAAGGCGGCGTGCACGGCTATCTCAACCAGTGCCCCCATGCAGGCGGCCCGCTTGATTTCGAAGGCCAGGTGCTGGAAAGTTCAGGCCGCTTCCTGATGTGCGCGCGGCACGGCGCCATCTTCGAGCCCGACACTGGCAAATGCGTCGGCGGCCCCTGCCGCGGCGCGCGGCTCACGCCGCTGGCAGTGCACGAGAAAGCGGACGGCAGCGTATGGTTCGGCCAGGCCGAATGAAGACGAAGACAACCCTCCAGGAGAAAAAGATATGCGCAGCAACAACAGGCTTCACCCCCTCACCCTGTCGGTCACGGCCCTCGCCTTCGCCGGCCTCATGGCGGGCTGCACCGGCATGTCGCCCGGCAGCGGCAAGGCCTTCACGGGCATGAAGGTCACGTCGAGCGCCTTCGGCGACAACGGCGTCATTCCGGCCGACTACGCCGGCGCGGGCGACTGCGGCGGCAAGAACGTGTCGCTGCCCGTGGCGTGGAGCAACCTGCCGGCCAAGACCAAGTCGGTCGCCGTGCTGGTGTTCGACCCCGATGGCGCGGCCGGCCTCGGTGTGTCGCACTGGGTGGCGTACAACATCGCGGCCGAGCGCGGCGAGCTCAAGGCGGGCGAAGGCCAGGCGGGCTCGAACTTCAACTTCACGATGGGCCCGAACGTGGCCGGTGCGCCTGCCTATCGCGGCATGTGCCCCCCGGTGGGCGACCGGCCGCACCACTACGTGATGACCGTGGTCGCCACCGACTTCGCGCCGGGCAGCCTGCCGGCAGGCCTTGCGCGCGACGCTCTGCTGGCCGCGCTCAAGGGCCATGCGCTGGGCGGGCAGAGCGTGGTGGGCCTCTACAGCCGCTGAATGCAGCGGGTGCGCGCGTAATAATTAAGACTTCAGTTCGCCGGCATTCGTCAGCCATGGCTGCAGCCGCTTCTTCGAAAGCTTCATCGATGGCCCAGCCCGCTGCCGCGTCCTCCCCCTTTTCGGCCCCACCGTCCATCGGCGACCTCGACGCCATGTTCGACCTGGCGCCCGTCTCGCTCTGGATCGAAGACTACGGCGACCTCAAGCGCAAGCTCGACGGCTGGCGCGCCGAGGGCGTGACCAACCTGGTGGCGCACCTGCACGCAGACCCGCAGCGCGTGAGCGACTGCATGGCGCTGCTGAAGGTGCTGCGGGTCAACCAGCACACGCTGAAACTCTTTGCCGCCGACAGCCAGGAAACCCTGCTGGGCGCGCTCGACCGCGTGTTCCGCGGCGACATGTCGGCCACAGTGGTGCACGAGCTCGACCAGCTGTGGCACGGCCAGCTCACCTTCGAGAGCGAGACCGTCAACTACGCGCTCGATGGCCGGCGGCTCGACGTGCGCGTGCGCGCCCGTGTGCTGCCCGGGTACGAAGACAGCTGGAGCCGCGTGCTGGTTTCGCTCGACGACGTTACCGAGCGCGTGGCCGCGCAGCGCCTGCGCGACGAGAGCGCCATGTACGCGCGCAGCCTGTTCGACCGCTCGCCCGTGTCGCTGTGGGTGGAAGACTTCAGCGCGGTGCGCTCGCTGCTCGAGAGCATCCGTGCGCGCGGCATCACCGACTTCGCCACCTTCATCAAGGTGCACCCCGACTTCGTCGCGCGCTGCATGCAGGAGATCCGCGTCATCGACGTGAACCACGAAACGCTGCGCATGTTCGGCGCGCCCGACCTGCCCACGCTGCTGGGCAGCATCTCGCGCATCTTCCGCGACGAGATGCGCGAATCGTTCGCCGAGCAGTTGCAAGACCTGTGGAACGGCAAGACCGTGCAGCATCGCGAGGTGCTCAACTACTCGCTGTCGGGCGAGGTGCTGAACATCCACATGCAGTTCGCGGTGCAGGAAGACCGGCAGGGCACCTGGGACCTGGTGCTGGTGTCGCTGGTCGACATCACTGCGCGCAAGAAGGCCGAGGCCTATCTGGAGTACCTCGGCAAGCACGACGTGCTCACGCAGCTGTGCAACCGCACCTACTACAGCGAAGAGCTCAACCGCCTGTCGCGCAAGGGCCCGTGGCCGGTGTCGATCGTGGCCATCGACCTCAATGGCCTGAAGCAGATCAACGACCAGGAAGGCCACGCCGCCGGCGACTCGCTGCTGCGCCGCATGGGCGAGGTGCTCGACAAGGCCGTCGACCCGCCGGCCTGGCCCGCGCGCATCGGCGGCGACGAATTCGCGGTGCTGCTGCCGATGACCGACGAGCGCGGCGCCGAGGCAATGCGCGAGCGCATCCTCACGCTGCTCGAAATGAACAACCAGTTCCACGCGGGGCAGAGCGGCCACGCCTTGAGCCTGGCCATCGGGCTCGCGACCTGCCATGGAGACGAGTCGCTGGAGGTTGCGCTGCAGCGTGCGGACCGGGCGATGTATGTCGACAAGTCACGGCACTACGAGAGTACAGCGGCAGAGCGGCGACAGCTGTAGCCATCAACACCAGGATGGCCAGACCGACAGTGTGTGAAAGTTGCGTTTGCTGAAAAGAACCGATGCCCATTGAAGGCCTTGCCGAAGCCCTGATCCGACCCGTGATCGAACTGGTGCTGCAGCCCGTCGCGGAGGCCGTACTGCACCTGACCGGCTACGTCACCGGATTCATCGTCGTTCCGGTCGCCACACTGGGACTCGTTGTCGTAGAGCAGCCCGAGGAAGGCGTCGACGCGATGACCTCGCACTGGCTGAGAGCGCCCAGCGGGCGCATCGTGCTCAGCATGGACTGGGGCAGCTTGGTCGGTCTTCTTACCTGGCTGTTGATCGGCGTGGTGGCTCTATTGATCTACTGCACATCCGGGCCTTCATAGCCAGGCACCCGAACCCGCTCCAGAATGAAATCGATGAACGTGCGGATCGCCCGCGTGTGCTGGCGGTTCGGCATGTAGAGCATGAACATCTGCGTGCCGAAGATGCTCAGGCGCCAGTCGTCGAGCGTGGTCACGACGTCGCCGCGGCGCACGTCTTCCTGCACCACGTAGTCAGGCACGAGCCCGATGCCCAGGCCCGCGAGGATGGCCTGGCGCAGGAACAGGAAGTTTTCTGAAATCAGCGTCGGCTCCAGGATCACTTCGCGCCGCGTCTCACCTTGGTAGGCCGACACGCGCAGCTGCCGCCCGATGACGGCTGCGGTGACCACCGGCGCGCCCTGCAGCGCGTCTAGCTGCACCGGCAGCGGGTTCTTTGCCGCGTAGTCGGTTGAAGCACACGCCACATAGCGCACCGGCCCCATCTCGCGCGCCACCAGGTTCTGCGGCGGCTCGGGAATCACGCGGATCGCTATGTCGACTTCGTCGCGCAGCAGGTCCTCGATGCGGTTCTCGAACACCACGTCGAGCACGATGCCGGGGTACTGGCGCTTGAAGTCGATGAGCCAGTCGGCCATCACGAGCTGGCCGTAGCCGCTGGGCACGCTCAGGCGCACGCGGCCCTGCAGGCCCTGCCCCAGCGTCGTTACCGATTCGCGCGCCGCGAGCAGCTCACCCTGGATGGCAACGCCGTGCTGGTAAAGCCTGAGGCCGATTTCAGTCGGCTCGGCGCGCCGGGTGGTGCGCCGCACCAGTTGCGCGCCGACTGAGCGCTCCAGCTGGTTCAGGTGGTAGCTGACGTTGGCGCGGCTCATCTTGAGCCGGCGGGCTGCCGCGCTCAGGTTGCCGGCGTCGAGTATTTCCACCAACAAAGTGAGCGACTGGAGGTCCATGGGCCGATTGTGTCAAAAATTCTTTGACAGTCTGTCAACCGCCTATGCAATTGTCAAAGCGGCGCAGCGGGCAAAGAATGCTGGGTTCACCCCCAGAGCCTCGAACCTCAGCACGGTTCGCAACGCAAAGAGACAAGCAAGCACATGGCCACCACAACTCCCAGCCCCTCCACGTCCAACGGTCCCGTCACCTTCCAGCGTCGAGGCGACGTGTTCGTGGTGACCATCGACAACCCGCCCGTCAATGCCCTGGGCGTGGATGTGCGCCGCGGCCTCGTGGCCGCCATCGACGCCGCGGAGGCCGACAGCGGCGCCAAGGCGGTGCTGATCGTCGGCGCGGGCCGCAACTTCATCGCGGGCGCGGACATTCGCGAGTTCGGCAAGACGCCGCAGCCGCCGTCGCTGCCCGAGGTGTGCCTGAAGATCGAGAACTGCTCCAAGCCGGTGGTCGCCGCGATCCATGGCGCCGCACTGGGTGGCGGGCTCGAAGTGGCGCTGTCGGCGCATTACCGCCTCGCCTCGCCCACGGCCAAGCTCGGCCTGCCCGAAGTGGCGCTCGGCCTCTTGCCCGGCTCGGGCGGCACGCAGCGTGCGCCGCGCCTCATCGGCGTGAAGCCCGCGCTCGAACTGATGCTCAGCGGCCGCCATGCAGGCGCGAAGGAAGCGCTGTCGCTCGGCCTCGTCGACCGCCTCGGCACCGATGCCGACGCGCTGGCCGAAGGCCTCGCCTACGCGCAAGAGCTGGTCGCAGCCAAGGCCCCTGTGCGCCGCACGCGCGAAGCCGGCGCATTGGCCGACAAGGAAGCCAGCCGCGCAGCCCTCGAAGCCGCGCGCGCCGACACCGCGAAGAAGAGCCGCGGCCTGTTCTCGCCGATGAAGATCATCGAAGCCGTCGAAGGCGCGCTCACGCTGCCCTTCGACGAAGGCATGGCGCTCGAACGCAAGCTGTTCCTGCAGTGCATCGACAGCCCGCAACGCGCCGGCCTGATCCACGCCTTCTTCGCCGAACGTGAAGTGCTGAAGGCGCCTGAGACCAAGAGCGCGAAGCCGCGTGCGCTGGAGTCGGCCGGCATCATCGGCGGCGGCACCATGGGTGCGGGCATTGCGGTGGCGATGCTCGACGCCGGCATGCCAGTGACCATGATCGAGCGCGACGACACCCAGCTCGCGCGCGGCCGCGCCAACGTGGAGAAGGTGTACGACGGCCTCATCAAGAAGGGCCGCCTGACGCCCGAGGCCAAGGCCGCCGTCATGGCGCGCTTCTCGGGCTCCACGAACTACGACGCGCTCGCCAACGTCGACATCGTGGTCGAAGCGGTGTTCGAGGAAATGGGCGTCAAGAAGGCCGTGTTCGCCGAACTCGACCGCGTGTGCAAGCGCGGCGCCGTGATCGCCACCAACACCTCGTACCTCGACATCGACGAGATCGCCGCCAGCATCTCGCGCCCGCAGGACGTGGTGGGCCTGCACTTCTTCTCGCCGGCCAACATCATGAAGCTGCTGGAGATCGTGGTGCCCGCCAAGGTGAGCGCCGACGTGGTCGCCACCGGCTTCGAGCTGGCGAAGAAGCTCAAGAAGGTGCCGGTGCGCGCAGGCGTGTGCGACGGCTTCATCGGCAACCGCATCCTCGCGGTGTACCGCCAGGCCGCCGACCACATGATGGAAGACGGCGCCTCGCCCTATCAGATCGACGAAGCGGTGCGCAACTTCGGCTATCCGATGGGCCCATTCCAGGTGTCCGACCTGGCCGGCGGCGACATCGGCTGGGCCACGCGCAAGCGCAAGGCCGCCACGCGCGATCCGCAGGCGCGCTACGTACAGGTGGCCGACCGCATCTGCGAGCGCGGCTGGTTCGGCCAGAAGACGCAGCGCGGCTACTACCTGTACCCCGAAGGCGCACGCACCGGCGTGCCTGACCCCGAGGTGCTGGCCATCATCGACGCCGAGCGCGAACGCGCGGGAATCAAGCCGCGCACCTTCACCGAGGAAGAAATCATGCGCCGCTACATGGCCGCGATGATCAACGAGGGCGCCAATGTCGTGCTCCAGCGCATCGCGCTGCGCCCGCTCGACGTGGACGTGACTTTCCTCTACGGCTACGGCTTCCCGCGCCACCGCGGCGGCCCCATGAAATACGCCGACACCGTGGGCCTGCCCAAGGTGCTGGCCGACATCCGCGAGTTCGCGAAGGAAGACCCGATCTTCTGGAAGCCCTCGCCGCTGCTGGTCGAACTGGTCGCGCAAGGCGCCGATTTCGCCAGCCTCAATCAATCCGAGTAATCCGAGTCCATTTCAGTCAGCCGTCCAGGAGACATTCCCATGCGTGAAGCCGTCATCGTTTCCACCGCCCGCACCCCGCTCACCAAGGCGCACCGCGGCGAATTCAACATCACCCCCGGCCCCACGCTGGCGGCCTTCGCGGTGAAGGCTGCGGTCGAGCGCTCGGGCCTCGACGCTGCGCTGATCGAGGACGCGATCCTCGGCTGCGGCTACCCCGAAGGCACCACCGGCCGCAACATCGCGCGCCAGGCCGTCATCCGCGCGGGCCTGCCGATCAGCATCGCCGGCACCACGGTCAATCGCTTCTGCGCCTCGGGCCTGCAGGCGATTGCGATGGCCGCGGGCCGCATCGTGGTGGACGGCGCGCCGGCCATGATCGCGGGCGGCGTCGAAAGCATCTCGCAGATCCGCTCGCGCAGCGCCACCGATGCTGGCGACAGCGGCATGGACCCGTGGATCGTCGAGCACAAGCCCGAGCTGTACATGGCGATGATCGAGACCGCCGACATCGTGGCCAAGCGCTACGGCATTACCCGCGAGGCACAGGACCGCTTCTCCGCCGAGAGCCAGCGCCGCACCGAAGAAGCGCAGATCGCCGGCCGCTACAAGGACGAGATCGTCGCCTGCACCACCACGATGGCCGTGACCGACAAGGACACGAAGGAAGTCACCTACCGCGAAGTCACCGCCACGGAAGACAACTGCAACCGCCGCGGCACCACCTACGAGGCACTCGCCAAGCTGAAGCCCGTGATGGGCGAGGACAAGTTCGTCACTGCCGGCAACGCCTCGCAGCTGTCCGATGGCGCATCGGCCTGCGTGCTGATGGAAGCAAAGGACGCTGAGCGCGCCAACATCAAGCCGCTGGGTGCCTTCCGTGGCCTCGCAGTCGCTGGCTGCGAGCCCGACGAAATGGGCATCGGCCCGGTGTTCGCGGTGCCCAAGCTGCTTGCGCGCCACGGCCTCAAGGTGCAAGACATCGGCCTGTGGGAGCTCAACGAAGCCTTCGCATCGCAGTCGATCTACTGCCAGGACAAGCTGGGCATTCCGTCGGAGCTTCTGAACGTGAACGGCGGCGCGATCTCCATCGGCCACCCCTTCGGCATGACCGGTGCGCGCCTCACGGGCCACGTGCTCATCGAAGGCAAGCGCCGCGGCGCGAAGTACGCCGTGGTCACGATGTGCATCGCCGGTGGCATGGGCGCGGCCGGCCTGTTCGAAATCTATTGAGGAGCCTGCGATGGACCTGAACTTCACGACCGAAGAAGAAGCCTTCCGCAGCGATGTGCGCGCCTTCCTGGCCGACAAGCTGCCCGTGCGGCTGTCCGAGAAAGTGCGCAGCGGCAAGATCCTCGAGAAGGCCGACATGCAGGAATGGCACGCCATCCTCAACGAGCGCGGCTGGCTGGCCAACCACTGGCCCGAACAGTACGGCGGCCCGGGTTGGACGGCGGTAGAGAAGTTCATCTTCGAGCACGAATGCGCGCTGGCTTTTGCGCCGCGCATCGTGCCCTTCGGCGTGAACATGCTCGGCCCGGTGCTCATCAAGTACGGCAACGAGGCGCAGAAAAGCTACTGGCTGCCGCGCATCCTGAACGGCGCCGACTGGTGGTGCCAGGGCTATTCGGAACCCGGCGCGGGCTCTGACCTGGCCGCGGTGAAGACCTCGGCCGTGCGCGGCATCGACGCGCAGGGCGACCACTACATCGTGAACGGCCAGAAGACCTGGACCACGCTGGGCCAGCACGCCAACATGATCTTCTGTCTGGTGCGCACGAATCGCGAGGCGAAGAAGCAGGAAGGCATCAGCTTCCTGCTGATCGACATGGACTCGCCCGGCGTGGAAGTGCGCCCGATCATCACGCTCGACGGCGAGCATGAAGTGAACGAAGTGTTCTTCTCCGACGTGCGCGTGCCCGCCGAGAACCTCGTGGGCGAAGAGAACAAGGGCTGGACCTGCGCCAAGTACCTGCTGACCTACGAACGCACCAACATCGCGGGCGTGGGCTTCTCGGTGGCCGCGCTCGAACAGCTCAAGGGCATTGCCGCTACGCAGACGAAGAACGGCAAGCCGCTGGCCGAAGACCCGGCCTTTGCGGCACGCATGGCGCGCGTGGAGATCGACCTGGAGAACATGAAGACCACCAACCTGCGCGTGATCGCGGCGGTGGCCGGCGGCGGCATGCCCGGCGCGGAAAGCTCGATGCTGAAGATCCGCGGCACCGAGATCCGCCAGGAGATTTCTTCGCTGGCCCGCCGCGCGATGGGTGTGTACGGCCGCCCCTTCATCGCAGAGGCGCTGAAGGACGGCTTCACAGGCGAGACCTTCGGGCCGCCTTACGCATCGGCTGCCGCCTCGCGCTACTTCAACAACCGCAAGCTGTCGATCTTCGGTGGCTCGAACGAAATCCAGAAGAACATCATCAGCAAGATGATCCTGGGCCTGTAAAGGAGACATGCAATGAACTTCGAACACACCGAAGACCGGCGCATGCTCGCCGACAGCCTGAACCGCTTCATCAGCGAGCAGTACGCCTTCGACGCGCGCGACCGCATCGCAAAATCGGAGCACGGGTTCAGCAAGGAAATCTTCCAGCAGTTCGCCGAGCTGGGCGTGATCGGCGCGCTGTTCAGCGAGGCCGACGGCGGCTTCGGCGGCGGCGGTTTCGACATCGCCGTGGTCTTCGAGGCACTGGGCCGCGGCCTCGTGATCGAGCCGCTGCTGGGCGCGGTGATGGTCGGCGAGGCGATCAGCGCCGCAGGCACCGATGCGCAGAAAGAGAAGCTCGGCGACATCATCAACGGCGTGACGGTTGCGGCCTTCGCGCACGACGAGGCCGACACGCACTACGAACGCACCCGCGTGGCAACCAAGGCCGAGCGCAGCGGCGGTGGCTGGGTGCTGAATGGCGCCAAGGCCGTCGTGCCGCAAGGCGAGCAGGCCGACCTGTTCCTGGTCTCGGCCCGCACCTCGGGCAACGTGGACGACGAAGCCGGCATCTCGCTGTTCCTCGTGCCCGCAAAGACTGCCGGCCTCACGGTGCGCGGCTGCCCCGCCATCGACGGCGGCCGTGTGGCCGAGCTCGCGTTCGACGGCGTGAAGCTGGGTGCCGATGCACTGCTCGGCACCGAAGGCCAGGGCCACGCCACGCTGGAACGCGCCATCGGCCGCGGCGTGCTCGCGCTGTGTGCCGAAGCGCTGGGCGCAATGGAAGCCGCCAAGACCGCCACGCTGGAATACCTGCGCACGCGCAAGCAGTTCGGCATTCTCATCGGCAGCTTCCAGGCCCTGCAGCACCGCATGGCCGACCTGCTGCTCGAAATCGAGCAGGCCCGCTCGGCAGTCATCAACGCCGCAGCAGCCATCGACACCGGCGACCGCCTGACGCGCGAGCGTGCGCTGTCGGCCGCCAAGTTCAGCATCGGCCGCATCGGCGCGCTGGTGGCGGAAGAAAGCATCCAGATGCACGGCGGCATCGGCATGACGTGGGAGCTGCCGATGCCCCACTACGCCAAGCGCCTCGTGATGATCGACCACCAGCTGGGCGACGAAGACCATCATCTGCAGCGCTACATCGCGCTCGGTAAGGAGATTGCGGCATGACGGACAAGACGGTTCTGATCTCGCAGGAGGGTGCGGTCCGCATCCTCACCAACAGCAACCCCGGCGCGCGCAACGCGATCACGCCGACGCTGTACGCCGAACTCTCTGCCGCGCTCGCCGACGCCGAGAACGACCCCGAGGTCGGCGCCATCGTCTTCACCGGCGCGGGCGACTTCTTCTGCTCCGGCGGCGACCTCAACCTGCTGGCCAAGCGCCGCGAGCTGCCCGCGTCGGAACGCCGCGAGAAGCTCGAAGGCCTGAACAACCTGATCCGCGCGATCCGCGATTGCGGCAAGCCCGTGATCGCGGCGGTCGAAGGTGGTGCAGCCGGCGCCGGCCTGTCGATGGCGCTGGCCTGCGACATGCTGGTGTCGGCACGCGACGCCTTCTACACCGTGGCCTATGTCAAGGTCGGCCTCACGCCGGACGGTGGCGCCACGGCGTTCCTCTCGGAGTTCGTCTCGCGCCAGGTGCTGACCGAGATGTGCCTGACCGGCGACCGCATGCCGGCCGAGCGCCTGCACGCGCTGGGCGCGGTCAACCGCCTGACCGACAAGGGCGCAGCACTGGCCGAAGCCATCGCGCTCGCAGCCAAGGTGGCAAGCGGCCCGCAGCGCGCGAGCGCACGCATCAAGACGCTGTGCCGCCAGGCACACCGTGCCACGCTGGAAGAGCAGCTCGACGCCGAGGCCGTGTTCATGGTCGAGTCGCAGGCGGATGCCGAAGCGGCCGAAGGCATCGGCGCGTTCCTCGGCAAGCGCAAGGCCGACTTCGTCGCGCTGCGCCGACAGAAACAGGACGCGCCCTGACACGCGCCGTGCTCACCCTTCCAACCTCTTGCACGCAGGTGCGGAGGTTTTTCGTCTTTCTGGAGCTGCCATGTCTTCGCTGAATTCCTCGCTGCCGCTTGCCGGCGTGCGCGTCCTCGATCTGTCCCGCATCCTCGCGGGCCCCTGGTGCGGCATGGTGCTGGCCGACATGGGCGCCGAAGTCATCAAGGTGGAGCACCCGGGCCGCGGCGACGACACGCGCGACTGGGGCCTGCGCGTGGGCAAGACCGAGACCGCCTACTTCAACAGCGTGAACCGCAACAAGCGCTCGGTCACGCTCGATCTGCAGACGCCCGAAGGCCAGCAGATCGCGCGCGATCTCGCCAAGCAATGCGACGTGGTGATCCAGAACTTCAAGTTCGGCGGCATCGACAAGCTGGGCCTGGGCTACGAGCAACTGAGCAAGGAGCAGCCCGGCCTCATCTACTGCTCGATCTCAGGCTACGACCGCACCGGCCCCGAAGCCGCACGCCCGGGCTACGACCTCGTCGTTCAAGGCGAGGCCGGCCTGATGGCGCTCAACGGCGAAGCCAACCAGCCACCGCTGAAGTTCGGCGTGGCGGCCGTCGACCTGTTCACCGGCATGTACTCGGCACAAGCCATCCTGGCCGCGCTGTACCAGCGCGAGAAGACCGGCAAGGGCCGGCACGTCGAGATGGCGCTGTTCGATTGCGGCCTGATGATCACCGCCTACTACGGCCTCGAAGCGCTGCTGATGGGCGAAGACCCTCCGCGCTACGGCAACTCGCACCCGTCGATCGTGCCCTACGGCGTGTTCGATGCGGCCGATGGTCCGCTGGTCATCACGGTGGGCAACAACGCGCAGTTCGCGCGCTTCTGCACCGACGTGATCGAGCGGCCCGATCTCGCGGCCGACGAACGCTTCAAGACCAACATCCTGCGTTCGGCGAACCGCGCGGTGCTGCTGCCCGAGCTGCACGCCGAGCTGGCGAAGCGCCAGCGCACCGACCTGCTCGCGAAGCTCACTGCCTCGGGCATTCCGTGCGGCGAGGTGCTGGGCCTGCTCGAAGCGCTGCAATCGAAGCGCGCGACCGATGCCGGCCTTGTCACCACGCAGCCGCATCCGGTGGCCGGCACGGTCAACGTGCTGGCGCCGCCCTACCGTTTCGATGGCGAGCGCCTGCCCGTGCGCAGCGCGCCGCCCACACTGGGCGAAGGCACGCACGACGTGCTGCAGTCCCTGCTCGGCCTGTCGGATGAAAAGCTGGCCGCGCTTAAAACGAGTGGCGTCGTCTGAAGAAGACAGGCGCCCGCATTTCCAAAGCAGACAAACCCAATGGCATCCCTTTCTTCTCTCCGCAGTCCCGTTCGCCGCGCCCTTCTCGCACTCGCCCTGCCCCTGGTGGCCGGCGCCGCCTTCGCGCAAGCCTGGCCCGCCAAGCCGATCACGCTGATCGTGCCCTTCCCGCCCGGCGGCCCGACCGACGTGGCCTCGCGCATCGTGGCGCAGAAGATGTCGGTCGCGCTCAAGCAGAGCATCGTGATCGACAACCGCAGCGGCGCATCGGGCACCGTGGGCGCCGCCGCGGCAGCGCGCGCGCCGGCCGACGGCTACACCTTCGTGATGCTGGCCACGCCCACGCTGCTGGCCTCGCACCTCTACGGCCCCACCGGCTACGACATCTTCAAGAACTTCACGCCCGTGGGCTCGGTGTACGACCTGCCGATCGTGCTGGTGGTCAACCCCAAGTCGCTGCCCGACGTGACCGGCGTGCAGGGCCTGATCGCCAAGGCCAAGGCCGAAGGCGGCAAGCTCAACTACACGAGCGCGGGCGCCGGCAGCTTCGGCCACCTGACGACCGAGCAGCTGAAGACCATAGGCAAGTTCGACATGCAGCACGTGCCCTACCGCGGCAGCGCACCGGCCGTGACCGACCTGATCGGCGGCCAGGTGCCCGCCATGTTCTCGGACCTTGTGGGCGTGCTGCCGCACATCAAGGCCGGCAAGCTGCGCGCCATCGCGGTCGGCTCCGGCCAGCGCGTGAGCCTGCTGCCCGATGTGAAGACGGTGGCTGAGCAAGGATTCCCGGGCTTCGACGCAACCTCGTGGGGCGGCCTGCTGGCACCGGCCGGCACGCCCAAGGACGTGATCGACCGCATGAGCGCTGAACTGAAGACCGCGCTGGCCGACAAGGAAGTGCAGGACAAGCTACAGAGCGTCGGCACTTTCTCGGCCTACCGCACGCCCGAACAGACTGGCGTGCGCATGCGCGAGGACTTCGAGCGCTGGGGCAAGGTCATTCGAGACAACCACATCACGAACCAGTAAAACGGCCGGGCCGGCAGGGCGACAACACCAAGGAGACAAGACATGACAACCAAGCACGACAACAACTACAGCACCCCGGTCGGCGCACCGTTTCGCCCCGCCCTTCCCGTTCGCAGCCTCGCCGACATCCGCAAGCTCGAAGAGACACCGCTGGAGCAGGCGCTCACGGTGCGCAGCACCTACGAGATCTTCCGCAACGCGGGGCATGCCTTCGGCAACAAGACGGCGCTGACCTTCCTGCGCACCGGCAACCCGGCCGACGAGCCCATCCGCTGGTCGTATGCCGAGCTGCTTTCACGCATCCACCAGACCGCGAACATGCTGCACACGCTGGGCGTGGGGCCGGACGATGCGGTGGCGGTGCTGCTGCCCGGTTGCCTGGAGTACCACCTTGCGCTGTGGGGCGGCGAGGCGGCCGGCATCGTGCAGCCGCTGAACCCGCTGCTCACCGACGAGAAGCTGGTCGCACTGATGACCGCGGGCCGCGCCAAGGTGCTGATCGCCTACGGCTCGGACAGCGAATCGGGCATGTGGTCGAAGGCGATGCGCCTGCGCGGCCAGGTGCCCACGCTCACCACCGTGCTGCGCGTGGCGCCGCACGACGAGGCGCCGGGCGCGGCCGGCACGCTGCCTGGAGCAGGATCGGACAGCGCGACCGCGCTGCCGGGCGTTGCCGAGTTCGACGTGCTGCGCGCCGCGCAACCCGACGACCGTCTCGTGAGCGGCCGCAACATCGCGCCTTCCGACATCGCCGCCTACTTCCACACCGGTGGCACCACGGGCGCGCCCAAGCTCGCGCGCCACAGCCACCGCGCGCAGGTGTTCACGGCCTGGGCCAGCGTGCAGGTCGCGGGCATGAACGAGAACGGCATCTCCATCAACGGCTATCCGCTGTTCCATGTGGCGGGCGTGCTGCCGGCTTCGCTGTCGTCGCTGTCGGCGGGCGTGGAAGTGATCATTCCCACGCCCTCGCTGCTGCGCAACAAGGAGGTGCTGGCCAACTACTGGAAGCTGGTGGCGAAGTACCGCCCGACCTCGCTATCGGCCGTGCCCACCGTGCTCGCGGCGCTGGCCAATGTGCCGCTAGCCGGTGCGGACATCTCGTCGATCACCTATTGCCGCACTGGCGCCGCCGTGCTCGCGCCCGAGTTGGCTGCGCGCTTCGAGCGCCTGTTCGGCCTGCATGTGCACGAGAGCCTGGGCATGACGGAGATGGCCGGCATCTCGACCATCACGCCGCCGGGCGTGGACGGGCCCGCGGGCTGCGTCGGCTTTCGCCTGCCGTACATGCAGATGCGCGTGGTGGCGCTCGACGAGAACGGCAGCGCCAGCGACCGCGAAGTGGCGCCCGGCGAACAGGGCATGGTGCTGTTCAAGTCGCCCAACGTGTTCTCGGGCTTCGTGGACCCGGCCGACAACGCCAAGGCCTTCACGGCCGACGGCTGGCTCGCGACCGGCGACCTCGGCTGGATCGACAGCGAAGAGCGGCTCAACCTCACGGGCCGCTCGAAGGACCTGATCATCCGAAGCGGCCACAACATCGACCCGAAGACCATCGAGGACGCGCTGGGCGCACACCCGGCCGTGCAGCTGTGCGCCGCAGTGGGCGCGCCCGATGCCTATGCGGGCGAACTGCCGGTGATCTTCGCGACGCTGGTGCCTGGCGCCTCGGCGACGGAAGAAGAGCTGCTGGCCTTCACCGCCGAGCGCGTGGACGAAGCGCCCGCAAAGCCCAAGTGGGTGTCGGTGATCGAGACCATGCCGATGACCAACGTCGGAAAGATCTACAAGCCCGAGCTGCGCGCGATGGCCGCGCGCCAGGTGGTGAGCGCGACGGTCGCCGAGGTGTGCGTGTCGCTCGGCGTGTCCGAGGCCGCGCGCCCTGTGGTGAAAACCGATGGCGAAAGCCTCGTGCGCGTGCTGATCGATGGCGCAGCGGCGGGCGCACTGGCCGCTGCGCTGCAGGAGCGGCTGCAGAAGGCGCTGGAGCCCCTGCCCTTCAAGACGCGCATCGGGGCGCAGTGACCCTTTTTGAAACCGAGAGACAGAGACAAGCCATGACCATCCGCCTTCCGAACCGCCGCGCCCTGCTGTGCGCCGCCGCTTCCGTCGTCACGCTGTGCGCGCTGCCCGCAGCCAATGCCCAGACCGCTTACCCGAACAAGCCGATCCGCCTGGTGGTGCCCTTCGCCGCCGGTGGCGCCACCGACGTGCTTGCGCGCGTGATCGGCCAGAAGATGTCGGCCGGCCTGGGCCAGCCCGTCATCATCGACAACAAACCCGGCGCGGCCGGCATCATCGGCACCGACGCGGTCGCCAAGTCGGCGCCCGACGGCTACACCATCGTGCTGGGGCTGAGCAATTCGCTGATGACCAACGAGTTCCTCTACGAGAAGCTGCCCTACGACACGCAGCGCGACCTCACGCTGGTCTACCAGATCGCGATGGCACCGCTGGTGCTGGTGGTGCACCCCAGCGTGCCCGCCAAGACCGGCCCCGAGCTGCTGAAGTACGTCGTCGCCAACAAGGGCAAGGTGGCCTACGGTTCGTACGGCGTGGGCGCATACCCGCACCTGGCCGGCGCGCACATGAGCCTGGCGACGCAGTCCGACATGAACCACGTCGCCTACAAGGGCGAGGCGCCGATGATGCAGGACCTGATCGGCGGCCAGATCCAGATGGCGTATGCGAGCGCGCTGGTGGCCAAGCCGCACATCGACTCCGGGAAGATCCGCGCCATCGGCGTGAGCGGCGAGCGCCGCATGAGCACGCTGCCCAACGTGCCCACGCTCGCCGAGCAAGGCCTGAAGGACGAGGCCTATCGCGTGACGGGCTGGCTCGCCATCGCAGCCCCTGCAAAGACACCGAAACCCATCGTGGACCGCATCGCCGAAGAAGTGCGCAAGGCCACGCAGCAGCCCGACGTGCGCGAACGCGTGGCGGCCATGGGCTTCGAGATCAAGGACAGCTCGCCCGAACTCTTCGCCACCGCCTGGAAGGCCGAGCGCCCGGTGTGGGAACGCCTCATCAAGCAGTCGGGCGCCAAGCTCGAGTAACCCATTCACTCATTCATTTCTTCGTCATTCAAAGGAACAGCCATGAAGGTTCTTGTACCTGTCAAACGGGTCGTCGACTACAACGTGAAAGTGCGCGTCAAGAGCGACGGCACCGGAGTGGACATTGCCAACGTCAAGATGAGCATGAACCCCTTCGAC